>CAZFLM010000017.1:42841-94144 GCA_964519955.1 uncultured Chthonomonadaceae bacterium | reverse complement strand
CAGGGGCAGCGCGCCGACGGCATCACGCCAGGCGTGTGGCCCGCCGACTTCGACAACCGCTACCTGCCGGACTTCTGCCTAATCTGGGTGATGACCCTCGATGACTACGTCCGCTTCACCGGCGACGTCGCCTTCGCCCGCCAGTTGGAGCCGAAGATCCAGCGCGCGCTGAAGTGGTTCGACAAGTTCCGGGACAAGGACGGTCTCCTCCGCGACGTGCCCGGCTGGGTGTTCATCGACTGGGCCGATATCGACAAGCAAGGCGCCTGCACCGCGCTCAATGCCTTCTACGTGGGCGCGCTGGACGCGGCGAGCCGCCTCGAAGCGCGCCTGGGCAATCGCGCCGAGGCCGACCGATGCGCGCAGGCCGCCGAGACGCACCGCGCGACGATGCGCCGCCTGCTCTGGTCCGACGCGGATGGCGCCTTCTCCGACGCGCTGCACAACGACGGCAAGCTCAGCGCCACCGTCAGCGAGCAGGCCAACGCGCTCGGCATCCTCTACGGCATCACGCCGCCAGAGAAGCGCGCGCGGGTGTTCGCCCGCCTGGACGAGGCGTCCGGCAAGCCGGCGGTGCGCTGCGGTTCGCCGTACTTCTCGCTCTACTGGCTCTGGGCGATGCTGGACAGCGGGCGCGCCGACGAGGCGGTGGAGTACATGCGGCGCTGGAAGGTGATGCTCGACGCGGACGCCACCACGGCGTGGGAAGTGTGGAACGCCGGCGCGAGCCTCTGCCACGGCTGGTCCAGCGGCCCAACCAGCCTGCTGCCTGCCTGGGTGCTCGGGGTTCGCCCCACCGCGGACGGCATGCGGGAGGTGATCGTCGCGCCGCAGCCGGCCGGCCTCGCCTGGGCGCGCGGCGCGGTGCCCACTCCGCGCGGCCCCGTGCAGGTCTCGTGGAAGCTCGACGGTGGGACCATGGCCCTCGACCTGACGGTGCCGCGCGGCGTCACCTGCCGCGTCCAGTGGCCCGGCAAGCCCACCGCCGTGTCGCTCAAGCGCGGCAAGGCTGCCGGCGGCCCGGACGGTTCCCTTCGCCTCGGGCCTGGCGTCTGGTCCATCGAGGCCGCCGGCCTGGCGAGGTAGCCACAAACGACAGGGGGCCATCCGCCGGCTGGCGGGTGGCCCCTTACTCCAGGTAGGACGCCGTCGCACGGGCGCCGGTGCCGGGGCGGGGTCGGCGGCTACGTCCTCGTGTGCGGTCGTTCGAGCACAAGCACTGCTGTCTGCGTATCTTCGGCGAGGCGGCCGATCGCGTCGGCACTGCCTGTCAGAGCATCCTGGATCTCACGGGTCGAGCAGTTGCGTAGCCTGAGCCACACGATATGGGGGGCCTCAGCCCGCGCCAACGCCATATCGACGAAGTCGGAGTCCTTCGTGGCGATGACAAACCCATGGTCGAGCGCGAAGCGAAGGACGGCGCCATCGGTAGCTTGCTCAAGGCCGACGGCCTGGACGTGGATGGTATCGGGGAAGACGTCGGCGAGCGCCGATGCCAGACGCGGTGACAGGTTCTGATCGAGCAGTAGGCGAACGCTCAATCCGACATCATCCGTCGCTCGCGATCAGCGGCGTAGCTCAGGCAGGCCAGCACATCGTCGCGCGTGAGATAAGGGAAGTCGGCGAGCACTTCCTCTATGCTCATGCCCGATGCCAGATACGAGAGCACGTCATACACGGTGATCCGCATGCCACGGATGCAGGGCTTTCCCCCTCGCTTCCCGGGCTCCATCGTGATGATCGATGCGTAGTTCGTGTTCATGTCTAGCATTCTACCACTTGCCGCGCGTCGCCGCCAGCCTGGCTGATGCTCACCCGCTCGTCTCCTTCCGCCGCTCACCCTCGACGGCCCGCAGCAGCGCCTCGGTTCCCGCCGCCTCCGCAGGCCGCAGCAGCGTCTCGCCGGGTGCGTCGGCCGGGCGAAGCAGGTGGTCGTTCGCCTCGCCGAGCCGCGCCTGCACCACGCGCAGCGCCTCCGCGGCGGCGGCCCGCACCTCCTCCTCCCCGGCGTTGCGCGGCCGGATGGCGGCCAGGTCGGCCAGCGGCTGCACGTAGCGCTGCCCTCCGATCGCCGCGGCGGCATGGATGTGCGCGAGGATGTACGCGGGGGACTTGCGGTCGGGCCCCCTACCCCGCATCGAGCGCGGACACCGTCGAATCCCATCGAGGATCGCGCTGTGGACGATGCCCGGGATCGTGCCGATGTCGTCCGCGCATAGGCGGCGCAGGTGCCGGGCGAATGTCGCGTCCACACGATAGGTCGACCACGAGCCCAGGCCTGTGCCGCCACTCCAGCAGAGGGTGTCGAGTGCCCTGGCGGGAGGCAAGGCGTCGAGGTCGGCCAGCGCGCGGCGCAGCCCGCGTCTGCGCTTGACGGCCCACTCGGCGGTCCGCTGCCCGGCTAGGGCGCCGATGGCAACCAGGGCGAGGACTGGAACGTCGATCCACCGCCTGAGCAGGTGCGCGATAGCCCACGGCAGGGCGGTGGTGGCCAGAGCCACGGCCATGTAGGTGAGAGCGTCGCGCTGCAGTTCCCGGCGGATCGTGTCGATGGGTGTCGGCGGCAGTCTGAACGGCTTCATCCGCTCGTCTCCTGCCGGTGCTCACCCTCCACCGCCCGCAGCAGCGCCGCGGTTCCCGCAGCCTCCGCAGGTCGCAGCAGCGTCTCGCCGGGCGCTGCGGCTGGGCGCAGCAGGTGGTCGTTCGCTTCGCCGAGCCGCGCCTGCACCACGCGCAGCGCCTCCGCCGCGGCCGCCCGCACCTCCTCCTCCCCGGCGCCGCGCGGCTTGATGGCGGCCAGATCGGCCAGCGGCTGCACGTAGCGCTGCCCCCCGATCACGGCGGCGGCGTGGATGTGCGCGAGGACGTACGAGCGGTAGGGGAGCCCACTGCTACGGCTTCGCCAACCGGTGGCGCGCTGGATCTCACCGCAGACGCGCTCCATGATGTTCGGCGACACGGTCGCCTGCGGCTGGGCGATCAGGCGCTCGAGGTGGCGGCAGATCGCGTCCTCGGCGACTAGTGGTCCGCCGAACTTGCCGGCACTCACCACGTTCTCGTACAGGGCGGACAGGGCTTCCTCCGGTGGCGCCTCGTCGAGCGCGTCGATGGCCCGCCGCAGCCGCTTCGAGCGGCGGAATGCGAACGGCGCTGCGAGCATGCCGAGTGCCAGGCCAGATAGCGTGACCAGGCTGCCGCTGAAACGCAGCCCCGTGACGTGCTCTGCAGCGAGGGTTAGCGCAATCCATGCAAACACGATGAGCAGCGTGGCCGCGCCCCACGCCGCCATCTGGCGGTACATTGCCGCCTCGAACCGCTTGACCGGTGTTCGCTGGCGCTTCGGCCTTCTGTTCACTGCCCCGACTCCTGCCGCTCCTCCGCCTCACCACTCTCCACGGCCCGCAGCAGCGTCTCAGTTCCAGCAGCCTCTGCCGGGCGAAGCAGCGTGTCTGCCCCGGCATCTGCGGGCCGCAGCAGGCGGTCGCCGGAGCGATCGACGATGGCCTTCAGCGAAGCCGCCGCCTGCGACGCGATGCCCCGGATGCGCTCGTGGTGGCAGCCGCGCTCGGGCATCTCGGCCAGCACAGCCACCGGCCGCAGCGCGCTCGTGTCGCCGAGCTGGACGACGGCGTGCAGCAGCGCCTCGGTCAGCTCGGTCTGGTGCAGGAGCGGCTCCTTCGCCCGCATCCATCGCGGGCTCTCCCGCAGCAGCGCGCGGATCCCCGCCTGTCCCTCGTCATCGATGCGCCGGGCGTCGCGCGGGCTGACGCGCTTCAGGAACTGCGCCAGACGCTCGTCGACCTCGGCGCGATCCCGCTGGGGCATCTGGCCGGTTCGTATGTCGATGAGCGCCGGGATGAGATCGACCTCGTCCTCGCGCATCAGCTCTCGCAGGACGCGTCGCCGCGAGCGTGAGGGCCAGAGCATCGCGCCCAGCGCGGACGCGCCGAGGCTGACGCCGAGCAGCATGGCGACGATGCCCATCACCCAGAGCGGGTGCAGCGATGGGGCTGGGTGCGTCGCCTGGTACAGCCCGGACCACACGATGCCGCCCGCGCCGATTAGTGCCGGGCATCCCATGCGCTTCTGCCGGGTGCACTCCTTACGGTAGTCGCCCAGCAGCTTTCGCAGCCTGGTTGGGTCGGGATGCACCCACGACATGGCGGGCTACCTCGCGTCCTGGCGTACCTCAGTGGTCTCAGCCTCCGCCGCGGCGGGCCTCAGCAGCAGGTCGGGCTCCGCTGCATCGGTCGGCCGCAGCAGCGTCTCCGCCTCGCCGCTCGCCGGCCGCAGCAGGCGGTCGCCGCTCGCGTCCAGCCGGGCCAGCAGCGCGGACAGCGCCTTCTCCGCTTCGAGCCGGATCGCCTCCTGCTCGGCGCCGCGGGGTCTCATCTCGGCGAGGCGCTTGAGCGGCTGCACGTGCGACGCATCACCGATCATGCCGGCCAAGCGGGCGTATGGGGCAGGCCTCATCGACCGCCTCTGCTGGGGATCAAGCATCCGAAGCGGGTCTGTGGCGCCCATCAGGATGCGGTGCACGATCCGCGGCCACCGCGGAGACAGGCGCTGCGCATCGGCTGCGGACAGGTTGTCCAGCAACGCCGCCTCGACCGCGGTGACCTGCTCCATGTTGCGGGACAGGCGCATCTCCTCGACGATCGTCTGCAGCGCCTCCACGACGGCCACAGGTTCGTCGACTGCCCGTATCTGGCCGAGCACGGCTCTGTTGTGCCGCGACGCGAGTGGCCGGAACACCACCAAGGGCACCAGAACGGGCAGCACGAACCCGAGCAGCAGCAGCCATAGTGCGTTCTCGATCGGGCCTGCGCCGCGGGCTACCCAGAGCGCCGCGCCGGTGGCGAGGCCGACTCCCAGTGCGACGAAGATCCACCCGGCCACCGACTCACGCCTGCCATATCGTCGGTCGTCCGCCAGCACCCGCTCGACCTCGGCCCTCGCGTCGTACTCCACTCCCGGTGTCCCTCCTACGGTTTCTGGGGCCTGGGCATGCTGAACGTCGTCTCCGGAGTCACGCGGGCGTATGCGTCGCCGCCCAGGCGTGCCACGTAGTCGATGTGCCCCGGCTCGAACACGCCGCCCGGCATCAGCGCGCGCGCCACGTGGAACTGCACCACCTCGCCGATGATGTAGTTCGCCGCCAGGTGCCCCGCGCCGTGCGGCACGATCTTGAAGAGGCGGCACTCCATCGCCAGCGGGCTCTCGGCCGCGCGCGGGGGCGCCACCAGCGAGCAGGGCAGGGGAGTGAGCCCGGCCACCTGCCACTCGTCCTCGTCGGCTCCGCACTCGATGGACGCCCGGTTCATCTGGTCGCGCAGATCGTGAGTCACGACGCTGATGACGAACTCGCCGGTGTCGGCCACGTTCGCCAGTGTATGCTTTGGCGCGCCGTCTCGCCCGGTGATCGGCGAGATGACGACCGATGGCGGGTTGGCGCCGCCAGCCATGAAGTAGCTGAACGGTGCAAGGTTCCTCCGGCCGGACTTGGACAAAGTCGAGGTCAGAGCGACCGGCCGCGGCGCGACGCAGTGCAGCAGCAGGCGGTGCACGTCGCCCGGCGGCAGGTCGGCCGGGTCCAGGCTCACAAACGGCTCGTCGTGCTGATCGGGCATCGGTGCCTCCTGGGATTCGTCGGAGCGGCGTCGGGACTGTCAGCCCTATTCGCCATGCGCCGACCAGGAACCTTGCGCGCGGAGCAAGGTACAATCTGGGGTGGCTGGCTCTGGCCCGTTGCGCTGTGTCCGCCCGCGATCTGGCGATCCCGAGGGGGAGTGCGATAGTGGAACTGGACTGGATCACCGTGCACGGGTTCAGAAGCTTGGCACGAGTTACCGAGCTGCGGCTCGGGCCCATCAACGTGGTGATAGGGCCGAATGGCTCGGGCAAGTCCAACTTCGTGGGACTCTTCGACTTCCTACGAGCGATCCGCGAGGGCAGGCTTCAGGACTACGTGGCCTTGGCTGGCGGTGCTGATCGCATTCTGCACTTCGGCTCCAAGGTGACGCCTGAGCTCTACATTCGGGTGTCCTTTCGCTCGGGCATGAACCAGTATGAGGTGGGCCTACAGCCAACCGGAACAGACGAATTGCTGCCGGTTCGCGAGGCCGCATTCTACTGGGACCGGAGCAAGCACCGGGAGCCATACCGTGATCCTCTCCTTCGTGTCGGGAAGGAGGCAGGGATTAGCGACGGTAAGGCCGTCCGCATCGCTGGCTACGTCCGCCAGCACCTTGACAGCTGGCGCGTCTACCACTTCCATGATACGAGTGCGGCCTCGCCTCTGAAGCGGACATGCGACCTGAACGATAACCGGTTCCTGCGCCCAGACGGCTCCAACCTGGCGGCGTTCCTCTACTACCTACGGCGTCGGCACGAGGGGTCGTATGCACTGGTCCGGCGGACAGTACAGCAGATAGCTCCGTTCTTCGATGACTTCGTGCTTGAGCCCTCGAAGCTGAACCCGGACAAGATCAGGCTCGAGTGGCGGCACAAGGGGTCGGATGCGTTCTTCGACACATCGTCGCTCTCTGATGGTACGCTACGGTTCATGGCGCTCGCGTGCTTGATGCTGCAGCCAGTTCAGTTCAGGCCGTCTGTGATCCTGGTGGACGAGCCCGAGCTTGGTCTGCACCCGTACGCAATCACCGTGCTCGCCGCGATGGTCAAGCAGGCCGCATGCGACACCCAGGTGCTGCTGTCAACTCAGTCCGGCCTACTGCTGGACAACTTCCAGCCTGAGGACGTTCTCGTCGCCGAACGGGTTGAGGGGGGCACTGATCTGGTCCGTCTAGATGCAGGTCGGCTGCGGGGCTGGTTGGAGGAGTATAGCTTGGGGCAGTTGTGGGAGAAGAACGAGTTGGGCGGACGTCCTGCGTCGGAGTGAGGCCATGGCACGGCTCTTGGTGCACGTCGAGGGGCAGACTGAGGAGACGTTCGTCGGTGAAGTCCTTCGGCCGCACCTGCTGGGTGTGGGCTTCACCGTCGTGAGCGCCCGGTTGCTAGGGAACGCCCGGAGCCGCGACAGGCGAGGGGGCGCCCGTCCCTGGGAGGCCGTGCGGCAGGATGTTCTGCGGCACCTCAAGGACGACATTGGGGCAATATCGACTACCATGGTCGACTACTACGGGATGCCGCTCACATGGCCGGGGCGATCGGAGGCGGCCACCGCGCCACTTGCGCAGAGAGCCGCCATCGTCGAGAGGCGGGTTCTGGAGGATGTCGCTGGACGCCTGGGTTCGGAGTTTCGACAGGACCGATTCCTGCCATTCGTCTTGATGCACGAGTTTGAGGGATTGCTGTTCAGTGACTGCCGGGCCTTCGCGCGGGGCGTCTGCAGGGATGACCTTGCTCCGGCGCTCCACTCCATCCGCAAAGGGTTCGCCACGCCAGAGGACATCAACGACTCGCCGCAGACGGCGCCGTCCAAGCGGGTTCTGTCCGTATTGCCTGGGTATCAGAAGCCACTTCACGGTGTGTTGGCGGCGTTGGAGGTCGGGCTTGGAGCCATGCGCGACCAGTGCCCGCACTTCGCGCAGTGGCTCTCTGCTCTGGAGGCGCGCGCGCCTGGGACATAGCGTCGGCCCGTTCGTCGCTCGGTTCGGCCTAGCCCGCCGGTCGCCAGGCCTATATCATCCAGTCGGTGCTGCTCGTGTTGTCCGGCGCGTCCAGCTCTTCCCAGGCAGCCGCCCCGCGAGAGGCGTAGCGCACGACGCCCAGCCCCGCCACGCCGCCGACCGCCAGCAGGGCGTACAGGGCCACGTCGGCGAAGACCGGGCGCGTGTAGGTGTGCTCGCTCCCATATCTGCCTCGCCATGTGCTGGTGACGAGCGTGCCGTATCCCTGCTCGCTGCCCAGCGACACGCTCTCCGCCGTCCGCCAGATGCCCCAGACCAGCGCGCAGATCGCGCCTACCGTCCAGCAGAGGCGTCCCCAGCTCGTCTGTATGCCAAGCGTGTACCGTATTCCCCGCCGCCGCTCCGAGTCGCGCTTGGCGTCGTAGCGCCGCTCCCGGATCGCCGCCAGCATGGCATCGACCTCGGCATCCGGGGCCTGCGCCTGTAGCTGCCGAAGCAAGCGCTCGGCCTCCTCCAGCTTGCCGCGCCCGATCATCAGGTGGGCTCGCTGGACCGTCAGTTCGTTGTCATGACGCGCTGTTCGCATGCCCTTCGCGCTCCCCGAGACACCTCGTGTTTCGCCGCGGGCCCATCTGCCACCTGCCGGCGCCCGCCAGGTACAATCTGAGCAGACTGCCCCGCGTGATAGACGGTGCGCGTGTCGCGGCGTTTGGTGGCCCGCGCGCCGGCCCGTCTCGCGCCAACCTCAGCCTAGGAGATGCCGCCATGTGGGGATGGGCCGCCGTCGCGCTCCTCGCGTTCTTGCCTCAGCCGCAATCGCCGCCTGCCGTCCGCATCACAGCCATCGAGCTGGAGCGCGTCGCGCCGAACCCGAACCTGCTGACGAACGGCGGGTTCGAGCAGCTCGACGAGCGCCCCTTCCCGAGCGGCTGGGGGTGGGACAAGCGCAACACGGACGCAACCTGCACCGTCGACGAGAGTGTGGTTCACTCCGGTAAGCGCAGTGTCAGGATCACCAACGGCACGCCCTTCGGCCCGCATATCTACGGCATGCTCTGGCGCCTAGAAGGTGTACAGGTTGTCCCGGGCAAGCCCTATACATTTAGTGCCTGGTTCCGCTCGCAGTCGCCCGGAATCCTCTCGATGATCTGTGGCCACGACTGGCAGTTCCGTACACAGGCGCCCACCACCGGCAGCGAATGGCGGCGGGTCTCAGTCACTTTTACCCCCGGCGAGGGCGATCGTGACCTTGTCGTTCGATTTGGCACCGAGAGCCAGACGCGCGGCCTGTGGATCGACGACGTGAAGCTGGAGGAGGGCAGCGAGGCCACGCCGTTCGCGAGCGATGCCGGCGAGGCGCCCGCCTTCGACCTCGCCCCGGCCACGCCGCACGCGGATATCGACGGTGACGGCCCGTTCCGCGTCTCGTACCTGGCCCAGGGGCCGGGCGGGCCCGCGACCCTGACGGCTACCCTCGATGGGAGCGGCGTCAAGCGCACGCAGCAGCTCGAGCCCGGCTTCTGGCGCGTGACCGTCCTTGGCGAGGCCCGCGGCGCCTCCGACAAGCCCCGTGAGTTGGTCCTCGAGGCGAACGTGGGCGGAACCCGCCTGGTCGACCGCGCGCCGGTGACGTTCTACTCCTCTGAGGGGGCGCTCGCACGCATCGCCGCCATCGAGAAGCGGCTCCCTGGCCTCCATGCCCAACTCGCGGCGGCGCGCAAGCGCAAGGTCGACGTCGCGTACCCACTGGTCACGCTTACCGTGCTCGACAACTTCGTCCGGTACGCGCGCGAGGACGTCGAGCACGAGACCCGGCGCGCCATCCAGCAGCTCGGCGATATGGAGCGCATGGCCGCCCGGCTCGCCGCCCAGCTCAAGGCTGGTGGCCCCTTCCCGAAGGTCCCCCAGCGCGCCGCCAGCGTCCGCCCAAAGGTCCAGGGAGGCTCGTTCCTCGCCCCTGTCCGCCGTCCCGATGGCAAGATAGTGCAAGATTGGCCGGTATTCTTCAACGGATATGGCCACTTCGGCCGGGTCGTCGACGACATGGAGAAGTGGCCCGCGTACGGCTGCAACATCATCCAGATCGAGTTCGGCCCCAACTCCGTCTTCCCACAGGACGGCGAGACCAACACCGAGCCGATGAAGCGCATGCTCGGCGTTCTCGACCGCGCCCAGAAGGCCGGCGTGATGGTCTGCCTGCTCGTGAGCCCGCACTACATGCCGGACTGGGCCTACCAGCGGTGGCCGCAGTTGCGCAAGCGCCGCGAGGGCTTCCTCAACTACTGCATCCACGCGCCGGAGGGCCGCGACCTGTTGCAGCGCTTCCTGCACATCGCCATCGAGCCGCTGAAGAACCACCCGGCGCTGCACTCCATCTGCCTCTCCAACGAGCCCGTCAACGCCGAGGAGCCCTGCGAGTACGCCACGGCCTCCTGGCATGCCTGGCTCGCCAAGACCCACGGCGACGTGGCGGGCCTCAACAAGCGCTGGGGAACCTCGCACGCGTCGTTCGACGCGATCCCGCTGCCGAACCCGTTCGGAGGCCGCACGCCCAGTCCCGCGTGGATGGACTACATCCGCTTCAACCAGGACGAGTTTGCCGCCTGGCACACCATGCTGGCCGACGCCGTCCACGCCGTGGCGCCCAACCTGCCGGTCCACGCCAAGGCGATGACCTGGACCATGAACGAGCCGAGCAACGTGCACTACGGCGTCGATCCCTACCTGTTCGGCAAGTTCAGCCAGATCAATGGCAACGACTCCGCGAACATGCACGTGTTCGGGCAGGAGTACTCCGCTCAGGCGCAGGGCTGGGAAGGCAACGCCATCAGCCACGACCTGCAGAAGTCCGTCAACCCCGGCCCGGTGTTCAACACCGAGAACCACATCATCGCGGATCGGGACACGCGCTGGGTGCCGGCCCAGCATGTCCGCACGGCCCTCTGGCAGGCGGCCATCCACGGGCAGGGCGCGACGACGGTCTGGGTGTGGGAGCGCACGTTCGACCGCAAGAGCGACTTCGCGGGCAGCATTATGCACCGCCCCGAGTGCGCCGAGGCGGTGGGCCTGGTCAACTACGACCTGAACCGCGCCGCCCGCGAGGTGACCGCCATCCAGCGTGCGCCTTTCGACGCCGTCATCCTGCAGAGCGTCACCTCCCTGGTATGGGATGGCGGCGCGGCCACCGACTGCGCCCAGAAGCTGTACCTCGCGCTGACCTACAACGGCCTGAAGGCGGGCTTCGTCACGGAGCGCCAGCTTGAGGACGGCATCGTGCCCGCGGCGCGGGTGGTCCTCGTGCCCAGCATGCGCCACCTCTCGCGCCGCGCCCTCGCCGCGCTGGCGAAGCTCAAGAGCCGGCTTGTCTATGTCGGCAGCGACGTGCTGGCCCACGACGAGTACGACGCTGCGGCGACGCCGCCGACGCCGGCCCGCACGCTTAGGTACATCTATGGCAAGACCGGCTTCGCGGAGTTCCAGGATGCGCTGCCCTCGCTGTTGGCCGGCTTCCGTGTCGCGAGCCCGGTCACGGTGCGCGAGGTCGGGCGCTCCGGTCATCTGGGTGTGACCCTCGTCGAGACGCGCTGTGGCACGCTGGACGGGGCACGCATCGTCGATATCGTTAACTACCGGAACCAGCCGGTCACCGTGAGCGTTACCGACAAGTCGGGCCCTGTCGCCGGGGTGGACATCCTGACCGGCAAGCCCGTCAGCGGTAGGCTGACCCTCGCCCCGCTGGAGTTCCGTCTGCTGCGCGTAGGTGGCATGCGCGCGCCGCATTAGTCGACCCGACCCGCACGAACGCGCCGCGGTAGGATGGGCCTCCGTGCCCGTCCAGTTCGGCCTCCGTGCCTGTCCCGTGCGACCTTGGGCACGTCCAGCGTGGAGTGGCGAAGAGAGATCCATCGAAGGAGACAGCAATGCCAGTCGATCCGGTTCGTGTCTTGGTGTGGGATGAAGCGCCCGCGCACGCGCCCAAGTCCATCTACCCGGCGAGCATCAACGGGGCGGTGGCCGAGGGCGTCGTAAAGCAGGGGGGCGGCCATATCGTCGCGCGGTGTGCCAACCTCGACCACCCGGAGCAGGGCTGCGGCGAAGACGCCCTCGCCTCGACGGATGTGCTCGTCTGGTGGGGCCACCTGCGGCACGCCCAGGTAACCGACGAGACCGCCGATCGCGTCGTCCGCCACGTGCGCGAGCGCGGCATGGGGCTAGTCGCGCTGCATTCCGCCCACCACTCCAAGGTGTTCAAGCGCGCCATCGAGGGCACCGGCGACCTGAACGGAGGGTGGCGCGAGACGGACCCGCTGGAGAAGGAGGCCATCCGCATCGCTGCGCCCTGGCACCCGATCGCGGAGGGCATCGGCGACTTCGTGCTCGACGGCGAGGAGATGTACGGCGCCCCGTTCGACGTGCCCGCGCCGCTGGTCATGGTCCTGCAGAGCCACTTCCCGCTGGATGGCAAGACGTTCCCCAGCGGCCTCTGCTGGACCGTTGGCGCCGCCGCCGACCAGGGCCAGGGATGCGGGCGCGTCTTCTACTTCCGCCCGGGCCACGAGACCGCGCCAACCTACCACGTCGAGCCGGTCCAGAAGGTCCTGGCCAACGCGATCCTCTGGTGCGCCAAGCGCTCCTGAGCTACCGTGCCGAGCGCCCTGGTGGGGACGGGCGTCCCTGCCCGTCCGGTAGGACTGACCGATGAACTCCGAGGACAACCCGGGCCAGTCTGTCGCCATCGCCCGCGCCGCCGACCTGACCCGGCACGCGCGAGAGGCGCGCGATCGCGGCAATCTGGGCGAGGCCGTTGCGGATCTGCAGGCCGCCGCCGTGGTCTACGCGGCTGTCGAGGAGCCCGACGAGGCGATCACCCGGGCCCGCGCCGACTGCTGCAGGACGCTCGCGGAGACCCTCATCGAGGCCGATCGCCTGCCCGAAGCAATGCAGGCCTACCAGGAGGCCGTCGACGCCTACGGTCGCCTGCCCGATGCCGAGGCCGACGCCCGCGAGTGCGCCAGGCTGATCGTCCTGGGTGTGCGAGGCCTCTTCCGCCGCCCCGAAGAGCGCCTCGATCTCCTCATCGCCCGCTACGACCGCGACCTGCGCCAGCTCGCCGCGCGCGAGGGCGCCGAAGCCGAGCGCGCCGCCATGCTCTTCCAGCTCGGCACCATCCTGCAGCGCCGCGACCGCTTCACGCCGTCCGCCGAGCGGTACACCGCGGCCCTCGACCTCTACGCGCGCCTCCCCGGCGAGGAGCTGCAGGTCGCCTCGTGCCACTTCCGCCTGGCCGGCCTCTACCACCACGAGCTAGACCAGCCAGCGCGCGCCCGCCGCCACTATGAGGACGCGATCCGCCTGTTCGCCCTGCACGAGCCCCTGGCCGACGGCGAGCAGACGAACCGGGTGCTCTGCGAGATGCTCCTACGCGGCCTCGACGAGCCCGGCCCCGGCGGCGCCTGAGCGCCCTCGCGGGGTCGTCTATGGCTTGGCCAGCCGCAGCGCCAGGAACCGCCCCGGCGCCTTCTCCGCGGCCATGCCCGGCGTCAGTTCCATCGTGCCGCGGCCCTTCCCGTCATTGTCGTTCAGCAGCACCGAGAAGCCGATTGCCGCGCCGTCCTTCGGCTTCGCGGGCCCCAGTTCCGCCCACGGGATGGCGGCTTCGTAGATCGTCCGGCTGCCCACGCGCCGCACCGCGACCTGAACGCCCGGCATCGGTCCGAGGCTCTTCGTCTTCGGCCCGGCCAGCCGGCAGGCCGTTGGCCGTCCAGCGACCATGCCCAGGATGAACTCGTGGTCGCTCTCCGAGTAGCCCGCCGCGTCCGGCGCCGCGTCGCGCAGCGCATCGATGGCGATCTGCAGCGAATCGCCCTGCGCCATCCTGGCAAGCGGATAGGGCTGATAGTCGACGTCGTCGTTCACGCTAGCCGCCACGTACAGGCACCGCTCGTCCCACATGGTGAACACGAGCGCGCTCAGGTCCCCCAGGCCGCCCCACGTCTTCTCTCGCACCATCTCGCCGCGGTCGAGCGCTGTCGGGAAGGCCTCCGCCCACTCAGCCAGGTCCCCGTTGATCCGCGGCGTTGTGCTCGCGTATCGACACAGCACCGGCACTCCGACAGCCACGTTCATCTCGAAGTCCGGCCGGTCGCCGATGAGCACGCGCACCGGTACGGAGTAGTTGCCAGGCTGGTTGCTCGGGGGCTGCAGCGTCACGTCTGCGGCGCTCTTCGCCTTCGGCCCAATGGTCACCGTCTGCTGCGTCTTCCCGCATACCAGCGTTGCCGAGGTCCGGGCGCCCGAGTGGTTCGTGAGCGTGAGCCTGGCCGTCGCGGTCCCGTCGAGGCTGTCCGGCGGCGCGCCAGGCCGCTTCACGTCGGCGCGCGCGGCATCGAGCGTCACCGAAACCGGGCTCGCGATGCGCACCTGCAGCGAAGCCCTGGCCTCGCCGCACGCCAGCTCGATGGTCTCCTGGTCCAGCGCGTGCGGCGGCGGGATCAGCACGTCGTACTGCAGCGAGACCGAGTCGCCCGCGGCCAGCGACGTGCTCCGCGGAGCCGGGCCCTCCACCTGCAGCGATCGGTCGGTGCACGACAGCTTTGGCGTGAACGTCGCTCGCGCGCTCCCGGCGTTGCGCACCGTGGCCTCGACCCGGACCGACGAACCGGAGTAGACGACGTAGTCCTGCGTCGACGCGCTGATGCGCAGCGGCGCGCTAGCCGCCTCCAGCTCGACCAGCGCGGCGCCGCCCGCCGGCAGCGCCAGCGAGATGTCTGCGTCCGGCCCGTTCACCTGGAAGCCGCCCGCCGCCCGCAGCTCGGCCCGCCCCGGAGCCACCAGCGCATTGCCCAGCCGCTCGTGCAGAACCCACAGCGTGCCGCGAGCCGCGTCCTTCCAGGGCAGTCCCTTGATCTGCACCTGGACCGGCACATCGGCTCCGGCCGCCCCGCCCGCGCACCACAGCAGCGCTCGGACGGCCTTCCCCTCGCGCGAGGCCAGCACGCGCACCGCCGTGTCGTCCGTATCGGCCTTCAGCCGCGCGCCGCCCATCCTGCCCAGCAGCTTCATCGCGTTGTACGCGGCCTTGGGCGTCCCGTCGTTGGCCAGCAGCCCCCAGCGCCCCGTGAACCGCGCGCCCAGCCGCCGGATGTCCGAGCCGTCGCGCACCTGGCGGAAGCATGCCGTCACCGGCCCCGCCGACGCGAGCTGCTCCGCCGCGGAGAGCACGTACGTGGCGGCGCTCAGGCCGTCGTGCGCGTCGGAGAGCCGGTCCGTCAGGTTCCACTCGCTGATCAACAGCTCGACGCTCTTCAGCCGTCCGTTCGCCGAGAGCGTGTCGCGGAACTCGCGCACGCGGGCCGCCAGGTCCGCCGGCGATGCGCCGTACGACTGCCAGCTCACGAATGCCAGCGGCACATCCGCCTGCGAGCAGTGATCCGCCAGCGCTTTCACCCACTCCGCCGACTTGCCGGCCACGCCGGGACCGCCCACCAGCGCCTTTGCGTCGGCAGCCGTCACCGCGCGGGCGAACACGTCGTACAGCCGCAGGTACTCCGGCAGGGCCAGCGACCCGTCATCGGGCCTGCTCCCCAGCTCCCAGTACGCGACGCCCCCGCGCTCGGCGCCGTAGCGTCGCACGGCCGCCTGCACGAACGCAGCCCACTCGCTCGGGTCGCGAGGCATGCGCGGGTTGCCCTGCGGCGAGGACAGCGCCGTCGGCATGGTCGCGAAGCAGAAGACCGGCTTGGCCCCCGCCTTGGCGATCGCCGCCACCATGCGGTCCGTGTACGCCCAGTCGATGCGTGCCGGATCGAACGCACCAGGAGTTGCCCCGTCTGGCAGCGCCGCGACGCACCCAGGGTCCGGGAACGGGTCGAATCGCACCAGCTTCACGCCCAACTCGGCCAGTCGGGCGGCGGAGCCCTCCATGAGCTGCGCCCCGTTCAGCTCGTAGGCCTGCGATACGCCCTGCCAGATGGGTTGGAGCGGGTTCCCGGGGTGCGCCGCGTCCACCTTCACCGTGACGCGCTCCGGCGCGGCCGCGCCGTCCTCGCCCTTCATGGGCGCCATCAGCTCGACGCCCGCCGTCTCAACGCTCTGCGGCACCTGGCCGGCGGAGACGTCCGCGAACGCAGCCAGCGCCGGCTTCGGCGTCAGGTTCGCCGCCACCAGACCGTAGGGCATCGCGATCCCCGCCGCACCCTCCGCCGTCCGCCAGTCGTTCAGCGCGTGGTAGCAGGCGAGCGCGACGTACGGCCGCGCGGCAAGGAGCGCCAGCCCTTCCTTCACCCACCGCGCCTGCTGCAACTCGCTGATGCCGCCAGTGCCCGTCGGCCAGCCCCATTCGGTCACCCAGATGGCGCGCGCTGTGTCTCCGCTCCGCACCATCACCTCACGCACAGCGTCAACCCACTCGACCGCCAGGGGCCGCGTCGGGCTGTAGGGGTGCATCGCCACCGCGTCGAAGTAGGGCCGCGCGCCGTTCGCGTACAGCGAGCCCAGGAACCGGGTCGCCACAGTCGGCCGCCCGTCCGCCAGACCGCCCACCGCGATCAGCGCGTCCGGGTTGCCCGCCCGCATGTTGGTCGAGAAGACCTTCAGCATATCGGCGTACGTCCGCGGGTCGCCGCTGAACTGCACATCGGACGGCCGCCCGGCCGCGTCGCGCGCAACCACCGGCATGCCACTGCTGTCGGGCTCCGGCCAGAACTCCCATCGGCGGATGCGCTCTCTATAACGTATCGCGCACGCGCGCGCGAACCTCCCCAGGTCCGGCAGGCATGCCGGGCGCGGCGCCCGCGCGGCCAGGAGCTGCTCCATGGCCTTCTTCTTGAACAGGCGCAGCACCTCGGGCGAGTTGTCCTGCGCCCAAGACGGCGCGCTTCCCACCGTGGCCACGAGCTGTACGTTCAGCCCGGAGCAGAACCGCACGAACCGGTCGGCGTCCGCGAAGTCGTAGACGCCCCGCGTCTTCTCGATCGAGGCCCAGTCGATCCGGATCCGCAGCACGGTGGCCTTCGACGCGCGCAGCGTCTGCGCCAGCCGCTTCGCCCACACCTGGCCCTGCCGATCCCACCCGGCCTGCTGCCCGCCGAGCCCCCATGCCGCATCCACGCCGCAGATCAGCGGGTTGGTTGCCGTCGCGCGCAGGCCTGCGCCCGAGGTGCCCGGCAGCCCCGGCAGGGGCCCCGCAACCGCCGCGGGGCCGGTCGGCGCCAGCGTCGGCCCGGTGGGCGTGGGGAGCTTGGGCTTGAGCCCGCCGACGCCCGGCACCAGCGACCGCGGGTCGACGGTCGGCCCCTTGGGCTTGGCGGCCTGCTTCGCGGCGGGTTTGGCGGCTTGCCGCTTCGGCGCGGGGGCGGCCTGCGCGCTGGCCGCGGCGGCGGCGGTGGCGACGGCGAGTGTAGCGAGCAAGGCGATCGGGCCAGACGGGATGCGCATCCGATCCTCCGGAAGGGCGGTGTGTGGGGTACGCGGGAGACGACGAGTTCCCTTACATTATTGTAACGGGTTCAGGGCTAATCCTGCAGGGTGGCGGCTAACGGGCGTTGCGCGGGGCTTGCGTCGGCGGTTCGGCCAGGGGAGGGGGCTTGCTTCGGCTGCGGTTCGGCGGAGCGGACTAATCTGTCTGATTGCTAGGCTTGCTAGATAAGTGGATGGATGGCGAGTGAGAGGGCCGATTCAGAAGCGGGTCTTGAACTCAACGTTGGTGGTCACGTCGTCGCGCACGCCGGCGACGCCATTCATCGTGTAGGCGGTGGAGATGCCCAGCGCGTGGTCGGCATCGATGTTGCGGCTGTAGCCGAGCGAGACGGTGTGGGCGTTCGTCGCGGCGCCGCTGACGCTGCTGAGGTCGACGCTGTACCCAACCTGCAGCGCGCTGAACTTGTCGGTCTTGCCGGACAGCAGCGCGGCGAGCTTGTTGACCTTGGTGTTCTTGGCCGTGTCGAACGACTTGCCGTAGTTCAACGTGAAGTTCATGTTCTTGCTGAGCACGCGGCTCAGGCCGAAGGCCTCGGCGCCGGTCTGCGCGATCGCGTTGTTCGCGCCCTCGGGCAGCGTGTTGTACGTGTAGGTCAGCTTGGTCAGCTTGTCGAGCTTCAGGTCGGCGTTGTACTTCCGCACCAACTGAATGCTGCCGCCGTTGATGCTGCGAGCCTTGTAGCTGATGTCGAAGTGGAACGGCAGCTTCTCATTGCGGTCGCTGGTGAACGAGAAGGCGCGCGCCTGGTTGCCGTTGCCCTTCTCATCGAGCGCCCCACCGTACTCGAACGCAAGCACGTTCTTGCCGATGTTGCCCTGCAGCTTGGCGCCGACCGACTCCTTCTGGAGCTTGCCCGCGTTGGACGCGCCGGCATAGGACATCGTCACGGTGGCGTTCTTCATGCCGAGGATGTTCATCGGCTTGGCGTTGCTGAAGGAGAACCCCGCCTGGCGATTGTAGTTGCCGTGATCGACCGCCACCTCGGCGAAGGTGGTCTTGAAGTTCAGGTTCTTGGCGACGGTGTCGCTGATCGACAGGCTGCGAACGGCCGTGTCCGTGTTCGTGTTGGTCGTCGTCAGAGCGTAGGTGCCGCTGATGGCCATCGTCTTGCTGGCCTGCCACGTCCACTGCATCGAGTTCATGTCGGACGAAGCGTCCTTGCCGCAGTCGAGGCCCAGATGGTTGAACACGAGCGACAGGTTCTTCGACGCCTTGTAGTTCATGTCGAGCTGCATCGTGTTGGCGAAGTGACCGTTGCCGTAGTCGATGCGCTTCATCTCGCTGACCAGGTTCGCGGCCTTCAGAGCGCTGCTCTCGAAGTGCAGGAAGCTTGTGGTCGTCGTGGGCGCGCGGACGCCGCTGGTGGTGGTCGTCAGCGTGTCGTAGTAGCCCGTCAGCCTCATCCTCGACTTGGCGAACGCGTTCTCGAACGTCAGCAGGCTGTGGTCGATGCCGGTCATCGTCTTGCCGGCCTGCGAGCTGCCGTTGCCCTCGGACAGGTAGTTCATCTTGAGCGTCTTGCTCGCCTGCCACGCCACGTTGTAGCGGTAGATGTCGCGCCCAAGCTGCTCGGCCGCGTTGCGCGCCGAGTAGGTGTAGGTGTTGAGCGTCATGCCCTTGAACGCGGTGATGTTCGTCGTCAGGTCGGTGCGCTTGAAGCCGCGCTCGGAGCTGATGGCGGCCTTCTCGGCGTCGCTCATGCCCGCCAGGTCGCTGGCGCGGCTGAAGCCCGAGTCGGTGCTGCCGATGTTCAGCTTGGCATCGATGCCCTTGGTCTGGAAGGCGAACGACTGGCGAGAGAGCCCGCCGCCGGTCCCACCGATCAGGAGCTGGCTGAAAGCGAACTTGGAGATCTTGCCCAGCGTGAGGTCCAGAGCCATCGACTTGCGGCTCAGGCCGACCTCGTTGCCAAGCTGCGAGCGCTCGAACTCACTCAGCGACGAGACGCGAGTGAACCCGCTCGAGATGCTCTGGTCGAGATAGGAGAACGACATGCCGCGCGTCGCCAGCGTGAAGCCGCTGCGCTTGACGCCGCCGGTCGTGTCCGACAGCGACGAGGAGTAGAACCCCATCGAGGACTGCTTGCCCACGGGCGTCGAGAACGCCACCTGGTTCCGGCTGACGCCGGCGCTGGCGGCGAGCTGATCGCGATCCTTCTGCGTCACCTCGGCGGCGGTGGCCGTCGGCTTGTACTGCCGGCGGATCTCCAGCGCCATCGCGGTCTTCTCGGCGTCGCTCATCGCGCTCGCGCGCGTAAACGAAGAGTCGGCCTTCGAACTCGAGAACGAAAGCGCGGCCTGGTTCGCCGTGAAGTCGAATCGCTGACGCGTGATCTTGCCCGTGCTGTCGCCGAACGAGTTGCTCGTGAACGACAACGCACTCGTCTTGCTAGCCTGGAATCCCAGACTCATGTCCGTCCGGCTGATGCCGGCTTCCTTGGCCCACTGCGCAGCTTCGGTCTCGCGCAGGTTCTTGAACGCGCTGAACTTGCTGCCGACCTGCTGCGTGGCGAACTTCATGTTGAGCGACTTGGACGTGTAGGCGATCGCCTGCTTGGTGATGTCGCCCGATGCGTCCTGGATCTGGTCCCAATCCAACGACAGGTCCCCGCCCTTGGTGAGGCCTAGGCCCGCACCAAAGCCCAGACGCTTGATCCCGCGCTCCTTCTCCAGGTTGGCGATTTGCGCGAGCGCCTCGGCGTTCTTGGCGTTGTTCTGACGCATCGACTGGAAGCCGTTGAAGGAGCTTCCGACGTCCTGATAGGTCGCGCGGAACTTGGACTTGCCGGACGTGTAGGCCAGGTTCTGGGCGATCAGGGTGCCGCTCTTGGCCGATGAGGCGTTGGCCTTGCGAGACGTCGCCGCGCCGCTCAGGCCGGTGGCCTGCGACAGGTTGCCGTTGCTGGACGACGGGTCGCTGAAGTACATCAGACCCGACAGGTTCATCCCCTTCGAGACGGTCGCGTTCATGCCCAGGCCGTACGTGTTGAAGGCCAGGCCGTTGCCGCCGTCCGAGATGCCGTAGCCGAGGTTCAGGGAGGTCTTGGCGAAGTTCAGCGTGAAGCCGGAGATGCCCGAGAGCGCACGGGACGCATCCATGCCGCTCACGTAGCGGTACTGGACGCGAATCGTGTCGAACTGGCGCACCGGTTCGGCGAACGCGAGCATGCCGTTGGCGTAGTCGAGGTAGTACTCGACATTGGCCTTCAGCGTGCGGACTCCGACGGACACAGATACGCTGCCCGGGACGATGCCCCCGTGAGACAGCGTGTAGCCGGCCCGGCTGCCGGTGCCGCGCAGGATCTCCGCGCAGTCCGTCGTCGCCGACTTGGCTGTGCCGTTCTGATCCACGTAGGTGAGGTTCTGAGCGCGAATCGGATCGGACTGGCTGTCTCGCCAGTTGATCGTCTGCGCGCCGGCGCCGGTTTGTCCAGACGCCAGCAACGGCGATCCCCCGATGAGGGTCGCCGCCAGAAGGGCCACACACGCGATCTTGCGTTCTATTCGCTGCATCTTTTCGCCTCCGTCTCGATCAACGGGAACGGGATACGGCTTGGGATCTGGGAACTAGAAGCTGCCCTTGATCACGTCGATGCGGATCTGGTGATCGCGCATTCGCTGGCGCAACTCGCTGGCGGAGACCTTGCTCTCCTGGTCCTTCAGGCTGCGCCTGAGGTCTGCGAGCGTCGCTACCCCTCCGGCGTCGACCGTCGTGGACGATGCCAGGATGATCCGCGACCCCTTCTGGCTGCCGAGGCTCTCGTCAACCGGGGCGCTGCCCACCAGGGTCTCGGGGCCGTGGCTGTCCACCGTGTTCGCAGGGGTGGAGGCCACGACGGGCGGAGCATCGTTGAAGTCGCCGCCGTTGGTGCCCGGATCCTGGACCTTGAGCTTGAACGCGGGGCTGACGGTGATCGGGGCTGCCGTCTCAGGCCGCGGCTTCAGAGCGCCGTTCTTGGCGGACGGGCTGGCCGCGCTCGCCAGGCGGACCGTCGCCAGCGTCGAGTTGGAGCGCTGCGACGTCGTCCGGGCGAAGGTCCCGATCGTCCGCGTAGGGGCGCCGCTCAGCGGATGTGCGGGCGGCATCGAGATGGCGGTGTTCAACTGAGGCTGGGTGCGCACTTCGGCGACCGCGGGAGCGCTCGGCTTGTACTCGACGGGGTTGTTGAGCTGCACGCCGCCGTCGTGGATCATCACGAACGTCAGAGCGGCAGCGGCGCCGGCTGCGGCCAGTGCGCCGTAGCGGAGCGGGGCGGGAACCAGCGTGCGGCGCGCCGCGGCGGCCAGCCGATCCTGCCAGGTGGGGCGGTTGACGGTCGCTGCCAGAATGGCGTGGCGGAGCGACGCGGGCGGCTCGACTTCGGGAACGTCCCGCAGCGAGACCGAAGTGCTCTGCAGGAACGCCAAGTCGGCTGCGCAGCTCTCGCACGAGGCGATGTGGTCCTCGACCATCGTCGTCTCGTGGGGGTTGGTCTCACCGTCGGCGTACACCGACAAGAGATCCCAGACCTGATCGCAGTTCATCGGTAGATCCTCCTCCATGTGGGTAGATCCGGCTTCGAACTCGAACGAATGATTGCTCTGCATTGCTTTCTCCCGGGCTATGTAAAGGGCTCTTGGACTTGTCCCACCCGGTGAGACAATCGCGCGGTGGCAATGTTGCAGGTTTTCGCGTCTTCGCCCAATCAAAGACTCACGCGTGTAACACATAAGGGGCCCGCGGGGGCCATCGGTGCTCGCTTGACCGGGGGGTAGGGGCGCCCGTATAATGGGCCCAGCGCCCGGCCGATGGGCCGTGGGAGGACGAACGCGGTGCTCGACGAGGAGATCGCGGCCTGTGTGGCATCGGTCGTGGGTGGTCCGGCCGAGGGGGCGCAGGTCGAGCAACTGGGTGGCACGCAGGGGCTGCTGGTCTGCCGCGTCAGGCTCTCGGCAGGCGACAGCTTCGTGTTCAAGGCCGTGCGCGAGACCCGCCGTCGCGAGCTGGCGCTCTCATGGATGCTCGCTCGCCTGGCCCCGGAGTCCGTCCCCAGAATCGTTGCTTTTGAAGAAGATCACGAGCGAAACTTGTACTGGGTTGTCATGGAGGACCTGGGCGAGAGGCGCCTCGTGGACGAGCCGAACGCCGATGGCTACGTCGCCGCCGCCTCTGCCTTGGCCGCGGTGCAGGTCGCCTGTTTGGCCGATACGGACGAGCTGGCCTCGACCGGACTGCCGCTCCTGGACGCGGCACGTTGGGAGGATTGCGCCCTGCGCCTGCTCGACGTCGCGCCGAAGGCAGCGCCCGACCTGTTCGGCTACGAGATGGACCTGGAGCAGATCGTCTGGGCAACGACCGACCTCGCATGCGACGCGTCCGTCGTCCCGAGCACCATCGTCCACGGCGACCTGCACGCCGGCAACGTGGCGCTCACCGACCGGGGCGTCCGGCTGATGGACTGGGGCTCTGCTTACCTCGGCGCCGCGTTCCTGGGCCTCGAGGAGCTGCAGCAGCCTGCCGTCAGGCATATCGCCGCGGCCCCAGACCGCAACCGCGTCCAGGCGGCCTACCTGCGGGGGTGGATCGACGTCCTGGGCAAGCCCGGTCCCCTCGAACGCGCCGTGCTGGCCTGCCGGACGCTGGTGCGCATGGAGATGCTGCTGGACAGCCTGGCGCCGCGGCGCGTGCTGCAGCAGCCGGACGCCCTCGCGGCTGCCGGCCTCTACCGGCGCCTGCTGCAGTCCTGGCGCGAATGGATGTCCCTCAGGCGGGCGAAATAGTACAGGTTGTGCGCAGCAAGCTTATGCAATTCTGGCCCTGGTTGCCGCGAATAGGCCGGTGCGCCAGCGGGGCGGCCGCCGGTGGAGCCTGTTAGGGCGAGGGCGCTTGAAGTTGGACTTATCTGGGGCAAGCGGCTCACCGATCGATAGCGACGAGGAGACGAGACCATGGGCGCGGTACGTATTGCGGTGTTTGTCAGTGGGCAGGGCAGGGGCTCGAACCTCCAGGCCATCTTGGACGCGTGCGCCGATGGGCGCATCCCGGGCGAGGTGTGCGTCGTGGTTGGAACTCGCGCCGGCGCGCCGGCGCTGGAACGGGCGGCCGCGGCCGGCGTGGAGACGGTCGTCATCTCGCCGCGCAAGTACGAGGGCCGCGAGCTGGAGTACGGTGAGAAGATCCTGGCCGCCCTCGGCCGCCGCGAGGCCAACCTCATCTGCCTGGCAGGATACATGCGCCTGCTCCCGCCCAATGTCGTCGATGTCTTCCGCAACCGCATCCTGAACATCCACCCCGCCCTTCTGCCGTTCTTCGGCGGGCGCGGCATGTACGGCCACCATGTCCACGAGGCGGTGGTTGAGAGCGGCATGCAGATCACCGGCTGCACGGTGCACCTGGTCGACGAGAACTACGACAGCGGACCCATCCTGCTGCAGACGGTCGTACCCGTGCTTCCGGACGACACCGCCGACACGCTCGCCGCGCGCGTGCTGCCCGCCGAGCACCGCACCTACGTCGAGGCCATCGCGCTGCTCGCGGACGCCGATGTCGAGGTCCGCGGCCGCCGCGCCATCGTGAGGCAGCGCAATGGCTGAGAAGACGCGACGCCGTCGCTCGCCTTGCGCCTGCACGTGCGGCGGATGCGCCGGCGTCCTCCTGCTCGGCCTGGTTGTCTTCGCCATCGTCTACGCGTCGGTGGGAAACCGTCGCTACGACGTGCCTCCCCCCGCGCCGATGCCGGTGCCGAATGGCTACGACGACTACGTTGCCGCCGCTCGGATGCTGCAGGCCAACGGCGGCACCAAGGGCATGTACGGCACGAAGCCCGGGCAGGAGACCACGCCGGCTCTTGCCCTTGAAGAGGTCGTCACCGCGCGCAACGCCCCGGCGATGGCCCGCATGCGCCAGGCGTTCGGCAAGGAATGCCGGGCCCCGGAGATGCGCACCGCGGCGCACACGATGCCGGAACTCGCGGGGATTCGGGACCTGGCTCGCCTGCTGAGCGCCGATGCCGACGTGCGCCGCGCCCGCGGCGACCATGCCGGAGCCCTCTCCGACGGCCTCGACACGATCGAGATGGGCCTGGACGTCCGGCGCGGCGGAGTGTTCATCCATGGGCTGGTCGGCATCGCGTGCGAGGCCATCGCCCACGCGTCCATGCTGCAGTCCGTAGAGCATGTGCCGCCCGCCGACGCCAGGCGGCTCGCGGGGCGCATGGAGAAGATCCTCGTGCGGCGCGCGCCCTATGCCGACACGCTCGCCGCGGAGCAGAACTTCGAGCGGTGCATGATCGGAGAGATCGACCGCTCACCATCGGGTCTCCTCTGGGTGACAAGCCAGGGAGCCGACCCGAGTGCTGGGGACGCCAGCGTCGTCCCTGTCGGCGTCCGAAACGTCGCCGGGAGGATCGGCTGGCGCTTCATGCGCGACCGGACCATCGCCGAACTGGAGCGCTACCTCCCCGCGACACTCGCCGAGGCGCGCAAGCCCGTGCCGGAGCCGACGTCGAGCATCGCAGCGATACTGGTGCCTGTGTTCGCGCAGGCGTCCGCCAAGTTCGACCTGATCGACGCCCGTTCGCGCCTCCTCCTCGTCGTCCTGGCCATCCGCGCCTACCGCGGCGAGCACGGAGCCCTGCCGAAGTCGCTCGCCGACCTGGGCCTCGATCCGCGCCTCACGTCCGACCCGTACTCCGGCAAGCCGCTCGTCTACAGGCCCAAGGATGGCGACTACCTGCTCTACAGCGTGGGGCCGGACTTCAAGGACGATGGCGGCGTGCCCGCGAACGAGGATGGCCAGTCGGTTCTGGGTGACCTGGGCGTCTCCATGTTCCGCTACAACCCCCAGGGCTCCACCCAGACCCAGCGCTACTACCGCCGAGTGCCGCACATGCTCCCGCCCAACCTGCCACCCGGAGCCCCGGCGCTGAACCCGTGAGAACGCACCATGAATGAGCCGAGACCGCGCCGTCGCTGGTTCCGAGGTTGTGCCATCGCTGGATGCGCGGGTGCTGTGCTGGTCGGCGTGATCCTGTTTGGATGCTGGGCCGCGCTGCTGGGCACCTACCGGCCGCGCCTCGATCCGCTGCCGCCTCTGCCAGCGCCCAATGGCTACGACGACTACGTGGCGGCGGCAGAACTGGTGATGGCCCACGGCGGCGCCCGCGAGGCCGGCCCGGGCAACCGCGAGCGAGATCCCGCCACGGCGCTCCAGGTCGATGCGGCGGCCGTGAGCAAGCACGCGGCCGCACTGGCGGGGGCTCGCCGGGCCGCCGGCAAGGACTGCCGCGCACGACTGGCGACCGACCTGATCGAGAAGTACCCCGAGCTGGGAGGAGTGCAGGACCTGGCACGTCTCCTCGCGGCGGAGGCGCATGTCCGTGCGGCCCGTGGCGACTACGCGGGCGCGCTCTCCGACGGCATCGACTCGATTCGCATGGGCGCCGACATCCGGCAGGGCGGGGGGCTGGTGCACGCGATGACAGGGCGCTACTGCGAGGCGACCGGCGTCCGGGCAGTCGTGGACCTCGTGGTGCGCGTCCCCGCGCGCGATGCAGCGCGGCAGGCCGCCCGGCTGCAACAGGCGCTCCTGCGCCGGCCGACGTGCGCCGACAACCTGCGAGCCGAGCGGAACCGGCTGCTCACCGCGCTGCTCCGCGTCGACCATATGCCCGGCGGGCTGGCCCAGGCAGCCGGACCGAGCGAGGACGATCAGGCAGAGCCGGGACGGAAGCAGTCCGGCGCACAAGCCGACGACGGCAGCGGCCGCATCGGGTGGCTCCTGATGCGAGATCGCACGCTCCGCGACATCGACGACTGCATGGGGCGCCAAATCGCGGAGGCGGAGAAGCCGCCGGGGCAGCGGAAGAGCGTCGCCATGCCGAGGTGGGGGATGGCGGCTCTGCTGATGCCGGACGGATGGTGGCTTGCCACCTCCGACGACGAGGCGGCAGCCCACTCCCGCCTCCTGCTCGCCATGCTGGCCATCCGCGCCTACCGCGGCGAGCACGGCGCGCTGCCGAAGACGTTGGCCGATGTCGGCCTTGACGCGCGCCTCACGTCGGATCCGTACTCGGGCAAGCCGCTCGTCTACAAGCCCGGCGGCGGCTACCTGCTCTACAGCGTCGGCCCCGACTCGAGGGACGATGGCGGCGTTCCGGCGAACGAGGGCGCCAGGCCCGTGGTGGGTGACCTCGGCGTGGCACCCTTCCGCTACCGGTCCGACATGGGCGCCGTGCAATCGCCTCCGAGCTACCGCCGGGTCCCGCACATGCTCCCGCCGAAGCTGCCGCCAGGAGCCCCGCCGCTGTTCCCGTGAGGTGCCGCCATGCCCGCGCCCATTCGCCGTGGACGCTCATGCTGTAGTTGCGCTTGCTCCGGTTGCGCGAGTGTGCTCATCATCGCGCTCGCCGCCTTCCTCTGCGTCTACGCCCGGTCAGGTCGCTACCGGCCCGGAGTCGTGCCTCCTCACCCGCTGCCGGCCGCCAACGGATACGACGACTATGTCGCCGCCGGACAGATGCTCAGAGCCAATGGCGGCATCGGCGGCATCTACAACACCAATCCGCGGCTTGCAGGGCTACCGGTGCTCGCGCGGAATCAGGCCGTCGTCGCGGCGAACCGTGCGGCGCTGGCGCGGGTGCGCAGCGCCTTCGGAAAGGAGTGCGGCGCGCCGTCCCTGCGTCACGTGGGGCAGAGCTACCCCGAACTCGCAACCTTCCACGACCTGGTGCTCCTGTTGGCCGCCGATGCGGATGTGCGGTCCGCCCGCCTCGACTACGCGGGCGCGGCTGCGGACGCCGTCGATGGTATCGAGATGGCGCTGGATACCCAGCGCGGCGGGGCGCTGGCCCACCGCCTCGCGGGCATCCAATGCGAGCAGCGTGCCCAGGAGATGCTGCTGAAGGTCGCCGAGAAGCTGCCGCCCCAGGATGCGCGGCGGCTGGCGCTCAGGTTGCAGCGCATCATCCTCAACCGCCCGCCACTCGCGGACGCGCTGCGCGAGGAGGCGGCGCAGCGGCTGCTCATCCTCGCCGATGACAGCACGATGGAGCAGTATGCTCGCCAGCACGCGAGCCAGGCCGGCGGTGGCTCGGCGACCGGACAGGGTGGTTTGGCTGGAGCGGTGGGCCGCATCGGATGGCGGCTCGTGAAGGACCGCACGGTGCGCGACGTCGAGTCCTACATGCAGGCCTGGACCGATGAGGCGGCCAAGCCCGTCTGGCAGCGCCGGCAGGTGCCGGAGCCGACGTGGAGGCTGGCCCGGGTGCTGGTGCCTCTGGTGGGCTCCGTTGCGGCTGTGGATGCACGCGCCGACGCGCGCTCGCGGCTGCTGCTGGTGCTTCTGTCAATTCGTGCGGACGCGAGAGGGCGAGGCCACCTGCCTGTCTCCATCGCCGACGTGGGCCTCGACGGACGCATGGGTATCGACCCGTTCTCCGGGAAGCCGCTCCTCTGCAAGCCGAAGGGCGGCGGCTTCCTGCTCTATAGCGTCGGCCCCGATGGGCGCGACGACGGCGGCGTTCCCTGCAACGAGGACGCCGATCCCACATACCTGGTGGGCGACCTGGGGATCGGAGCCTACGAGGCGCAGGGAGCGGCGCCGTCATCGCCGGCGAGCAGCTACTACCGCCGGGTCCCGCACATGCTCCCGCCGAAGCTGCCGCCAGGAGCCCCGCCGCTCTTCCCGTGAGGTGCCGCGATGCCCGCGCCGAAGCGCCGTTCGAGGTCGCAGTCGTGCGCTTGCGCATGCTGGGTGGGCGCGGCGGCGGCATGCGTCGCAGTCGTCGGAGCGCTGTACGTCCGTGCGGGCTCCCACACGCCCTACGTCCCTCCCGCGCCGCGGCTGCCCGTGCCGAACGCCTACGATGACTACATGGCCGCCGCCGACATGGTGCGGAGGAGTAGAGGCGGCGCGGCGCTTCTGTCGGGGCAGGGGCCCTCACTGGCGGCCGAGCAGGTTGCGGTCGCCGCGAACCAGCCTGCGCTGGCGCTGATACGATCGGCGTTTACCAGGCAGTGCCGGGCGCCGGCGGTCCGCAGCATCGTGGCCCCGTCGCCGACCGCGAACGCCCGGTGGCTTGAGGGCCTTCTCCAGGCTGAGTCCGATGTCCGCGCCGCGCGGGGCGATGTCGTCGGCGCCCTCTCGTCGGCGCTCGACCTCGAGCAAGTGGCGCTGGACATCGAGCGAGGCGGCTCCCTGGCGCACGCTGTCGCCAGCCGCCGCGCCGAGGATGCCGCGCAGGCACTGATGGCGTCGCTCGTGGACCAGCTGCCCGCCTCCGACGCCGCGCCGATGGCCGGTCGGCTTCGTCGGCTGCTGGACACGCGCGAGCCCCTCCCGGACATCGTGCGCCACAACCGCGACGCGGCGCTCGCGCAAGCGCTAGAGGTCGACGGGTCTTCCGGCGGCCTCGCCGGCAACGCACTGCCGTCGACTCCACAGGGAGCATGGTGGCGCCCGCACAACGTTAAGGGCCGCGTGGTGTGGCGGGCTCTTCGCGAGCGGACGCTGCGTGACATCGAGGACTACAGCGCCGCGGCCCTGCGGGAGTGCGCCAAGCCCGCCTGGCAGCGCGAGCAGGTGCCCGAGCCCTCCTCCGAGGTTGCCGCCATGCTAGCGGGCAGCCTCTCCTCGGAAGCCACCCGGTACGACGTGGCCACGGCGCGCTCCCGCATCGTCCTCGCCGCCCTCTCCATCCGCGCCTACCAGGCCCAACACGGCCGCCTCCCAGCGTCGCTCGCAGACCTGCGCCTCCCACCTGAGATGACACAGGACCCGTTCTCCGGCAAGCCGCTGGTGTACAGGCGGGCCGGCGCCGACTACCTGCTCTACTCCGTCGGTCCCGACCTGACGGACGACGGCGGCGTGCCTGCGAACGAGGCCATCGTTCCGGCGCAACCCACGGGCGATCTCGGCTCAGCGCCCTTCCGCTATGCCGTCACGCAGCCGCCGTCGCTTTCGCCGCACACCTATCGCCGCGTGCCGCACATGCTGCCGCCCAAGCTCCCGCCCGGAGCGCCGCCGCTGAACCCGTGACCCGTTGCAGGAGGACGGCGCCCCTCCGGCGAACCAAGCACCAGTGCGCGCTGCATGCCGCCGAAGGCTTGGTCGGAACGGCGCATGGTCGCACAAGCACTTCGCTCGAACTTGTACAATCTCGTCTGTCCAGTCTAGGTATTCCCGCTCAATCCTGTGCAATCGGGGCGGCGGGGAGAGGAGGGGACACGTGTTCAGTCGAGCTGCGAGAGCCGGCATCGCCGCCGCGCTCCTCGTCGCCGTGGTCGCATCAATTCCCGCTTGGGGAGAAGTCAAAGTGGAGAAGGTCGAGTACGTCAAGCAGCCGAACTGCTATAAGCTCTCGAATGGCACCGTCGAGGTCATCGTCACCACCGACATCGGCCCGCGCATCATCCGCTACGCCTTCGTCGGCGGCGAGAACATCCTGGCCGAGGGGCTGGAGGCCAAGGTTGACGGCCCGATGGGCACGTGGATGCCCTACGGCGGCCACCGACAGTGGATCGCGCCGGAGTCCTTCCGCCTCAGCTACGGGCCCGACAGCACGCCCATCAAGTTCGAGGTCATCCCGAACGGCATCAAGCTGATCTCGCCCATCGACGAGAAGGTCGGCATCCAGAAGACGATGACCGTCACCCTCGCCGAGAAGGGCACCGAGGTCACCGTCCTCCAGCGCCTCACCAACTACAACGTGGCGCCGGTCGACATCGCCTCCTGGGCGCTCAGCATCATGAACGGGGGCGGCCAGACGATCATCCCGCAGGAGCCCTACATCTCGCATGACGACTACCTGCTCCCCGCGCGCCCGCTGGTCCTCTGGCACTACACCGACCTGAGCGACCCGCGCTGGACCATCGGCAAGTCCTACATCCGCCTCAAGACCGACGAGAAGCTCACCGAGCCGCAGAAGGTCGGCATCCTGAACAAGCAGGGCTGGGCCGGCTACCTGCGCGGCAAGACGCTCTTCGTCAAGCGCTTCCCCTATGACGCCCGCGAGAAGTACCCGGACATGGGCGTGAACAACGAGACCTACACCGCCGGCACCTTCATGGAGCTGGAGACCGTCGGCTACATGCACCACCTGCAGCTCGATGAGTTCGCCGAGCACACCGAGCGCTGGTACCTGTTCGACAACGTCGACGCCGGCGCCACCGAGGCCACCCTGGCGGCAGCCATCACCCCGCTCGTCGCCCAGACCACCCCTGTCAAGTAGCACAGCCAGTCGCGAGCCGGAAGCGTGTGCCCACCCCCCACGCTCCCGGCTCGCACTGATGCCTTCCGCCTACTCGCTACTCGCTACCACCCTATTGACACCGCCCCAAACCTGAGCTACGCTAGGCCCGTCATGACCGATGCTACCGCCTCGACGCGCGCGTTCCTCGTTCGGGCGCATGGGCTCAGCGCCCGCGCGCACGCGCACGCCGGGCTGTTCCGCTTCGCCTTCGCCGCCGTCGCCGCTGTCCTCGCCCTCTTCGTACTCGATGCGCTCTTCCCGTTGCCCGCCTGGCTGCGCGGCATTTGCACCTGCGGCGGCATCGTCGTCACCTACGTGCGCCTCCGCCAGGGCCTTCGGCCAGCCGTCTCGGCCCCCCGCGCCTCCGCCGACGAGCTGCTGCTCGAGCGCGCCGCGGTGGAGGTCGAGGCGCGCCACCCCGAGCTGGAGAGCGCGCTCATCAACGCGGTGCAGTTCGGCTCCGCGCTTGCCGAGGAGGAGGGCCACACCGCCCAGCTCATGCGCACCGAGGTCGCCCGCGCGGGCCACGAGGCCGAACGCCTGCCCGCGGAGGAGGAGGGCGACCGCGCGCAGGTTCGTGCGGCCAGGACCCGCTTCGTCTCGATGTCGGTCGCCGCGGTCATCGCCCTGGCCGCCTACCCGCGCCTCCCGCGCTATGAGTTGCCGCGCTTCCTCGCCTTCTGGCAGGACCGCCCGCCATTCACCCTCACCGACTTCCGCGTCGAGCCCCGAGGCGCCCGCGTGCGGCCCGGCGGCAGCGTCGAGGTCGTCGTCACCGTGGGCGGGCTGAAGCCCGAGACGATGTCGCTCGTCACCCAGAGCCGCGGCGAGCGCGAGCGGCCGACTCCTCTGGCCGTGCTCGACGACGGCCGCTACAGCCTGCTGCTGGAGGACCTGCGCCGCGACACGAGCTACTACGTGCGCGCCAACACGGGCCGCAGCGAGCGTTACGTCATTACCGTCGATCAGGCGCCCCAGGTGAAGTCCGTGCTCCTCAAGCTGACGCCGCCGCAGTACACGGGCCGCGGTGCGGCGTTCAGCCAGTTGGGCAAGCAGGGCATCGAGGGGCTCGCCGGTACGCGCGTGGACCTCGACATCGAGGGCAACCGGCCGCTCGAGGGCGGGCGTCTTGTGGTCTCTGCCCCCAACGCCCCCGATGAGGCAGTCGTCCTCAAGCCCGTCGACGCCAAGCCCGGCCACGTCGGCGCGAGCACCGTCATCCGCCGCGACGGCACCTTCCGCCTCGACCTCACCGCCACCGACGGCCTCGCGACGAAGGGCGCTGCATCTGGCCCCGTCAAGCTCCTGCACGATGAGAACCCGCAGGTCGCGATCGCCGAGCCCGGCGGCAACGGGGTCGCGACTCCGGAGATGAGCCTGAACGTGCGCGTGGAGGCCCAGGACGACGTCGGGCTGCAGCGCGTCGAGGTGCGGCGCATCGTGAACGGCCTCGGTGAGACAGCCAGCACGTTCCCGATCCCGCCCGGCCATCGCGAGGCGGCTGTCAGCGTGCCGATCGACCTCAAGGACCTCGGCGTGCGGCCCGGCGACGTGATCGAGTACTACGGCTCGGCCTTCGACAATGATCCCGGCAAGCCGCACGTCGCCGACTCGGACCGCAACTGGATCTGGGTGGTGTCGAAGGAGGACTTCAAGCGGATCACCCGGCAGCAGCGCGGCATCCCCCAGATGGCGCAGGACTACCGCTCGATGACCCAGTCGCTGCGCGAGCTGGCGGAGCGCCAGAAGGCGCTGGCCGACAAGATGGACGCGCTCCGCAAGTCGCCGCCAGGTGGCCCAGGCTCGAGGCAGGCGGTGAAGGCGGCGCGCGACTTGCGCCAGGCGCAGGCGGACCTCGAGAAGGAGGCCGCGGCGCTCGCCAGGGCGATGAAGGACCTGGCCAAGGAGCAGCCTCAGTACGACCTCGAGAAGGGGCTCCAGAAGAAGCTCGGCGAGCTGGCCCGCGGCGTCGACCCCGGCGCGACGAAACCGATGTCGGAGGCCGCGCAGGGCAAGTCGCCGTCGCAGATGGCCTCCGCCTCCGCCGAAGCCGCACGCAAGATGGAGGCGCTCTCCGGTGAGGCGCAGCGCAGCGTGGATGCCGCCCTCGACGCGGTGGAGAAGGGCGCGCCGCTCTATGCCGACGTGGAGCGCCTCAAGCAGATCACCAAGGCGCAGGGCGAGTTGGCGATGCAGGCCAGCGAGACGGCCAGGCAGAAAGGCAGCGACTCGTTCAAGCAGGCCCGCCTCGGCCAGCACCAGCGCGCCCAGGAGGACCTCAAGCGCCAGCTCCACGAGGTGCGCAACGCGCTGGAGGCCGATGCTCAGCAGGCGCAGGAGGTCTCGCCCGAAGCCGCGACGAAGGGGCGCGAGCTGGCCGACGCGCTCGACAAGCTCGGGGCCGCCGAGAAGATGGGGCAGGCAGCGGACGCCTACGGCAAGTCGGCGGCATCGCGGGGCGCGTCGCTCTCGGAGCAGGCACGCCGCCTCCTGGAGAGCCTGATGTCCAAGGGAGGCACTTGACAGGGCGCGTCGAAGAGCGGCCTGGACGGTCGCTCGAAGGAATGCCTCGGCCAGGGCGCCGGCAACACGCTGGAGCAGATGGCTCGGGGAATGGGGAGTGGTCAGGGCCAGGGGCAGGGCCAGGGCTCCGGCACGGGGCAGGGGAACCAGCCCGCCCCGACGCCTGGCTCGCGCCCCGGCGACGGCCGCCAGGGCTCCCAGCAGGGCCAGGCGATGGTGCAGGCGCTCCAGCGGAAGCAGCCGGGCGGCGGCACGCGGCGCCAGAAGCCGCCGAAGCTGCTGGCCGGTGAGCCGCCGGGCACGCTCGGCGCGCAGGACATCGAACGCCTGCCCGGCGCCGCGCGCCCGCCGTCGGCAGTCTCGGACGCCAACGCGAGCCGCTATCCCGCCGAGTACCGCCGCCTCGTCCGCGACTACTTCCGCGCCGTCGCCGGCGGCAAGTAGCGGCGTGGCGTGGCAACCGTCTCGGCCTGGGTGCTATCGGAGCCCGCCACGCCGCAATGGCGTCATCCCGAGCCGTCGCTGCGAGGGATCTGGCGGCCGTTTGGTGGCGCGGTTCGTTGCTCGATCGCCCACAGCCTCCTGCCTGGGCGGGCGCGTACGAACGGGGCAGAGCCGCGCGCGCAAGCAAGCGGACGTGGCGCAGCGGACCGGAAGAGGAGGAACCCGATGAACCGATGGCGACTGCTCGCGCTGCTCTGCGCCGCTGCCCCCCTCGCCGGCCTCGGCCAGGGCGCGCCGCCCAACAACGGCAACCGCATCTACTGCGCCAACCTCATCTACGCGGTCAGCAAGTCGTCCGTCTGCTTCAGCGACCGGTTCCTCAAGCGCCTGCAGATGGAGACCAAGATCCAGGCCGAGCCCCCGTTCCGCAAGGTCCGCCTCGACGACGCGCGCGCCCTGACGCAGTACCCCTTCGCCATCATGACCGGGGAGGGCGGCTTCACGCTCACCGAGAAGGAGCGTATCAACCTGCGCTACTACCTTACTCACGGGGGCTTCCTGCTCGCGTCGGCTGGATGCTCCTCGCCGGAGTGGATCCAGTCGTTCCGCCGAGAGTTCGCCATCGTCTTCCCGAACCAGAAGCTGGAGCGCATCCCGTTCTCGCACCCCATGTTCCGCACCGTCTACAACATCCCGTCGCTGCAGACCTCCCACCAGCGCAACGGCCCGCAGGCGGCGGCGTTGGAGGGGCTCACCATCAAGGGGCGCATCGTCCTCGTCTTCTCGCCGGATGGCCTCAACGACACGAGCCACGCCGAGAACTGCTGCTGCTGCGGCGGCGATGAGGTGATCAACTGCGAGTTCGTAAATGTCAACCTCCTGGCGTACGCGCTTCTGCACTGAAGGGAGGCCGGGCTCCGTGAAGGTTCTTGTGGTGACGTGGGTGGGCGTCGTGCTGACGTTCGTGGGGACCGCGCTGCTGTGCCTCTTCTCTCCGGGGCCGCTCCCTCTGGCGGAGCAGGCGTGGATGGTCGCCATGTGCGCGGTCGCCGTGGCGATGCTCTTCCTGGTCTACCAGGGCCGGCCGCGTGACCTCGCGAATGGCCTGCCGGCGCCGGTCCGCGCCGTTGCGGGTATCTCGATGCTGCTATCCGGTGGGGCCTGGGGGTGGCTGATGTTCCGCTCAGTCACAGCGCCCGATGCCGAGCTGTTCGCCGTCCGCGTGCAGCGCACCGTTGCGCTGTTCGTCTGCGCTGCATCCTACTACCTATTCGCGCAGAGGCCCAGGCAATGAACGATCTCCCGTCCGAGCCCGGCTCGCGCCCAGGCTGGTGGTCGCGCTTCTGCACTAAGCTGCGCGCCTGGCTCGCCACCGCATCGGATGAGCCGGCGCACGGCCCCAAGACGATCCTGGCCGCGGTCCGCGAGCCGGCCGTCGGCAGCCTCGTTGCGGTGAACCTGAGGCGGCAGGGCTACCGCGTCGATGTGGTAGGTACCTGTGAGGAGGCGCTCGCCCGGCTCGAGCAGGAGCCGCCGGACATGCTCGTGCTCGACCTCGGACTGACCGACGCCGACCCGCTGGAGTTGGTCAGGGAGATCCGCCGCGGCGAGGGCGGCTCGTACTTCCCGATCATCGGCCTGGTGCCCAAGCCGGGGCCGGGCGTGGCCGCACTCCGCCGCGCCTGCCTCAGCTCGTGGCTGCCGATGCCCTTCAACCCGATGGAGCTGACTGCGTTCGTCAAGCGGCACTTCGGGCATCTGGCGGACGAGCGGCGAGGCGTCTGGCACGAGAAGTTCACCGTCTGACCCGGCCCATCGCGGCTACACGCGGCCACGGACCGCCGTGCGTGTGGCGGCAGAACAAGGCACAGCAAGGCTCACCGATGCCTGAGCATGTTGGCCCAACCACCGAGTACGATCCCAGCACCTACGATCCCGGAGATCCGGGCTCGCGCCTGGAGCGTTGGTGGGCCGAGTTGACGCCCGAGGGCCGCGAGGCGCTGGACCCCGGCTCGAGGGAGCTGGTGCTGAGTGCGCTGTCGGAGTACCGCGACCGACGTGAGCAGCGTCCTGCCCGCGTGCGTGCGCTCCGCTCCCGCAACCGGCGCACTGTGTTGATCGGCGCCGCCGCGATCGTGGCGCTGTGGCTGTTCTGCTGGGCCCTCACCCTCGGCGCGCCGGACCGGGCGCTGCGGTTCGGACTGGTCGGTGGCATGGCGTGCCTGTTCATCGGGGTACTGACCGTACTCGATCTTCGGTGGCGCAAGCAGGCGATTCGGTCGCTCACGAGGCGCGGGGAGTATCGGTTGCTGGAGCAGATGAGCTTCGCCGAGCGCGTGGAGCACTACCGTGTGACGCTCAAGGGCCTTGGCGACACCGAGCCGCCGGACTGGTTGGCGCGCTGTTGGTTGGAGCCGATCGAACGCCAGCCGGACGGCGCCGCCCTCCCGCTCATCGAGTACCTGGCCGAGAGCGCTCCTGAGCCTGCCCTGCGGGAGCGCGCCGCGCGGCTGCTGCCCACCATTCGCGACCTCGCCGAGCGTCAGCAGGCCGGCCAGACGCTCCTGCGGCCGGCGGATGCGCAGCCCGAGGTCCTGCTCCGCCCGTCGGCCGCCGACGAGGCGGCGCTGCTGCGCCCCGCCGGTGTCGGGGCCAGCGACGCCGCTCGCATGAGGCAGTGTAGCGATGGCAGCTGACAAGAAGCTAGGATGTCAGGAGTGCCAAGCCGGTGCGGGCAAGCGGCAGCCGTCCATGCACTCCTTCGGCTTCAACGCTCAGGGCAGCGCGCAGCTCCGCCAGTGTGTGGCGTGCGGCACGTTCTGGCTCGACGACTCGCGCGTGCTGGTTCCATGCACGCGGCGCGTGGCGGAGGAGTGGTTCCCGGACTTGGACGCGCGCATCCTGGCGGTCAAGGGTTGGTCCGAGCCGCCCGAGACGAACGTCGCTGAGGAAGTGCGTCAGTGGTTCACGGGCGCGGGCGGCGCCGAGTTGGAACTGCCCGACGGCCAGCGCGGCCGGCCAGGCGACTGCTACTGCCACCTGACCTATGCTGCACTGCGACCTCGGTCGCTCATCCTCGAACTGGACCGGTGCATTCTTCTGGTCTTCACGGAGGTACCGGAGGTGCGTGCCTCTGAGGATCGCCTTGTACTCGACGGCTTCGACCAACTCATCGTGATCGACCTGGGCGTCAGCGCGAGGGGCTATCGGAGCGGGAGCGTCACGTTCCTTGGACGGGTGAGGCCCGGGACGCCGCGCCTGCCCGTCGGAGGCGAGTCCGCCGATGCCTGAGCTGATCTACGCAGAGGAGGAGCACGAGGCGCTCTCCCGCGTCGAGCGGTGGTGGGCCGGCCTCAACGACGAGCAGCGCGCCGAGATCCCCGAGGGCCAGCGCCAGGCCATCGAGGAGACCGTCGAGCGCATGCGTGAGGAGCGCTCCACGCGCGAGGAGATGCTCCGGCTCGCGCGCCGCCGCCACGCGTGGACCTCGGCGTTCACGGTACCACTCGCCGCGGTCTGCCTGGCAGCGGTCGCCGTCCACTTCGTCGCTCCGCACCTGGTCAGCTTCGATAACGCCGGTCTGGCCGCCTGGACCGGGGCCATGTTCGGCCTCATCTGGGTCTCCAGTCGCACACTGGTCCGCCTGCAGCTTTCCCCAGACTCCGACAAGCCGATCCGCGCGAAGCCCTTCGAGGAGCGCGTCGACTACTACCGCGCGGTCGTCCGGGGCCTAAAGGCGGTCGGCTCCCTGCACGCGGCGGACGGCGGCTCGGTGGCCATGTTCCACGCCCGCGCCCACCTCGACGCCCTGACCCAGTCGCCGGACGGCGCCGCCCTGCCTCTGGTCGACTTTCTGGCCAACATGCCTGACCCAGACCTGCAGCTCGCGGCACATGGCCTGCTCCCCACGATCCAGAGCCTCGCCGAGCGCCAGAAGGCCGGCCAGGTCCTCCTGCGCCCCGCCGACCCCGGCACGGACGCCCTCCTCCGAGTTCCCGAGCCGGACAACGAGGAGCTGCTGCGGCCGGTGGGGGAGGAGGAGGCCACAGATGGCTAGGCGCCGGCCCGCGCCCGATGCGGCTCCGCGGGGGAGCCTACTGCGCCCGGCGCCCTTCTGGTTCGTGTTCCTCTGTGCCGCCCTCCTCACCGTCGCTAGGCAGGGCCCAGGCGAGGCATTGAGGTGGATCGCGCTGCTGCCGTTTGGGGCGCTTGTCGCGGCGACCGCTGCTGCCGCGTTCTGGGTGCTGCGCTCCGCGCTCCGAGAGGCGCGGGCCGCCCGCGCGCCCTGCCCGGAAGGCACCTTCGGCCTGTCCGCCACGGAGCGGGCGGCGTACTATGCCGACGCGCTCCGGGATGCCGAGAGCCCGCGCGGGCGGAACGGCGACTTGGCCCGCCGGATGCGGCTCTCCGCCCTGCTCCACGATGTGGAGCGATCGCCGAACGTGGAGGCCCTGGGGTTCGTCGCGTATCTCGTGGGCCAGGCGCCGGACGCCGACCTGCGGCACAGGGCCGCCGCGCTGCTCCCGGCGATCCAGGACCTAGCCGACCGCCAGAGGGCCGGCCAGGTCCTCCTGCGCCCCGCCGACCCCGGCACGGACGCCCTCCTCCGAGTTCCCGAGCCGGACAACGAGGCGCTCCTGCGGGCGGCCGAGGGGGAGGGTGACGGGCGTGGTTGAGACCGATGTTGCCGCGCTGTGCGTCTTGGGCGCCGATATGCGATTGGCGGCGGCGCTCTATGGGGCCGGCCTTGCACGCGCCGAGCATCTTGTCAGCGTCGCGACGGCCCTGCTTACCGCCGGGCACCATGGCCGCGCCTTGACGGATCTCGCGTGCACTAGCGAGGCGGCGCTCCGGGACGTCGCGCCCCTCTTCGAGGCCGCGCTGCGCGAGGCGGGCGTACCCACGCCCTCCCGCAGCGAGTCGTGCGACAGGCTCGCCGCGCACATCGGCGCTCGGATCATGAGCGGGGACCTGGATGTCGGCCCTGGTGTGTCGGCGCTCGTGGACCTGGCTTGGCTGGGCGAGGGACGCGAGCGAGACCTGCTGGGGCTCTGGCAGCTCCTCGATCAACTGAGTGCACACGACGACGGTGTCGAGCCGAGCACCATCGCCCGGATCAGGGCCCACCTCGAAGTGTGGATGACCGCACTGCCTACCCCGGCCTAGATCGCTCCGCGCCGCCTACTTCGCTCCCGCCGTGAACACCACGCCCGCCGCGAACGGCCCCACGCTCAGGTGCGCCTCCTCCGCCGTCGCGACGATCCTCCCGCCGATGCGCAAGCCCTGGATCGTCACCCCGTTGACCGTGTGCTCGGCGTCCAGCCCGCGGACGAACGACGGCGGCTTCCGCGTGCCGAGCACCGTCACGTTCCGGAGGTTAACGTCTCGCACGCGCCCGCGCTCCTTGTCCTGCGAGTAGTTGTTGCGGTCGATGACGATGGCGATTAGGATCGGGAAGGACTGGTTCGTCATGTCCTCCGCGTACTTCTCCTCGCGCGAGCCCTGCATACGCGGCAGCGGCGTTCGGTCGTCGATCTCGACGCGGATGTCCTCGTAGCGGATGTCGTGAATGTCCGCCCGGTCGCCTGCCTGGATGTCGATGGCGATATGGGTGGTGCGGATGATGTCGATGTCGCGGAACTCGATGTCGTGGATCTCCGGCGCGCTCGTCTCGGCGCCGATCTCCAGCGCCTTGCCCCAGTCGCACCAGACCACCATGTTGCTGACCCGGATGCCGCGGTCCGGCCGCTCGTGGTAGCCAGTTGGCCCCCAGTTCAGCCCCTTGATCACCACGCCGTCGTCGAACGAGCGGATGAACGAGTCGTGCAGCGTCACGTCCTGGCTGTTGCAGATGTCGATGCCGTCCGCGTTGTAGCGCCACAGCCCGATCAGCTTCACGTTCGAGATCGACACGTTGCGGCAGCCGAACGCGGCCAGCGTCCAGACGTCCGAGTCGCGCAGGATGACGCCCTCGATCTTCACGTCCGAGCAGTCGCTGAGACGGATGCACCCGCCGCCCTTGTCCCGCTCGTACTCGCTCGTGTCGATGATCCCGCGGCCGAGGATGCGCACGCCGGTCGCCTGCCGCGCGTCGATGGCCGTGTGCACCACCGCGCCGCCCGCGACGTACACCGTCTGCCCGGACTTGAGCTGCAGCTTGCCCGGCCGGTGAACCCCGGGGCCGAAGACGAGCACGTCCGGCCCGGCCTTCGGCGCCTTCTCGGCGGGAGGGTTCGCGAAGAGGTGCAGCGCGTGGTGGTATCCGTCGAACTCCACCGTGAGCTGCCCGGGCTTCGCCAGCCTGAACGTGATCGTCTGCCCCTTGACGACCGGCTTGATGCCGCGCGACGTCGGCCGCACGGCGACCGAGGAGAACGGCCGCTTCGCCGTCACCTCGACGGTCACTGGCCCGGACATGCCCCACGTCGCGAAGCCCGCCAGCTCGGTCTGGTCGATCGGGCGCTGATACCCGGGCCAGACCTGGTTGTAGGGCACCGCCGACACGCGGCACTCGTACACGGACACCGGCTTCCCGTTCACCCGGACGGCGTAGTCCTCGTACAGCCGCTCTCCCGCCGGCGCGGGCCACGTCTCGACCGCCGCCTCGGCAGGCAGCACCTGCGCGGCAAACGCCAACACGAACATCCCCAAGGAGACCACGAACCAGTTCAAGTGCAGCATCGCCACCTCGCTCCTGTCGTTCACGTTCGACCTTCGACCTTCGACGCTCGCCGCGCCGCCACCTACTCGCTCCTCACCGCATCACCGCGCTGAACGCCTCCCAGAACGTGTTCCCCGTCGCCCGGACGGTGCGCTGCCCCACGATCTCCACGTCCGGGCGCCCCGCATAGGCTGCGGCGCGGTCGGGCGTCGCGTACTCCACCTGGAACTGCACGGGCGCCTCGAACGTGAGGGGCTTCGGCCAGGCGTCGCGGTGGTAGACCGCGTGCATCGCCTCCTCCTCGATGAGGTGGCGGGCGTCTGCGGGGGCCAGATTGCTCGCCGCGTAGCGCCCGAGGCCGACCTTCACCGCGGCGGTCCGCACGCTCTCGCCGATCCACTCCTTCGCCTCCGCGCACGCCTGCGTGTCGCCGGTGACCAGGATGACCGGCACGCCGAACGAGCCCAGCACCGCCGCGGTGATGCCGATCTCCCCGACCGGCTTCCCGTTTACCAGCGCCTCGTACCAGCCGTCCGCGTTGACCGTGTGCGAGAGCACGCCGTCCTCCGTGCCAGCCCTGGAGTGCGCCGCCAGCAGGATCGCCGCCTCGCACCCGTCGAGCCCCTCCACGTACCGCGCCCAGGGGTACCCCTGCACGTACCGCGCGCCCGGCTCGAGCTGCTCGTTGATCCAGTTCATGAAGCTGCGCCCGCCCGCCGGCGCGCCGCCGTGCCCATCGATGGCGACGATCTCCTCGACGTTGGCCTTCTTGCACCCGCGCACCGCCGCGCACACCTCGCCGGTGTAGAGCTTGCGCCCCTCCTCGTAGCGGGCGCCGTTCCCGCCGGTGTAGTCCCAGGACTGGATACCGGCAACGCCTTCCATGTCGCAGTAGATGCGTACTTGCATAGGGTGTTAGCCTCCTGGTCGGTTCTGGTGTGTGGTTCGAGAGAGCGCGTCGTATCTGCCTGCCGGGCTGCTAGGTGCCCGCCCATGACGCGCGCAGGTCCTTGAGGCGGATCCACAGGTGTCGGTCGCTGTCGCGGAGGCGGACGAAGCCCTGGCGCTCGTAGAACCGGGCGGCGCGGTCGGTCTTGGCGATGACATCGAGAGCGTAGCAGCCGGCCGCGTCCGACAGGCGCAGGGCTATGCTGAACGCCTCGGCCAGGAGGCCCGGCCCGATCAGCTTGTGGCCCTGGTACTCGGTGGCAACCGCCAGGCGGCCGATGTGTAGCACGGGGATCGGGAGCCGTGGCAGGCTCTCGTCGGACACGGCGGCCTCGTAGGCAACGGAGCCCGCCGCGATGGTGATGTAGCCGATCACGCGCGAGGGATCGGATAGGGGATAGGCAATGTAGGTTCGGCTCACGCCTCGGCGGCGATGCTGATCGGCGAACTGGCGAAGGTAGCGGTTCAGATCATCGTCCCCGCAATCGAACTCGCGGATGCGATGATGCCGCGCGAGGGGGCCGATGTCCCATTCAAGGTCCATCGGTGGATGCCTAGGGCGCCTGCTCAAGCGCTCTGGAGTGCCGTTGCTTGCGGCGTTGTCGCTCTGCGAGGACTTCGGTAACCGCGGGGATTGGCCGCGCCGGCTCATCCAGGAAGCGCACGAACTCGTCGTAGCGCTCCTGCGACATGCGGATGACTCGGTGGCGCTCTACAATGTCGGCAGCATGCCGCACGAGCGTGGAAGTCGCGAAGTCGCTCAGATTCTGACCGGACAAGGCCGCGGCCTGCTCTATTAACTCCTTGTTCGCGTCGCTCAAGCGGAAGTCCATGCGGGCCCCGCCTTTCTGTTTCACTGCCATCCTAGCGTCCTCCGCCTGTATTGTACCACGTTGTACGGGAGCGTGCCGTACAGGTCCACTACCAGTCGTGCACGCTCCCGTCGGCGCGGCGGACCGTCGGCAGGTAGCTGCGCTGGTACGGGTACTTCGCGGCGGCCGCCTCGTCCAGGTCGACGCCCAGGCCCGGCTTCTCGGAGGGGATCAGGTAGCCGCCGCGGAACTCGGGCGCGCCGGGCATCACCTCGTGGACCTCGGGCGGGAAGAAGACCATCTCCTGGATGCCGAAGTTGGGGATGGCGCAGTCCAGGTGCACGTTGGCGGCGTGCGTCGCGGGGCCGATGTCGCCCGGGCCGTGCCACGCGGTCAGCACCTGGAACGGCTCGGCGATGGCTGCGATCTTCCGCGCCTCCGTCAGCCCGCCGATGTGCCCCAGGTCGCACCGGATGTAGTCGATGAGCTGCTCCGTGATGAGCGGCAGGCAGTCGTACTTCGAGTGGAACAGCTCGCCCATCGCGATCGGCGTGCTGCTGGCCTGGCGCACGAGCCGGAAGCTCTCCTTGTGCTCCGGGCGCAGCGGGTCCTCCAGGAACAGCAGGTGGTACGGCTCCAGCTCCCTCGCGAGGCGCGCGGCCTGGATGGGGGAGAGGCGCTCGTGCACGTCGTGCAGCAGCTCGACCTCCGGCATCCGCTCGCGCACGTACTCGAACATAGGCGGCACCACGCGCAGGTAGTTCGCCGGCTCCCAGTTCGTCTCGACCGACGGCATCGGCCCGCCGTCGCCGATCTCGCCGCCATCCGCCGCGCCCCAGTTCGCTGAGGCCGCCTCCGCCGCGCCGCCGACGCCGTACGTGCCGACCGCATTGGGCACCGCGCACTGGATGCGCACCGCCTTGAACCCGCGCTCCACGATGCGGCAGGCGCTCTCGTGCACCTCGGCGAAGCTGCCGCCGCCGGCGTGGCTGTAGGCGAGGGCGCCGTCGCGCGTCTTCCCGCCCAGCAGTGAGTAGAGCGGCAGCCCCGCGCGCTTCCCCTTGATGTCCCACAGCGCCAGGTCGATGCCCGCCAGCGCCGTCATCTGCACCGGCCCGCCGCGCCAGTAGGGGCCCCGGTAGAGGTACTGCCAGATGTCCTCGATGCGGTCCGGGTCGCGCCCGATCAGCAGCGGCGCCACATGCTCCTTCAGCGCGGCCGCCACCGCCAGCTCGCGCCCGTTCAGCGTCGCGTCCCCCACGCCATACAGCCCGGGCTCGTCCGTCACGATCTTCACGAACACGTAGTTGCGCGTCGGACACGTCACGATGACGCGGACATCGGTGATCTTCATGGGTTTGGGGTCCTATGCGTGGTTGGACGAGTGGTTGACGGCAGGGCGTGGCCACGCCACGGCGCCGGTGAACCGAACGGCAGGGCACCGCATTCGCGACCAACGCGCCCGCGGGGCGAAAGATGGCAACGCGAATGCTCTGCCCCTACATCTGCGCGTCGGGATTGCGGCATTCGTACGTTCGGCTGGCGAGGCCGCCATCGTTCGACATTCGACGTTCGACGCCGTTGGCGCCGGCCCTCTCAACCGCCGCCCCACTTTCACCTTGCCACTTTCCACTTTCACCTCGCCCCCACCTCCGCCACCCGCAGGTCATCGATCACCACCGCCGCCGCGCCGTGGATGCTGAAGAAGAGGTAGTAGTCGTCGTAGGACCGCGGCTCCAGGAGCACGGTGCGCGTGCCGGCGGCGCCCTTCGCGGCCCCCCACGTGCGGCCGGAGCCGATGTCCGCCGGGACGCCGCCCTTGTCGGAACGGGCTGCCACCGCGAACGGGCTGGCGTACTCCTTGCCGGGGTCGACCACGCGGTAGCGGAACGTCACCTGGTAGCGCTTGCCGGGCGCCAGGCGCAGGGCGGCGCGGTCGGAGCGCAGCATCATGTGCCACTCGCCCGGTAGGCCGCGGGAGTCGAGCAGGGCGGCGCCCGCTCCGGCCAGTACCTCGGACGCCTCCGCGGTTCGGGTGGCGCCCGGGTCCCAGGCCCGGCGGGCGGTGCCTGCCTCGTCGAAGCCGTCGGCGAACACGGGCGTCAGGCGGCTGGCGGGAACGGCGCGCAGGGCCTCCCAGAGCGGCAGCGATGCGCTGCGGGGCCCGCGCGCGATCTCCTCGCGAACCAGGGCCAGTTCCTGGCGGAAGGGCTCCAGGTTGTCGCGCCAGTGGCCCTGGACCATGGCGTACGACTCCCAGATCTGGTTCTGGGTCCACGGCGGCGCCGAGGCCATCTCCGAGCGCCAGTAGCCGACGTTGCCCGGGTAGATGCGGTTCGCCACGGCCACCACCTGCTCCCACGCGTCGACCGAGGCGCTCAGGTGTTTCACGCAGGCGGCTCCGCTCGCCTCATTGCCGGCGCGCCAGCGCTCCCAGTCGATCGCGGCCCGCACCTTCGCCGCGTAGTGATCGCCCAGCGCCGCGCTCAGGTCGAGCAGATCCAGCAGGCTGCGCAGGCGCTCGCTGTCCGACGGCTTCAGGGCTGCCCGGGCAGTCCTCACGTTCGCGCGGCAGGTGCTCGCCAGCGCCTCGATCTGCCCCGCGATGTCCGCCGGCGTAGTGGGGCGGGCGTCCCTGCCCGCCGGGGAGGATGCGCGGCGGCCGGCCAAATCAGATCCCTGGCGGGATGACGGCCCAGGGCCTGTCGTGGTGGGGCGGTGGAGCGCCGTGGTGGGGCGGGCGTCCCTGCCCGCCAGGCTCCGGGCGTACTCCCTTACCCCCACTACCTTCTCGCCCCAGTCGGGGTTCGGCCAGCAGAGGCCCAGGTTCGGGCGCAGGTACCCGTTCGGGTCGAGCGTCTGCACGTTCTCGAACACGTAGCTGGAGAGGGTGGGCATGTCCGTGTAGTAGACCAACGGCAGCCCGAGCTGTGGCGCGTAGTGGTCGGTCTGGCTGTGGACGAGCGTGACGAAGCGGGGGAGGATGCGGCTGGCGGCCTGGGCGGCGGCGAGCAGCGGCTTGCCCAGGTCCGGGCGGCCGTACACCTCGCCGAAGCGCTTCTCCCATCTGGCGGGGCTGTACGGCTCGTCGGGGTTCGCCGCATAGTAGGCCAGCGCCTCGCGCCCGATCTCCGGGTCGGCGTGATAGCTCTCGATGATGAACCCGGTGCCGTTCTGCTCGCGCAGACTGCGCACGGTCAGGCGGGCCCACTCCGGGTCGCACCAGTATAGGTAGCCGTGGCACGACTTCGGCCCGCCCAGCGCCACCATCGGCGCGTTCCCGCACGCCTTGCTGAACCGGCCGATGCGCGGGTCCGCCATGGGCTTGAAGTACTGCTCGTACTGCAGGTAGTGCAGCAGGCGCGTGTTCGGGTAGGCGGACAGGATGCGGCGCGAGTCCTCGGGATAGCTGCACCAGCTCCAGAAGATCAACTCCGGGTTGCGGCCGCTGTCGCGCAGTCCCGCGCAGATGCCCTCGACCACGAAGTCGACGCAGCCCGGCGGCGTCTCGGCGGCCATCGTCGCGATGCCGGCGAGGCCCGGGAAGTCGCGGAACGTGGCGGCGACGGCCGCGCGGGTGAAGGCGCGCGTCAGCGGGGTGTCGGCGCCCGACTCCGGCAGGTTGTGCGCCTTCTGCAAGCCCGGCGGCAGGTTCACGTTCCAGGTCAGCAGGTAGATGCGCACGCCGTGTTGCTTCGCCTCCGCCAGTATCCACCGGAGCATCTCGCGCGACCGGGCCAACTCCTCGGGCGAGAGGTAGCGCGCCTCCGGGTAGCCGGGCACATCCACGAACGCGGGGTAGGGGTCCGGGTGCAGCAGGAACAGGGCGTTCAGCTTCAACCGCACGAGTTCGTCGAAGTGGCGGTTCCAGTGCCCCTTGTCGTACCACCAGTTGGAGCCCTCGACATCGACCTTCCACTGGTTGCCATACATCGTCGTGCCGAGCCAGAAGGGGAGCTGTGAGACCGTGCCGCGCATCTCGATCTGCCTGGCGCGGGCAGGCGCCGCCTGGGGGCGCGCGGCCGCGGCGAGGGCGCAGAGGGCGGCAAGGCAGGTCAGGCTAGCGATTGCGCGCATGGTCGGGCCAGTTCCTTCGCGAAGGAGGTGCTGGACGGTCGGGCACTCCCTCTACTCTTCGACCGAGCGCCGCCGAACACCTTGCCGATATGGCCGGTCGGGGCAAAGCGGACGACCTGGAACTCGCCGCGCCGAGCGGACGTGATGTATACTACGGGACAGAACTGCTACCACGACCTGTAGCGCTTCGCGTGGCCCGTGCGCCAGCCACAGGCCCATTCGGCGACGGACCAACGAGGGGGAAGCGGCCATGCTGCAGCCCGTCCCCAGGCGCCAGGCTCGACCATTCCATTCTCCCGGGAGCCCCAACATGAGCAACGCAGCCGCGATCACGACCGCCAACTTCGACGACGAAGTGCTGAAGAGCGACGTCCCAGTCCTCGTGGACTTCTGGGCCACCTGGTGCGGGCCCTGCAAGATGATCGCCCCGCACGTCGATGCCGTCGCCGAGGAGTTCGCGGGCAAGGCCAAGGTGTACAAGTTGGATGTCGACGCGGAGCGCGAGATCGCGACCCGTTACAACGTGATGTCCATCCCGATGCTCATCTTCTTCAAGGACGGCAAGGTAGCCGACACCATTGTCGGCGCCCAGCCCAAGGCCGCCATCGCCGCCAAGCTCCAGAAGCTCGTCGGCTGAGCCGAGCCCCGTCCACACGCACCACGAAGGGCGCCCCACGCGGGCGCCCTTCTCATATATGACGTCCCAGGCGGCACGCCCTTCGCCACGCTCCCTTCCCGATTCGGGAGGGGTGGCTTGAGGCCGGGGTGGGTGCCTCTCCAGTCGCGGCACGGGACTTCGCCGCGTCCAGGCCCGCGTTTCAACCCGGGCGCTCGGCTTCGTGCCGTCCGCGAGGCGCGGTTCCAACCGCCGGCCCTCCGCCCGCCCGTCCGCCGCTCGCGCAGGCGCACAACGCTGCGCCGGTTTGCGTCCCCGGCCGGCAGGTACCCTGCGCGCTCACGTGGAACTCGCCATCATCACGGTGCCACGAGGAGACCTCGGTGCATTCCCGCAAGCTGCCGCTGCTGGTCGTCGCGTTGGCGTTGCTGTGCGTCGGCGGCCGGGCCGCCCCCCAGGACCTCCTCAAGCGCGCCACGTTCGTCGCGAGCACGAAGGACTGGTGGGGCTGCCGCTTCCACTGCGGCGTCGACATCCAGTGGGTATCCGATCACGAGGTCTTCCACGCCACGTTCCTGGGGCACTACGATCCTGACAGAATGGGCTGCGAGCAGCGCCTGACGCGCGTGGCCTGCCTTCTGGACACGCGCACGCGGCGGGACCAGCGCCTCCCACGAGCCACGCAAGCGCTGGACTCCCTCGACCCGGAGTGTGTGGACAGCAGCGCCATCTCACCCGATGGCAAGTGGTTCGCCTGGTCATACCGGTGGGACAAGTGCCTGCTGGTCGAGGTGAAGGGCGGGAGGCGATACGCCTACCCGGAGGACGATGACGGCTGCTACCGCTCCGTGCTCTGGATGACCGACAGCCGCCACTGGCTGGAGGCGTTCCGCGTGAACGGGCGCGTCCATCACCTCGTGCTCCACGATGTGCGGAAGCCCGACGTGGCGCGCCAGTTGCCCATCGGTGGGCGGGGCGAACTGCTGGACGATCTCGCCTGGGCATCGCCCGAGGACGACCCCATTGCCCTCCGCCGGACATGGCGCAGCAAGGGCGGCCTGCCTGTCGTCGAGGTCCTCAGCGTCTCGCTCCGCGGCAGCAGGTCTCCCAAGCGCCTCGCGCTCGTCGATGTACCCGGCGGTCGCAACTACTACACCTACGCCATCTCGCCGGACGGCAAGCGGCTGGCCTGGGCCGTGGAGGCCGCCACGAGCAAGGGCCGCGTGCGCGCCGAGCTGTGGGTCACCGACCTGCGAGGCGGCCATCGCCGCAGGCTGGGCGCTCTGCCCGTCTCCGCGCCCCCGGACGAGTTGCGACTCGAGTTGCAGTGGCTCCCCGGCGCCAAGCGCCTCAGCTTCGTCTGGAACGAGATGCTCTACACCGTAGCCGCGCGCTAGGCCGCCCCAGCCCCCGGCCCCAAGTCCCAAGTCCCCAGCCCCCACCATGCGGCACACTCCACACGACCGCCGGCCCCCTCGCGTGCTAGAATAGGGCTGACCGGCGCGCGAGAGCCGCCACGCACACCGGCAGCGCGACAGCATCACGGCCCTCCGGCGGCCCTGGGAGGACACACATGCAGAACCTCGGCGTTAACCCGAGCCACTTCGGGCTCGAGAACCACGGAATCAGGGGCGCCCTTGCGATCCACTGGAACCTCGGTACCTCCGCTCTCGTCGAGCGGGCCCTGTTCCAGCAGGAAGGACTCCTCGCCGCCGGCGGCGCGTTCGTCAGCCGGACCGGCATCCACACCGGGCGGTCGCCCAAAGACAAGTTCGTCGTTCGAACTCCGGCCAGCGAGGACCACATCTGGTGGGGCCCCGTCAACCAGGAGTTCACCCCGGAGCGGTTCAACGCGCTCTACCGGCGCGTCCTGGCCTATCTGCAGGATAAGCGGCTCTTCGTTCAAGACTGCTACGCCGGCGCCGAAGAGGGCTACCGCATCCCCATCCGCGTCATCAACCAGTACGCGTGGCACAACCTGTTCGCCAGGCAGCTCTTCGTCCGCCCCGACTGGCACAAGACCGGCGACCATGTTCCCGAGTTCGTCATCATCTCCGCCCCGGGCTTCAACGCCGACCCGGAGCTGGACGGCACGCGCTCCAACGCCTTCATCATCGTGAACTTCGACGCCCGCGTCATCCTCATCGGTGGCACGGAGTACGCCGGTGAGATGAAGAAGTCGATCTTCACGATCATGAACTACCTGCTGCCGGAGCGCGGTGTCCTCTCGATGCACTGTGCCGCCAACATGGGCGCGAGCGGCGATACCGCCCTCTTCTTCGGCCTCAGCGGCACCGGCAAGACCTCCCTCTCCGCCGATCCCAACCGCCGCCTCATCGGCGACGACGAGCACGGCTGGAGCGACAAGGGCATCTTCAACTTCGAGGGGGGCTGCTACGCCAAGTGCATCCGCCTCTCCAAGGAGAACGAGCCGCAGATCTGGAACGCCATCCGCTGGGGCTCCGTCCTCGAGAACGTCGCGCTCGACCTCAAGACCCGCCTGCTCGACTTCGACGATGACAGCCTCACCGAGAACACCCGCGCCGCCTACCCGCTGACGTTCATCGACGATGCCGTGATCCCGAGCGTGGGCGACCACCCGCGGAACATCTTCTTCCTCACCTGCGACGCGTTCGGCGTGCTCCCGCCCATCGCCAGACTGTCTCCCGCACAGGCGATGTACCACTACCTCTCCGGCTACACCGCCAAGGTCGCCGGCACCGAGGCAGGCGTCACCGAGCCCTCCGCAACGTTCAGCACGTGCTTCGGCGCCCCGTTCCTGCCGCGCCATCCGACCGTCTACGCCAAGCTCCTCGGCGAGAAGGTCGCCCAGAACAACGTGCGCACCTGGCTGGTGAACACCGGCTGGAGCGGCGGCCCGGTTGGCGTGGGCGCTCGCATGAGCATCAAGCACACCCGCGCCCTCATCACCGCCGCGCTCGAGGGCAAGCTGGACAGCGTGCCGACCCAGACCGATCCGGTCTTCGGCATCGAGGTGCCCACGCAGTGCCCGGGCGTTCCCACCGAAGTGCTGTGGCCGAAGAACACGTGGAAGGACCAGGCCGCCTACGACGCCAAGGCCCGCGAGTTGGGCAAGCTCTTCACGGCCAACTTCGAGCAGTTCGAGGGCCAGGCCGGCGCTGATGTCGTTGCGGTGGCGCCAGCCGTATAGGTAGGGGCGCTGCTCTCTGCGCCCGCCGCTGCATAACATGCGTGCTGCGAATGGCGGACCTCGCGGTCTTTGAGACGCGGGGCCGCCATTCGTGGCACGTCGCCGAGGATCGCATGGACCCGTTCCTGGAGCGCTTCCGTAACTCCGAGGTCGAGGTGCTCTACCGCACCGACAACGCGATGTACACCGATCGCGGCCGGCTTGTCGACGCCACCGCGTCCTGGCTGGAACTCGCCAAGGGCGCCAAGGGGCGATCGGAGACCTTCCTCATTCCGGTGTCCGCCATCCGCATCATGAAGGTGGTGGGCCCACCGGACGAGCCTGCCGCCCGCCTGCTGCGCCCGGCCGATGTGCCCGCCGAGCAAGAGGTCGAACCACGGGGCTGAGCCAATGGGAGATCAGTTCGTCCACGAGTACGTCGGATCCCGCGTCTCCATCGAGATCGTCGGGCAGATGGGGCCGGTTCGAGGCCGCCTCGCCGCCGTGGGCGACCTCTGGGTGAAGATCCTGCCAGACAATGGCCCGACGACCCTCATCCCGATCGCCAATGTCAGGACCATGCGCGTCGAGCCGGAAGATGCCTGACGAGCCGCTGCGCGCCCCAGAGCAGCCGGACGATCCGCGCCGGTTCTCCCGCCGCCGGCTGCTGAGGCGCGCGTTCGTCGGCGGGATGGCGCTCTCCCTGCCGACTGCGGTCTACGCCGGCCACCTCGGCGCCGATCACCTCGTGCTGCGCGAGCGTGAGGTGCCCCTTGCCGCCTGGCCCCGCGAACTGGATGGCCTGCGCGTCGGGCAGATCACCGATACCCACTGCGACTGCGATCGCGCCCTCGGCCGCGTCTTCCGTGCCGTACGGATGCTGCTCGACGCGAAGCCCGACATCGTCTTGCTGAACGGCGACTACATCACCTACAAGGCGCACATCTGGGCACGGCACGCCGCCGCGGCATTCCAGCCCCTCGCCACAGCGCCTCTCGGTGCGTACGCCGTGCTCGGCAACCACGACTACTGGGCGGGCCCCCTCCATTGGATGCGCGACGCGCTCCCGGCGGTCGGCATCCGCCTGCTGCGCAACGAGGCGGCCCGCATCGGCCCCGGCGGCGCTGCCTGGCTCGTCGGCCTCGACTGCGTGTGCGAGCACCGCCAGAACGTCGATCGGGCCCTCCGCGGCGTGCCGAAGTCTGCCCCGAGGGTGCTGCTCGTCCACGAGCCCGACTATGCGCAGGACTCCCCTCCCGGCTTCGCCATCCAGTTCTCGGGCCATTCCCACGGCGGCCAGGCCCGCCTCCCGCTCCTGGGCTGGAACCACACCCCCATGTATGCCCGCATCTACCGCGACGGCCTCGAGCAGGCGCCGCACCACCCGGTCCACACCTCGCGCGGCGTCGGCACCGTCGGCCCCCAAATGCGCTTCTGCTGCGACCCCGAGGTGAACGTCGTGACCCTGCGCCGGGCGTAGGCGATGTGGGTCAGAGGTCAAAGGTGAAAGGTGAAAGGTCAAAAGGGGGAAAGGTCAGAGGTGAACGCCACGCACCCCGCCGTGGTGGGATGGGCGTCCCTGCCCGTCCGGTGGAGTGCAGTGGTGGGATGGGCGTCCCTGCCCGTCCAGTAGGCGGTCGTGGTAGGATGGGCGTCCCTGCCCGTCCAGTAGGCGGTCGTGGTGGGGACGGGCGTCCCTGCCCGTCCGGTGGAGTGCTGTGGTGGGGACGGGCGTCCCTGCCCGTCCAGTAGGGTGCAGTGGTGGGATGGGCG
>CAZFLM010000017.1:0-42741 GCA_964519955.1 uncultured Chthonomonadaceae bacterium | reverse complement strand
GGGCGTCCCTGCCCGTCCAGTAGGGTGCAGTGGTGGGGACGGGCGTCCCTGCCCGTCCAGCAGGACCCCCCGCCCCCTACCTCCCCAGGAAGTTCCGCAGGATCGTCCGCCCATCTGGGAACCGGTCCGTGTAGTCCTCCGGATGGAACTGAACCCCCACCAGAGGCCGCAGGTTGTGGCGCATGGCCTGGATGCGGCATTCGGGCGTCGATGCGAGCAGCGTGAAGCCCGGTGGCAGCGTCTTGACCTCGCAGTAGTGCGACTCAAGCACGATGGGCGGGTCGCCGCAGCCCTCGAAGATCGGGTCGCGCCCGTGCAGCGTCAGCTCATAGAAGCCGCGCTCCATGATGAAGTCCGGGTGGTAGTCGGGGTTCACGATCGGCTCTCCGGGCCGCCGCGCGCGCATCGGCTCGTCGCACAGGGGCAGGCCCGCGCGCAGCGTGCCGTTGAAGTAGAACCCGAAGAGCTGGTGGCTGCCGCAGAGCCCCAGCATCGGCGTATCGGTCGCCTGATCGATGAGGTCGCAGACGCCGCCGAATGAAGCAGGATCGTACAGCTCCCACGACCGCGCGAACCCGCTGAACACGATCGCCCGCGGCGCGATCCGGGTCACCCGCTCCGGCGTCACATGGTTGAACGGGAACACGAGGCACGGGTCGCCGCCGGCCGCCTCCTCGAAACGCCGCGCGTGCCGTGCGTAGATCCCCGCCCAGTGCTCCCACTCGTCCGGCTGCGCGAAACCGATGTACAGGATCATCACGATCTCCCCGAGCGTCTGTTCTGTGCGGCATTCTACCCGTGCTCGGGGGGCTGCTCACCAGGCGCCTCGGTGAGCACCCGGCCGCCGCACATCAGCTCGGCGACGACGCGCTGGCGGTGATCGAAGATGCCCTCGAGTTGGCGCCGCACGATGAGAGCGTGCACCGCCACACCGAGGGGGCCGAACGGCACCCTATACCGCACGCAATCGTGCATCAGGACGCCGCCGCCCACCGCCTCGAATGAGTGTGTGTGGCGCCACGAGACGAACGGGCTCCGCAGCGCCGCGTCGACGAAGCGCACCGGCGGCGTCCACTCGACGACCAGCGTGCGCCACGTGTACGGGATGCGCAGCCACCGCAGCCGGTAGCTGATGATGGCGCCCGCCTCGATGCTCTGCGTCGACATGCGCCGGATGCCGAATCCGAGCCAGCCGGGCGTGATCCGCGCGAGGTTGTGCGGGTTCTGGAAGAACCCGAAGACGTCGTCCAGGCTCCCCTCCACCCACTGCTGCCGCGTCAGGCAGTACTCCGGTGCTCCCCACGCGAACCCCACATGCATGCGCCGATCCTCCCGCCAAACCATACGGCACGGAGTGCTCGGGCGTTCGGGCAAATGCATCGGCCCTCCCAGCGTTCGCCGGGAGGGCCGATGGTCCTGCTGAGGACGGGTGCTACCGCTGGTCGGGCGGAACCCCCATGCCTGCCTTGTTGGGGAACGGCGGGCGCTGCGTCGGCTTCCAGGGCTTGTCCTTGATCTCGGCCATCATCAGCTTGATGGCCGCATCGATCTGCGGGTCGCCGCCGTCCACCATCAGCGACGGATCGTCCAGCACCTCGATGTCCGGATCGACCCCGTGCCCCTCGATGCCCCACTTCTTCTCGTTCTCGAAGAACGCGAAGTTGGGAGACGTTACCACCGCGCCGTCGATGAGGTTCGGGATGCCGCCGATGCCGACGACGCCGCCCCACGTCCGGGTGCCGATCAGCTTACCGACCTTCTCGTGCTTGAAGATCCACGGGAACAGGTCGCCGCCGGAGCCCGCCATGCCGTTGATCAGCATGCACTTCGCGCCGATCGCCGCGTCGGGCGGCCACTGCGATGGGTTGCCGTAGCGCCCGGTCCAATAGTTGGTCATCGGCCGGTTCAGCAGCTCCACGAACCGGTTCGGCACCTGGCCGCCCCCGTTCCACCGCTCGTCGATGATCAGGGCATCCTTGCCGCGCTGGCCGACGAGCTGGCGCACCAGGTCGTTCTGCCCGTTGACCCCGGTGTCCGGCACGTAGATGTAGCCCACGCGCCCACCGGTCTGCTTGTCGACGTACGCCCGGTTCCTCTCGATCCATGCCCGATACCGAACCGTCTCCTCGTCGCCCGCGAGCTGCACCATCACCTCGCGCGCGTCGGTGTCCATCTTCGGCTTCGAGCTGACCGTCAGGCTCACCGTGCGTCCCGCCAGCCCGACGAACGCCGCCCACGGGTCCTGCTTCACGTCGACGGGCAGGCCGTTGACGGCGAGCAGGTAGTCGCCCTCGGCGATCTTGGTGCCTGGCTGGCCGAGCGGGCCCCGCGCGTCCGAATCCCAGGCCGCGCCGCGGTAGATGCGCGCGATCCGGTAGGCGCCGTTCTCCAGCGCGAAGTCGGCGCCGAGCATGCCGACGGGAACGTTCGGCTCCGGCTCGGTGTCGCCGCCGAAGTAGTACGCATGGCCGACGTTCAGCTCGCCGATCATCTCGCCGATCACGTAGCCCACGTCGCCGCGGCTCGTGCAGTCGTCGATCATCGGCAGGTACTGGTCGCGGATGCCCTTCCAGTCGAGCCCGTGCATGTTCGTCGCGTAGAAGAACTGCCGCTCCAGCCGCCAGGCGTCCACGAAGATCTGCTTCCACTCGGCGCGCGGGTCGATGGCCGTCGTCATGCCGGAGGCGATCACGGTCTCGCCGCTCGCGCCGGGCGAAGCGTCCTGGATGGTGCCGGAGTTGCCTCGCACCACCAGCAGCTTCTTCCCATCGGCGGAGATGTCGAAACCGCCGCCGTCGGCAACCGCCTTCTCCTCGCGCTTTTCGTCGTTGATGTCGAACAGCCGGATGCCGGCGCCGCCTTCGGACCCGGGTACCGACTGCCGAACGTAGACGAGCTGGTTCTTGTCGTTCACCGCCAGGCGCCCGAAACCGCCGGGCCTCGGCGCGAGCTGGATGGCGCGCGCCTCGAAACCGTCGAGGTCGATCTTCACCTTCTCAGGCGCCTTCGCCGCCTCGGTGCCGCCGGCCGGCTTCTGGCCCGCCCCGGCGGGAGCCTGCCCCGCGGTATCGGGCTTCTGGGGTGGGGCAGGGGCGCCCTGGCGGTCCATCTTGATCTGGATCACCTCGCCCTGCACCGAGCCCGTGCCCGTGGCGCTGTTTCCCGCCACATGCAGCGTGATGGCGACGTCGACACCCGGGCCCACCGTGATCGTTCCCGAGAGCGTGCTCGCCGCGGGGTCGAACTTGCCCGAGAACGAGATGCTCCCGAGCGATGCCTCGAACGTGCCGGTCACGGTGTTGTCCGCGGCCAGCTTCAGCACCGCCTTGAACGCCATGCTGCCGCCCGTGATGGCGCTGCCGCTGGCCGTGCCCGTCCACTTGCCGCTCACCGGGTCATCCGCCGCGAGGGCCGCGGCCGGCTCCTGCATCGCGAGCGACAGGGCGGTCTTCGGCTTGTCCTCGGGCTTGGCGTCCTTCTGCCAGCTCTCCTCGTTCGCCTTCGGCAGGTATGGCGAGGCCACATCGGCGCGCAGCGGCGCCGCCATCAGCACGCGGCTCGAGTTGTAGACCCACGTGGACCCGAAGTCCTCGTAGATCGGTCGGAAGTTGCGGCCGCTGGCGTAGTACAGGTAGTCGCCCTTGCGGTCGAACACCGGCGACTCGTCCGGGAACATGCCGCTCGTGACCTTGTGCTTCTGGCCCTTCTCGACCTCGTAGAGCCAGATGGAACTCAAGCTGGGCCGCTCGTCCGGGCGCGCGTAGGTCAGCCAGCGGCTGTCGTGCGACCAGTTGACGCTCAGCACGCCGCCCCACTGGTCCGTGTCGACCAGCTTCGTCTGGCCGGTCGCGACGGTGCAGAGGTAGATGGCGCCGGTCTGCTCCGAGTAGGCGATGGTTTTCGAGTCCGGCGACCAGTTCGGGCTGAACCGGTAGTTGAGCCCATCGCGCGTGAGCTGGCGGGTCTCGCCGCGACCGTCCGACTGCGTGATGTACAGCTCGTACTCGCCGGACGCGTCCGAGAAGTACGCGATCCACTTGCCGTCCGGGCTCCACGCGGGGTCGCGCTCGGCGGCGCCGCTGGTCCGGGTCAGGTTCCGCGGCACGCCGTCCTTGATGGGCAGCGTCCAGATGTCGCCGCGCGCTTCAACCGCGGCTCGCTTGCCGTTGGGCGAAACCGACCAGTTCGAGATGAAGCGGCTGAAGTCCACCGTGCGCGGCCGCAGGTTGGGCCGGTCGCCCGGCACGCGGATGTCCACGAACTTGGCCTTCTTCGTCTCCAGATCGAGCAGGCCCAACTCGGCCCCGTGCTGGAACACGATCTCGCCCTGACCCTTCGCTCCCGGGCCGACCGAGGGCCACTTCACGTCGTAGTCCTTGTACTCCGTCACCTGCGAGCGCTTGCCGCTCTGCGTGTCGTAGACCCAGATGTTCAGCTTGTGCTCGGGACCGCAGTCGGATAGGTAGTAGAGCTTCGCGCCGACCCACATCGGCGACGTATCGGTCCCTTCCCAGTCGGTGACGCGCTTCGCCTTCTTGCTCTCCAGGTCGAACACCCAAATGTCGCTCTGCATGCCGCCCCGATACCGCTTCCACGTGGCGAAGTCGGTGGTGTTCGGGCAGTAAGCGAGCAGCTTGCCGTCCGTGCTGATGTCGGCCGCTTCGCCGTACGGAACCGGCAGCTTCTGCGGCAACCCGCCTTCGGGGCTGACGGTGTAGAGCCCCCGCTGACGCCCGAGACCCTCCATCGCGTGCGCGGAGAAGAGGATCTTGCCGTCCGAGGTCCACGTGCACGGGAGTTCCGTGGTTGGATGATGCGTGACGCGCTGAGGCACGCCGCCATCGACCGGGACGATGTAGATGTCGCGGTTGCCGTCGTAGTTGCCGCTGAACGCGATGCTCTTGCCGTCCGCGCGGAAACGCGGGAGCATGACGGCCGTGCCTGCAACCACAGGCGTGGCCACGCCACCGTCCTTCGGGACGCACCAGAGACGGCCAGCATAGCTGAACGCGATGTGCGTGGCGCTGACGGCGGGGTAGCGCAGCATCCCCGCGTGGGGCTTCACCGCGTTGCCGGCGGCCTGGGCGCGCGTCATGGCGGGCAGCGCCATCGATGCCAGAGCCAGGCAGAGTATCGCGCCGAGGCGAATACGTGGGATCATGGGCAGCACCTTCCTGATGAGATGGGGAGTGCAGGTCGAGAACATACCTCAGGACTAGACTGGCAAAAGAGCGAGTCGGTTTCGCCTGCAATCGGCATCGCTCCGTGCCGGGCGGTCATCTCGGTACTTCTTGCCACTGCGGAAATCCACCGACTGACCGACAATAGGGAAGACGGCGCCCACCCCGAGGCGGGCGTCCCTCTGCCGAACTCCGCAGTGGACAACGATGGTGCCGTCTCACACCCTCGCTGGTGACCGATTGCCAACTTACGGGTGCTCGAGTCTACCTCGCACCCCGTACGCCGGCCGCACGCACCTGCGCTTCAGCCCACCGCCGTTCCGCGGCTCCGTGCCTGTCGCTGCGCGGCCCGCGCCCATCGATGGAGGGGATAGCTGTATGAGATGGTTCCTGGATCTACGCACCGGCCGCAAGCTGTACGTGGCGTTCGGCCTGGCGACGATCATGGCGATGGCCGTAGGCTGGGTCGCCGTCAGCCAGATGCAGAAGATAAGCGCGCAGACCGACCTGGTGCTGCGGCAGGGCGTCGTGCCGAACGAGGACCTGGCCCTGCTCATCGGCCATGCGCGGCAGGTGCGCACCCGCCAGTACCAATGGGTGATCGCCCCGGACGCCAAGGCGCGGGCGACGTCGGACGGCGAGGTCCGCGAGAGCATGAAGGACACCTCCGACGACATCGAGCGCTACGGCAAGAGCCTCGTGAGCCCGGAGAACGAGAAGCTGTACGCCGGATTGAAGGACGCCTGGGGCCAGTACATAGGCATCAGCACCCAGGTGCTGGATCTGGGCAAGTCCGGCAAGATGAAGGAGGCGGTGGCGCTGCTAGACGGCAAGGGCGGCGACATCTTCGTCGATGAGGTGACCGGGCGCATCAAGAGACTGCTCGCGCTCCATAAGGACCACTCCTCGCACCTCTCGAAGGAGTCGGACAACGTCGCGCGCTCCGCCAGAACGATCGTCGTGGGACTGCTCGGCCTGTTGGCGCTCTTCTGCATGGGTGTGGCAACCTTCGTCGCGCGCATCGTCAACCGCAGCATCACCGATCTGACCGCAGGCATCACCTCCCTTCAGTCGGAGTCCATGGTCGCGCTCAGGGGCGGCGTCGAAGCCCTCGAGGCCGGCGACCTGACCGCGTCCATCGAGGTCCATCAGGAGCCCCTGCCAGTTCGATCGAGCGACGACTTCGGCGCGCTCGCGGGCACGTTCAACGCGATGCTCGATGAGGTGGGGTCCATGATCGGCTCCTTCGAGCGCGCCCAGGCCCGCCTCCGCGAGGTGATCGGGCAGATCCAGCGCGAAGCCGCCCAGGTGGCAGAGACCAGCGCCCACGTGGCGGCATCGGCCTCCAGAGCCGGCGACGCCGGCGGACGGGTGGCCGGCGCCATGCACGATGTCGCCAGAGGCGCGGAACTCGCCGCCAACACCAGCCAGGAGATGGCCAAGGGAACCGAGCAGCAGGCCCGCGTGTCCACCGAGGCGGCCGCGGCCATGGAGCGGCTTCAGCAGTCCATCCAGCAGGTTCGCCGGGGCAGCGAGGACCAGCGCTCCGCTGCGGAGGCCGCCGAGACCGGCGCGCAGGCGGCAGCGGCAGCGGTCCAGGGCGTCGCGCAGACCGCGCGCCAGGTGACCGCCATGGCACACCAGGCGTCGGCGGCCGCGCAGGCCGGCGGGCAGACCGTCGAGGATACCATCCGGAGCATGAGCCGGATCCAGGACCTCGTGCAGGCCTCTGCTGAGCGCGTCGAGGAACTCGGGCGCAAGGGGCAGGAGATCGGCGCGATCGTGGAGACCATCGAGCAGATCGCCGAGCAGACGAACCTGCTGGCGCTCAACGCGGCGATCGAGGCGGCGCGCGCCGGGGAGCATGGCCGGGGCTTCGCAGTCGTGGCCGATGAGGTGCGCAAGCTCGCCGAGCGCTCAGCCGGAGCCACCAAGGAGATCGGCAGCCTGATCGCCGCGGTCCGCGCGGAGGTGGATGCCGCCGTGAAGGCCATGGAGGCGAGCAGCGGCGAGGTGACCGCGGGCGCCAAGCTCAGCCGCGAGGCCGGGTCTGCGCTGCACGAGATCCTCGGCGCCGCGCAGAGCGTCGCTTCCGAGGTCGACGGCGTCACCACCGTCGCCGAGGACGTCCTGGCAACCGTCAAGGCCGTCCTCCACTCAGCGGACGACGTGCTGAAGGCGGCCGGGGCCAACGAACAGGCCGTCGGCGACATGGTGGCGGGATCGGACGTCGTGTCCGGCTCCATCACGACGGTCGCCTCCATCTCGCAGGAGGCCGCGGCCGGCGCCCAGCAGATGAGCGCCGCTGCCGAAGAGGTTTCCGCCAGCGCGCAGAGCGTCTCGGCGGCGGTCGAGCAGCAGGCCGCAAGCGTCGAGGAAGTCAGCGCGGCGGCGGCGGAGCTTGACCGGCTCTCGGGCCGCGTCGAGCAGCTTCTGGCGCAGTTCCGCATCGACGCCGCGGAGCGCGGAGATCTGCGAATGCGCAAGGCCGCCTAGCCTGGATCATGCACGAGTGCAGTGGTGGGATGGGCCTCCGTGCCCGTCCGGTGCGACTCATGAATAGGTCAGGCTAGGCGTCGCCGCCGGTACTGGACACCCGTCCCAAGGGCGCGCCCCGCCGCACCCTTGGGACGTCCCCGGCAACCCTTCACCATGCTACACAGTTAGTACCGCCAATAGCGGACGCACACCTCCAGTTCCGCCGCTGTGACCCGATCATATGGGTGGCGTCGCTGGCTATGCCGGCTGTGGCGCCTGGTCGCCATGATGCGGACCGCCGAAGCAATGCGGGTTCTGCTCGGCGTTTCGGGGGGGACGTGCCGAGCTCCCGATCTCCGTGAGCCATCAGGGGGTGGCTCCCTGGGTTGAGGAGTGCAGCATGAAGGTCGTCGTCACACGGTTCTCGGACCTCAGTACGCCTGCCAAGATCACGGTGGGATTCGTAACCGCAGTAACGCTGGCGATGGTGGTTGGTGGAGTGACCCTGGCCCGGATGGCGGCAATGGATCGCGCGACCGGCGCGATCGTTGCTCATCCGATGGCGGGCCTGAAGCTCGTGATGGAGATCGGGTTCCAGACCCGCGATTCGCGGCTCGCCCAGTACCGCATCGCCACGGCGCCCGACGCCAAGTCCCGCGCCAAGGTCGAAGAGCAGTGGCAGGAGCGCTCCGGCAAGGCCGCGGCCGCTCTGGATGCCTACGGCAAGCTCGTCGCCAGCGATAAGGAGCGCCAGGCCCACGCGGCGCTGGTCGACGCCTGGAAGCGCTACACGGAACGCGGCGCCATGGTGATCGACCTCGCGAGGCGCGGCGACAGCAAGGCCGCCCTGCTCGAACTCGATGGACCCTCCGGCAAGATATTCCGTTCCGAGGTGCGCCCGAACTTCGAGGCGCTCACCGACACGAACGCGAAGTCGGCCGTCGCGTATGCCGAAGCGGCGCGCTCGCTGAACGCATCCGCCAAACAGACCACCTTCTGGCTCCTCGTGGCCCTCGCGGTCATGGCCCTTTCCGTCTCCCGGTTCCTTTCCCGCCTCATCCGGCGCAACATCCAGCGGCTCTCCGCGGCGATGAGGGCTCTGCAGCAGGACTGCTTCGCGAGCGTGCACTCAACGGCTCTAGCCATGGCCGCCGGTGACCTGACGCGCGACGCCAAGTGTGCCGCCCAGCCCGTGCCCATCGAGGCGAAGGATGACTTCGGCGCCATGTGCACCGCGTACAACGAGATGCTCGACGGCATGCACGAGACGATCACCGCCCTCGCGACGGCACAGTCGCGCCTGAGGGACACCATCGCGGAGGTGCAGTCGGAGGCCATCAAGGTCGCCACGACCAGTACGGAACTGGCCGATGCGGCCCGAACCGCCGGCCTCGCGGCGGACGACATCACCAAGGCCATGCACGATGTGGCGGACGGCTCCAGCCAGACTGCCACCACCAACCAGGAGATGGCCCGCGGCACCGAGCAGCAGGCCCGGTCCGCGATGGAGGCGGCTGCATCGATGCAGCGGCTGGAGCACACCGTGCATGTCGTGGCGGCCGGCAGCGAGAAACAGCGCGTAGCCGCCGAGTTGGCCGCTGCCGGAGCCCGGGAGGCGGGCGAGGCGGTGAAGGCCGTCGCCAACTCCGCCACGCAGGTGACGGCTCTGGCGCAGCAGGCCTCGGTCGTCGCCAAGACCAGCGGCAAAACGGTGGAGGAGACCGTCACCAGCATGTCCCGCATCCAGGGGTTGGTCGGAGCATCGGCCGCGCGGGTGCAGGAACTGGGCAAGAAGGGGCAGGAGATCGGCGCGATCGTGGAGACGATCGAGCAGATAGCCGAGCAGACCAACCTCCTCGCGCTCAACGCGGCCATCGAGGCGGCGCGCGCGGGTGAGCATGGTCGCGGCTTCGCCGTTGTGGCCGACGAGGTGCGCAAGCTGGCCGAGCGCTCGGCCTCTGCCACCAAGGAGATCGCTGCCCTGATATCTGGCGTGCGGGCCGAGGTCGACGCGGCCGTCAAGGCGATGGAGGCGAGCAACAAGGAAGTGGGTTCCGGAGCGGCCCTCAGCCGCGAAGCCGGTGCGGCTCTCGAGCAGATCCTCGACGCTGCCCAGAAGGTCGCCGAGGAAGTCGCCGGCGTGAAGGGCGTCGCCGACAGGATGCAGGGCACCGTCAGCAAGGTCCTCCAGGCCACCGACGAGGTCCTGGAAGCCGCGGCAGGGAACTCGGGCGCCGTCGAGACGGTGAGCGCCGACGCCGGCGAACTCTCCTCGGCGGTGACCACGGTCGCGTCCATCTCCGAAGAGGCCGCTGCGGGAGCCCAGGAACTCAGCGCGGCGTCGCAGCAGGTGTCCGCCAGCAGCCAGACCGTGCTCGCCGCGGTCGAGGAGCAGGCGGCATGCGTCGAGGAAGTGAGCCGCGCGGCAATTGAGCTGAACACGCTCTCGTGCCGCGTGGAGGAGATGCTCGGCCTGTTCCGGGTGAGCGACCGGTTGACCTTCGGTGCGCGCGTCGGCACCTTCAAGAAGGCGCATTCGCGCTGGGTGGAGCGCGTGGAGACCATGGTCGGCGGGGGCGAGATGATCCCGCGGCGCGAGCTGGTCTCGCATAAGGACTGCGCGCTCGGCAAGTGGTACTACGGCATCGGGGCGCTCGAGACCGGCGAGAGCTCGGCCTTCCGGGCGATCGAGGCGCCGCACGCGAGGCTGCACGAGCTGGCCTCGCTGGCGGTGACGGCGATGGAGAACAGGTCCAAGGCGGTCGCCGAAGGCCACTTGGCCGAGATGCGACGCTGCTCGGACAGCATCGTGCGGCTGCTGGACGACCTCAGCGGCGCGTCGAACGAGGCCACGAAGCTGCGCAAGGCGGCTTAGGCCGGATCGCGGCCACGGAACGCGAGGAGGGAGGCGCGACCGCTGCGCCTCCCTCTTCTATGCGCGTGCGCCCGTCGTGCGTGCTGCTACGGCGGAGTGACGACCCGAACGCCGCCGGACGGGCCCTGACCTGGCGCGCCCGGGCCCGATGGCGCCACGCCTGCAGCGTACGGGTTGGCCGATGACTGCTGAGCCGGCCTGGCCTGGGACATCGGCACGTTCGAGAACGAGCCGAGGTCCTTGGCCGTCAGCACCTTGGGCTTGTCTGGGCTGAGCGGCGACGATCCCCGCGTATAGACGATCGCTATGACCGCGGCGACCACCAAAACGGCGACTAGGGCCGCGATCGGCGAGATCGAAGGACCTGACTTCATGCCTCCCTCCTGACCGTCTACGGGGCTAGTGGATACCGTCGTTCAGATCGCTGGGCGTGCGGTCCCACATGGTGAACTTGCACAGGGCCCACCAGTCGTTGCGTCCGCCGGGGTAGGTCTGGCTCTGCCTCAGCGTGGCCTCGAGCCGGTAGAACTTGGAGTGGCCATCGGCGAAGGCCCAGTTGTACCCGTTGTTGTGCCGCAGCACTTCGCCCGGGCAGTGCAGGCGGTCCTCGGCGGTCGTGCCGCCGCAGGTGCAGCAGCTTGTGGGCAGCAGCGGGCAGTACGCCTCAGGCCACTGCGCTCCCTCCTTGTTGCCCAACTCGGTGAAGACGATGAAGTTGGCCGGCTGCTCGATCGAAGCGTCCTTGCCCTGGCCTCCGCCATGTGCCGATGCCCCGACGTACAGCATGTAGCTTCGCTTCAGCAGGTTGGGGTTGTCGAACGGCAGGTCCCAGACGGTCGGGATGACGGCAGAGGGGCAGACATAGAGGCCACTGGTCTTGACATACGGGTTGACCATCGTCGGCCAGAAAGCCTGCAGGCCGGAGGCCGGCCACCACCAGAGCAGGGGGCCAGCCTCGTCGTAGTCCTGCGAGTACATGCGGTACGCCAGTCCGAGCTGCTCCGAGTTGCTGAGACACGAGGCCGTCCGGGCCTTCTCTCTGGCCTGGGCGAACACCGGGAACAGGATAGCGGCAAGTATCGCGATAATCGCGATCACGACAAGCAGTTCGATCAGCGTGAAACCCTGTCGCCGACCGTGCATCTCACCCTCCTGCTGCTGATGTGGCGAGACGCCTGCTCGGTTGGCCGCGTGGCCATCGCAGCTCGGCACCGAAGAGACCGGTGCGTCGACGTGTGACCCGTCCTCGGCTCATCTTGTTCGGCTCTACGCGGCAGTTGCTCCAGGCGCGGGGCGTGCGGTGGGGCACAGTCCGACGTTGGGTCCGCCATCGAGCCGCCTAGCCTGCGCGGCGTGTGGCAGGCGCTTGCCTCTCTTGCACTATAGGGTGTGCCCGCTGCGTTGTCAAGGGCTGAGCCCCGTGTCCCGCGAATCGCGGCCTACCCCTTGATACCCGTCACCGCGATGCCCTGGATGAACTGCTTCTGGGTGAAGAAGAACAGCACGATGACCGGCGCGATGACGATGGTGGAGGCCGCCATCAGCATGTGCCACTGCGTGCCGCCGTGCTGGCTCTGGTAGAACTGGAGGCCCAGCGAGAGGGTGAAGCAGCGCTGGTCCATGAGGTAGATCAGGGGCCCGAGGAAGTCGCGCCAGGTGCCCATGAAGCAGAAGAGGGCGACCACCGCCAGCGCGGGCTTGGCCAGCGGCAGCACCACCTGCCGGAAGATGGCCCACTCCGAGCACCCGTCGATGCGCGCGGCCTCCGACAGCTCGAAGGGGATGGTGCGGAAGAACTGGCGCAGCAGGAAGATGTTGAACGCGCTGCCGAACCACGCCGGCACCCACAGCGGTCGGAACGTGCCCGTCCACCCCAGGTCGCGCATCAGCGAGTAGATGGGCACCATCAGCACAGGGAAGGGGACCATCATCGTGGCGAGGGTCAGCGCGAACGCGATATCGCGCCCCGGCCAGCGCAGCCGCGCGAACGCATACGCCACGAGCGAGTTCGAGATCACCGTGCCGGCGACGCCCAGGATGCAGAGCAGCAGCGTGTTCCGCCCGTAGACCAGGAAGGGGATGTAGCCCAGCTTGTCCGCTCCGTACACGAATGCGTCGCGGTAGTTGTGCCACTGCGGCGCCGCCGGGAAGAACGTCGGCGGAATGCGCATCGTCTCGTCGATCGGCTTCAGCGACGTGGAGACGAGCCAGAAGAGCGGGAACAGGAACAGCACCGACGCCGCAACGAGCACCACGTGTACCAACCACGCGTTGCGCTGCCTATCCAGGATCCCCGTCCCCTGATCTCGCTTGCTCTTCGCCAATGCTCAGTCCTCTTCGTCTAGTGTCACGATCTTGCATACGCGGGCCATGCGCTGTCCCTCGGCCCAGCCCGGCCAGCGTCGGTTCAGTTCCAGCAGTATCTGGATGCGCTCCTGAGGCGTCAGGCTGCGATAGTACTCCTTGTCGGCCCGATCGGCCTCCTCGAACGAGCTGAACTTGGCAACGTGTCTCTCCATCATGCCTCACTCCGCGGTCTCAGCGCAGGATGCTGCGCCAATGGCTCTCGCCAGCAGCGCTGCGGCGTCGTCTGTTACTGCCGCCCCACACCGAGGATGGCGCATGGCGTACTGCAGGACCTCCACCTTCGCGCTTTGGATCGTTCCAGCAGTACCCACAGCCCTCCACACGCCGCGCCGCCCGACTTTCAACTTTCACCTTTCAACTTTCAACTTTGACCTTTCACCTACGCCCCCCTCCGCCGCCTCAGCTCCCCTGATAATGCACATGCTTCTCAGACAGCCGCAGCGCCAGCAGCGTCAGGCAGAGGATGATGACGAACATGATCCAGCCCATCGCGCAGGCGTAGCCCATCTTGTGGAAAATGAACGCGTTGTCGAACAGGTACATGGTGTAGAAGTAGGTGGAGCGGACGGGGGCGCCGCCCGGGAACATCACGTAGGGTTCCGCGAAGACCTGCAGCGTGCCGATGATGCCCATGAATCCGTTGAAGAGGATGACCGGCGAGAGCATCGGCAGCGTCACGTGGCGCGTCTTCGCCCAGAACCCCGCGCCGTCCAGCTCCGCGGCTTCGTACATCTCGGCGGGCACGTCCTGCAGCCCCGCCAGGTAGATCACCATCGCGTTGCCCGCGCCCCAGATGGCCAGGAGCGCCAGCGCTGGCTTCGACCAGTGCGGGTCGCCCAGCCAGTTCGGCCCGGGGATGTGGAGCCACTTCAGCGCCTCGTTCAGGATGCCGTGCTCCCCGTTGAACACCCACAGCCACAGGACCGCCAGCGGGATCGTCGGCACGAGCGAGGGCACGAAGAAGATCGTGCGGTACACCGTCATCCCGCGCACCTTCGCGTTCAGCAGCAGCGCCAGCGAGATCGCCACCGCCATGCCGAACGGCAGCGCCATGGCCGCGTAGATGGCCGTGTTCTGCAGCCCCTTCCAGAACAGCTCGTCGCGCACCAGCATGCTGTAGTTCTGCCCGCCAATCCACACCGGGCTGCGCAGCACCGAGTAGTCGCAGAAGCTGTAGTAGAACGACGCGATCAGCGGGTAGGCGAGGAACACGCAGAAGCCGACGATCCACGGCGACGCGAAGCACAGCGCCGTGAGGGTCTCCCTGCGTGCGTTCCGCCCGCTCGGCCGGTTCCTTGGTGCGCTCATGGGCGATCACCTCGCATCCGCTGGATCCGCAGATAGTCGTCCAGCTTCGGCTGCATCCGCGCCTGCACCGCGTCCAGCGCCTGCTGAGGCGTCTTCTCCCGCAGGTTCACGGACTGGAATGCGTTGTCCATCTCCTGGCTGTACTGCGGCCAGATGCCCAGCTTCGGGGGGAACACCGCGTTCCTGCTCTTGGACAGGTCCGCGAACAGCTTCACGTAGGGGTTCGGGTGCTTCTTCCAGAACTCGGGACTCACGTCGACCAGCGGGCTGTGCTTCCGCTGCCCCATGCATAGCAGCTCCATGCCCTTCTGGGATTGCACGAACGCGATGAACCGGAACGCTGCATCCGGGTGCTTGGCCCCGCGCGGGATAACCAGCACGTCCTCGTCCACGTAGGTCATGTCGGCCAGGTCCGGGCGGTCGGCGGGGTGGGGGAACGGCGCCGCGGCCCACTCCAGCTTGGGCGAGTACATCGAGATGAAGTTGTACATCCACACGCCCTGCAGCTCCATCGCCACCTGGCTCGCCAGGAACGCATTCTGCGGCGACGAGAAGTTGCCGAACCCGCTGCGGAAGCTGTCCAGATCGCGTGCGCCGTACTTGATGGCGTACGACTGCACCCACGTGAACGCCCGCACGTTCTCCGGCGAGTTGGCGGTGATCCTCTCGCCGCCGTCCCAGAGGCGCCCGCCGAAGTAGTAGCCCCAGCCCCAGTTCCACCAGCCTGGCTCAGCAGGCATGAACCCGGCCTTGGCGATGCGCCCCTGCTTGTCCCGCTTGAAGATCGTGGCCGCGGCCGCGTCCATCTCCTCGATGGTCGCCGGCGGCTTGTCCGGATCGAAGCCGGCCTCGCGCAGCATCGCCTTGTTGTAGTGCAGCGCGGTGGAGGCCGGCGTCGTGGGCAGCGCGTAGACGTGGCCGTGGTAGTAGCCGATGTCCCAGTAGGCGGGGATGTACTTCTGTCTGGTGATGCCGGCGCGGCGGCAGTAGTCGTCCAGCGGGAGGATCGCGCAGTCGTCGGCGTACTGCGCCACGTTCGGCCCGTACAGCCCGGCCACGTCCGGTGGGTTGCCCCCGGCGACGGCCAGCAGCGTCTTGTCTTGGATGCCGCTGATCGTCAGCAGATCGACGTGGATCGCCTTCTGGGTCCGGTTGAACTCGTCGACGACGGCGCGCATGGCGTCGCCCTCGAACCCGGTCCACTTCTCCCAGTACGTGATGTGCAGCGGGCCCGGCTGGTGCACGGGCTTCACGACCGCCTCACTGTACCAAACGACGGCCAGCAGCGCGGCGACGGCAAGCGGGGTAACCAGGGAACGCAGAGACATCGGTCGGTTCGGTCTCCGGTAGCGGTTGGTCGGCTGGTAGGCGGCAATGTGAAATGTACCACATCCGGCGCGGCGGCGCTCGCGGACCCGCCGAGAGGCGAGCTGCCTTAGCCTGGATCATGCACGAATGCATTGGTGGGACGGGCCTGAGCCTGCCCTGAGCCTGCCGAAGGGTGCCCGTCCGGTGCGACCTATGAGTAGCTCAGGTGCAGTGGTGGGATGGGCCTCCGTGCCCGTCCGGTGCGACTCATGAACAGCTCAGGTGCAGTGTTGGGATGGGCCTCCGTGCCCGTCCGGTGCGACTCATGAATAGGGCAGGCTAGGGCGCCGACCCGGCGGGCTTGCCCGGGTCGAGCGCGTCGCGCACCGCCTGCGCCAGCACCGACGACGGGTAGGGCTTCTGGAGCAGCGCCGCACGGTCGCGCAGCGGCACGCCCTTCAGGATGGTCTCCGGCGCATAGCCGGACGAGAAGATGATGCGCGTGTCCGGGCGGTCGGCCAGGAGATGCTGGGCCAGTGCTGCGCCGCTCATGTTGGGCATCACCAGGTCGGTCAGCAGCAGGTCGATCTTCCCATCGTGCTCGTCGGCGAGCTTCAGCGCCTCGATGCCATCCCGCGCCACGAGCAGGCGGTAGCCCAACTGCCTGAGCGCCTGGGCCGCGAAGCCGCGCACGTCATCGTCGTCCTCCACTAGCAGGATCGTCTCCGTGCCGCCGCCTGCCTCCTCACCCAGCGCGCGAGGCTGGTCGTTGCCCAGCTCGGTCCGGATGGCGGGCAGGTACACGCGGAAGGTAGTGCCCTTGCCAACCTGGCTCTCCACCTCGATGCGCCCGCCGGCCTGGGTGACGATCCCGTGGCTCGTGGCCAGTCCCAGGCCTGTGCCCTTGCCCTCCTCCTTCGTCGTGTAGAAGGGCTCGAAGATGTGCTGGCGCACCGCCTCGTCCATGCCCACGCCCGTGTCGATCACCGAGACGATCACGTACCGCTTCGCTTGCCACTGGCCGGCCGGGCGCGTGTCGCCAGGATCGCCGGGCTCGGTGCGAGTGGCGATCGTCAGCCGTCCGCCCCCGGGCATCGCGTCGCGCGCGTTGAGCGCCAGGTTTACGAACACCTGCTGCAACTGGCTAGGGTCGGCCCTCACGTACCCGGCCTCGGGGGCCAGATCGGTGACCAGTTCCACGTCGTCGCCCAGGAGGCGCACGAACACCGATATCGCCTCTTCCACCATTTCGTTCACACAGACCGACCTCAGAACGGTCACCTGCTTCCGGGCGAAGGTGAGGAGCTGCGCCGTCAAGTCGGCTGCGCGCTGGGCCGCGGTGCGTACGGTACACAGGTGGCTGGCGATCGGCGACTGGCTCGGCAGATCGGACAGCGACAGCTCGGTGTAGCCGATGATCGCCGTCAGCAGGTTGTTGAAGTCGTGCGCCACGCCGCCGGCCAAACGGCCGATCACTTCCATCCGTTGGGCCTGCAAGAACTGCTCCTGCAGATTGTGTCGCTCGGTAGCGTCCCTCGAGGTGACCAGGATGCCGTTGACGCCTGGATGGTCGGTCAGGTTGCGCCCGACGGACTCCAGCCAGATCCAGTGCCCGTCGGCGTGCTGGGCGCGGAACTCCACCTGCGCGGCAGCTCCGGGCGCAGCCGCGACATCGGTGAGGGCCTGCCGGAGCCTGGCGGCATCCTCCGGGTGGGCAATGTCGACCGGGCTCCGCCCGACCATGTAGCCCTCGCGCCGCCCCAGAACTCGGGATACCTGCGGGCTCTCATACACGATGGCGCCGGACCCGTCGTGGATCGTGACGAGGTCGGCGGAGTTCTGAACGACCGCCCGGAAGCGCTCCTCGCTGTCGGCAAGCGCTCGCGTCTGCACCTCCAGCTCGGCCGTGCGCTGCCGGACCCGCTCCTCCATCTCGTCGTTGGAGCGGCGCAGGGACTCCTGCAGGCGCTGGATGGCCAGGTGCGTCTTCACCCGGGCCAGCAGCTCGTCCCTCTGGAAGGGCTTCGTGATGAAGTCCACCGCGCCGAGAGAGAACCCGAGCAGGCGCTCCTCCATCTCGGTCGCCGCGCTGAGGAACAGCACCGGGATGTCGCGCGCGGTCTCCATCGCCTTCAGCCGCTTGCACACCTCGAACCCATCCATGCCCGGCATCCGGATGTCCAGCAGGATCAGCTCCGGCGGTTCGGCTTCCACCGAGGCGAGGGCACGCTCACCCGTGTTGGCGGGGCGCACCGTGTACCCCTCCTCGGAGAGGACATCGGCAAGCAGTTGAAGTGCCGCGTAGGTGTCGTCAACGACCAGAATGCCCTGGCGCTTGGTCAATGCGTGCCCTCCGGCACTTCTCGGAGCATCTCGATGATCGGCGTGTAGTCGAACCGGCCTGCGTGGTCGCGCAGCGCGCTGCCGAGCCCGCCATCGAGTCGCTCTACAGCCTGGCACAGTTCTTCGATCCGCCGCAGATCGAGCCGTACCAGGGCGTCCTCCAGGTCCGTCCGCAGCGCTGCCGGCAGGCGGGCTGCGGCGGCCGGGTCCAGAGTGCCGGCCGGCGCTGCCGCAGCGGCCTCGCTCGTGGATCGCAGCACCGTCACGGGGAGATGGTTGCTCACGACCGCGACAAGTTCCTCCAGCGAGAAGGGCTTCGCCAGGAATGCATCGCAGCCCGCGTCCAGCATCTCCTGTCGTTCCTCGCGGAATGCGTGGGCCGTGACGGCCACCACCACCACATCGCCCGCGTCCGGCAGCTCGCGGATCGCTCGTGCCGCCGCGATCCCGTCCATCTCCGGCATGCGGCGGTCCAGGAACACCACGTGCGGGCGCCATTCGCGAACGGCCTTGACGCCTTCCTTGCCGTCGCGCGCCTCGCGGATCTGGAAGCCGTAGTGGCCCAACATGTCGCGCAAGAGCAGGCGGTTCTCGGGCTGGTCCTCGACGATCAGCACGCGGTACCTGTCGGCGTCCGGAATGCCGGTGATCGACCCGGCCGGAGCCTCGGGCTTGGGTGAGGCGTCGGATAGCACCGGCTCGTAGGCGATGGTGAACCGGAACGTCGACCCTTGGCCCGGCGTGCTCATGACGCGGATGCTGCCGCCGAGCAGCGCCACGTACTGCTGCGTGATGGTTAGCCCGAGGCCCGTGCCCTGGCTCTGAACGATCTGGACGAACGGCTCGAAGACGCGCTGCTGGTCCGCTTCCGAGATGCCGATGCCCGTATCCGAGATCGCGAAGTAGAGGAGCGGAGCGCCGCCGGCGCCACTGGCAGGGTCCACGCCGACATCTACCCGAACCATGCCCTCATCCGTGTACTTGATGGCGTTGCCCACCAGGTTGATGATGATCTGGCGCAGCTTGGCCGGGTCGGTCCGCACGTAGCGCGGGAACGATGAGTGCTGGTCGAGCTGCAGCTCCAGCCCCTTGGCCTCTGCTCTCACTCGCAGCATCGTGACCAGATCGTCCAGCAGCTCGCGCAGATCGAACTCGCATGGCTCCAGACCGATGCGGCCCGACTCGATCTTCGCGAGGTCCAGGATATCGTTGATGATCGCGAGAAGGTGCTCGCCCGACTTCCCGATGACCGCCAGGTTCTCCTTCTGCTTCGGCGTGGCGTCCGAATCGCGCGCCATGATGCCCGCAAACCCGAGGATCGCGTTCATCGGGGTGCGTAGCTCGTGCGACATGTTCGCCAGGAAGAGCGACTTGGCCCGGCTCGCCGCCTCGGCCTCGTCCTTCGCCACCGCAAGTTGCGCTGTTCGCTCGGTCACCAGGTCTTCCAGGTGCTCGCGGTAGCGGTCCAACTCCTCCTCGGCGCGCTTCCGCTCGGCGATGAAGCGGGCCTGCTGGACGTTCTGATAGGCCTTCAGCGACAGCTCCGAAGCGATGCGGAAGAGGAAGTCCGACACCCGCTGGAACTGGGCCGTGCTCATCACGGTGACCTCGGATAGCGCGCTGCGGAACTCCGCCTCGTCCGCGCCGATGTCCCGCGCGTACGCCATCATCTGCGCCTCGTCGGTCGCCTCGTTCTTCACTTGCCCGATGAGCCAGTTGCCGATGTGCCGGCCGCCCACCGTGATGCTCGCGCCCGCATCCCAGAGGCCGCCGCTCAGACACGGCTGCACGATGGGGCCGTGGGGATCCATCCGCCCGATGGCCGCGTCCGACCGCATACAGTTTCGCAGGCCCTTCTCGGTCCCGCGAATGACGTCGATGCAGAGCCGGCAGAAGTTGCTCGGCCGCGTGATCGGCTTGCCGTCGGTGTCCGTGATGATCGACGCGACTCCCGTCGCGTCGGCGAACGCATCCTGGATCTTCTGCACCTCCTCCAGGTCGAACAGATCCGTCAGCGTGATGTCCGTGGCCTGCAGAGGCTGCGTCATCGCGACGATCCGCTTCGTCAACGCCTCCTCGGCCCGCCTCCGGGCCGATACGTCCACCAGGCTGCCCTGCAGCAGGCGGCGCCCACGCGAGGCGAACGAGACGAGGTGGCACTCGGCATGCCACACCTCGCCCGACGGGCGCTGAAGCTGCCACTCGAATGCAGCCGACCCCTTCTCCGAGGCCTCGCGGATGTAGTTCAGCGCGCCGACACTCGATGGCGTGCCATCGTACTGCAGCGGCGTCGACATGTCGGCCGGCGTTCGGCCGAGCACGTCGTCGATCGAGCCATGCCCGAACAACTTCACTGCCGTCGGGTTGCAGTCGATGAGCCGGCCCGTCTCCGGATCCAGCACGACGGTTGCGAGATGCGAACTGGTGAACAGCAGCTTGTTGTACGTCTCGCTCTCTCGTAATGCGTCCTCCGCCTGCCGGCGCTCGGTCACGTCCCGTATGAACGTGCACACAGCAGTCACCCGCCCCGAGGCGTCCCGCGCGATCGGGAACTTGCTCGTGTCCCAGACCCGATGGTCGGTCGCCAGGTCCACCTCCAACTCCTGCTGCACGTGGACGCCGGTGCTGAACGCATCCGCCTCGGCCTCCGCCAGCCTCCTCCAGTGGGCCGGCAGCGGCTCATGATCCCCCGTCGCATCCTCCGCGTTCGCGCTCCCCGGTTGGGCCAGCGCCTCGTACTCCACGCTCTGAGCCAGTGTCCTGCCGGATCCATCCGCGATGCGAATGGCCATCGGTGCGTGGCGCAGGATGCCCTGAAGTTGCGTCGCCAACTCGCGGACCGAAGCCCCGAAGCGGCGGCTCGTAACGAACACGACCGCGATCGCGAGCGTCGTGAGCAGTGCGATGAGCACCAGGAGCTTGCCGAAGTCGGCCCACTGCTGGCGGCGCACCGCATCGACGTTCACCCCGACGCGGACCACTCCGATCGTCTGCGAGTCCTCGCCGCCCACGTATGGCTGCACCACCTCCCGGACCGCGTTTCCCGCGAACTGGCGCTCGGCCTGGACCGGTCGGTTGCGCAGGAGCGCGAGCCTCGTACGCGCCAACTCGTCCGCGGTCACCGTGGTGTCGTTCTTGGTCGGGTCGCTGTGGGCTACGATGGTGCCGTCGCGGGACTCGACCGAGACGTACTCGAGCCCCCGCACGCTGCTCGCCATCTCCTCCGCGAGCAGGCGCGCGTGGTATTTGCCGGAATAGCTCACCCGGCTGATCGACTCGCTGAGCGCTGAGGCCAGCGCTTCGGAAAGGCGGCCTTCCTCGGAACGCTGCTGCTGGCCCTGCAGGGCAACCGCAGCCATGGTGACGATCAGCATGAGCGTGAGCACCACGGCGCCGAACGCGAGCGCCAACTTGCGGTCAACGCTTGCCGGATCCATACCGCTGCGCTGGCTCATGCGGCCGCTCTCCTCGGTCAAGGCCTCACAGTGCGCAGAGCGCCGCGCCATGTCGGCTGCGTGCTCTTCCATGGCTTGGTGAACGGGGCGGGAATGGGTCCTTGCCATCCAGGGTACCGACCTACCGTCTCCCGAGTGATGGGGAACACCGGAACCAGAGCGTGAGCCGGGGGCTTGCCGCCAGTCAGCAGCGCATAGGCGGCCTTCATCGCCTCTCCGCCGAGGGGGCCGGCGAACTGCGCGGAGTCGATCACCGTCAGACGCCCTTTGCGGATGTTCGACACCGACATCGGGTCGCCATCGATCGTTGCCACCTGGATCTCGGTTCGGCCGGCCTTGGCGAGCGCATCCACGACGGCAAGCCCGCCGCCGTCGTTCACGGTGAACACCACGTCGATGCTGCCGCGCGAAGGGAAGTCGCGCAAGATGCTCTGCCCCGCCTTGCGGCCGCCAACCGGCTCGACAGCGCTGTACGTCTTGAGCACCGTGAACTTGCGCTTCGCCTGCGTCAGTGCGTCCAGGAAGCCGTTCACCCGCTCGACCGTCGACGAGACGTGCGGATACTCCACGAGGACCACCCGCAGCATCCTGCCCGCCACGAACCGTGACGCGATGTACTCGCCGTCGAGGTAGCCGGCCTGGTAGTTGTCGGAGGTCCGGTAGGCCGCGAGCGTGCCGCCGCTGATGTACTGGTCGTACGCCACCACGGGAATGCGTGCCCGATTGGCGTAACGGAGCGGGGAGGCGAGGGCAGCGTTATCGGTCGGCTGGACGATGATGAGATCGACCTTCGAGGCCACCATCGCGTTCATCTGCCGGATCTGGTTCTCGATGCCGGCCGGGCCGTCCCCGGCAACCTGCTGGACGAGGGTCACCGTCGGCCCTGCGGAGCGGCTGGCGGTCCGGTTGATGCGGGCGGCCTCGGCCTCCAGCCCCTTGCGCATCGCCACCTGGCCCGCGATGCTGCTGGACCAGTAGAGCACGCCCACGCGAAACGCGCGGGGCTTGGCGGCGGCGGGCGGGAGCGCCACGGCGAGGAAGAGCAGCAGCACGCACCCGCGCGCGGCAGTGGCGGCCAGCGACACGATGCGTGATGCGGCACTCGTGTGATCGCACATTGCCCAGCTCCTGGAGGCGACCCGAACGAGAGCGCTTGCGGCGGGGCAAGGTGTCGGTCGGATGTGGGCGCGCCGTGAGCCCACGCCCGCGCGTCGCACTAGCCTGACCTATTCATGAGTCGCACCGGACGGGCACGGAGGCCCATCCCACCACTGCACTCGTGCATGATCCAGGCTAGGCAGCCGCGCGCGAGACGACCGCGGCTGCCCGGTGCGAGAAGGTCCTGCCTACATTCTGCATCGCTGCCCACAGATCCCTGCGTGGTGGCCGAAGGAAGGCGTACTCCCGCGCCTCCCTCAGTCGCAGCCCCAGTAGTACATCTCGCCGGTGGCCGGGTTGGTGTCGCCGCTCCTCCCGCCGTCCGCGCAGACCACCTGGCGATCATAGTCACCGGACGACACCGTGAAGCGGGCGTGCCCGTCCGCGAAGATCACCCCGCCGCCGCGCGGGTGCCACTGCTTGTACCAGTCCGGCAGGTAGCCGTACTTGGCGTCGGTGCCGAAGAACGGGAACATCTCGTCTCGGATGATGCGCGTCTCGGATGGCAATACGATGGTAGCGTCCGTTACGATCCTGTCGACAAGCTGTCCGTTGACGAGTTTGGGCTCGTTGTTCTGCGTCGACTCACCGGCGATGATCGAGAAGGAGCCCGGGCAGAAGCGGTAGCTCGATCCGTAGCACGCCTGGTAGGTCGACAGACCCGGGCAACCGTACGTGGCGTCCGAGAGGCCGGGCCCGCCGCCGTCATCGGGGCACCTGAACAAGTCGCGGCTCTTGCCGTACGGCAGGATGAGGACCTCCACGCCCTTGTGCCCCGCCTGCCCGGCCGGCGGCTGCGTGTTGTAGGCGTAGAAGATCGGCATCGTCTCGTCGTAGTCCTGCACGTACATGCGGACCTGGAGGCCGATCTGGCGGGAGTTGGAGAGGCACACGGTCTCGCGAGCCTTCTCGCGAGCCTGCGCGAACACCGGGAAGAGGATGGCAGCGAGTATCGCGATAATCGCGATGACGACGAGTAGCTCGATCAGTGTGAAGGCGAGGGCAGGGGAGTGATGCGTGCGAACCGGGCGATGAGCGCCCGTACGGCGAGTGGCGTGGAGCATAATGCTTCCCTCCGTCGGAATTACCCGAATCAGGTTCGATGGGTTCCTCGGTGGAGTCCCGAGATCTCAGCCGGCTGACAGCCAGCACCCCCAGCGCGATATTCGGTTCTTGACCATAGTATGTCGCAGGTTCGGAGGTCTGTCAAGAAGAGCGGGCGCTCGGTTGCGGCGGACCTGCCGGTATCGCCCGCCTGGCACAGTTCCTGCAGTAGAACGGACTGGCGGTCCGGCAGGAACCGAGCCCCTCGGAGCGAGCCGGTCGCCTCTGCACCCCGCTGACGGCGCCTGTGCGAGAGGCCGCCATACCTGCCCGTATGACAACCACCATCGCAAAGGGAGCATGCTATGAGTCTGGGTCGTAACTTGCTGGCTGTCTGTGCCGTACTTGCCCTCGCCGCCGCACCCTCCGTATCGCGGGCGGATCTCCTCATCGATTTCGACTCCATCTCTGCCACCGGCTTCTTCGCCGATGTGACGCCGGGCGCCGGGCGAGGCCCGCTCCTCACGTTCGGCGACGTAACCGTGGACGGCGGCGTCGTGATGAGCAACGCGGGCTGGGGCGGCATGGCTACCACGTCGCCGAACCTCTACGGCACCACCGACGCGTACGAACTGGCCGATGGCAGCAAGCTGCCCGCCTATGTCACGGGCGTCTTCGACACGGCCGGTGCGTACGACGGCATCACGCTCGATATCATCAACGGATGGGATGCGGCCACCTTCACCTTGACGGCGTACGACGCGTTCGGCGATGTGCTCACCAACACGTCTGTCGACCTGGCTGCGTATCAGCTATCGGGGTCAGTAGCCACCGTGTCGCTCTCCGGCCTGTCCGGCCTTAAGTCGTTCAAGGTGACCTCATCGCAGCAAACGGGCTACGTCGACTTCGCCGTCGATACGATCAGGCTCAAGGACGGCGCGGTTCCGGAGCCGGGCACGCTGGCGCTGTTCGCGGGCGCCGGCATCGCGGGCCTCGGCTTCGTGGTGCGCCGCCGCCGCTAGTCCTCCGCGCCTGTCCACACGTATTGCGGGCTCCGGCGGCAACGACGCTGCCGGAGCCCGCTGCTACTTGTACCCCCGAGTCCGAGCCAGGAGCGTGAGCGACCGGTCCGCCGCAACCGGTCCTACCCATCGCCCGACGCGCACACCCATCCGAGCCAGGAGCGTGAGCGACTGGTCCGCCGTAACCGGTCGCCTCCATCGCCCGACGCGCACACCCCCGAATCCGAGCCAGGAGCGTGAGCGACTGGTCCGCCGTAACCGGAGTCACCTGCCGCTACGGCAGACCGCTCCCTCACGGTCGCGGCTCGGACGGTGGTGTGGTTCAGAACGCGCTGTCCGGCAGCATCGATGGCCGCAGCGCCCGGACATGCCCGCCAACCGTGCTCGCCGCCGCGGCATCCCACAGCGACGTCCGGAGTTGGCGCATCGCCAGGACGCCGGTGAGCCACGTCTGCGTCCACCCCGTCTCGATGCACCACGCGCCCCAACCGGTGTCGGCGCTCGACGCCCAGTACTCCCACCGCCCGAAGTCGAACGCGCGGAACCAGGCACCGTCCAACTCCGGGTGCTTCTCGGTGCGGATCTGGGCGCGGCAGATGAACGCGGCGAGCCGGTCTTCGGCCTCGCGGTAGGCAGCGTCCCCAGTCGCGGCGGCGGCCTCGTGCAGGCCGAGGAACGCGAAGTTGTTCGTGTAGAGCAGGTCCGCGCACGGGTCGTCGAGGCTGTGGATCAGCGGTGCCTCCGCGGTGCCGTAGGCCTCGTTGCTCGCGGGGGCGGGGGCCTCTTGCATTCCCGGGCCGGGCAGGTCCTGCCGCAGCGCGCCGCACGCATCCTGGCGCTTCAGGGCCTCGGTCACCATCAGCCGCAGCCACTCGCGATGCCGGGGCGTGTCGTCCACCCGGACCAGCCAGGCGAGCGGCAGGATCATGCGCGCCCGGGCCATCTCCATGTCGCTGGCGCCGGTCCACCGGTCCGGGTAGGCGGCCATCGTCCCCTCGATGGCGGCACGGGTGCGCTCCAGGAACGGCGCGTAGCCGCTCTGCTTGTAGGCCCACAGGTAGCACGCCCAGAGGTACCCCTGGTAGTGCGGGGAGTAGGACACATGGTCGCCGCGGAAGTGCGGCAGCCAGCCGGTCTGCCCCAGCGGCCCCTCGTCGAGGCGGTCGGGCTGGAACCCCTTGCGGCTCGTGAGGCGCAGGTTCGCCAGCAGGCACTTCGCCAGGCGCTCGTCCCACCGATCGGTCCGCAGCACGCCTGCCGCCAGCATCATGCCGAGCATCGAGCGCGCGCTGTCGTCGCCGTAGTACACCCCGTACCCATCCAGCGAGCCCCAGTACCGCGTGATGTCGTTCCATCCGATGAGGCCATACGCGGGGTCGCTCGGGTCGGCCCGCTTGCCGTGGGAGAGGATGGACTTCGTGTACAGGTAGTCGGCCACGTTCGCGGCGACCTTGCGGGCCTTCGCGTCGCCCAGCGCCTTGCCCGCCAGCGCCATCGTGCCCGCGAACTCCCCGTTGCAGTCGTTCCGCCGCCACCAACGCACGAGTTGCTCGCCGTCCGGGCCGATCTGCGCGTTGAAGCCCTCCAGCACGCCCAGAGTGCCGTCGCCGCTTGGCCAGTCGCTGCGCGGACGCGGCCCCGTGCGGTCGGGCCACTTCGCCGCGTCCTCGTCGTACACCTTCGCCCAGTCCGGGTGCACTAGCATGCGGGCGCGCGTGTACCAGGCGATACCCCGCTTCAGCGCCTGGCGCTCGGCATCGGTGGGCAGCTCCGCGTTGCGCGCGTAGGTGGGTCGTACCGTGGCCTGCCAGTGCAGCGCGTGCTCAGCGCCGCCCGGGTCCGCCCAGTCGAGGATCGCCCGCCAGATGACGCGCCACGCCTCCGACGGCGCATAGCCGGCCGTGGCGAACTGGCTCAGCTTCGTGGTCGCGACGAGCAGCCCCGGCCGCGCCTCGAAGAGGATGGGGTGAGCGACCGGCGGCAGGCCGTAGACGGCGGTGTCGTAGCCTGCCACGCGCGCGTAGACGAGGTGCGGCGCGGCGGCTCTGGCGGGCGCGAAGCGGCACCCGTGGATGGCCAGGAGCCGCAGGCGCGGCAGCTCCGCACCGAACCACTCCGACGCGACCACCCCACGCGACCACTCCGCCGTCGCCGGCGTTCCCACCTGCTGGTCCGGCAGCCAATCCGGGTACTCGACGAGCACCCGGAGCCGCTTCCGCTCGGCCTCCGCCAGCAGCGCGGCGTCGAGCGCGGTGGTCCGCTCCGGGTAGCCGTCCGCGAGCAGGAGAACCGCCGAGCCTGGCTGCGCGGCGGCGATGGCGGCCTCCGCAGTGTCCACCCGCGTGCATCGCCGCCGCAGCGTCCCGTCCAGCGCGACGAACAGGTCGTTGTCCGCGCGGCAGGCCAGCACCACCCGCGGCGGCGTCTTCGCGGAGGCAGGAGCCGCCGCGGCCAGCGCGGCAATGGCGAGCAGTACCCAGACGATGTTCATGATCGCGTCTCCTCGGGCGATGTGGTCGACTGCCCGTGCCCCTGGCGATGCACCAGCGCCGTGGCGTGATGAGCCTCAGTGCTCGGCCCGAGCCGCCCGGTTTGGGACCGCCGCCGCCCTCGGCGGCACACCCGCGATCGCGGCCCCCGCCACCACCAGGTTCGCCGCGTTCGTGCTCGTCATCATCTGCTGCGGCCGGCTGCCCACCAAGCTCCAGCGCGACCCGGGGCCGTCGGCCGGCCCGTTCCAGCACCCGCCATAGGTCCCATCGGGCGTTCTGTCGCGGGTGTGGATGGCGCGGGCCGTGCCGAGCAGCAGCTCACGGTGCTCCGCGCGGATGCCGGGCAGCGTCAGCACGTCGCGTGCCCACTCGCCCGCGAATGTCCCGTTCGCCCAGGCGTCGCGCTCGTCCAGCAGCACCCCGCGCCCGTCGGTGAGCTTCGCCAGCACCGCGTCGGCCGTGCGGATCGCTCGAGGGAGGTATCGGTCATCGTGCGTCGCGCGGTAGAGGCGGGCGTGCAGGACGCCCATCCCCATCACGCCGCCCAGGAACGTGACGCTCCCCGCCTCGTGGATGTCGTCGGGCCTCTCCGCGCCGAGGGGGCCGGCCGGCGCGCGGTCGCACCAGTACAGCCCGTCGGGGCGCAGCAGGTTGGCCTCCATCCACCCGTAGGCAGCCATCGCGCGGCGCCTGAGCGACGTGGCCCGCTCGCTGCCGACCGCGCGCCCAGCCCCCGGCGACCTGGCGGCGAGGTCGCTCACCTCCAGCGCGGCCAGCACGAGCCCCACCTGGTAGAGCGACTTCGCCTTGCGCTCGTCGCTGTACCACAGCCCGCCGCCCATCTGGTCGTCCTGCCAGCGGTCGAACGAGTTGGCCACGAGGGCGGCTGCGTGGCGCAGCGCGTCTTGGTCGCCGGTGGCGCGGTAGGACGTCAGCAGCGCCAGCGCATTCCAGCCGCAGTCGTCGGAGGCCGGGTTCGGCATCGCGCCGGGCGTCTCCAGCTCCTTCGCGGAGTAGGCCCGCTTCACCCACCGCCAGTTCGCGCCGATACGTTCGAGGACGGCGGCGTCCTTCGTGCTTCCGTGCAGGTTCTCTAGCAGGCGGACGAGCGTGCCCCGGTCCCAGAGCGCGCCGCGCGGGTCGGGCAGAGCGCGGGCCGGGTAGCCGTTCCACGTGGGCCTCACGTGGCCCGTCTTCGCGTCGCCGGTCCAGAAGTGGCGGAGCAGGTCGTCGACGGCGGCGCGCGCGATCGTGCGGTAGGTCGCGGCGGCGGGGTAGGGGGCTGCGAGGCTGGCGCCCGCGAACTCGACCGCTGCCCCGTTCGCGCGAAGCCCCGGGCACGCGAGGGCATCTAGCACCCTCAGCGGCACGGGCGGCGTCTCGGCGGAGTAGCGCAGCCCCCGCTCGCCGGACACGCTCACGGTGATGAAGTCGTCGCCCAGCGCCCGGCTGAGGGTCACGGCGTAGCGCTCGTCGTCGCCCGGCAGCCAGCCGCTGCTGAGCAACTTGTGCCAGCCCCCGTCCAGGTACTCGACCTCGATGAGCGACTGGCGCATCTTGTGCCGGGTGACGGTGACGAGGAGGGCCGGCGCCGGGCTCGTCGCGCTGCCGGCGAGTGCGAGCCCCGCCGCGCCTGTGTCGCCGCGCTTGAGCCGGGCGATGCGCACAGTCGCTGCGAATCGCCACGAGTGGCCAAGGCGCCAACCTGGACGCCAGGCGTAGGCGTCGCCCGGTGCGTCCGCCGCGCATGCCGTCGCGGTCAGCTTCCACTCCGGCCCGGCGGACCAACCGGCTGTCGCTGCCTGCGCCGCGCCGCTCCTCGCCAGAACCAGCGCCAGTACGACCGAACTCAGCACCGCGCGCCCTCCTTGCTGTCCCTCACTCCACCGGCACCGACCAGTACCGCCCGTCATACAGGAAGCTGACGCGCTTGCTGTCGGGCAGCCAGGCCAGGCTCCCTTCCTGGTCCCACTCCCGATGCGCAAGCAGCCGGATCGTGCCCAGCGCATGGACGTGCTGGCCATCGGCATCGCACACGATCAGGGCCATCTCGTCGCGGACCTCTCCCTCCGTGAGGAGCATGAAGGCGATACGACGGCCATCCGGCGAGAGGCAGGACACGCGCATGGTCAGGCCGTCGCCCGCGCCGAGAGCGGCCGGGAGTGCGCGTGTACTGGCCCTGCGCTCGTCATTGGGGAGGGCGGGGAGGTCGATCAGGCATTCGACCATCCCGACCTTCGGGACAGTGCTCGACGCAGAGAACAGCATGCGGCCCCCAGGCAGCACGCCAATGAAGTCGGCCTCGCCCTTGCCCGGCAGGCGTGGGCACTTCAGGGGCGACCAGCGCACGGCCTTCGGCGCCGCCACATCCTGCACCTCGACCCAGCCTTCGCCGCGCTGCGTGTTCAGGCGAGCGACGGCGACGCTCCTGCTGTCCGGAGTCCAGTGGACGTCGGTCGGGAATGCGCGCGGCTTCAGCACCGCGTGAGCAGTGCCGTCGAGGCGCGCGACGTGGATGGCTGCCGTGGGTGGATCCGAGCCGGAGGCCGTCGGATAGGCGAACCACATCAGCCAGCGGCCATCTGGGGAGGGCTCGAACGAGACCGTACCGGGCTGGCCTTTGCCGAAGCACAGTGCGTCCAGGGCGCTGAGAGGCGTGCCGCGTCCTGTGCGCAGGTCGAGCCGGTACGCGGTGCACGGCCCATTGCCATCCTCGTATGCGTGGCGACAGACGAGCAACTCGTGGTCGTTCAGCCACCCGTACTGGCCTGCGGAGGTGAGACGGCCCAATCGCAACTCTCGTGCGTGCTGCAGGAGTGGCGGGAGGTGGTCGATACGCTGTGCAGTGAGCTTGCGGATGAGCTGGCGCGTCTCCTCGTCGGCGAGCGATGCTGCCGTATCCCCGTGATACGATAGGAGGTAAGGGCTCGCGCCGGCCTCCATCAGCGCCCGAACCACGTCGCGGTGATGCTCCCGCGCTGCGCGCATGAGGGGAGTGGTGTTGTAGCCTGCAAGGTCCACATTCGCCCCTCGCGCGATGAGGAGCTTCACAGCGGCAACTTGCCCGAGTTCGGAAGCGAGTGCCAGGGGCGGGTCCCGGCCCTCGCGGGGGTTGAGGTTCGCGCCATGGTCCGCCAGGTACTTCACAACCGCCAGGTGCCCACTGGCGGCAGCCGCGCCGATCGGCGGGGTGTACTTGCGGAACGCATCGATGTCCGCCTTGGCGGCGACGAGGAGCTTCACCATGGCCAGGCGACCTTCACCTGCCGCGATGCACAGTGCGGTCTCGCCGGGGTGGCACTGCAGGTCAACGTCCGCGTGACGCTCGATCAGTAGCCGCGCCATCGGCACGTCGCCGCGAGCGGCTGCCACAGCGAGAAGCGTCCGGTCATCCTCCGTGCGAGCATTCACCGACGCCCCGCGCGCCAGCAAGCGCGTCACGGCCGCTCGGTCGCCCTTCGCAACCGCCTTGACGGTCCGGGCGTTGAGATCGGGAGCCGGCGATGCCGCCGTGGTCAGCGGCACAGGCAGTGCCATGGCCAGGACCAGTGCGATCCATAGGGCACCCATGTTCGCCCGGCCAATGATGCGTCCCGGCATCTGCTCGACGTGCATCGGAGCCCTCCTACTTCCCCGCGGCCAGAATCTGCTCCACCGCCCGGTTGAATGCGCCCTGCGCCTGGTCGCCGTTGCCGGGGAAGCCCGCGTGCTGCACGAGCCACACGAGCACCACGCCGCGCTTCCAGTCGACGGTCATGTTCGTGGCGAACGCGCCGCCGTGGCCGCAGCCGCCATCCCAGACCGCCCAGCCCAGGCCGTAGCCATCCGGCACGCCCGCCGGCGTCTGCTTCGAGGCCATCGTGTTGACGGCTTCCTCGGAGAGGTAGCGCTTGCCATCCAGGGTGCCGTGGTTCAGGATCATCCGGCAGAAGCGAGCCAGGTCGGCGGCGGTGGCGAACAGGCCCCCCGCCGGCATCGGGTGGCGCGCGCGGTCAGTCAGCGGGTAGTGGAGCTGGCCGACCGTGGTCTCCTCAAGCCCGTCCTTGGCGGCGTTGGGCTTGTAGGACTTCGCGAGGCGGGCCACCTGCCGGGCGTTCGGCCAGAACGTGGTGTCCTTCATGCCCAGGGGCTCGAACAGGCGCTCCTGCAGGAACCGTTCGTATGGCATCCCGCTGACCACCTCGATGATGCGCCCCGCTGTGTTGATGCCGGCGTTGGAATACGAGTACTTCGTGCCGGGTTGGAAGATGAGCGGCGTCATCGCGTAGCTTTGCGCTCCCTGTTCCAGCGTGAGGCCGTCGAGGGTCGGCTGCTCCATCGCGGAGGAGAAGGGCATGCCGCTGGTGTGGCTGAGGACCTCGCGAATGGTGATGGCGTGCGCCGGCCGCTTCAGCAGCACGTGGTCGTCGGCGGTCTCTGCCAGCACCCACAGATTCCCGAACTCCGGCAGGTACTTCGCGACGGGGTCGTTCAGGCTCACCTTGCCCTCGTCCACGAGCATCATGAACGCCGTCGCGGTGATGGGCTTGCTCATCGACGCGATCCAGAAGACGGCGTCTGCCTTCATCGGCTTGCCTGCCGCGACATCCGCGAAGCCCGCGGTCTCGACATCCAGCACGCGGTCCTTGTCGGCGACCAGGGCGACGGCCCCGGCGAGCGAGTGGCTGTCGATGAAGGGCTGCAGCGCGGTGGCGACCGGGCCGGGGCGCTTCTGTGCGGTGGCGGCGAGGGGCAGGGCAGCGAGGACGACGACGACGGCTGGAACGGGTGTCATGGATGGCCTTCCGGTGGTGAGGTGGCAGCGCTCAGTGCGCTCGGCGCACCATTCCCCGGCTGCGCGGCGTTCTCCTGCGGCCCTCGCACTCGCTACGCGCGACGGGAGACGCGAGTAGGGCAGGGCGCCCGCCGACGGCCCTGCCCATCCTCACGGTCACCCGCGTTGTTTCCCGCCCAGGCCACGCACGAACGCCGTGGCGGGATGGGCGTCCCTGCCCGTCCGGTACAACCCACAAACAGACCGGCCCAGTGCCGCTACCCCGCCATCGCGGCCGCGCAGATGGCCTTCGCTTCGTCGCCGAGCGGCTCGACGCCCATCTGCAGGAAGTGCTTGTTGGCCGCGTCGGCGAACATCTTCGAGTCCGGGATGAGCGAGCGGTCGAGGAGCGCCTGCGTCGCCTCGGAGACCTGGCCGTCGGTGACGACCTCGCGGCCCGCCTGGCGAACGCCGTCGGTGTACCACGCGGTCATCTCGCGGAACGCCGGGTTGCGAAGCAGCTCGCCCCCGGCACAGCAGATCATGCCCGCCGCCGTCCGCCGCGACTGGCCCAGGAGCTGTCGGAAGGTCTCCTTCAGCCCCGAGAAGTGCGAGGGCTCGGGGAAGCCGCAGTTCGAGATGACGACCGCCTTGAGGGTGCGCGGGCCGTAGCGCGACGGGTGGTGGCTGATGCCGTCCTGCACCGAGATGAACGGCTGCACCAGCGGGATGTGCCGGTCCATGAACGCCTTCATCATGCTCGTGACCGTGAAGCAGTAGAGCGGCGTGGCGTAGACGAGCACGTCGGACTCGCGCACCTTCGCCAGCAGCTCCGCCATGTCATCCTGCCGCGCGCACACGCCGGGCGTCTTCAGCCAGCACACGAAGTTGCCGCAGCAGTGCTCGATGCGCTTCTGCGCCAGGTACACCGTCTCCGACGTCGCGCCGCACTCCTCCGCGCCCTCTACGAACGCCTTCGTCAGCACCGCCGTGTTCCCAGCCGCGCCTCGGGGGCTGCCATTCACCACCAGGATCTTCATTGCTCTGCTCCTCTCACGTGGTCACCACGTCGTATCCGCTCCATCGCGTCTTCGAGCCACTCCAGGCTGCACCGCATCGCCCGCAGGCCGTACTCCAGAGTCAACCCCGCGAAGAACCGCTCGCGGCGGGAGGCGCTCTTCCACTCCTCGCAGCCGCGCCCCCATTCATTGACTCCCCGGAGGCGCTCCAATTCCATCCGCCACTGATTCGCCATCCGCTCGAGCACCGCCAGCACCTCGTCGTCGGTGAGCTGCGAGGCGAAGAAGACCTGCACGAGCCGGGCCAGCCGCAGCGGGCTGGGCTCCAGCGGCGTCACCAGCCACTCGTGCAGCTCCGCGCGGCCGCCGTCGGTGATGCGGTACACCTTGCGGTCCGGGCGCGTCTCCTGCTCCACCACCTCCACGTCGGCCCATCCGCGCTCCGCCAGCCGCGCCAGCGTACGGTAGATCTGGCTCTGGTCCGCCGGCCAAAAGTGCCGCACGGACAGGTCGAACATGCCCTTCAACTCATAGCCCGACATCGGTCGGTACGTCAGGAACCCGAGGATCGCGTGATCGAGTGACAAGCCCGTACTCCATCTATAGGATCAGTCCCATATGGGACATGTCCTATAATGACCGTACTACGCCGCGCGTGTCAAGGTGGTTTCGCCGCATCTGGCGAATTGAGGGACGTCGTCACGCGATCACCCGTAGGGGCAGAGCATTCGCGCGCATCGCGTCTCGCCCGGTCGTACGTTTCCCGCGAATGCCGCATCTGGCCAATTGAGGGACGTATTCACGCGACCACCCGTAGGGGCAGAGCATTCGCGCGCATTGCGTCTCGGTCGGTCGCACGTTCCTCGCGAATGCTGTGCCCTGCCGTGCCGCATCTGGCGAATCGGGGGGATGCCGTCACGCGACCACCCGTAGGGGCAGAGCATTCGCGCGCATCGCGTCTCGGTCGGGTGAACGTTCCTCGCGAATGCTGTGCCCTGCCGGCGTGTGGTGCGAATGCCGTGCCCTGCCCGCGCATGGCGCGAATGCTGTGCCCTGCCCGCGTGTGGTGCGAATGCTGTGCCCTGCCGTGCTCGGCCCCGAGACCACCACTGGAGACCCAACCATGACAAACGCAGCTCTGGCGGTCCTGAGCCTGGCCACCGTGGCGGGCGGGATGCGGCCGCACACCGTGTACGTGTCCAACGGCAGCGCGCCGCCGAAGCCGATCAAGGCGCGCCTGCAGATCGTCACGCGGTCGTGGGACCGGGTCGTCGCCGTGCCGTACGTCGTCTACATGCCCGAGAAGCGGCGCGTCCTGATGCTGGCGAGCTGCGACTACCCGCACCAGGCCATGGTCCTCTGGAGCGACGACCTGGGCGGGACTTGGACCGCGCCACGGTACGTCCATACCGATCCCGCCGCGAAGCCCGACACCGGCATGGGCACGGGGCTCGCATACCTCGGCAAGGGCGGCGTGCTCCTGTACGCCTCCGGCAAGCGGCACTTCAGCAGCGACTACGGCGAGACGTGGGGCGAGGCGGTCCCCGTTGCCCCGACGCCGGACGGCCAGACCTTCAACCAGTGGGATCCGCCGCTGGTCGAGAAGGGCCTCGCCAATGGCGCGCCGCCGCGCCTCATCGAGACCGGGTACACGATGGACGCGAAGCTGTACGAGGCAGCGACCGGGCCGGGCTACGAGCAGGGCTACTGGCGGCGCAGCGAGGACGGCGGCCGGACCTGGGGCGCGGCGGTGAAGGTGCCGGAGTGGTACGGTGTCAGCGAGGTGGCGCTCCTTCGTGCGCGTGACGGCGCGCTCGTGGCCGCGTGCCGCACCGACATCCCCGCGACCATCAAGGACCGCCTCGACCACTACGAGGGGCTGGCGGTCTCGCGCTCGCTAGACGACGGGCGCACCTGGTCGCCGCTGCTGCCGCTCTACGCGTGGGGCCGGCACCACCCGAGCATGGTGCTGCTGCGGAACGGCGACATCGTCATGACCTACGTTGTGCGCCTGGGCTATTCGCCGGCCGCGGACGGCTTCCCGCGCTTCGGCGTCGAGGCCGTCGTCAGCCGTGACAACGGCAAGACCTGGGACCTCGACCATCGGTACATCCTGGCGGCCTGGGTCGGCAAGATCAAGGGCCCGACCGCGTGGTACCAGAGTAGCCAGGCCACCTCCTCGGTGCTCCTGCCGGACGGCTCGATCCTCACCGTGTTCGGCACGGGGTACCGCTGCAACAACGCCTCCGACGGGCATCCTGCGCCGCGCGACGTGGGCCTCGTGCGGTGGCGCGTCGACGGCCGCGGCCTGAACCGCGAGCGCACCATGCGCGACGCCCCGCCGGCCTCCGACGCGCGCAACGTCACCGACCCCGGCCCGGCGATCGCGGCGTTCGGCAACCCGTAGGCACAGCGCTGCGTCACCCGCGCCGGGCGTCTCCGCCTGCCTGCCCGGCGCGTCGCGGCCCCAGGTCGCCTTCGATCGCACCCCATCTCGCGCGGCACGCCTCCTCCTCCAGCATTCCACCTCGCAGCCCCGCGCAAAGCCTAAGCCACATTTGACGGCCCGTTAAGGCCGGGATAATGGGCGCCCCCCATACTCTCCTCCGGAAGATCGATGTGGCGGGATGGCCCGGTGTCACGGCTCAGCAGGCTCCGACGGATCCTCGCCGCCACACACATTGCACGGTGACGATAGCCCCCAAGGAGACAGTCATGGACAGGCGGACAAGCGCAAAGGCCGGCTTCACCCTCATCGAACTACTCGTCGTGATCGCCATTATCGCGATTCTAGCCGCCATCCTCTTCCCTGTGTTCGCACAGGCGAGGGAGAAGGCGCGCTCGGCGAGCTGCCTCAGCAACCAGAAGCAGATCGGCCTCGGCATTATGATGTACGTGCAGGACTACGACGAAACGTATCCGATGGCGTACTACTACGTCAACGGCGCCACCAGCGCCAACGGCTACGTCCATTGGACCGGGCTCGTCGACCCCTACGTGAAGCAGATGAAGACCAACGCGGCCATCTGGGTCTGCCCGAGCCACGGTCTGCGCGGGTTCGCCCCCACGAACTTCACGACGGGCAACGCGCCGAGCGGGCAGGTGCCGCAGACGGCGGGCGTCCAGGACGTCCAGGCCGTGCGCATGAGCTACATCGCCAACGAACTGATCATGCCGCGCAAGAAGTACGCGGCCGTTCCACAGAACGTCGTCGCCCTGGCTGCCGTCGATGCGCCCGCCGGCGTCATCAACGTGGCTGAGATCACCGACACGCTCGGCGCGCTGAACGACAGCTCCCCGACCGGCGGCGCCGCCATCAAGTCGCACCGCCCGACCAACGGCGTCTCGGACAATGGCGCGGTCTACAACGGCGAGTCCGGAGTCACGGGTCCCGTCCTCGCGCTCACCCCGGCCCAGGCCTGGGCGGCGATCGCCTATGCCAAGGCCAACAACAACGCGGGCGGCCAGCATCACATCGCCTACATCAGCGCGGACCGGCACTCCGGCGGCGCCAACTACGTGTTTGCCGACGGCCACGCCAAGTTCGCGAAGCTCGAGCAGACCCTGAACACGAGCAACTTCCTCTGGGGCAAGCAGGCCTACGCTGCGGGCGGCATGCCCGTCTACGACCCCGCGACGGGCAGCCCGGTTCAGTAGTCCTCTCCAACCGCTCCACGACGAGCGCCACCAACGCGCCCCGGTCACGCGTCCGGGGCGCGTTGGCGGCCGCGCAGTTCCGCCGCGGCGCCCCTATGCCGCAAGAGTGTTAACGAATGCCTGAGCATGACGAACACTTAAGACGTGCTTAACAACCCCTTAACACAGGTGATCAACAATACTGCCGGCCTGCGGAACTGCCTCGATGCACCCGCGGGCATCCCATCACGGCCGAGCAGAGCACGTGAGGTTCAAGGGGGGAAGGCGTGAGGAGACATTGGTCTGCGAGTGTGCTGGCGGTACTGACCGCGGCGCTGGCGTTGGCGCCGGCTGCCGGGCAGGCGCCGCGGGACGTGCCGAGCGACCATTGGGCGTATGCGGCGGTGCAGGACCTGGCCGGCAAGGGCCTCATTAAGGGCTATCCGGCGTCGGGCGACTTCTTCGGCAAGCGCACGGTGACCCGCTATGAGATGGCGACCGTCGTGCAGCGGGCGCTGGCGCGGGTCGAGGACCTCCTGGCGCAGAAGGCGGACAAGGGGGAGCAGGCGCCCGCTCCGGCCGCAGCCCCAGTGGTGCCCGGCGTGAGCCAGGCGCAGTTGGACGAGGTGCGGAAGCTGGTCGACGAGTTCAAGGTCGAGCTGACGGTGATCGGCACGGACCTGCAGAAGGTCCGAGATGAGCTGGCCGGGGTGAAGGGCGACGTCGATGCCCTCAAGGGCCAGGTCGCGCTGCAGACGGCCGACATCGCGGAGGTCAAGCAGACGGCCGCCGACGGCAAGCAGGGCCTGCAGGCCGCCATCGACGCGATCCAGGAGCAGGCCGGTCGCGTGGACAAGCTGAACTCCAGCAAGGTCGAGGCCGGCTTCGGCAAGATGAAGATCGGCGGGCTGCTGCAGCTCTGGTATCAGGATGAGCTGAGCGCGCCGAGCAAGGGCGTGACGAACGGCTTCCGCATGCGGCGGAGCGAGATCAAGTTCTCGGGCAACATCAACCCGCGGACCTACTGGACCGCGATGATCGACCCGGCGAAGAGCCTCAGCCTGAACACGACGGCGTCCGGCGGCAACCTCACCGGCGTGAGCGTTAACAACAGCAGCACGATCCTGCAGGACATGGTCGTCGGCTCCATGCTGACGCCCAGCCTCGCCATCGAGTTCGGGCAGCAGAAGGTGCCCATGTCCATGGAGGGCATGCGGTCCAGCTCCCAGCTCCTCACCGTCGAGCGCGCGATCTTCAACACGCTGCCCGCCAACAACGGCCGCGTGGGCGACATCCGTGACCTCGGCGCGATGCTCCGGCTGACGAGCCCGCAGGTCGACGGCCAGTTGGCCGTGTTCAACGACGCGGGCAACCGGCAGAACAGCACCGACGACAACAACCAGAAAGAGATCCTGTGGCACGCCCAGTACAAGGGCCTCCACTACCTGACCCTCGGCGGCTACCAGGAGTTCGGCGGAGGCGTGAACGGGCAGCAGAAGACGCAGCGCCAGCGCCTCGGGCTGGAGGCCGTGCTCACGCTGGGCAAGCACCGGCTCGAGGCAGAGGCGGTCCAGGCGCGCGACGGCGCTCCGGCAGTCCGTGCGCGCGGCGGCTACCTCACGTACGTGTACCGCCAGAGCCCGATGTGGGAGGGCGTGGTCCGCGGCGAGTACTGGAACCCCAACCGCGCGCTGCACAACGCCGCCTACACGTGCGAATACGACCTGACCGTGGGCATCAACCACTACCTGTCGGACTACCACGCCAAGATCCAGCTCAACTGGGTGCGCAAGAACATCGTGGGTCCGCTGAACACCGCAGGCACCGGGCCGTCGGCGCTCTCTTCGCTCGGGCTGGATCGCAGCCTGTTCCTGGTCAACTTCCAGCAGGCGTTCTAGGCTGAGCGGTCGATGGGTCGTACTGGACGGGCAGGGACGCCCGCCCCACCACGGCGCTTGTGCTTCAGGCAGGCGAAGGCGACCGGCACATGGGTTGTACTGGGCGGGCAGGGACGCCCGCCCCACCACGGCGTTGGTGCTTGAGACAGGCAGGCCGTTCCGAACGCACTTTCGGCAGCGGCGGGCATGGCGACCCGCCCTCCATCTGGCAGGACATTGGTCGGGCGAGGCCCGATCGGGTATACGGAGACACGCAGATGAGAAACAGCAGCATCCTCAGCCGGGCGGCCCTCGCTGCCCTGGCAGTCGTGGCCGGGGCAGCGAGCCCGGCGGCGGCGCAGACCATCAACGGGGCGGGCGCCACCTTCCCCGATCCCATCTATCGCAAGTGGTTCCAGGAGTTCCATACGGCGAACCCGAACGTGTCGTTCAACTACCAGGCCGTCGGGTCCGGCGCCGGCATCGCGCAGTACAAGGCCGGTACGGTGGACTTCGGCGCGACCGATGCGCCCATGCCGGACGCCGACCAGGCGGGCATGCGGCCGGCGCTGCACATCCCGACCGTCGCGGGCGCCGTGGTGCTGGCGTACAACGTCCCCGGCGTCGGCCCCGGGCTGCGCCTCTCGGGCGACCTGATCGCGGGCATCTACCTGAAGCAGATCACAACCTGGAACGACCCGCGGATCGCCAAGGAGAACCCGAGCCTGAAGCTGCCGGCCACCCCGATCACCGTGGTGCACCGCGCCGACGGCTCGGGGACGACGTACATCTTCACCAGCTACCTCTCGGCCGTCAGTGGGGAGTGGAAGGGCCGGGTCGGCTCCGGCAAGTCGGTGAGCTGGCCGGTGGGCATCGGCGGCAACGGCAACCAGGGCGTCGCGGGGCTGATCCGCAACTCCCCGGGCGGCATCGGCTACGTCGAGCTGGCGTATGCGGTGAAGGGCAACCTGGCCTACGGTCCGGTGCGCAACCGCTCGGGCAACTACGTGCTGGCTTCCACCGCCTCGACGACGGCTGCCGCGAACGCCGCCGCCGGCCGCATGGCGAAGGACGTCCGCGTGGCCATCGTGGACGGGCCGGGCACCAACACCTACCCGATCGCGGGCTTCACGTACCTGTTGATCCCGAAGAACCCCGGCGACGCGGCGAAGGGCAAGGCGATGGTCGACTTCCTGAAGTGGGCAATGGGCCCCGGCCAGAAGATGGCCGACGACCTGCTCTACGCCCCGCTGCCGCCCGCCGTCATCGCGCTGAATGAGCGCGCGCTCAGCCAGGTGCGGGCCGGGAAGTAGATCGTGGGCTGTGCATGGGCGCCCCTCCTGCTCCAGCGCTGTACTGGACGGGCAGGGACGCCCATCCCACCACGGCACTGTACGTAGCAGGCCAATGAACGACCGAGGAATGGCCGAATGGTAAGCGATGTAGAAACTGGCGGCGACGGCATGGGCTCCCCGCAGCCCCTGGCCAGGCGGACGGCCGCGGGCGCGACGGACTGGGCGTTCGGGCGCCTGACGATGCTGTTCGGCCTGCTGGCCCCGCTGCTCATCGTCTGGATCGGGGTGGGCCTCTACGGGCAGTCGTCCGTCACCCGCTCGCTGTTCGGGCTGAGCATGCTCAGCGGCTCCACCTGGGACGTGCCGCACAACGTGTACGGCGCTCTGCCGTTCATCTACGGCACCCTGGTCAGCTCCGCGCTCGCGCTGGTGGTGGCGGTCCCCGTAGGCATCGGCGCGGCGCTGTTCCTCAGTGAGATCGCCCCACGGTGGATCTCGACACCGGTCAGCTTCGTCATCGAGCTGCTGGCGGCCGTGCCCAGCGTCATCTTCGGCCTCTGGGGCTTCCTGGTGCTCTGCCCGTTCATGCAGACGTACCTGAACCCCTGGCTCGTCGAGCGCTTCGGCTCGCTGCCGGTCTTCGCGGGCCCGCCGATCATGACCAACGTGCTGGCCGCGGCGGCGATCCTTTCCGTGATGGTGCTGCCCCTCATCACGTCGGTGTCGCGCGAGGTGATCCGCGCCGTCCCGCAGTCGCAGCGCGAGGCGTCGCTGGGCCTGGGCGCGACGAAGTGGGAGACGACGGCGCGCGTGGTGCTGCGGGCTGCGAGACCGGGCATTGTCGGCGCGGTGATGCTGGCGCTCGGCCGGGCCGTCGGCGAGACCATGGCGGTGGTGATGGTCATCGGCAACACGGTGCAGGCATCGCCCTCGCTGCTGCAGCCGGGCTACACGATGCCGGCCCTGCTGGCCAACGAGTTCAACGAGGCCTTCACGGACCCGATCCACCGCTCCGCGCTGATCGAGATCGCGTTCATCCTGTTCGTCATCACCCTGCTGGTGAACGCGTGCGCCCGCTTCGTCATCTCGATGTCGACCCGGCAGGGCGGCGCCTCTTCGGGCGTCGGCTCCGGGCCCATGGCGCGGGTGCGGCCGGCGCTGGCGGCGGCGTGGCCCTGGGCCGCGCGGGGTGCCGTGGCTGCCGTGGTGCTGTGGCAGGCGGCGGCGGATGTCAGGCGCTCCGGCTTGGCGGGGCTGCTCGGCCCGATCGAGCTGGCCGCGGGCGCCTGGGTACTGGCGCAAGTCATCACCCACGTGGCGCGGCGGACCCGCAAGGGCTGGAACCGGTGGCGCAAGGCCAACAGCGCCGTGATGCACACGCTGGTGTCGGCCTGCGCGGTGCTGGCCTGCCTGGTGCTGGCGATGCTCCTGGTGTACGTAGCGACGCAGGGCGCCCAGGCCCTCAACCTGCGCTTCTTCACGGAGCTGCCCAAGGCGCCCACCGACGACCCCCCGGGCGGCATGCTGAACGGCGTGATGGGCACGCTGCTGCTGGTCGCGATTGCCGGCTGCATCGGCATCCCGATCGGGCTCATCGGCGGCATCTTCCTGTCGGAGTTCGGCAATGGGCGACTGGGCGCCGTGGCGCGGTTCTCGGCGGATGCGCTGAACGGCGTGCCGTCGGTGGTGATCGGCATGTTCGCCTACACCGCGTTCGTGCTGCCGGTGGGCCACTTCTCGGCGATGGCGGGCGGCGCGGCGCTCGGCATCATGATGATCCCGACGATCATGCGCACCACCGAGGAGGTGCTCCGCCTGGTGCCCCAGGCTCTGCGCGAGGCGTCGCTCGGGCTGGGCGCCACACGGACCCGCACCATCGTGTCGGTGGTGCTGCCGGCGGCGCGCGCGGGCATCATGACCGGCATCATGCTGTCGGTCGCACGCGTGGCAGGCGAGACGGCCCCGCTGTTGTTCACCGCGTTCGGAAACGACCAACTGGCTGTTCGGCCGGATCAGCCGGTGTCGTCCATCACGATGATGATCTACCGCTACGCTGGCTCGGCGTATCCGAACTGGATCGCCCAGGCGTGGGCTGGCGCGCTCGTGCTACTGCTGCTGGTGCTGGTCATCAGCCTCGCGGCGCGCCTGGCCACCCGCAGCCGGTATGCGCTGCGCTGAGCGTTGCCGCCGAGGGCGGCGGCGGTCCGCGGCGGCGTGCTCGGTGGCCGGGGATGCGCGAGGCGCAGCGGGACGGATTGGTGTGAATTGGGTAGAGGGAGATTGGGGGAAGAGATGAGAGCAATGACAGCGATGTGCAAAGTGGTGGCGCTGGCAGCGATCGTGGCGCTGGCGGGGTGCAGCGGCAAGCCCGGTGCGAGTCCGGCGACCACGCCGCCGGGTGGCGGCGCGGCGTCGAACGCTGGCGCGGTTCAGCTCATCGAGCAGAAGCTGGCGGCGGACCCGGCAATGAAGGGCGCTGAGGTCAAAGTGGGGCTCCAGGCGGGTACCGTGACTCTGGACGGCAAGGTGCAGTCGGTGGCGCAGAAGGACAAGGCGGAGCAGATCGTGCTGCAGGTCCAGAGCGAGAAGAAGCTGCAGCAGGGCGTCTTCAACATGCTCACCGCGCCGGAGAGCGGGCAGGCCCCCTCGGGAGCTGGAAATGGTGGTCGTTGAGGAGCGCCCGCCGCTCGGGATCGGAGTACCGTCGATGAGTGAGACTCAGCCGCCAGTCCGACTGGCCAGCAGGAACCTGGACTTCTGGTACGACCGCTACCAGGCGCTGCGCAGCGTCAGCATCGGGTTCCCGGCCTGCCACATCACGGCGCTCATCGGCCCGTCCGGCTGCGGCAAGTCGACGCTGCTGCGCTGCTTCAACCGCATGAACGACGAGATCGCCGGCACGCGGGTCTCGGGATCGGTGGTGCTGGACGGGCAGGAGCTGTACGGCGCGGGCGTGAGCAAGGTGGACCTGCGCAAGCGCATCGGCATGGTCTTCCAGCGCGCCAACCCGTTCCCCATGTCCGTGTTCGACAACGTGGCGTACGGGCCGCGCGTCCACGGAGAGACGAACCGGGGGCGCCTTGCCGAGGTCGTGGAGCAGAGCCTGACCCAGGCGGCGCTGTGGGACGAGG
>CAZFLM010000016.1:36636-97283 GCA_964519955.1 uncultured Chthonomonadaceae bacterium | reverse complement strand
CCGCATGCCGGGTGGTGTGGGAGGCGGGGCCGGTGACGACTCCGCCTACCCGATTGACTGGGACCTTGCGCCCCCGAGGAGGAACCATGTCTCGCGCGAACCACCAGGACATTCGCATCGGCACCCTTGCCGGCATGGACGCCGGCGCTCCCTATCTGCGGCAGGTCGTGGAGCACGGCTTCGAGTCGTTCGAGCTGACGGCGTGGGCGCATTTGGGTGCGGTGGACTTGCCGCGGCTCGCGGGCGAGGTGCGCGAGGCGCTCGCGGGGCGCGCCGTCATCAGCGCGCTGGCGATCTTCGGCAACCCGCTGCAGGACGAGCAGACGGCGCGCGACTGGGAGACCATGATCCGCGCGGCCCCGCTCTTCGGGTGCGATCTGGCGTGCGGCTTCGCGGGCGCGCTGGAGGATCGGCCCGTCGACCAGAACATGGCGCGGTTCAAGGAAGTCTGGACGCCGCTGGCGAAGGTCGCGGCCGACTGCGGCGTGCGCATCGCCTTCGAGAACTGCGACATGGGCGGCACGTGGGAGCGGCCGCTCTGGAACATCGCCCACTCCCCGCGCGCCTGGGAGCTGATGCTCAACGAGGTGCCGGGTGACCACATCGGGCTAGAGTGGGAGCCTTGCCACCAGCTCAACTCGCTCGTGGATCCCATCGCGCAGCTCCGCCGTTGGGTCAGGCGCGTGTACCATGTTCACGGCAAGGACGCGACGGTGGCGTGGGACGTGGTGCGCGAGCACGGCATTCGCGGCGGCGTGCCGTACGTCTGGCATCGCTCGCCGGGCTTCGGCGACACCAACTGGACCGACATCATCTCGATTCTGCGGCAGGCAGGCTACCGGGGCGCCATCGACATCGAGGGTTGGCACGACCCGGTGTATTGCCACGATCTGGAGATGACCGGCCAAGTGCACGCGATGAAGTACCTGAAGCACTGCCGCGGCGGGGACTACGTGGCGAATCCGGTGTAGCCGGTTCCGCCTGGGATCGAGACTGCGAGGGCTGTCGGCATTCGCGCCGGCGGTCCTCTCGCATGTCAGGTGCGCGCCCGGGCTGTGCTGCGGATCGGTTGGCACGCGGAATGCCATAATGGAGTGTGCGCCATCGCCGGCCGACCGCGGACCGTCGTGGCGCGGACAAGCACCGATCGGAGGCCTGGTTGTCCCGATGAGCAGCGAGCCGAGGGCCGTTCAGTGTCTCATCTCCCTCCCGCCGGCGGCCGTCGACTACGCGCGCCAGGCCGATCCGCGCGAGCTGCGCGGGTGGTACGCCGACAACGACCCACCGTGCGGGCGCCTGGGATCCGGCGGCGGCACGGCCTATCTGCTGGCGAGCGCCTGGCAGGCGACCGGCCGGCGGCAGGGCTTTGGCGAGTGGCTTCGCGCCTCGCGCAAGCTGATGGTGCACGGCGGCGGGCAGAGCCGGCGGCTTCCGGCCTACGCTGCTGTCGGCAAGCCCCTGATCCCCATACCCGTCATGCGGTGGTCGCACGGCCAGACGCTGACGCAGACCCTTCTGGACCTGCAGGCGCCGGCCTACCGCCGCCTCCTCGCATCCGCGCCGGACGGCGTGGTGGCGATGGTGACGAGCGGCGATGTGCTGCTGAGGTTCGGCGACGGGATGCCGCCGCTTCCGTCGGCCGACGTGGTCGCGCTCGGCATGCAGGTGGAGCCCGAGATCGCGGCGCACTTCGGCGTCTTCTACCTGGACCGGCGGCGCCCGGAGCGCTTGGCGACCTTCGTTCAGAAGCCGACCGCCGAGGCGATACGCGAGCGCCAGGCCGCCAACCCATTCCTCGTCGACACCGGCATGTGGCTCCTGAGCGAGCGCGCGGTGCGGGTGCTGCTGGAGCGCTGCGGGTGGGACGAGGGCACCGGCGCATTCGCGGGCGGGGCGCCGGCGACGTACGAGCTGTACGCCGGCTTCGGGTTGGCCCTCGGCGCTGAGCCGACCGTGCTCGACGCCGAGATCGGTGCGCTCTCCTGCGCGGTGGTGGCGCTGCCGGAGCCGGAGTTCTACCACCTGGGCACGAGTCGCCAGCTCATCGAGTCGGTGTGGGCGCTGCAGAACTCCCAGGCGAAGCGGGCATTCGTCTCGTCATCGCTCGTGCACCCGGACCAGATCACCCAGAACAGCGTCTTCCACGCTCCATCGCTGCGCGGATCGAACCACACGCTCTGGGTCGAGAACGCCGTCGTGCCCCCGACGTGGCGTTTGGCGCACGACCACGTGCTGACCGGGGTGCCGTCGAACGACTGGGCGCTCGATCTGGAGCCGGGCGTGTGCCTCGACTTCGTGCCGGTTCGCGACGGCGTCTGCGTTCGGGCCTACGGGATCGACGACGCGTTCGCCGGCGCCCTGGGCGACCCGGGCACGCTGTGGTTCGGGCGGCCCGCAGCAGACTGGCTGGCTGCCCGCGGCATCGAAGCGGCAGACGCGGGGCTCGATCTCGCCGGCGACATCCAGTTTGCGCGCCTCTTCCCGGCGATGCCGGCCGATGGGCTCGACCCGCGCGTCGTCCAGTGGATGATATCGAGCGCGCCCGAGTCCGGCGCCAAGCTGCGCGATGCCTGGATGCAGGCTCCGCGGCTCTCGGCTGACGACCTGGGGCGGCAGGCAGACCTGGGGCGCGTGTCGTCTCAGCGCGATAGGCTTCGTGGCGGCAATCTGCAGACGCTCTACGCTCACCGAGCCTCCAGCGTGTTCTATCGCCTCGACCTGGAGGGGACGGCTGCGTCGTATGCTGCGACCGACGCTCCGCTGCCCGCGCTGGAGCCAGGCGAACCCGACGAGCCGTTGGCGCCCATCCACGACCACATGTGGCGTGCGGCTGTGCTCCGCTGCCGTGGGGAGGACGGCAGCAAAGAGGAGGAGCGGGCCGCATTTGCCGCACTGCGCGACGCCATTCTCTCCGCCGCGGAGAGCACGCCGGTGCGGCCTGTCTGCGACGCGCAGTCGGACCAGATCGTCTGGGCGCGCAGCCCGGTGCGGTTCGACCTGGCCGGCGGCTGGACCGACACGCCGCCCTACTGCCTGCAGCACGGCGGGCGTGTCGTGAACGTGGCGGTGAACCTCAACGGCCAGCCGCCGATCCAGGTCTTCGCCAAGCCGAGCCGGGAGCCTCGCATCGTCATCCGGTCCATCGACCTCGGCGCGCAGGACGTGATCGAGACGTACGAGCAGCTCGACACGTTCGCGCAGCCCGGCAGCGAGTTCGCGCTGGCGAAGGCGGCGCTCGCGCTGGCCGGGTTCCTACCGAGGTTCCACGCCGAGGGCGGGTTCGGCTCGCTCAGGGAGCACCTCCGGGACTTCGGCGGCGGCATCGAGGTGTCGCTGCTTGCCGCGATTCCCCAGGGCTCAGGGCTGGGCACCAGCAGCATCCTGGCGGCCACGCTGCTGGGGGCGCTGGGCGAGCTGTGCGGCCTCCACTGGGGTACCGACGCGGTCGTTGCTCGCACGCTAGCGCTGGAGCAGATGCTGACGACTGGCGGCGGCTGGCAGGATCAGGCGGGCGGCGTGCTGCGGGGCGTGAAGCTGCTGGCGACGAGGCCGGGCCTCGACCAGACGATCACGGTGCGTTGGCTGCCGGAGTACCTGCTGTCGGACGAGCGGGCGAACCGCGTGATCCTGCTCTACTACACCGGTCTGACGCGGCTGGCGAAGAGCATCCTCCACGAGATCGTGCGGGGCATGTTCCTGAACTCGGCCGAGCGTCTCGCTATCCTGCGCGACATCGGCGCCAACGCGGACACCGTCGCCGAAGCCTTGCAGCGGCAGTCGTGGGAGGATCTCTGCTCGGGCATCACGCGGACGTGGCAACTCAAGCAGGCCCTCGACTCCGGCACCAACCCCGAGTCGGTGCAGGCCATCCTCGATCTCATCGCCGACCACCTTGCGGCTGCCAAGCTGCCCGGCGCCGGCGGCGGCGGCTACCTGCTGATGTTCGCCAAGGACGAGGACGCGGCCGCCCGCATTCGGCAGCACCTGCAGGAGCACCCACCGAACGATCGCGCCCGCTTCGTGGATGTCTCGTTGTCGCGCACCGGCCTGGAGATAACCCGCAGCTAGCGCGGCCCGCGGGCGGCGCGACGGTCCGCGGGGCCTGGGGAGCGCCGGGTACAATCAGCGTGGCGGCCGCGCGGCGCGTATGGCGCTCGCGCCACCGTCTGGTACCGACACGCCGCGACCGGCAGCGCTCCGCGGTGCGCTGATGGGCTGGTGGAAGGGGTGAACCGGATGGATCGACGCATCAAGGCTGTCTGCATCTTCGGCACGCGTCCCGACGCCATCAAGATGGCTCCGGTCGTCGAGGCGCTTCGCGGCGCTCCCGACCGGTTCGACACGCGCGTGGTGGTCACGGGGCAGCATCGTGAGCAGCTCGACCAGGTGCTCAAGGTGTTCGGCATCGTGCCCGACCGGGATCTGGCCATCATGCAGCACGGTCAGACGCTGACCCAGATCACGACGCGCGTGCTGGGCGCCCTCGACGAGGTGCTGGACGCCGAGAAGCCAGACGTGGTTCTGGCCCAGGGCGACACGACCACCACCTTCGTGGCAGCCCTCGCCGCGTTCTACCACAAGGTTCCTTACGCGCACGTGGAGGCCGGCCTTCGGACCGGCAACCTCTACGATCCGTTCCCCGAGGAGCTGAACCGCCGGATGGCCGGGGTCATCGCCTCGTTCCACTTCGCCCCGACCGAGGCGTCGCGCGAGAACCTGCTGCGCGAGAACACGCCTCCCGAGCGCGTGTGGGTGACCGGCAACACTGGCATCGACGCGCTGCTGTCTGTGGCCTCGCGCCAGGTTCAGGTGTGCGATCCACAGCTCGCCGCCATTCTGGCCTCCGGGCGCCGGATCGTGCTGATCACCGCGCATCGACGTGAGAACTGGGGCGAGCCGCTGGAGCGCATCTGCCGGGCGGTCGCGCGGCTGGCCGAGGCTCACACGGACTGCGAGTTCGTCTACGCGATGCACCGCAATCCCGCAGTGCGCGCCACGGCCAGGCCCATCCTGGAGGGGCTGGACCGCGTCCACCTCATCGAGCCGCCGGACTACGGCCCGTTCGTCAAGCTGATGCAGCGGAGCGCGCTCATCCTCACCGACTCAGGCGGCGTGCAGGAAGAGGCGCCGAGCCTCGGCGTGCCGGTCCTGGTGCTGCGCAACACGACAGAGCGCCCGGAAGGGGTGACTGCCGGCGTGGTGAAGCTCATCGGCACCGAGACGGAGGCGATCGTCCGTGAGGCAGAGGCCGTCCTGGCAGGCGGCTCGCAAGGGCGCGCGTCGATAGCGAGCCCCTACGGCGACGGCCAAGCCTCGCTGCGCATCCGTGACATCCTGGCAGCCGAGCTTCCCGACGCCTAGCCTGGCCGCCTCGGAACTAGGAAGCTTGCGGGTGACGTTGGCACGGCGCTTGCATTCATGGAGTCGATGGCCCGTGGCGACGCCGCCGTCGTCGTGGCACGCGTCGCTGCTAGTTTCTTCCCCCCCGTCCCGGGCTCGATGAGGTAACGTTCGTGGTTCGCCGTCTCCTTAGGGCCGTTGCCACTGCAGGCGCGACGCAGGTTGTGCTGATGGCAATTCAGACTGCGACCGTGCCCATCTACCTGTGCTTCTGGGGTAGGCAGCTCTTCTCCGAGTGGGTGGTGCTCACTGCTATCCCCGCCTACCTTACGTTCACCGACTTCGGGTTCTCGGTCGTTGCGTCCAACGAGATGGCTGTCAGGGCCGGTGGCGGCGATCGAAGGGCGGCGCTGGAGGCCTTCCAGAGCATCCTGGCCGCGGTGGTGGCGATACTCTCGGTCGTCTTCTGCGTCTCCGTGCTGCTGATCGTGGCGCTGCCCGTGGACCGGATGCTGCAGATCCGCGCGATGTCACCGGAGGCGATCCGTTGGACTCTGGTGGCGCTCTGCCTCCAGGTTCTCGTGAACATCCAGGGCGCGGTGGTGCTGGCGGGCTACAAGTGCGACGGCCACTATGCGGCCGGGCTCTTGGCCACGTGCTGGACCCGGGTGATCGAGTTCGTTGCGGCCGTGTGCGCGCTCGCTCTGGGGGGCGGCCCGACCGCGGTGGCGTCGACGGTGTTGCTGGTTCGCGTGGCCTGCATCGGCGTGGCCTGGCTGGACCTGAAGCGGCGGAATCCGTGGATCGTCATGGGCTGGTCCTACGCGAGGCGCTCGTGCGTCCGGGCGTTGATCGGCCCGGCGCTGGCGGCCAGCGGGCTCCCCATCGGCCAGGCGTTCAGCTTCCAGGGCATGGTCGTGGCGATCAGTTGGGCGGTCGGGCCGGTGGCTGCCACCACGTTCGCGACGCTTCGGAACCTGTCTCGCCTGCCGGTGCAGTTCGTGACGGCCGCTGCGAGCGGCAGCTCGGCGGAGTTCTGCCTCGTGGTCGGGCAGGGAGATCTGGAGACGGCGCGCCGGCTCTTGCGGCGGATCACGCAGGTCGTGCTGTGGGCAACCGTGGCGATGTTGGTGATGCTGGCTGCGGTCGGCGGGCCCCTGTACCGCCTCTGGACGATGCACCGGTTCGGTTTCGACTATGCCCTGTTCGGGATCCTGCTGGTGCTCATCGTGCCGAGCACGATCTGGATCAACATGAGCAACACGGCGGTCATTCTGCAGAGGCACCAGCGGATGACCGGCGTCTTCGTGGTGGCGACGGTGTTGAGCGTGGCTTGCGCCTTCGCGCTGGGGAGCTGGCTGGGGGTGCTGTTCTGTGCGGCAGCCCTGCTGGTGTCCGACAGCGTGTCGGCTGTCGTGGCCCTGCGCACAACGGTGCGCGCGATAGGCGACGACGTAGCGCCGTTCGTGCGGTTTGTCGCAGTGCCTCCGGTGGGCTGGCTCATCGGCAGGGCGCGAGCCGCTCAGCGGGGCGTGGCGTGATGCGCGTGTGTGGCGGCAAGACTCGGCGGGGCTGTGCCGGCCGAGGGGGATGCGCCCAGTGAGCCCCGAGTGGCTGATCTACGCAAGCATCGTGATGGCTGGGCTCTGTGCGGCCCTGGCCGTCGTTGGCCTGCGTCGAGCGCTGAACATCCGGCACCTGGCATCCCTCTATCTGGCGGTCATGCTGGTGACCTATCTGCTGCGCCCGGTGGTCGTTACGGTCTTTGGCGGCGGTTTCTGGTTCGTCGACAAGTACTTCTACGCGTACTCGCACTTCACCGGCTACCCGCTGCTGCTGATGGGATGCATCGTGGCCCTGACGCTGGTGTCGTTCGCCCTCGGGTACCGCAAGATACGGCGGCCGCCCATCGAGGCGTCGGATGCGTGCGTGCTGCCGGTGCCGCGCGAGCACACGGTCCGCGCCGTATGGTCCGCCGCCATCATGATCGTCGTGGGGTATGCCAGCTTCGCCGTCTCGCAGCGCGGCTTTGTCGGTGTGTGGGGGAATCAGCTCACCTATACCATGCACGAGGGTATGGGCGCCTATGGCAACTCGAACGGCTACTTCGAGATGAGCAACTACCTGGTGGTCACCGGCGCGCTGCTGCTGTTCGCCGCGACGAACCGCCTGTGGCTCGTGGGCCTGGTCAGCGCTCCGTGGTTCTACAACCAGTTGTTCTTCGGGTGGTCTCGGCACAAGGCGCTCGTTCTGGTGGCCGGCGTTCTGGCGGTGGAGGTGCTCCGCGGCGGCCGGATGCTGGCGTCGAAGGCGCGCCTGTTCGTGACGCTCGGCACAACATGCCTGGTCCTGCTGATGCTGGTCGCGATGCGGCAGAACCGGTTCTTCCTCTCGGAGGGCCAGGGGATCGCGCACGCGGCGAGTGATACGTTCTCGCTGCCCATCGATCGGGCGACCGGCGATCTGGATGGGTTCGAGCCTACCTGGGTGACGATGCACCAGGTTGGCTCGCTGGATAAGACGTACGGCCTGGACATCCTCTACACGAACTTGATCGTCCTGATCCCGCGGCAGATCTGGCCGGGGAAGCCCTGGCCCACCGACTTCACCTGGCATCGGGTGTTTCATGTCGGTGAGCCCGTGGTGCAGGACCGATGGCCCATTGGCGCCGTGCGGGGGACTGTCGGCGATGCGCTCCAGCAGTGGGGTTGGCCAGGGCTGTTCATCAACTTCTACCTGACGGGCCTGATGCTGGCCTGGGCGGAGCGCAGGTACCGATGCTCGCCGAAGACGCCTGCCGTGATCGCCGGGTATGGGGCTGCGTACGCCCTGCTGCCACTTCTGGGGCGCGACACGATCTGGCACGTCCTGCCAGACTACCTCTACCTTTTCACGGCTCCCTATCTGCTCGTCGACTGGTGGATCTGCCGCGCCGCTGTCGCGGCCGCCCCGTCGCCGGCCCTCGGTGAGCCGCTGGTTGCCGCCCCAGGCCGCAGGCGTGTTCGGCCGCGAGCCGGCGCGGATCGGTAGGACAGAGGGAGCCCGCCATTGCGCGAGTGGCTGTACGACGATCGGGTTGTCGGGCGACTGCTGCGGCTTCCGCTGCGCCTCCTGCCACCGCGAGCCATCGTCCGCGTGTTGCGCGGGCCCGCGCGGGGGCTGCGTTGGCGCGTGGGGGCCAGCGTGCACGGCTGTTGGCTCGGCACGTATGAGCGCGACAAGGTCCCCCTGTTTGCCGGAGCAATCCGCTCGGGCGACACGGTGTTCGATGTCGGTGCGCATGTCGGCTACTACACTCTGTGTGCGGCCCGGCTGGCCGGACCGACGGGACGCGTGGTGGCGTTCGAGCCGCTGCCCCGCAACCTGCAGCATCTGCGCGAGCACGTGACCATCAACGCGCTGAGCACGGTCCGAGTGGAGCCGGTGGCCGTCGCCGCCGCGCGCGGATCGGCCCGGTTCGCCGCCGGGCGGCAGAGCCAGATGGGCTGTCTCTCGGACGCAGGCGAGATCGAAGTGTCCGTGGTGGATCTGGACGGGTGGGCGGCGACGGCGGGGGTGCCGGATCCCGCGGTGATCAAGATCGACGTGGAAGGCGCGGAGGCGGATGTCCTTCGTGGCGCCCGTGAGCTAATAGACCGCTCGCACCCGACGCTGCTGGTCGCGACGCACGGGGCCGAGCCCCACGGGCAAGCGAGCGCCCTCCTGGCCGAGTACGGCTACCGCGTCGAGCAGATCGGTGGGCAGGCCGATGAGCTTCTGTGCGTGTACGGTGGGCGGCGCACCACTGGCGGGAGCAAGCCATGAGCGACCACGCCAGCCGAGCCGGGCTCGATGGCCTGCCGCGGGCCGTGGTGGTTCATGCCGGCGCGAGGGACAACTATCAGCTCGCCTGCGCCCTCGATGAGGTGGGTCTCCTCGATTCGCTGGTGACCAACGTGTACTCCGCCGGGCACGCCTTGCAGCGGTACGGCGTCGTGCTGGGAGACGAAAGGGTCAAGGTCGACGGCCCATCGCTTGGTTGCTACGCCGCGATGCGCGCGTGGGGCCGGCTCGATCTCAACGATCTCTCCGGGGTCTTGCTCGGAAGGCGCGCCCGTAGGGAGTGCGCACGCGGCGGCGCGGCGCTGTTCGCGTGCAGCTACACTGCGGCCGAGGCGCTCGTGCCGGGGCCGCACCGACCCTCCGCGCGCTTCCTGTTCCAGTTGCATCCGCATCCATCGAGCGTGCGGGATCTGCTGCTGGCCGAGCTGGAGCGCGTGCCCGCCGCGCGCCAGTCGCTGTTGGCTGCGCCGGAACTGCGGCTGCATCCTCGCGCATTCGAGAGGCTGGTGTCCGAGCCGGCCAACGCGAACGGCTGGGTCGTGGCGAGCACGTTCACCGCGCAGACGCTCCAGGCGCACGGCGCGCCGGCCGACCGCGTCCACGTGGTGCCCTACGGCGTCGATCCGCGGACCTACCCCGAGCGTGCCGAGCCTGCACCACAGACCGGCCCGCTGCAGATCATGTTCCTGGGCAGCATGATTCAGTCCAAGGGGTTGTCTCACTTGCTGGAGGCGGTGCGCCGCCTCGGTAGCCCGCATGTGCGGGTGGTGCTGAGGGGGCGCGGCACGCCGGACGCCGGCATCCTCGCGGCGTACTCGGACCTTCCGCTCGACGTGCAGTGCGACCTGCCGACACAGGACATCGTCCGCGATCTGCACGGCAGCCACATGTTCGTGCTGCCGTCGCTCGTGGAGGGGTTCGGCCACGTGATCTTGCAGGCGATGTCGTGTGGCGTGCCTGTACTCGCGACGGACCATACGTGTGCGGCCGATGTGGTCAGCCAGGGCGTGGAAGGCTTCGTGGTGACGGCGGGCGATCCGGCGGCACTCGTCGAGCGGCTGCAGTGGTGTCTGGACTGCCGCACGGCGCTCGGCGACATGGGCCGGGAAGCGGCTCGCAAGGCGCGCACGTATACGTGGGAGCGCTTCCGCTCCGGCATCCGGGCGGCCTATGCCAGTATGCACCGCTCCCTGTCCGGCGAGGGGGCCGCCAGGTAGGGCCGGCGGGTGTGAGCCGGGCCGAGGGGCACTCGAATGCGTATCGCCGTCTTCTTTACTCACATCCTGCATTACCACGCGGCACGCATTGCGGGCCTGCTATCGGAGGCGGAGCGCGGCGGGCACCAGGTGGAGGCCTTCGCGCTTCGGTCGGGGGCGCGGGAGTTTCCTGTGGGCGGCTACGAGGGCCTGCTGAACGGGCGCATCGACGTGCTGTCGCCCGAAGCATGCGAGCCGGGCGTCTACAGCTCGCACATCGCCAAGGCGCAGGTTCTGCGCAAACTCGACGCTTGCGACCCCGACGCCGTGGCGATCATTGGGTATGACGGGCTCGTACCGAGGGCAGCTCTGGGCTGGTGCCGGTACCGGCGGCGCGGCGCTGTGCTGATGAGCGAGAGCCAGGCTACCGACTACGCGCGATCCCCGGTCAGGGAGTTTGTGAAGGGCCGCCTGGTCTCCCTCTTCGATGCGGCGCTCGTGGGTGGGACAAGGCACGCCGAGTATGCTCGCCAACTGGGCCTGCCGGCCGACCGAGTGTTCATCGGGTACGACGTGGTGGACAACGCATTCTGGGGTCGCCGCGCCGACGAGGTGCGCGCCGAAGCGGACGGCTGGCGGGCGCGCCTCACGTTGCCGGAGCGCTTCTTCCTGACGGCATGCCGCTTCGTCACGAAGAAGAACGTGCCGGGTCTCATTCGGTCGTACTCGATGTACGTGAGCAGCGCCGGCGCCAGCGCCTGGCCGCTGGTGCTCATCGGCGGCGGACCGGACGAGGCGGCCATCCGGCGCCAGATCGACGATGCTGGTCTGCAACCCAACGTGGTGCTGCCGGGATACCTGTCGGCCGAGCAGGTTGCACCATACTACGCCCTCGCCTCGGTGTTCGTGATGCCGAGCAGCCATTCCGAGCAGTGGGGGCTGGTGGTGAACGAGGCGATGGCCTCTGGCACTCCGGTGTTCGTGAGCCGCGTCTGCGGGTGCTGCGCGGACCTGGTGGAGGACGGCGTCACGGGGTATGCGTTCGATCCGGCAGACGATGCCGAGTTGTCGGGTCTGATGGGGCGGGCGGCAGAGATGGACATGGCGACGCTGGGGGCGGAGGCGCGGCGTCGAGTCGGGTGCTATTCGCCGGAGTTGTTCGGAAGCAACCTGCTGCGTGCCTCGCAGGCCGCAGCGCAGCATGCAGCAACGCGGCGCCGCTGCCCGTGGCCCAGGCCCGAGCGGTGGCGCTGACAGTGCGGGGTCAGAGGTCAGCCTTGTTCCAGGATGCATACCGATACACGACACGCGGCGTGCTGGGCGCGGTGCTCCAGCTTATGTTGAGCCCGGGCCTGCAGGTCTGCGTGGCCTATCGCGTCGCCAACTGGCTGCATCGCCGGCGCTTGCGTCTGGCGGCGCAGATCGTGTGCCGCATCGGCCGGCAGTGCAGCGGCGCCGAGATCCACCCGATGGCGACCATCGGCAGGGGCCTGTGCCTGCCGCATCCGCACGGAGTCGTGGTAGGCATCGGTGTGCGCATCGGTTCGGAATGCACGCTCTACGACGGCGTGAACCTGGGTGTGGCACATCCGGACAGGCCGGGGGAGGGCTACCCTGCTCTCGGCGAGCGTGTACTGGTGGGTACCGGAGCGAAGGTGCTGGGTGGCATCGAGATCGGCGATGGGGCGCGGATCGGGGCGAACGCGGTGGTGCTGCAATCGGTCCCCGCGGGATGTGTCGCCGCGGGCGTGCCCGCGCGGATCGTAGGCGAAGGGCTGGGCACCGGGTGATGCGTGTTCTGCGAGTCACGGCCTATTATGCGCCCGCCTGGGTGTATGGAGGCCCCGCGCGCTCGGTGCTCGACTCCTGCCGCGGCCTCGCGGAGTTGGGCGACGAGGTGCGCGTGTTGACGACCGCCGCCAATGGGACCTCGGAACTGGACGTGCGGCTGCGGTGCCCGGTGGATGTGGGCGGAGTCGAGACGCGATACTACCCGCGCCAGGCTCCGCGAAGCCTGTTCCATTCGCCCGAGCTGTACCGGGCTATCCGCCAGCAGGCCTGCGAGTTCGATGTGGTCCACTGCCACGCGATGATGGTTCCGCTGGGTCTGTTCGCTCGCCGGGCGGCGGAACGGGCGGGCATACCCTACGTCCTGACGTCCCACGGCACACTGGACCCGGTTGTCCTGAGCAGCAAACGGCTCAAGAAGGCGGCCTATCTGCGGCTCTTCGAGCGCACGAACCTGGAGCGGGCGTCGGCCGTCATCGCGCTCACCGAGCAGGAGCGCGGGCAGATCAGGCGGGCGGCTCCAAGGGCCAGAGCAGTCGTGGTGCCGAACGGTCAGCCCCTGACCGATCTGAGTCGCGTGCCGAGCCGGGACCTGCTGGCACAGGTGTCGTCCGAACTCCTGAGGCGCCCGTATGTGTTGTTCATGGCCCGTCTGAACTGGAAGAAGGGCCTCGATCTCCTCGTTCCGGCGTTCGCGCGCGCCAGGTGCGAGCATCCCGAGTGGATGCTCGTGCTGGCCGGGCCCGACGAAGGGGGCTACCGCTCGGTCGTGGAGGGCCTGGTGGCCCGGCATGGCCTGGTGGACAGCACCGTGCTGCCCGGGATCGTCGACGGTGAGCGCAAGTCGGCCCTGCTGGGTAACGCGGACCTGTTCGCGCTCACTTCCTACTCCGAAGGACTGCCGACCGCCGTCGTGGAGGCTTTGATGGCCGAGCGCCCCGTCGTGGTGACCGGGACGTGCTATATGCCCGAGATCGAGGCGCACGGCGCGGGCTGGGTGGTGGACACCTCCGTCGACGGCGTCTCGTCGGGCCTGCTGGCGGCGATGCGCGATCCGGATTGCCGGCGCGAGCGAGCCGCGCGTGGCAGAGACCTCGCCGCGGCGCGCTACAGCCGCGAGACGGTGGCCCGGCGCATGCATGACCTGTACCGGCGGTGCATCGACGCCCCGCGCGGAGGCGATCTCGATGGCTTCTGACCCTGGCGCGCCGCCTTCGCAGGACCGCCTCCGGGACTGCCTCGACATGCCGTGGAAGGTGCGCCTCGAAGTGGAGCGCATCGCGGCGGCGCCCCTTGCGAGGCTGGTGTTCGCCCTGGCAGGGGTTCGGTACGGCCGTCGGTGGCGCCTCTATGGCGTTCCCATCCTCCAGCGGCATCGCCGGAGCACGATGGTGCTGGGCGACGGTCTGCAGTTGCGGTGCTCGAGGATATCCAACCCGCTGTCGCCGTGGCACCCGACCATCCTGGCCACGCGCTGCGCGGGCAGTGTGATCGAGGTCGGGCGCGATGTGAGCATGACCGGAGGCACGATCTGCGCGGTGCAGTTGGTGCGGATCGGCGACCGGGTGTCGATCGGGGCCAACTGCACGATCGCGGATTCCGACTTCCACCCGCTGGGGGCTGAGGCGCGGGCCTGCCAGTCGGAAGGTGGCGAGAGCGCTCCGATCGTGATCGAGGACGACGTGTTCATCGGCATGCAGTCCGTCGTGCTCAAGGGCGTTCGCCTCGGCGCCGGCTGCGTCGTGGGGGCGTGTTCGGTGGTGACGCGAGATGTGCCGGCCGGCGCCGTCGTGGCGGGCAACCCGGCGCGGGTTGTGGGGGAGGTGCGCGGGATCGTGGCGGGAGTTGAGGCGGGGCCGTGCGCATCCTGATCGTGTGCCCCGTGTTCCCTCCGGAGCCCGTCACCTCGGCGACGACCAGCGCTCATCTCGCCGAGGCGCTGGCCGAGCGCGGGCACGAGGTCACGGTGATCACGTCGGCTCCGTCGCGCCCGGGTGGCAAGGTGCATCCCGGGTACCGCCGGGGGTTCTGGCGGAGGGAGCGCTGTGGCTCGGGCTACGAGATCGTTCGGACGTGGTCGGTGCTGCCGGCGAAGGCGTCGGCGTCTCGCAGGCTGCTCGAGAACCTCACGTTCGGCTTCTGCGCCATGCTCCACGTGAGCGGGCGCCGCTGCGACGTCGTGTATCAGAACAACTGGCCGATCTTCGCGGGCGGCATGGTGGCGTTGGCCGCGCGGCTGCGGGGGGCGCCGTTGGTGTCCAGTGTTCAGGACATACACCCGGAGGCGGCGCTGCATGCCGGCAAGATCGCCTCCGGGCCTGGCATCCGGTTCCTGCAGGCGCTCGACGGGTTCGTGGCTCGCCGGGCGGCCGCGCTGGTGGTGATATCGGAGCGTTTCGCTGAGTTCTACCGGACGCAGCGCCGCGTGCCTCCCGAGCGCGTGTACGTCGTGCCGAACTGGATGGACGAGACCGATATCGCTCCGGGGGATAGGCTAGGCCCATTCCGGGCGTCTCTCGGCCTGGAACCCAGCACTTTTGCCGGGATGTACGCTGGGAACATCGGGGAGGTCGCCGACGTCGAGTGTCTTGTGGAAACAGCGTCTCTGCTGCGCGGCGACGAGTGGTTCGCCCTCGCCATCGTGGGTGACGGAGCGCGCCGAGGTGCGTGTGAGGCGCGGGCTGTGCGCCTGGGCCTCACGAACATCCGGTTCTACCACCCGTGGCTGTCGGAACGGGCGACCGATGTGCATGCCGCTGCCGACGTGCTTCTCCTGCCGATGCGCGGATCGAGTGGCACGACTTCCATACCCTCTAAGTTGATCGCCTACATGCTCTCAGGCCGGCCGGTTGTGGCCGCCGTCGACGGAGCTTCCGATATTGCTCGAGTGGTGGAGGACAGTGGCTGCGGGGTGGTCGTTCCTCCCGGCGATGCGCAGGCGTTGGCTGCGGCCCTCCGCCGCCTGCACTCGGACCCGGAAGAGCTGATCCGTCGAGGGGAGCTAGCGCGCAGATACGCTGAGCACCACTTCGGGCGTCAGGCCGGCTCCGCACGTCTGGCCTCTGTTGTAGAGGCGGCCGGCATGCGGCCGGCTCCAGGGCCGGCCGCGGAGCCCGGAATCACCCAAGAGGACGGCTCCTCCGCCGCTCCGCGCGATGCTTGCGGCGATGCGGCCGATGGCATTGTGGTGGTTCCGCTGCGCGCGGAGCATTCCGCGGCCGTCGCTCGGCTCCACATGCAGAACCTGTCCTCCGTGTTCGCAGGCATCGGCGGCGCACGCGTCCTGGCCGCCTACTACAGGGCGATCGGCCTCGAGAGGGGAGGCGGCGGCTTCGTTGCCCAAGCCGGCGATCGGGTCGTAGGGTATGTGTGCGGCGTCTGGGACGTCGGCCTGCTGCGCCGGTCGGTGGTTGCGGGCTGCAGCCTTGGCGATCTGGCTGCCCTCGGGGCATGGCTCGCCTCTCACCCGTTGTGTGCGTGGCGCGCCCACGGCGCCCGCCCCCGTGGTTCGTGCGCCTGCCCGTCCTACGAGCTTCGGCCACTCGTCGTGGCCGCCGACATGCGCGGTAGGGGCATCGCCACGTCTCTGGTGCGTCGTCTGCTCGAAGACGCGACGCAGCGCCGCGCTGCGCGAGTACATCTATACGTCGATAGCGGCAACAAGGCGGCGCAGGCGTTCTACAAGGCGTCGGGGTTCTCAGAAGCAGGCATGCTCCTGATAGCCGGGCGCCCATACGTGCGGTGCGAGCTCGCGGTTGGTTCCTGCGCCCTCGTGGCAACCGGGGATGCTCCTGAGGAGCCAGGCCGATGACTGTTGAAGGCACTGAGGTGGTGGACTGCTCGGTGTGCGGGCCTGCTCCGTCGAGGGTGTGGCTTGACGACGGTCTGCCGACACGGTACCGCGCCTGCCGCCGCTGCGGGACGGTGTTCGCGTCGCCCAGGGCGTCGCGCGCCTCTCGGTGGGCGTCGCTCACGAGCACGTACTCGGTCGGCGAGTTCGCGTGCGCAAACGCTACGAGGCGGCAGCCTGTTCTCGAGGCCGAGGCGCGCTTCCTCAAGATGCATGTTAGCGAAGGCGTCGTGCTTGACGTCGGGTGCGACCTCGGGCATCTGTTCGCCCACTTCTCTGGGGAGCGCTGGACGCGCCTGGGCGTCGAGTTGTCGCCGTCTGCCGCCGCGGCAGCGGCCTCGAGCTACGATGCAGACGTGCGGGTCGGCGACCTGCGATCGGCAGCATGGGACGCGAGCAGCATCGACCTGTTGACGATGATGGACATGTTCTACTTCTCGGACGATCCTCGCGCGGAACTGGCCGAGGCTGCTCGTGTCCTGCGGCCCGGCGGATGCCTCGCGTTGGAGTTCCCGGGGCAGCGGCGGTTCCTGCTGCGCAGTCGCGGACCGCTCTGCTGGCTGCTTGAGCGCAAGTGGAGCCGTCTGAAGACGGATTCGGCTTACCTATACCTATACACGCCGCGAGCGCTCGTGCGCCTTGTCGAAGCGGCTGGTCTGACTGCCACGGCTGTCTGCGTTGTGCCAACGCCGCTCGCGGGGCGGTGGGGGCGCGACATTGTTGGCCGCTCCCAGTGCGCTGTGGCACTGAGGCCGAACCGATGGCTGCTTGCCTGCGTCACCTGGGCACCGAAGTACCTGCTGGTGGCCAGAAAGCCGGCGACGGCAGTCTTCCAACCCGCAAACGTGACCAGGGCGGTACGACAGGCAGAGCATGACCACTGCTGAGATGGCAGGTTTCTGGCGTCGCATCGGCCGGCGCGTGGTGGAGGTGGATGGCACCCACTGGTACTCGCAGGGGCCAGGGGTAATGACCATGCTTCCGGACCACGGGCTTGCCGAACCGACGCACGACAGTCTCGTCCGGGTGGCGCGGCGCGGTAGGGCCGCGGTGGTGCGGTACGCGTCCCGCGGCGAGCCCACTCCAGGGCGCGGGCTGTTCGTGTGCGCAGACCCGGCCTATGACCTGGGCGCGCTGCACCCCAAGGCGCGCTCGCAGACCCGCGCCGGACTTGCCCACTGTCGCGTCGAGCGTGTCGCGCCGGCAGAGGTGGCGGAGGTGGGGTATGGCCTGAACCAGGACACATGGGTGCGGCAGGGCCGCTCCGTTCGGTCTCTGTCGGCGGCGTACTGGGGGGCATACTGCCGGGCGGCCGACGAGACAGATGGCTTCGAGGCATGGGTCGCCTACGTGGGCTCGCAGGTAGGCGCATACGTGCTCTGCGCGTGCATCGACGGGGCTTACACCATCCTGTTCCAGGGATCTGCTACGGAGTTGCTCTCGAGCTGCCCCAACAACGCACTGACGTTCTGTGTGACGCGGGACGCCCTGTCGCGTCGCGACGTGGAGTTCGTGAGCTACGGGCTGCGCTCCGTGGAGGCGACCCCAGGGCTCGACCACTACAAGCAGCGTATGGGCTTCGACATCAGACCCCACCGTGAGGGCCTGATGGTGACGCCGCTGCTTCGACACATCCTGTCGATGGGAGGAGGGCGTGTGCTCCGCGCGCTTGCGCGTGGGCATCCGTCTTCCGACCTATTGCGCAAAGCCGCAACGCTCGCTGATACGGCTGCCACCTGATCAGCTTGGTTCGGCTGTCTCGTAGCCATGTCTTGCCGGGCCCGGCGGGCTGTGGTATTATGCAGCCAAGACGCAAAATGGGGCGCACAGTGCCTGATGGCGTTCCGCACCTGCCGGCCCACGCGAACTTGGAGGGAAGGAACTGATCGCCATGAGATCTCGTACCGGATTCACGCTTATCGAGTTGCTCGTCGTCATCGCCATCATAGCGATTCTGGCGGCGATCCTGTTCCCGGTCTTTGCTCAGGCGCGCGAGAAGGCGCGCTCCACCTCGTGTCTGAGCAACCTCAAGCAGATCGGAACAGCGTTTCAGATGTACGCCCAGGACTACGACGAGATGTTCCCTCAGTGGAACGAGTACATCTACATGACGTTCAATGGGATCGCGCCAGCAGGTCTGAACAGCCCCGATCGCGCGTGGGACAACAAGATCAACCCATACATCAAGATGGGGAAGACGGCTGTTTCCGGGCCGGCCGACTATGCGCAGCCGAACGGCACATACGATGGCGCTTGGCGTTGCCCGTCGAACGATCAGCCCGCATCGACGCGCAGCTACGGCATGAACGAGATGCTGGTTCGCACCTATGCGTGGACCAGTTCCAGCGCGAATCTGTACCGTTTCATCGGTCTTGCGGACATCGACAAGGTCGCCCAGACGGTGCTTGCCGGCGACGCCGGGACTGAGGGGCGCCTGCTGCCCGCCCATCTCTTCAACGGGTACAAGCAGCGGTACGGCTTCTTGGCGAGGCCCTACAACGCCGAGGCGCCCTACCGCCATCAGGACGGCGCCAACTACGCCTTCTGCGATGGCCATGCCAAGTACATGAAGGCCGACGCAGTCTACCCCGGCCCGCACCCCGAGGCGGCGCCCGACTCGAACTGGGCGGCGGTGTCGGCGGCGTACTGCTCCAACGCGACCAACCTTGTGCCGAACGAGGGCGAGCGCACCTTCTGGCGCACGATGGCGCTGCAGGTCGGCAACCGCACCTGCGGCAACTAGCCGACTGGCCCGATAGCTGGCCTGGATGGGGCGCTCCGCGATCGCGCGGGGCGCCTCTTCACATTTGCCTGGCTCAAAGGAGGACCCGCGGGCAGGCGAGCCGTATCCTGGGAGCGGGCTCCGCACTCGCGGACGCCTCAAGGGGGACCCGATGCATGTGGCGATAGGGCAGCAGTCCGACGCGGGGAAGGTGCGCAAGCGGAACGAGGATGCCGCTCTGGTGCGAAGCCTGGCAGACGGCGCCGCACACCTGCTCCTGGTGGCGGACGGCATCGGCGGCGGGCGGCGCGGCGACGAGGCGAGCGCCCTTGCGTCTCGCGTGATGGATGCACGGGTTCAGGCGGCGCTGCCCGATGCGGAGGGGTTCAGCGACGAGCACGTATCGAGCGTCTTGCGCGCAGCCCTCGAGGAGGCGAACTCTGCGGTTCGCGCGCTGTTCACCGTGGACAGTGGCCGGTCGGGTATGGGCACCACCTGCGTGGCAGCGATCGTGAGCGACGGCCGCTGCGTGCTGCGGCACGTTGGCGACAGCCGTGCGTACCTGCTGCGGGACCGGCGTTTCGCGCAGGTCACCCAGGACCACGCTGCGATGCAGGAGATCCGGCGCAGTGGCCCAGGCGTGCACCGCGAGAGCAGCGGGTCTCACATCCACCTGGTGATGACCCGCGCGATCGGGATGGAGAAGGCGGTGGAGAGCGACGAGCGCCGCCTGGACCTCATCGACGGCGACACGCTCCTTCTGTGCACGGACGGTCTGAACACGATGCTGAGTGATGCCGACATCGAGGCGGTGCTGGCGCGCGTGCCTGAGCCGCAGGCTGCGGCGGACCGGCTGGTCGCGGAGGCGAACGCCCGCGGAGGTGTGGACAACACGACCGTCGTGGTGATGCGGGTGGGGGAGTTCCAGACGTATGAGCCCGCGCGCCTCACGAGCCACGAGCCGCTGGGCGGAGCGCGCCATGCTCGCGCGGACGAGTGGGAGGATGACGGGGACGAGGTACCCGGCGATGTGCCGGCGGCTCCGGCCGCGCGCTCGCGGCGGCGCCCGTCCGGGGTGCATCCTGGTTACCTCGTTGCGGCGCTGGCGGTCGGTGTGCTGCTGGGGTACCTGCTGAGGGGGCTCGTCGGCCCCCAGGGCGGCGACGCGGTCGAGCCGAGCCAGACGTTGGGTGGGCAGCGCGAGTAGGAACCGTCGAGGCCGCGCGGCCTCGGCAGCGACGCGGACGGCAACGGAGGGGAACATGCGCAGGGCGTGGCTGGCGTTGGCGGGAGGTGTGGCGATGGCTCTGGCGGCGTCCGGGGCTCTGGCGGATGCATACATCGGCAACGGGGCGCTGACGCTGCACGTGCGGGCGGACGGCTCAAGCGTGGCGGCGCGCTTGACGCGCGTGTCGGACGGGTTCGACTACGCGAATGGGCCCGTCGTGTTCCACGCGCTGGTCGAGGGTGCGCCCAACCCGGTCGATGCTCTCACTGGCGCGAGGGTGGTCGAGGGCAACGGGGCGGTGACGCTGACGGGCAAGCTGGGCGGGCTGGCGGTTCGCGTCGACTGGAGCGCCCCGCCGAACAAGCCCTGGATCGAGGAACGCATCTCTCTGCGGAATGCGTCGGGGAAGCGGCTGGCGCTCGCGGATCTGGAGATCGGCTTCACTCGTGCTGCGTCCGGCGCCGAGGACGATCTGGCCACGGCGATTCCGTTCCGCAAGCGAGCCACCGATCCGCCGAACGGCTACCACGAGTTCACGCTCGGCGCGTTCGCCGTTCGGCAGCCGGGAGAGCCCCCCGCGGCGCCCTTCGAGCCCCTCCTCACCCCGATGACGCCGGTGCCGACGCGCCACCGCCTCTCCGAGGGCTGGGCCTGGAAGCATGGCGACGCCTATCTGGGCATCTACAGCTTCTGCCAGGGCCTGCTGCGGTTCAGCGTCCTCTCGCGGCTTGAGGGTGAGGACGCCCGCATCCGTTTCGGCGGCGTTGCGATGCACTTCGGCGAGCCGACCGTGCTGCGCCGCATGAAGTCGGGCGAGCGGGTCGATCTCGGTGTGACGCGCTACCAGGTGGTTGCAGGCGCGTACGAGGACGTCGCGTATGCGTACCGCGACCTGCTGGACGCGAACGGGTGCCGCTTCCCGGCGAGCTACGACGCGCCCGTCCATTGGGAGCAGCTCTACGACATGGAGGGCGCGTGGGACGACCGCGCCGGGCGCTACACCCGCGAGGTGCTTCGCCGCGAGGCGCAGAAGGGTGTGGACTACTCGTGCGAGGCCCTGTACCTCGATCCGGGCTGGGACACCGCCTTCGCTACGTTCCTGTGGGGCGAGAAGTGGATCGGGCCGGAGCGCGAGTTCGTGGACGAGTTGAAGGAGAAGTACGGCCTGGGCCTTGCACTGCACACTCCTCTCGCGACGTGGATGTCGATGAAGGGCTGGAGCATGGGGCCGTTCGCGGCAGACGCGTGGCCTGCATCGGCGAAGCGCAAGCCGGCTACGAAGGGGCAGGAGTCGCCTGCGCGGGTGCCGGCGGTGCGGGAAGGCCGCCGCAACCTGGCGCTGCTGCCCGAGGCCAAGGCGACCGCCTCATCTGTGTGGGACAATGGCAAGATGGCTATCCACCAGATCGCGCACCTGAGCGATGGGTGGTATGGCAACGCGGCGAGCTGGATTGCGAGTGAGATGCCGTGCTGGGCCGAGATCGATCTGGGCGGTGTCCATCGCATCGGCGAGGTACGCCTCGGCAACGACGCGCTCGGGCAGTACACGGACCGCATCGTAACGGGCTTCCGCGTTCTGGTTGCCGGCGACGGCGGCGAGCTGAAGCCGGTGCTGGCGCGGAGCGGCGAGAGCTTGCACGGGACGACGTCGTACCGCTTCGGGCCGGTGGACGCGCGGCGCGTTCGGGTCGAGATCACCGGGGCGGACCAGGGAGTGCCGCGGTTCGACGAGGTGGAGGTCTACGAGGCTGCGCCGGCCGCGGCCGATGTGGCGGCGGCGTTCGAGAAGGCGGCGAAGCGCGGGCCCGAGCCGGAGCAGTCGGTGGGCGGCGCGCTCATCTGTCTGGGCTCGAAGCAGTACCTGGACGAAGCGGCCAAGCGCCTGAACGCCCTCTGCGACGCGGGCGCCATCTTCCTGATGTACGACGGCGACTGGTGGCCGGGCACGTGCTGGGATCGGAGCCACGGGCATCCGGTGCCGTACATGCCGGAGGATCACATTCGGGGCTGTCTGGAGCTGGCGCGCCGAGTCCATGCCAAGCACCCCGGCGTCTACATCGAGATGCACGACATGCTGGCAGGCGGCAGCCCCGCGCGCCCAACGCCGGTCTACTACAAGTACGGCCTGCCGGGCAGCTACGACGACAACTGGGGCCTCGAGCTGATGTGGGACCCGATGGCCGACCTGCGCGAGCGGCGGGCCGAGTCCCTGTACTACTACAACCTGGCGTGCAACGTGCCGTTCTACCTGCATGTCGACCTGCGCAAGGACAACCGCAACTGCGTGGTGCTCTGGTGGTATGCGTCCACGTGCCGGCACTTGGGCATCGGCGGCACGAACAAGGACCCGCAGGTGGTGTCCAACGAGCAGCGGGACATGCGCTTCTACAAGGCCAATGAGCGGTTCTACAAGCGCGGCGAGTTCTTCGGGGCGGGGCTGGAGGTGCACGCCCACGTGCTGAAGGCGGAGAACGCGTGCGTGGTGAACGTGTTCAATCTGCAGGACGCGCCCAAGACGACATCCGGTCAGTTCAAGCTGACTGCCCTGGGCCTCGACCCCGCGAAGCGCTACACGACGAGCGCGCCGTGGGCCGAAGTGAGCGGTGGCGTGCTGCGTGTCAATGCGGACATGACGGGGTGGGACGCCAAGGTGTGCACCGTGACGCCACTGGGGCCTTAGCCGGCCGGCATGCCCTGGGGGCAAGTGAACGTGTTGCGAGAGACCCCGCCGATCCAGCTCGCCGGCCGCGCCAGCGATGGTTGGTGACCTGGCCGATTCGGGGCCATGTGACGCACACGGCGCCGCGGCGAACCGCATCATGCTCGCCCGGGGAGACGTACATTGGTGGGTGGCGAACAGCATGCGCCGGTCCAGGGCCCGTCGGGTCCCGCGCCAGCGCATGCTGTACCTCACGCGGGCGCCGAACGTCATCGGCTGGAGTTCCTGGACGGCATCCGGGCGCTCGCAGCCTTGCACGTCCTGCTGTACCACGCGCTCGCCGCGGCGGCTGACACGGGCAACACCGGACTGCCGGCCTACATGACCCGTCTGGTGCCCCATGGGCACATGGCCGTGTCGGTCTTCATCGTGCTGTCCGGGTACTGCCTGACTGTCCCGGTGGCCAGGTCCGGCAAGCTGCAGATCGTTGGCGGTTTCGGGCGCTACATCCGCAGGCGCTTCTTCCGCATCTTCCCTGCTTACTACTTCGTGCTGTTCCTGTCCGTTGCCGCCAATGTCTTGTTCGCTCTCGTCGCCTCACTCGCTGGCGTTCAGAGACCGGCGCCGCTGACTGCCGCCGACATCGTCGCGCACGCGGCCATGGTTCACAACTGGTGGCTTCCGCTGCATGCTTCCATCAGCGGCGCTTTGTGGAGCGTGGCTACCGAATGGCAGATCTACTTCGCGTTCCCGCTGCTTCTGCTGGCCATGCGGACCGTTCGAGGGCTGCCCACCGTGCTGTCTGCTTACGCCATCGGCCTGCTCCCGTACTACCTCCTGCCGGACGGGCACAACCTGGCCTGGGCCCATCCCTGGTTCCTGGGGCTGTTCGCGCTGGGCGCCTATGGCGCGCTGCAGCGGTGGAACCAGCGATGGGCGGTGTTGACGGTTGGCAGCAGCCTGGCGCTGGTGCTGCTCTATGTTGCTGGGCTGCTGCACGACTGGCCCGGGCCGCTTGGGGAAGGGCTGATTGGGCTCGCGATCTGCGGCGCGATGGTCTGCCTTGCGTCGGGCCATCTGCCGGCGCTGCGCCGCTTGCTGGGGCACACGGTGGTCGCCAGGGTCGCGGCGGCCTCCTACACGCTGTACCTGATCCACCCGCTCGTCCTGAAGTGCGTCACGGCGGGCCTGGTAGTCCTTCATCAAGGGGGCATGTCTCTGGCCTTGGGACGCGCCCTGCTTGGCGTGCCGCTGTCGGTCTGCATTGCCGTCGTGCTTGCAAGGTACATCGAGACACCCTTCATCGGCCGGGAGGGGTGGTTTTGCAGGCGTTCCGTGGGAAGCTGACAGCCATGCCGCGTGCGCTTGCAGCGCTCACGCCGGCGGGGCAGGTCCGGCGCGTAGACGCTGCCAGAGGGGAGGCGGTGCGAAGTGTCATCAGAGCCCGTTTCGTCGCCGGGGGCCACGTCCGGCGGGCAGGCCGGTGGTGCGCCGACAGTGGAGCAGCACCGGTTCCTCAACACCATACTGAACACCGTGGAGGCCCTGATCCTGGTCGTCGATGCCGAGGGCCGGATCGTGCAGTTCAACCGGGCGTGCGAGAAGCGGACAGGCTACGCGATCGACGAACTGCGGGGTCAGCCGTTCTGGTCAGCAGTGCTCGACCAGTCCGAGGCCGGCGAGGTGCGCGCGCTGTTTGGGCGGCTCCAGGCCACCGGCACGTCGACCTATCACGAGCATCACTGGGTAGCGCGCAACGGCCGCCGGTTCTGGACGAGCTGGCGGCACACGCCCGTCTTCGACGCAGATGGCTCCATCGAGTTCGTTGTGTGCTGCGGCATGGACATCAGCGAGCTTAAGAAGGCCGAGCAGGCGGTCACGAGGTCGCGCGACTACTACTTGTCGCTCTTGGAGGACTTCCCGGCGCTCATCTGGCGATGCGACACCGCTGCGGAGTGCGACTACTTCAACCGCACCTGGCTTGCGTTCACCGGGCGCACGATGGAGGAGGAGCGCGGCAACGGCTGGGCCCAGAGCGTACATGAGGACGATCTCGCCGACTGCCTCGATACGTTCCGGACCGCGTTCGGGCGGCGCGACGCCTTCGAGATGGAGTATCGCCTGCGCCGGCACGACGGGCTGTACCGGTGGGTCGTCGACCATGGCCGTCCGATGTACGACGAGGGCGGGGCGTTCACCGGGTACCTGGGCGCCTGTTGGGATGTGACCGATCAGCACCAGGCGCGTGACCTGTTGGTGGAGCAGGCTCGCGAGTTGGAGCGCTCCAACGCTGAGCTGGAGCAGTTCGCGTATGCGGCGTCGCACGATCTGCAGGAGCCGCTGCGCATGGTCGGGAGCTTCACTCAGCTCCTCGCGCAGCGGTACCGGGGGCAGCTCGACGATCAGGCCGACGAGTTCATCGAATATGCGGTCGACGGCGCCGTGCGGATGCAGGAGATGATCAATGGTCTCCTGGCATACTCGCGCGTCGGCAGCCGCGCCGGGCCGGCTGGGGCGGTGGACACGCACGAGTGCTTCGAGATGGCCTGCCGCAACCTGCGCACTGCGATCGACGAGTGCGGGGCGCGGGTGACCGCGGAGGGGCTGCCGACCGTGAAGGCGGACCGCTCGCAGATCGAGCGCCTCTTCCAGAACCTTATCGGCAATGCGCTGAAGTTCCGCGGCAGCGCCACGCCGGAGATACGGGTCTGGGCCCTGCAGGACGGCGAGGAGTGGGTGTTCTCGGTGGAGGACAACGGCATCGGTATCGATCCGCAATACGCCGAGCGGGTGTTCCTGATCTTCCAGCGCCTGCACACGCGTGCAGAGTACCCGGGAACCGGCATCGGGCTGGCGATCTGTCGCAAGATCGTGGAGCGCCACGGTGGGCGCATCTGGGTGGAGGCGGGCAGATCGGGCGGCTGCGTCTTCAGGTTCACGATCCAGGCTCAAGGGGGAGAACAGAGTGGTCACACAGGATGACGCGAGGCCCATCGATATCCTGCTCGTCGAGGACAACCCCGGCGATGTCGTACTCACCCGCGAGGCGCTGAAGCAGGGCAAGGTGCTCGTGAACCTGCACGTCGCCAAGGACGGTGTCGACGCCACGGACTTCCTCTGGCGGCGCGGGGCTTACGTCGGCGCTCCCAGGCCGGATATCGTGCTCCTCGACCTGAATCTGCCCCGGAAGGACGGCCGCGAGCTGCTCTCCGAGATGAAGGCCGACCCTGTGGTGCGCCGGGTACCCGTCGTGGTGCTCACGACTTCCAAGGCGGAAGAGGACATCTTGAGGACCTACGACCTTCACGTCAACTGCTACGTCACCAAGCCGGTGGACTTCGAGCAGTTCATCCGGGTCATCCGGTCGGTCGAGGAGTTCTGGCTGACGATCGTGCGTCTGCCCTCTGCGTAGCGGCGGCTCGCCCGTACGTCCAGCGCCCCTAGAGAACGGGGTGCCGCGGCCCGACTATACGGTAGCGGCCCCAGCACATGTGCGGGCTCCTCCCCAGTGGGCACATGTGCTCGCGACCCGCGTCCGCGGCCTGCCGCCCAGCAGGCAAAGACGTGGCGCGACCAACGGCGGAGTTCCTCCCGCCCGACGGGTGCCGAAACCTGCGGTGACGCGATCCGGGCTCACGCCGGTGCGGACGGTCCTCCGACGCTTTGGAGCATGCGATGTCAGCAGACCGTTCGTTATCGGTCCTACTCGTTGAGGATAACCCCGGCGACGCCTTGCACGTGCGCTGCAGCCTGCAGCCCAATGGCACCGGTGAGTTTGACGTCGCCCATGTCTCCCGCCTATCCGAAGCGCTCGGGTGCCTCGCCACGGAGCGCTACGACGCGATAGTCCTCGACATGTCGCTCCCCGATGCAGCGGGGCTCGACCTTCTAAACAAGGTGACTCAGGTTGCCCCCAGCGTCCCCGTTGTCGTGCTGAGCGGCTTCGACGACGAAGGGCTCGCGGTTCGCGCGGTTCAGGAGGGAGCACAGGATTTCCTCGTCAAAGGGCGCGGCGATGGCTCCAACGTCGCCAGGGCCATCCGTTACGCCATCGAGCGCAAGCGCGCGGAAGAGGCACTGGCCAAGATGGCGCGCCTCGACACACTGACCGGGCTGCAGAACCGCGCCGCCTTCGACGAGGCGCTGCCGCGAGCGATGTCGCGGGCATCACGCTCTGCGGTCCCGATGGCGCTGCTCTTCATCGATCTCGACCACTTCAAGTTCATCAACGATGAGTGGGGGCACGAGTACGGCGACCGTGTGCTGCGGTGCGTCGCACGGCGTATGACCGACTGTGTGCGCCGCGGCGACACCGTCACGCGGCATGGCGGCGACGAGTTCGCGGTCATCCTCGAAGGGCTATCGTCGGCCCATGACGCATCGACGGTCGCGCGGAAGCTGATACAGGCCGTCTCTGCGCCGCTGGTGCTCGACGGTCTGGAGTTGCCGGTTAGCCTGAGCGTGGGGGTTGCGCTGTATCCGGGGCCGGCTGTCGATGGACACGATCTCGCGCGGCAGGCTGACCGTGCGATGTACCTGGCCAAGCAGCACGGCCGGAACACGTACCGGGTGTACGGTGAGGACAGCCGTGACCAAGGCGGGCGGTCGCGGACGAAGGAGCAGGATCTGCGGCTGGCGCTGGAGCGCGGCGAGTTCCGTGTCTACTATCAGCCGCAACTGCACGTAGACAGCGGGCGCGTGCACGGTGTCGAGGCGCTGGTTCGGTGGCAGCGCCCCGACCGCGACGAGGTGCTCTCACCGGCCGACTTCCTGGGCCTGGCCGAGGACAGCGGCCTCATCGTGCCCCTGGGCGAGTGGGTGCTCCGCACTGCCTGCACTCAGAACAAGGCCTGGCAGGACCAGGGGCTTCCGGCCATGCGAGTGGCGGTCAACCTGTCGGGCAGGCAGTTCGACTGTCCGGGGTTGAAGGAGTGTCTCGTGCGCGCCCTGGACGACAGCGGCCTGCATCCGAGCGACCTCGAGCTGGAGCTGACCGAAACCGTGCTCGCGGTGGCGGGCTCGGCTGGCCGCCGCGCCCTCGACGAGATCCGGGAGATGGGTGTTCGCATCTCCATCGACGACTTCGGCACGGGGTACGCCTCGCTCAGCCATCTGCGGGAGCTGCCCATCGACGCGATCAAGATCGATCGCACGTTCGTCAAGGATCTCGCGGATAACCCGGCGGACGCGGCCATCGTCTCATCGATCATCGTCATGGCCCATCGGCTGGGACTGAAGACCATCGCCGAGGGTGTCGAGACCCCAGACCAGCTCAGTTTCCTGGAGAGCCAGGGCTGCGACGAGGTGCAGGGGTACCTGGTCAGCGCTCCCTTGCCTGCCGGCGAACTGGCGGGCTTGCTGGCGGAACGGGCTGCGGCGCTGCCGGCGGCCGCATAGCCTTTGGTCCCGTTGCAGTAGTTCCCCTTCCTCGCGTCGAACTGGTTCAGGCATCTCTGAGCCGACAAGGAGGGGGGCCTCATGCGTACGCCATCCGTTCGCTTGCTCGTCAACCTGCCGTCGACGTTCTTCTGGCGCCCGGAGCTGACCGCCTCGTTCGACCGTCTCCGCTCGCTGGGCGAGATGCGCACCACCTCGCACGACGACCTCGGCTCGATGCTGCCCGACCTGGAGTGGGCCGAGGCGGTAGTCATGTGGGCGTGGCCGGTCTTCGGCGAGGAGGTGCTGCGCGAGCTTCCGGACCTTCGCTTCGTCGGGCAGATCAACACCACCGCCCAGATGGCCTCGGGCTGCCTGCGTCTCGGCATCGCCCATTCGGAGGTGCGGCACGCCTGGTCGCCGGCGGTGGCGGAGATGGCTTTGGCGCTGATGTTGGCCGGGCTGCGGCGCACCAGCGAGTACCACATCGCGATGCGGGCGGGAATGGAGGCGTGGGTCGATCGGTTTCCGGCCGACATCGACGCCAGGGAGCGCGAGCTGACCGGACGGCCCGTGGGCATCGTCGGCTTCGGGCGCATCGGGCAGCGGCTGGCAGAGCTGCTGGCGCCGTTCCACGTCGAGCTGCGCGCCTACGATCCGCACCTCCCGGCCGAAGTCGCCGCCCCGTTCGGCGCGCGCCTGGTGTCGCTGCCGGAGATCGTCGCGGAGTCCGACGTTGTGGTCCTGTGCGCCGCCAACACCGAGGAGGCGCGGCACCTACTCGATGCCGATGCCGTGGCGGGGCTGCGGAAGGACGCCGTGCTGGTGAATGTGGGCCGCTCCATGCTCGTGGATATGGACGCGCTGGCCAGGCGTCTGGAGCGCGGCGACCTCGTGGCGATGCTGGACGTGTTCGACGAGGAGCCGCTCCCCGCGGACTCGCCCCTGCGGAGCCTGCCGAACGCGTACCTCACCCCGCACCGCGCAGGCGGCGTCATCTCCTCCGTCGTTCGCTCGCTCGACATGCTGGCGGACGACCTCGAGGCGTTCCTCGGCGGCCGGCCGCTCCGGTACGGCGTGACCGAGGCGATGCTGGCGAGCTTCCCGTAGTCGCCGCGCGTCGCGCGCATCCCGGGACGTTTGGCCTGCGTCTCGCCGTACAGGAGTCGTCAGTGGCCCGCCACAGTGATGTTGCCCGCCTGCTGTAGTCCGTCGTACCCCTGGATGCGGTGCGCCTGGTCGCCTGCCGCATCGCGACCGCCGGAGAACGGAGTGAACCGATGTGGACGTGGCTGAGGGACCTGGACCAGATCCTGCGCGGCGACGCGACGAAGCCATCGATGCTACGCCGCGGGACGATTGAGCTGCCTGTACGGAGCGTCTCGATCGGGATCCTCATACTGGGTATGTTCTACGGCATGTGCATGGCCCTGTTTGCGCTCTTTCGCCAGGACGGGCCGCACTACGCGCAGATCGCGGCGGCCATGGTCAAGGTGCCGCTTCTGCTGTTCCTGACGCTGGCTGTCACCTTCCCCTCGCTGTATGTGTTCAATGCCCTGGTGGGCTCTCGGCTCTCCGCCCTCTCGCTGCTTCGCCTCCTGTCGGCGGCTCTGGGGGTCATCATCTCGCTCTTGGGTGGTTTTGCGCTGATCGTCGCCTTCTTCTCGGTCAGCTCGAAGAGTTACCCCTTCATGCTGCTGCTGAACGTCGCGGTGTTTTCCATCGCGGGGACGTACGGTCTACGGTTCCTGCTGCAGACGCTGCACCGGCTCAACCTGGCGCTCGAAGCGACGGCCCTCGAGGCGCCTGCCTCGACGGACCGCATGGCTGCCGAGGCGGAGGTGGCGGCTGCTGCGGATGTGCCCGCGCCGACCGGTGCGGCGGAAGTGCCCCCTCCACCGGTCCTGCCATTTGCGGTCGCACCTGCCGGCGCCCTGCAGCCCATCCCCGGCACCACGGTGGGCAGCGGCGTGCGGACGGTGTTCCGCATCTGGGTGATCGTGTTCGCGCTGGTTGGGGCCCAGATGAGCTGGGTTCTGCGTCCGTTCATCGGGGCGCCTGATCGCCCGTTCGCCTGGTTCCGCGGACGCGAGAGCAACTTCTTCGAGGCGGTGTTCTACACCATCCGCACGCTGCTCTCCTGAGGCACGCCATGATCGGATTGCTGGGACAAGCCGATCGCGTGCTGCGCGGCGCCGGTGACCAGCGCGCCGGGCCTCGCGCGGAGACGCCCGCCCGGCTGGCGCTGATCGTGCTCGCGTTCGGCCTGCTGTACGGGGCTGCGATGGGCACGTTCGCCGGCGTGACTGGCGGGCGCGTCCTCCAGGTGGTGTACTCGTCGCTGAAGGTGCCGATGCTGCTCATGGTCACCGGCGGCCTGAGCCTGCCTGTGTTCTTCGTGCTGTACTCGCTGGTGGGGCTGCGGTCGGACTTCCACCTGGTGCTGCGGGCGCTGCTTCGCTGCCAGGCGGCCATCACGGTGATCCTGGCCTCGTTGGCGCCGGTGACACTGCTCTGGTACGGTTCGTGCGCGGACTACCAGAAGGCGATCCTGTTCAACGCGGCCATGTTCGGGGCGGCATCGGCGGCTGGCCAGATCGTGCTTGCGCGCGACTACCGCGGGCTCATCCGCCGCGACCCGCGGCATCGGCGGATGCTGGTGGCGTGGATCGTCATCTACGGGTTCGTGGGCATCCAGATGGGATGGGTGTTGCGCCCGTTCATCGGCGCGCCGCGCGAACCGGTTCGGTTCTTCCGCGAGGATAGCTGGGGCAACGCGTATGTCGTCGTCTCGCACATGCTCTGGACGTCGCTCCGGCGCTGAGGCCGACATTAGCCAGGAAGTGCGGCAGGCCCTCGCGCGCACCGGCCGCGTGCGGGCCGGGCAGGGGCTTGGGTGCGCCCTCGTAGTCGTGGCTGCGCTGGCGGTCCTGGCTGAGCGCGCGCTCAAGCCCGGCGTCGCCCCGTCGCTTGCCGTGCTCGCGCCGGCTCTCGCGGCAGCCCTCTTCGGCATGCTCCTTGCAAGCCGCGCCGCGCCGATGACGCTGCCGCCCGGCACCGTCCATGATCCGAGCATGCTTGGCGAGCTCGTGCTGGCAGCGATGCGCTTCGGCGGCAGCGAGCGTGACACCCTCCTCGATGTGCTCTGCTGCGCCTTGGCGTTCCACAGGGCGACCCCGCCGCGGGCCTGGGAGGATGGCGATCTAGTCGCACTCAAGGCGCTGCTCTCGCGCTGCGATCCTTCGCGGCCCAACCAGGCACTGCTCATCGAGACCACGCTGGGCTTCTTCGCGTTGCACGGCGGCCCGCGGGAGCTGGAGTTCGCCAGATGGCTCTCGACGGGTACGGGCGGCTCGGCGCTGGAGGCCGGCATTCGGGAGGCTGCCGCGGCGTGTGCGGAGCGGATGGAGAAGCGGCTGGCCGAGGAGCGACAGGCAGGCACGCTCGTGCGGCCAGCCGCTGCGCCTGGCGATGCGCTGCTGCGCCCCGCGGAGGCGGGCAGGGGTGAGGAGGAGAGGCTGCTGCGGCCGATGGGGTCGGATGGCGACGACGGAGCCTAGCTGTCACTTCAGCCCGGCGATGCTCAGCAGGTCCTCCTCGTCACGGGGCAGGTGGGCGCCCAGGTAGGTGTCGACGACCAGCACGATGCGGCCGTTCGGGCTGTCCTCGCGCTTCGTGAGGAAGTAGCCGATGGCCTGGTCGGCGTGGCGCTTGATGCCGATGGCGGCGGCCTCGGGCGTGACGGGCAGGAGGGCGAAGAACGCCTCGTACGCCTCCGGGCACAAGAGGAGCAGGTCGCGGGTCTGGGCGCCGCGCCGGTAGCGGACGACCGCGCTCAGCTCCTTCGGCGAGAAGTACCAGTTCAGCAGGTTGTCGAAGCGCACCGACTTTGGGTCCGACGTGGCGATCGGCTGCAGCTTCGCGGCAGCGGGCTCCTCTGACAGATCGAGCAGAACGTCGTCGGTCGCGGCCAGCGTGGGGTAGCCCGTGATGGCGCGCAGGTCGGCGAGGCTTAGCTCGGGCAACAGCGTGGTGTAGTCGTCGCGCACGGTCTCCCACGAGTAGGTGCGCGGGCGCTTCGGGGTGAGCGCGGGCGCCGCGGGCTCCGTGTAGCCCTCCGGCATGGCGGCCCGCCACTTCAGCCCGGGCACCGCCTGGTTGTGGATATCGCAGAAGCGGACCGAGAAGCCCCACTGGTCGGAGCGCACCCCCGCCACGATCCAGTCCTCGCCGTGCTGCGCGTTCGTCACCTGCAGCACGAGGCGGTTCCACCCCTTCCGCAGCACGATGCCAGTGGCGATCTGGTCCTTCTCGCGCGCCTCCTGGAAGTTGACGACCGCCCAGTAGAGCCCCTTGTGCACGAGCCGGCCGTTGAGCCACGCGCGCACGTTGTCATCGGCGCCCAGCCACATGCGCACCTTCTGCTGCTTGGGCGTGAACACGTAGGTCTGTGCGAAGGCGTAGGCGTTGGCCGGCAGCGTTTGGGTCGCCCAAGTCTGTCTCAGGTCCATGTAGCCGCCGATGTTCCAGGGGCGCATCCCGACCACCTTGGCCGGCGGCTTGACCGCCTCGACGGCGGCACGGACGTTCTGCGTGAACGCGTCGTCCGGCTTCTCGACGGCCGCCAGCAGCTCCTTCGGCGGGCTCACGATCCACTCGTCGACGTAGGGCGTTGTGGCAGGATCGGAGCCTCGGACGAAGCGGTACATGCCGGGCGTCATGTAGTAGCGGTTGCACGAGTGGTGGCCCATGCCCATGCTGGGGATCGGCTGGAAGCCGCACCAGTCGGACGAGTGCGTGACCGGTACGCCCACGCCCAGCTCGTCGCACAGCATGGCCCAGTCGAGGGAGTGGTTCCACTCGTGCAGCATGACGTCCCACTCGCGGATGCCGATGTTGATCGGTGCGGAACGGCTGGGGCCGCAATCATGGCCGAGGCAGTCGGAGGCGCCCCAGCCCGCCATCTTCATGAACGCATCGACCGTGCCGCGCTGGAAGAGGCCCTCGAACGGGCGTGGGTCGAAGTGGCGCGTGTTGTCGAACTCGCGGTCGAACACCCTGTACGTGTTCACCATGCGCAGGCTGCCGCGCGACGCCGCCTCCAAGATGGCCGAGCACCACTCCCACGTCTTCCTCGCGCGGGCCATCTGCTCGTCCGTCATGGTGAGCACCGTCTCCTTGTCGCCATCCTTCACGCGGAACTTGCGGAAGAAGCCGACGAAGTTGCGGTAGGTGTTCGAGTTCGTGCGCGGGTAGAGGTCGGCGGCCTTGCGGTAGTACGGCACGATGCGCGCCATGTTCTGGTCGAGGTCCGAGTCGCGGTAGCTGAGGGCGTCGGCGAGCATGTACCACGCGTCCGGGTTCCTGGGCATCAGTGCGGCCGCGCGCCGGAAGCTCTCCGCCGCCAGCTCCCAGAATCCGTTCACCATGCAGTAGAGCCCGAGCCTGTAGCACCCCGGCCCCGTCCTGACGCGCTGAGCCTCGGATGTGGCGCCCACCCACCGGTCGAAGCGCGCGAAGAGGCGGGCCACCTCGGCCTTCTGGGACGCCTCGCCTTCGCCGACGCGGAAGCACCCGCGCGCCTTGGCCAACTGCCCCTCGAAGAAGCGGATGACGCCGTCGCGGTAGAGCAGCGAGACGGCATCGCCGGGCTCCGCGTGGATGTCCGCGAGGTTGCCGTCCAGCGTGCGCCCGAGCCGCCACGCGTCGTTCGTGTAGTACACGCGGACCTTGAAGGGGGCGCTCGGCTGCCCAGCCTTCGTCTGGCTGCCGGCGATCTCCACGCGCACGTCGGCCTTGCCCTGCGTCAGCGCCACGGGCAGGAAAGTGACCAGGCCGAGCTTGCCGATGCTCTGCCCCTCGACCTTCGCCTCGCGCGTGCCGGGCTTGATGCTCGTGGTGACGAGGACGATCTGGCCGCGCGGCACGTCGAAGCGGGTGCGGCGCGGGTGCACGGTGAACGCGTCGCTGCGCCCGTCGGCCTGGTAGTGGAAGGCGCGCGCCGACGCGGCGTCATGCTCCACTAGCACGCCACAGGGCATCCACTGCATGTAGCCGTCGTGCGGGTTGTCGGCCAGCGCCGGACCGGCCAGGCACAGCATCGCGGCGAATGCGAGCAGTCTCATGGGGCACCTCCGTGGTGGAGTTCGGAGGAAGGGGCGCGGGTTCCTGCGAATGGCAGGTGATGCCGACATTTGAGGTGTTTGTTGAGAAAGTTGGATACTGCGCAGGAGATGCGCAGTAGTGCGATGAAAACCAGTGCGGCGTCCGCGGGTTGCCACCGTCGGGGGGGCGGTTGGCGGCCCGCGGGCGTTCTGCTTCCAATCGTCCTGCGGACGGGCACGGCGACGTCACCCTCGGCCCCTCTCCTTTGTAAGGCGAGGGGAGCACGGCGTGCGCCGCGACGGGCGCGGCGACCTCACCCCCGGCCCCTCTCCTTGGTAAGGAGAGGGGAGTACGGCGTGCGCGGCGGGCAACGGCGACCTCACCCCCGGCCCCTCTCCTTGGTAAGGAGAGGGGAGTACGGTCTGCGCGGCGATGCCGTTCGACCTTCGACCGCCTTCCCCCCCTCACACCACCACGACGCCGACGGGCTGCGGGAGCGTGGCCTGGCCGGTGGCGGCGCGGACGAAGCGGTAGGCGCAGGCGTAGACGCCGGGCTCGACGGGCACGTCGTGGGCGAGGGCGCCCTGGGCGTAGGCCACGAACGCGGCGCTGCCATAGCGCGTGGTGGGCTTGCGGCGCACGTTCGCGAGCTTCTGCAGCATCAGCTCGGTCACGACGCCCGCCGCGTTCGCCCCGGACGCTGCGAAGCGCACCGCGCCCTCCGCCGCCTCCGCCGCCACGAGCACGCTGTCGCCCTCGAAGGCCGAGGTGGGCGGATCGACGGGGATGCTGGCCTCGGGGTTGGCCTGGAGGACCTTGGTGGCGAGGCCGGTGAAGGTGCAGAAGCCGGTGGGGGTGTATGCCTCGCCGCTGAGGGAGCCGTGCCGCTCGACGGTGGCCGCGTACCGGTTCCAGGCCTGGGCCTGGTCCGCGGTGAGGCCATTCCACGCCGCGGTGGCCTGCGTGAGCCGACCGGACGCGCCCTGCTGGGCCGGGGAGGAGCGGCGGCGGTAGGTGGGCCTGCCGCGCAGTGCCTGCCCGTTCTTGAGCTGCACCACCACCAGGTCGCCCATGCGGCCGACGATGCGCTCGAACGCCATGCTTGTGGATGCTCGTGCCATGCGCCCGTTGTTGGCGTCCCCGGCCGACCTCTTTAGTGCTCCAGCAGAGCATCAGCAGAACTTCACACACACGTATGAAGCACTGACGCTCCTGTGCTGATGGTCAGATGAGGCTTCACTGGCCGGTCCGCCGGGCGCGCGGCAGGGGACTGACGGGCGATGATGGAATGTGTTCCGTGAGCCGCGAAACGCCGCTGGTCGTCGGGTTCGGAAGGCGCACTGACGGAATCGCAGAAACGGTAGGACATCGGGCAGGAGGCGCCGTCCGACGCGCCTAACATTGGCATGATGTTGAGTGGGCCGCCGCCGTCGGGGGGGGAGGTCGGCAGCCCGCAGAAGTCCAGACGATCTGCAGAGCGCCGCAACCACGTGACGGGCGGAGGCGTGCACCGTTGTCCCGGACTATCGAGAACCCCATCCTCGGCTCCCCATTCGAGGCGCCCGCGCGTCACTTCCGCTTCTACCAGGACGGCATCACGTCCGACGTGGTCGAAGGGAGGCGACGCAGCGAGACCTTCATCCCCGTCGCACGCTCCGAGAAGAAGAGCGGCCAGCTCGTCTTCGATACGGAGTGGACCGCCGACCGCATCGTAGAGAACGAACTCGTAGACCGCCTGCGCCCCCGCATCGACATGTGGCGGGCCGGTGGGTATGCGGGTGTCACGAGTATCACCGCGCGGCTGCTTGAGCACTGGAACGACCCGGAGCGCGCCCGCTCCCGTACTGCTCGCGCCTACTCGTACGCACAACGCGGAGCCGGACCTGCCACGCCTCGCGCTGCCAGACAGCCGAGCCGCCGCACCCCATTCCCCAGACGGAAGGCGACCGACCATGAGTTCAGACATGCCGCTGGACGCCGTCGCGCAGCAACTCCTCCTGGCCGACCGGGTCGCGGAGCGAACCCCTGCCCACCTTCTACCAGACACCGACGCTCCACTGACCGTTGGGTCCGGCCCAGGTACCTGCGCGCCGCAACCTGTGGCGAGCCCGTGCCCCTTGACCCCGGCGCTGCTGGAGTTGCTCCAGGCTGCGGTGCTGCACGGGGACACGTCCGACTCCCTGCTGGCTGCAGCGCTCCACCGATCTCCGCACACGGTGAAGACGGAGTGGAAGCGCGTCCTGGCCGTGCTGGGAGTGCAGTCTCGTTCGGCTGCCCTACTCGTTGCGCTGCGGCAGGGCTGGGTTTCACTGCAGTTGGTTGAGGCGGCTGGTGGCATGTGATGTCCCCGTTTGGGGTATTGCAGCCGAAGTGGCTGGCTGCTACTATTGGTGCAACTCGCAGCCGCATCGGTCGTTGCGGGCCAGCGTCGCCGGATGGCCGTACGGTTCGGCGCTAAGGAAGGGGGAGTAAGTGGTTCAGGACACTGAGGCAGGTGAACAGGGCACGGCCGATGACCGTGCTGCGTGTGCCGGTGAATGTCGCGCGCCGGGTTGCGCCGGCGAGGCCGACGACGCGGACGCCTTCATCGTCGAACGCATCGCCGAGGCCGTCGTGCGCAAGATCGACGAGCGGGACAAGATCAACCTGCTGGCTGAGGCGGTGATCGCGCGGCTGCAGGAGCTGCAGGCTGTGCCGGATGTCACGGTAGCAGACAGGCCCGAGCGGCAGCGCCGGTCTCGGCGGCCACGGACCAGCCCGGGCGAAGGAGGATAGGTCGAGATGGCGAACGAGCATGCTGACAGCAAGGGCTCGGCAAGTGAACCGGAGCCGGCCGATCAGAGCATGACGCGACGCGAGGCGATCAAGGGAACTGCGGTCAAGGCCGCGATGATCGCTCTGTTTGGGGGCGCGATGACGCTGGACTCCCTGACCGCCAAGGCGCTCGGTCGCGTGAACGAGGTCCGGGCAGTGCGGGAACTAGGTGCTGGTGCGGCAGCCCAAGTAGCCGCTTGCGGGGGCGCGCGAATCAGCGGCGTTGCGCCGCTCAACAACTGCGCTCCAGGAACGCTCAACAGCTGTACCGACATGCCATACCAGTGTGGTACACAGGGATGTTACGCGTTTGGGTGCACTAACCGCACCTTCGATTGCCCGAACACGTTCAGTTGCGGCACATACGGCGGCACATCCATGTTCACGTGTGCCCCCAATGGCTTCATCTGTGATTGTGTCTACAAATGCAAGGTTGGGCACGTATCGTGCCAGGACAATCCATACAGCTGCCCACAGACCTATACCCCGGTTCCGTAGTCGAGACGTCTCTGCCTCCCGCCTCCGACGGTCGTGCCTCGCTGGCAGATCAGGGGACGGGAGCGGCAGCGGGAGAGCGCCCATGAAACCGCGCGTGGGGTACGCCTTCACGCTCGTCGAGTTGCTTGTGGCAGTCGGCATCATGCTGGTGATCGGTGGCATCCTGGTCCCTGTGATGGCCCGCGCGCGCGCGAAGGGGCGCCAAACGGCATGCCTCTCAAATGTTCGACAACTCGGTATGGCTGATCTGATGTATGCTCAGGACAGCGATGGCTACTTTCCGCCATTCGAGAACACCAGTCCCGCCAGCGTCGGTCCGTCTGGCGGGGGGTGCGCCCCTGACCGCGTCGGGCCCTGCGACCCGCGCGCCCTTAACGAGTGCTTACAACCGTACGTACGCGCGGGAGATCGGGCTCGCGTGTGGTACTGCCCAGACGACCAGTTCGCCGGGCAGGATGTGGACTACTGGGGTCAGAACCACAAGTACAGCAGCTACCTGTACTTCCGCAGCTTCGGGAGTGCGACCACGAACCTGTCGGTAGACGGACTCGTGATCTGGCATCCTGGTGCGCCCGCGATCGTGCCGCCCGAGGTGATTGTACCACCCACTCGCGCGCCGCTGATCGGCGACCAAGGACAGGCGGCAGCCGCCGAGGGTCCCACCGGCGAGACGCACTTCGGCGGCGCGAACTATGCGTTCGTTGATGGCCATGCCAAATGGGAGCCCCCGGGCCGACGCTGATTGGTCCCGATCATCGGCCAATCCCGAAGCGGCCAGTGTATGACAATCGACACCATTAGGACCATACAAATGCAATTGAGCACGTTGGGGCCACAACTGGCGGCCAGGCTGTGCGGTCGCATAGCGGGCACGCTGGTGTCCAACCAGTTTCCGGCCATCGAGCGGATGGAGTTGTTCCTGACAGAGCGCTGCACCTTGCGATGCGACTACTGCTTCGTGGCCAACAAGCGCGCGTCTAGGCGAATGTCGTGGGAAGTAGGTCGCGCGGCCGTGGACTACCTCATGCGAGAGTCGCGTGACCGGGACCATCTGGAGATCACCTTCATCGGCGGGGAGCCGCTCCTTGAGTTCGGGCTGATCCAGCGTGTGGTCGAGTACGCCGACGAGCAGGGCGACAGGGCGGCCAAGCGCGTCGGCTATTCGGTGACGACCAACGGTACCGTGATGACCGAGGAGATCGCGCGCTTCGCCCAGGCGCATGGGTTCAACTATCTCCTCAGCGTGGACGGGGACCGAACTGCCCACGACCGCCACCGCAAGACTGCTAATGGGGCGGGCTCGTGGGACGTCGCCATGGGCGCGAACTTCGAGTTGCTGCGATCGGTTCAGCCCTGGATCGGTGCCCGTGTGACGGTAAGCCCCGATACCGTGGACAGGCTCTCCAGCGGCGTTCGCGAGCTTCATCAGCGCGGTGTGAACCAGTTCATCGTGGCGCCGAACCAGGACGACCACTGGGGGCCGGAGCACCTGGCCTCGTGGGAGGCGCAGACGTGGGAGTTGGTGCAGTTCAGTGCGTCTGAGCGGGCGACTGGTTCGCCAATCCGAATCAGCCTCGTGGACTCCCCTAGCGAGGACGGTCGTGACAAGTACGTGGGACTGTGGGGCTGCTGGGCCGGCCGCTCCACCGTTGCGGTCTCATGCTCGGGTGATCTGTATCCGTGCTCACGGTTCGTTAGCCCGTTCCCGAACATGGGGGACCGGTTTCGGCTGGGGAACGTGTATGAGGGCATCACCAACCATGCGGCGCGAGTCGACCTGACCGACCCGGCACCAGAGCGGCGTGCCAAGTGCTTCTCATGCGACCTGCGTGATGCCTGCTGCGGCCCGTGCCCAGCCATCGCGTTGCATATGAGCGGCGACATCTACACTCCTTCTCCTCTTGACTGCGTGATGGCGCGGCTGCGGCGTGAACTGGCCGATGCTACTGCTGAGCAGGCCAGTTGCGACGCCTGCCAAGAGCGTGCGGGCGGTGAGGGCTCAGGCCGCACGCAACCGAGGCCAGGTTCGGATAGCGGCACTGGAGGGCCGCGGTAACATGGGCCCCATCGCTTGCAGGTTGCGCGAGACCCTATCTGGCTCGTGTGAGGCCGCCCTTTGGACCTGGTACCGTACCGGTGCCGTTCCGCGGTTAGCGAGCGCTCCGCACATGTTCCGGCACCCGCTGGCGCGCGGTACCGGAACGCCGCAGTGCTGGTTGGGTCTGGAGCCACAGTCGGGGGCCCGGTTCTGCACGAGCGAACTGGTGGTCGAGCTTCTCCGTCTGGCTGGTGCCGGCCAACCCGAGGCAGCCAGGATCATCTACGACCTGTCGTCGACGACCACACTACTCAACCTGATGGAGGCACTCTCGGTCTGCGCGGACCTCGTTGCCTTTGCCGAAGCGCACGCAAAGGCCCCTGCGCCGCCAATGTCGCTGCCTGCTCCCCGCGAGATCCAGCTATGGACGCACGGGACTCTCACATGCAATATGGCTTGTCGCTACTGCAATTCCCGTCACGCACGCGCTCGCTCCAACCCTCACGAAGCGCCGCGGCTGATGCCCCTCGCGACTGCGGCTCGTGCCATCCGGTTCGGGACACGCCGTGTGGCGAGAGGCGGCCGCGTCTATGTGAACTTCACTCTTGGTGGTGAGCCCCTACTTGCCCTAGACCGCTACGAGGACCTAGCGGCCTACTGCGCCAGCGTCTCGCAGGAGACCGGTACGCCGCTGACGCTGAACCTCAACACCAACGGCTCCGCCCTCACGGAGGAGTTCCTGCAGCATTGCGAGGCGAACGGCGTGCTCATGTCGTTGTCGCTGGATGGACCTAAGGACATCCACGATTCCATGCGCCTGCTGGCCTCGGGCGAGGGAAGCTACGAGAGCATCGTACGATGGCTGCCGCGCATCAGGAGCAGCCAGTGCACAGGATTGCGGGCCATGGCCGTCGGGGCTGTACTTACCGCCAGGAACCCGGATCCAAAGCGCGTGTATCAGCACCTGATCGAGCTAGGGTTCCCACACGTGGTTGTGACGCCCGTGCGCGACGATCCCGCAATGGATTGGTCCCTCAGCGCCGATACGGTCGCGTCGTTCAAACGGGGCTACACCGAGTACGCCGAGTGGATGCTGGACTGCCTCGATACCGGCGATGATCGTATATACGCCGCGCTCATCGCCCATGACTACTTCGGGAGGCTCGTCATCGAGATGGTGCGCGGCGGCCGGGCTCAGTACCGTTGCACGGCTGCGCGGAGCATATTCGGTATCGCTTTCGATGGAGGCATCTATCCATGTGACAGCTTCATCCAGTCTGACCGGCATCGTCTCGGTGATGTTCGCTCAGGCCTCGATCGGGAAGCGCATGCTGAGTTCCTAAGGGGCACATGTGTTGACGAGAACCCTGTGTGCCGCGACTGCTGGGCACGGTACCTTTGCGGGGGAGGATGCTACTTCCAGTCGGTACTCGGAACTGGGAACCACACGATGCCCTACTGGCCGCAGTGCGAGCTGCTCCGCCACTGCATCGAGTTGGTCGCCGGCATCTTGTTCGAGTTGCAGCGCCGCAACCCGGTTGCGCACGAGCGGTTGTGCAGGGCCGTGCTCAGCAGCACGTCGCCCGCAGTGATGCCAGTGCCGGCCAACCGGGACGTGGCTCTACCGCAGATCCCGGGGGGACAACGGAACGGTGATGCCTAGCGCCAGTGTGATAATCCCCACCCACAATCGTGCTGACCTGCTCGGCTGTGCGCTTCACGCGCTGGAGTGCCAGACGGCGCCGCTCGCCTCGTTCGAGGTGATCGTGGCCGACGACGGCTCGTCGGACGGTACGGCGGCCATGTTGGCCGAATGGCATTCGCCTCTTCGCCTTCGCACGATCAAGCTGGTGCACGCCGGCCCCAACGCGGCTCGCAACCGCGCGGCCGATGTCGCCCAGGGCGATCTCCTCCTGTTCCTCGGCGACGACATGCTGGCTGAGCCCGGCCTGGTCGAGGCGCACCTCGATGCTCATGCACGCCACCCCGAGGACAGCGTGGGCGTGTTAGGGCACATCGCGTGGGCGCCGGACCTGGCTCAGTCCCCATTCATGCGGTTTCTTGGCGAGCCGGACTGCTCCTTGCAGTGCAGCTTCACTGGCTTCGATCCGCTGAACGTGCCACTGGGGCGCCTGTACGGCAGCAACCACTCGGTCAAGCGCGCGTTCTTCGAGCGGCACGGCGGCTTCGACGAGAGCTTCTCGCTGCCGGCTTACGACGACATCGAGCTGGAGTGCCGCTACCGTCGGTCCGGCTTCCGCCTCGTCTACGAGCCCCATGCGCGTGCCGGCCACTACCACGTGCACACGATTGCCACGTTCTGCGACAGGATGCGTATGGCCGGCCGCGTGTCGGTCAGGCTGCATCGGCTGCATCCTGAGACCATCGTGGTCACCGACATCGGCACTCAGTTGGCCTTGCGCGTCGACGAGGATGAGTTGGCCGGCAAGGTGGCCCAGCTTCAGCAGGACGAGGACCAGTTGCAGGGGCTGCCTCCGAACGGGAACGCGTTCATGCAGGCCTACGGGGGCCTCCGCATCAGGTGGCAGGAGGCCATCGTCGAGGCGGCGGCCCTGGGGACCCACGATGCGGTGCGCGAGTCGGGCTGGAGCATCCTGGAGGCGCTCAAGCAGGCTCGCGAGGCGGCCGCCGACCCTTCGGCACCACCGCGCGTGACGCTCCGGCTCGGCGCGCATGGATACTCGGACGGGCTCTCGGCAGTTGGGTACCTCGATAGTCGGACCGAGGACACCGAGGAAGGCGGCCGCGAGTGCGTGCGCCTCGTGCCGTCGCCCATGAACAACCTGTACCTCTATGTGCAGGTCGACAGCCACTTCCTGTCCTCATGCGACGGGCCAGTGACCGTGGCTGTCGACTACCGCGACAGGAGCGGGTGCTCCTGGGCTCTGGAGTACGACTCGGCCGACGAGGACTGCCTGATCGTGCCGACGATGCCCGGCGCCTTCAAGGCGACGCGGTGGGTGCGCGCGCGGCAGCCTGGACGCTGGCGCACGGCCTCGTTCCGGCTGGATGACTGGCTGTTCTCCCGACGATGCAACAATGCCGACTTCCGCATCTGCGTCGTGCCGGAGCCTGGTGCGGACTTCTGCGTCAGCCGCGTCGCGGTCACGCGGACCTCGGCCAAGCCTGTAGCGGCGCCGCCTGAGACCGGGGGATCCAAGCGTGTCACCACCGGCGCAGGCCCCGCGCCGGTGAGGTTCGACGTCGAACTCGAGCCTGACGTCAGCGTGATCATCCCGGTACACGGGCTGCAGTCGTACACAGCGTCATGCCTCGCTGCGCTGAGGGAGGCCACTGAGGGGCGGTACGAGGTGATCGTCGTTGATGACGCTTCTCCTGACGGCACGAGTGAGTATCTGGCAGCGTGCAAGGGCGTGCGAGTGGTCCATCACGACACGAACCGCGGCTTCGCCGTCGCGTGCAACGCAGGGGCGCGGGCGGCTCGGGCCGGGTTGCTGCTGTTCCTCAACAACGACACGCTCCCTCTGCCGGGATGGATGACCGCTCTGCGCTCGTCACTGAGTGGATCCGATCGCGTCGGCATCGTCGGCGCGAAGTTGCTCTACCCGCACATGAGGGGCATCCAGCACGCAGGGGTCTCGTTCACTGGGTTTGCCCCCTACCACAAGTGCCCCAACTTCCCTCCGCATCATCCGTCCGTCGCTCGGACGCGTCCGGTCGCGGCTGTGACCGGAGCATGCATCCTGATGCGCCGAAGCCACTTCCAGATGGTCGATGGGTTCGACGAGCGGTACCGCAACGGGTACGAGGACATAGACCTATGCCTCAAGCTGGCGCGGCATGGGTTATCCTCCGTCTACTGTGCCCAGAGCGTGCTGTACCATCACTGCTCTATGACGCCCGGCCGACATGCCCACGAGACCGAGAACTTCGGGCTCTTCGCTCGGACCTGGGCGAAAGAGATACCCGTCCTCATAGCGCCCTACGTCTGACCGACCCGCTCGCAGCGCTCAGCCATCGCCGCTTGGTGCCCAGGATGTGGCCCACCGCTCTTCTGTCTACTTACTGCGCTTCCCGTCCTCCAGTGTGCGTCGGTAGCGACAGGACTCGCTGCCCGTCTCGATGGTGCATGCGCGATCCACCAGGCGGTTCAGCAGCGCCTCACATCGCCGCGGGTTCATGACCACCTGCGTCCACTCCGGGTACCGCAGGTTCGCCGTGATGGTGGCCGCAGCCGGAGCTGCGCGAGGCGCTGGCGGCCACCGACGAGTGGGCGGAGGACGACGGCGAGTAGTACCATCTGGCGCAACTTCCCACCAAGCCCCCCGAACGACCGGACGTGCCGTGTCCGATGCTGTCGACATCTTCCTGCAGGTATCCTCACTCGCTGCTACTACCGACAGCTCAGGAGGAGACGGCAGATGAAGCTGAAGCTCTCGCTGACGACGACCGTCACCGTCACGGCGGGGTACTACGCGGCGGCGTGCCGCTTCGTCAGTACGCTCACCGGGCAGGAGACGCTGCTCGTCACGCTGCCCGTGCTGACCGTAGCGATGGCGCTGGAGGACGAGCTCCCGCTGGCGGCCTAACGATGCGCAGAGTGTTCTCCTCGCGTTCGGGCCAGGTCTGATAGGCGCCTGGCCCGAACGCCTGTCTCCCCTCGCCTTACGAAGGAGAGGGGGCGGGATCGCCCATGACCACGCGCTCCGTCACTGTCGCGCCTCGGGACGCCGCGGGGTCAGGCCGTTCCTCTGGCTCTGACTTCTGGCTTCTGCGTTCTCCCGCGCTCACAACTCCGTGCTGAACCGCAGCCCCTCCCCGTGGTGCTTCATCACCTTCTTGCCTGCGGCGACGATGCGGGCGGAGAGGTCGGTGATCTTCCAGTTCTCGTAGCCCTTCACGAAGCAGCGGAACGTGTCGCCGATGGGGTCGGTCCACTCGGCGGGGATGCGCTTGGCGCCCAGGATGCAGCCCACCAGCGCGCCGACGGTGGCGGTGTTGCAGTCCGTGTCGTTGCCGCAGGAGGCGGCGAAGCGGATCGTCTTGGCGAAGTCGCCGTCGCCGTGCAGCAGCGCGAGGGTGACGATGGCCGCCTCGGCGTAGACCGGGTCGCAGATGCCGGGCCAGCGCGTCACGATCTGGCGCATCGCCTCCATGCGGTCCACCTTGCGGTCGGTCAGGTCGATGGCGAGGCGCACGGCGGTGGCGTACTCGGAGTCGGCCGGCACGTGCTTCAGGCCGATGTCGATGAGCTTGCGGACGTTCGGCTCCTTGAACGAGGCGCTGATCATGGCGGCGACGAACTGCTCGCCGTACACCCCGTTGGCGCGGTGGGCGACGACGCCGTCGCGGCGGGCGTACTCGGCGGCCAGGTCCGGGCGTCCGGGACACACGAGGCCCCAGATCTCCCCCTTCATCTGCCCGCCGATGGCGTCGCCGATCTTGTGCTCGCCCGAGGCCGGGGGCTCGATGCCCTTGCGCATCAACTCCAGGGAGAGGCCCTCCGCGAGGGTGTTGCTGATCTCGGGGAGCAGAGCGCACCACTCCTTGCCGATCTGCTTGCATGAAAGGTCCGGGCCGTACTTCTCCAGCGAGACGAGGCCGACGATCTGGTAGCTCGTGTCATCGTCCGGCCCGAAGCCCTTCTGCGGCCTGGCGGAGCGCGTGTCGTAGGCGAAGCCGAGGCGGTCGTCGCCGGCCAGGCAGCGCGCCTCGAACCGCAGCTTCAGGGCGGCGCCCGGCTTAACGGACAGCTTGCGGGCCAGCTCCTGCTTCAGGCGCAGCCAGGCGCGCTCGCCGGCGAAGTCGAACCGCACGACGCCGTCCTTCCAGTAGGCCGCGCTGCCGGTCTGCCAGGCATCGCCATCGAAGGGGATGGCGACGGTGGAGCCGACGACCTCCAGCTTGCGCAGCTCCCAGGTGCCCGGCGCGGTGCTGTATTCCAGGCTCATGCCGACGATGGGCACCACGAACGTGTCGGCGGGATCGAACTCGGGCGCCCTGGTCTCCACCACGAACTCGCGCCACCCGTCACGCGGCAGGTGGACGACCTGGGTGATGCCGGACCAGCCGGTCTGCGCGCCGGAGAAGTAGGAGAGGTAGGTGTCGAGCGTCGGGTTCTTGGCGGCGATGTCGTTGTAGCGCCAGCCCTCCATGGGCATGCCATAGGCGCCGCCGATGCACTTGCCGAGCCAGGCGCCCTGGACCTTGTCGGCATAGTCGGCGTTGGAGATGGCGGCGGCGGGTCGAGGCTGGCAGATGAGCAGGACAGCGGCGAGGGCCGTCAGAGCGGCGGGCAGTCGCATCGGGTTCCTCCACGGCGGGTCGGCCGGCGGCATGTGCGCCGGAGCGTGGCCGATAGTGGCGCGTACGTGGAGGCGTTGTCAAGGGCAGGAGCAGGTGGTCGACGGCGAGACGGCGGGTGCTCAGCCGGGCGGCCCGGCCATTCCTCACGCTTCGTCGGGGGGCATGGCGGCCGGATGCTGCCTGTCGTCGGCCTGCGCCGGCGGCTTGGGCGACGGGCCGCCCGCAGCACCGTACAGCCCGTGGACCTGGCAGAACTCCTCGATGAGGCCCATCACGCGGGGAACGCGCGGCCCCCGCAGCCGGTAATAGCGCGACGAGCGGCGCTGTTCGACGGCGAGGATGCCCGCGCTCGTGAGCACTCGCAGGTGCTGCGAGGCCGTCGTCTGTTGGAGCCCGAGCGTCGCGGCTACGTCGTTGACGGTCCGCTCACCGTCGAGCAGCAACTCGAGGATGCGGAGGCGCGTGTCGTGCGCCAAAGCGCCGAATAGGATGACCGCTCGCTCCCGAACACTGCTCTCCACTGCCCACTCCCCCGCGCCCGGCACGCCGATACGATGATATCATGGTACCACGCTTGCCGCCGTGCCGCGCCCACGGGGGCGTTGCCTCAGGCGTGCGCGTTCACGCCGGGCGCTGCCGCGGCCTTAGTGTCCGGCCATCTCGAAGAGGCCGCGGGTGGGGAGCGGGTCGTCCTGGCCGACGATGCGCTCGAGGAGGCGCCCGCGCATCTCGGCCCTGACCGCGGCGTGTGCCGGGTCGCCCGCGAGGTTCGTCTGCTCGTCGGCGTCGCGGCGCAGGTCGAAGAGCATCTCTCCGCCGCCGCCCGCGTAGAGGGTGTACCGGTGGTCGTGGGTGCGGACGGTTCGGGCCCAGTTGCGGCGCTCGATGTTGCCATAGGTGGCGAAGCTCTCCGAGTAGGCTTCCGTGCGCCATCCACCCGGTGTCTCGCCGCGCGTCCAGGGGGCCAGCGAGCGCCCCTCCGTCGCCGGGATGTCCTTCACGCCCGCCAGATCGAGGGCTGTTGGGTAGAGGTCCATGGTCTCGACGAGGGCGTCGCAGGCCCCGGCGGCGATGCCCGGTCCCCAGGCGATGAGCGGCACGCGGACGCAGGCGTCGTAGTGCCAGGCGCCCTTGAATGGCAGGCCATGGTCGCCGAGCATGTCCCCGTGGTCGGAGGTGAAGAGCACACGGGTGCTGCCCTTCAGGCCGCGCTCCTCGATGGCCCTCAGGATGCGGCCCACCTGGTCGTCGACGAACACGAGCGATGCCAGGTAGTAGTGGCGCATCGTTCGCCACTCGTCCGGACACAGGCCGGCGAACGTGTCCAGGCCCGCGCCGCCTCGGAACACGGCCGGGGCCAGCGGGTCGTTCTGCCACGCGGCCGGCACGGGTGCAGGGATGCGGGCCGGATCGACGCGGTCCAGCAACCGGGCCGGCGGGTCATAGGGGTCATGCGGCGCGACGAAGGAGGCGTAGAGGAAGAAGGGCTCGCGCGCCCTGCCGAGGCGGCCACACGCCATGTCGCCGATCCAGCGCGTCTGGGTTGCCTCCTCCGGCACGATGCAGGGCCAGGCGAGGCGGGCGGCGGGCTGGGTGCGGTGCTTGGCCGCGGCCTGGCGCACCTGCTGCAGCAGGTCGATCTTGTCGGGGCCGTACTCGCGCATGTGCCCGGTGGGCCAGACCGTCGCCAGGGCGCGTTCGTAGGAGTCGGGGTGCTCGGCGCGCACCCAGTCGAGCCAGTCGCCTGCGCGGATGTCTTCGGTGACGCGCGCCTCGTCGAAGCCGTACGGGCGCACGTCGTTGTGCGACGACCGGTTGTGGCACTGCAGGTGGAACTTGCCGAAGCCGGCGGTATGGACGCCGCTCCGCTGCAGCACCTGCGGGAACGTGGTGAGGTCGTGGCCCAACTCGTAGCCGTTCAGGAGGACGCCGTGTTGGCGCGAGGATCGGCCGGTGAGCATGCTGGCGCGCGAGGGCATGCACACCGGGTTGTGCGCGATGCACCGGGTGAATCGCGTTCCCTCGCGCGCCAGCCGATCCAGGTTGGGGGTGTCGGCGGCGCCGCACTCCAGCCACTTGGCGGATAGCTGGTCGACCTGGATCAGGACAACGTTCATGCTCAGCCCTTCTTGGCGCGGGCGGCTTCCTTGATGCGCTGGATGTGCCCGCGTCCGAGCGCCTTGACCTCGCAGCCGAGTTCGAAGTAGCGGCGGATCTTGTCGTCCGAGAGGATGCCGAAGCAGTCGATGACGGCGAGCGGGCCGCCCGCCCATGCCACCACCTGATCCGGCTCCAAGTCGAGGTACGACGAGTGGCGCACCGCAAGGATCAGGGCTGCTGCACCGGCGATGGTGGCGGGCAGGTCCTTCCCTACCGCGATGTTGGCGACGTCCTCCTGGCTGCGGAAGAAGCGGGCCCACGACTGGCCGGGGGCGGGGTAGGTGTCCTGGCTCTCCAGCTCATGCCAGCGCTCGACGTAGGGATCGTGGACCCGCATGTCGGCGCCCATCTCGGTCAGCTTGCGGACGATCAGCTCGGAGCCGCTGTAGCGCGTGTCGCCGACATCCTCGCGGTAGCTTGCGCCGCAGAGCAGGACTGGCGCGCCCGCGATGCCGCCGCCCATGTTGCGCAGGGCGTCGCGGGTCAGCTCGGCCACGTGCAGGGCGCGCGTGTCGTTCACGTTGATGGCGAGGGTGGTCATCTTGAAGATGTCGTCCTCGAAGCCCAGGATGTGCTTGTAGGCCCAGCGCCCGAGGCCACCGTCCTTTGGCAGGCAGTACCCACCGATGCCGGGGCCGGGGAAGATGATGTTGCTGTGCGTCGGGCGCATCTTGATGGCCTTGATGACCTTGGTCAAGTCGACGCCGTTGCGCTCGGCGAAGAGACTCCACTCGTTGAGGAAGGCCAGAATCGTGGCGCGGTACGAGTTCTCGACGATCTTCGTGGTCTCGGACTCGATGGGCCGGTCCATCACGGTGAGCGGGAAGTCCTCGGTGTTCAGTACCTCGGTGAGGAACTTGACGACGCGCTCACGGGCCTCCGGGTTGCAGCCGGAGCACACGCGCCAGAAGTCGCGGATGGAGGACACGTACTGGCGGCCGGGCATCACGCGCTCGAAGCTATGCGCGAGGAGCGGCAGGGCATCGATGCCGCGCTTCTTGAACGCACGCTTCAGGATCGGGTAGGCGACGAACTCCGTGGTGCCCGGCGCGACGGTGGTCTCGATGAGGACCAGGCAGTTGGGCTGGATGCGCTGGCCGATGGTCTTCATCGTCGCTTCGAGCGCGGCCATATCGGCCTCGCCGGTCTCCAGGTTGCCCAGGTCGCGCTTGATGTAGTCGCACTGCACGTCGACGACGACGCAGTCGGCCAACTGCAGGCAGTCGCTGTTGAAGGTGGCGGTCAGCGTCTTCTTCTCGAGGACGCACCGCGCGATCATCGGATCGACTTCCGGGTCCTCCGCCTTAACCGGCGACTCGCCGCGGTTGAGCAGGGGGATCTTCCAGTAGCTGCGCGTGCTGGGGCGCTGGCACCCGATGACGAACTTGCTCGGCTTGCCGGTCTCGCGGTCCACCGTGTCGGCGACGATGGCGGCCATCACCGCGCCGACGAAGCCGACGCCCATGACCACCACGATCTCCTTGCCCTCGGCGCGGGCGGCATCGACCAGGCCACGCAGCCGGTCCATCTCGCGGGCGTAGTCCTCGGTGGTCGGCAGGGGGAACTGCTCCCCGTTTGGTGTGACGGATACGGCGCTCATGCTGCACCTCTTCGTACTTGGGTAACCGGCACCCGGCGTTCGGCGTCTCTCGCAGGCGCCTTGACTCAGGGTACCTGCAAGGAGCGTGCCACTCGTACCGCGCGGCGTGCAGGGCTCGCGGTCCCCGACGGCGAATGAGCGAGTGCGGCGGATCGGGAGCAACGCTCCGCCCCGGAGGTGCGTCTTGCGCTGGTTGATGGCGACCGCTTTGCTGTTCGTACCGGGCTTCGGCTGCGCCAAGCCCGATGTGCCCAAGCCGCTTCAGGGCGTGCATCGTATCGTGGTGATGGGCGACAGCATCACTGCTGGCGGCAGCGGGCCGGGGGGCTACGTGTCGCTGCTGCAGGAGACGTTGGCGGCTCGGTACCCGTCGCAGGCGATCGAAGTGATCAACGCGGGGATCTCAGGGCACAAGTCGACCGACATGGCCGCCCGGTTCCAGCGCGACGTGCTGGACAAGAAGCCGGACCTGGTGACCATCAACGTCGGCGTCAACGACGTGTGGCACGGGTTCTTCAACTGGCAGGAGAACAAGCGCTACGCGAATGGAGATCTGCCGGCGGGCGTGCCGCTGGCGAAGTACCGCGAGAAGGTGACCGAGATGGTGGACGCGGCTCAGGCTGCGCGGATCCGTGTCGTGCTGGTCTCGCCGACACTCATCTACGAGGACCTGGGCTGCGCGGAGAACTCGAGGCTGACGGAGTACGCAAAGGCGATGCGCGAGATCGCTAAGGAGAAGCGGTGTCTGTTCGTCGACCTGAACACCCCGTTCCGCGAGGTGGTTGCTGCGTACCGGAAGCATGCCGGCGCCGCGCCGAACCTACTGACGACCGACGGGGTGCACATGAACGCGAGCGGGTACCGGATGATGGCTTACGGAGTTCTGCGAGTGCTCGGAGTGCCCGACGTTGGCGGCGTCGCGGCCGCCATGCGGTAGGGTGAGCCGTAGCGCGCCCTTGGAAGGGGGATGGCTCGATGGCTGGGAAGCGAGGCGAGTTGCCGGCTGCGGTTGCGGTGGGCGTGGTGTGTCTGGTGATCGGCGGGGTGGCAGGCTTCTACGGGCGCTACTGGGGCGAGGTCGAGCAGGCGCCGGCGAGTGGCGCCCCCGCGGGCCGGTCTGAGAGGGCCGGTGGGCCGTCTCCGGCCGGCGGAGGCGGCGCGCCGGGCATGGGCGGCGGAGGCGGCAGCGAGATCGGTCAAAGCCAGATCGCCCTGGCCGGGATGGTGCGTGGGCTCGCGACGCTTCAGGCGGCACAGGGCAAGGGGCTGACGCCCGATCAGTCCGGCAAGGTGCTGCCGCTGCTGAAGCAGGTGCGCGAAGCGGCGAAGATGTCCGACGCCGACTGCAAGGCCAAGGTGGAGGCGCTGCAGTTGGTGCTTACCGACGACCAGAAGAAGGTCCTGGAGCGGCTGACAAGGCGCCGGGGCGGACGCGGCGGTGCAGGCGGACCCGGAGGCGGAGCAGGGGCTGGTCCTGGTGGTGCGAGCGCGCCCGGCGTGGGCCCAGGATCTGGGCCGGGCGGCGCGGGAGCGCCCGGTGGCGGCGGAGGGGCGCCGACGAGCCCGGACACGATGTTCAAGGAAGGGCAGTCCGCGCAGTACCTGGACGAGCTGCTCAAGGCAGGGAAGTAGAGACACGAACGAGGGCCCGCGCGGAAGCCGGGCCCTCGCTGCTGCATGGGTGGCCGCCTACTCGACGACCGCGCCGAAGCGCCGCACTCGCTTGTGGTAGTCGGCGATGGCCGCTTCGAGGTCCTCGCGGCCGAAGTCCGGCCAGAGCGTCTGGGTCACCCAGATCTCGCTGTAGGCCGTCTCCCACAGCAGGAAGTTGGAGAGACGCCGCTCGCCGGCCGTGCGGATGAGCAGGTCGGGGTCCGGGATGTCCGGGTGGTACAAGCCTGCCGAGATCGTGTCCTCTGCGACGTCGTCCGGGGCGAGTTCGCCGGCCTGGATGCGCGCGCCGATGGCTCTCACCGCGTCGACGATCTCGGCGCGTCCGCCGTAGTTGATGGCCAGGTTGAAGGTCAGGCGCGTATTGGTCTCGGTGCGCGCCATCGCGGCTTCGAACTCTTCGCGCAGGTCGGCGGGCAGCTCGGCCATCCGGCCCGACACGCGCACGCGGATCCCGTTCTCGATCAGTTCCTCGATCTCGGCGCGCATGGCGGCCAGCATGAGCTTCATCAGCCCGCCCACCTCCTCGCCCGGCCTTCGCCAGTTCTCCGACGAGAAGCCGTAGACGGTGAGGTAGCGGATTCCGAGTTCGTCCGCTGCGTACACGACGCGCTTGAGCGTGCGGTAGCCTTGCCAGTGGCCTTCGAGACGCTCCTTGCCCTGTGCGCGGGCCCAGCGGCCGTTGCCATCCATGATGATGGCGACGTGAGTGGGCGGGGGCAGGGCCGGAGCGGTGTTCGGTGTGGTTTCGGTGGACATGGGCTTCTTGTCGGCAGCAGGGCCGAAGACCTGCTGTCCTCGGCCCTGCTGTTCCGGTTGGTGTCTATGGAAGGCTAGACCTCGAGCAGTTCCTGTTCCTTCTGCTTGCAGGCCTTGTCGATCTCGGCGATGTACTGATCGGTGAACTTCTGGACCTTCTCGTTCGCGCGCTTCTCGTCGTCCTCGCTGCAGTCCTTGGCCTTGGTGAGCGCCTTGAGGTGGTTGTTGCAGTCGTGGCGGACGTTGCGGACTGCGGCGTGGCCGAGTTCGGCCTTCTTGTGGAGCTGCTTGATGAACTCCTTGCGGCGCTCCTCGGTCAGCGGCGGGATGTTCAGCCGGATGGCGGTGCCGTCGTTGTTGGGCGTGAGGTTGACATCGGACTTGAGGATGCCCTTCTCGATGGCAGCCAGGGCGCCCTTGTCGAACGGCATGATGAGGAGCTGGCGGGGCTCGGGCACGGAGATAGACGCGACCTGCTGCAGGGGCATGTCGGTGTTGTAGTAGTTGACGACGACATGCTCGAGCATGGCCGGGTTGGCGCGTCCCGTCCGAATCAAGCTGAACTCATGGCGCGTGGCCTCGACGCTCTTCTTCATCTTGTCTTCGGCTTCGCGCAGCAGATCCGCTACCGGCATGGATTCCTCCCGACGACGGTGCCGATCGGTTCACCTTCGAGGACGCGGCGGATGCCGCCGTCGCCCGCGAGTTGGAAGACAACGATCGGCAGGTCGTTCTCCTCGCAGAGTGTGAATGCAGTCGTGTCCATCACGCCGAGCCGGTTCTCGATGCAGTACTTGTAGTCGAGGGCATCGAACCGGCGCGCGTCGGGGAATCGGCGTGGGTCCTTGTCGTAGATGCCGTCGACGTTGGTCGCCTTGAGGACGGCGTCGGCCTTGATCTCCAGGGCGCGGAGCGCGGCGGCGGTGTCGGTGGAGAAGTACGGGTTGCCCGTGCCGGCGGCAAGGATAACGATGCGGCCCCTCTCCAGGTGGCGGATGGCCCGCCTGCGGATGAAGGGCTCGGCTACCTGCGCCATCGCGATCGCGGTCTGGACGCGGGTGCTTGCGCCGAGCTTCTCCAGAGCATCCTGGAGCGCCAGGGCGTTCTGGACCGTCGCCAGCATGCCGACGTTGTCGGCGGTGGCTCGGTCCATGCCGGCCTTGGAGGCGATGGCGCCGCGCAGGATGTTACCCCCGCCCACGACGACGGCCATCTCGGCGCCGGCGCTAGCCGCGCCGGCGACTTCGGCGGCGATCGTGCGGAGGGTATCCGGATCGAAGCCGAAGTCGCGCGGGCCGGCGATCGCCTCGCCCGACAGCTTGAGAACGACGCGGCGCCACTTCACGGGTGACTACTCCTGGCCTACGACGTAGAGCGTGAAGCGCTTGGCTTCGGCGCCGACTTCCTTCAGAAGCTGCCCGACCGTCTTGCTGGGGTCGCGGACGAACGGCTGGTCCACGAGGCAGACGCGCTCGAAGTACTTGCCGATGCGGCCCTCGACGATCTTGGGGATCGCGGCCTCGGGCTTGCCCTCGTTGCGGGTGAGGTCCGCCAGGACCTGCTTCTCGCGGTCGACGACCTCCGCCGGGACTTCCTCGCGGCAGACGTACTCGGGCTTGGAGGCGGCGATGTGCATCGCGACGCCCTTGGCAGCCTCGATCTGCGCCTCGCTCGACGGATCGCCCTTCAGTTCTACGAGCACGGCCGTCTTGTTCGTCACCGTGTGGACGTAGAGCGCGACGACCGTCTCGGGGCCGGCAGCGTAGAAGGCGGCGCGGCGGAACATGATGTTCTCGCGCAGCTTGGCGATGACGTCGTCCAGCTTCTGCTGAACGGGCGCGCCGTCGGCAGTGGTCTGAGCCAGGATGGCGGCGACGTCGGCCTGCTTCGTCTTGGCCGCGGTCTTGGCCAGGAGGGCTGCGCAGGCGCGGAAGTCCTCATTGCGGGCGACGAAGTCGGTCTCCGAGTTCAGCTCGACGAGCGCGGTGCCCTCGGGCGTGGCGCACGCGGCGACGGTGCCGTCGGCAGCCGCGCGGCCGGCGCGCTTCTCGGCTCCCGCCTTGCCCTTGGCGCGCAGGAAGTCGCGGGCCTTGTCGACATCGCCCTCGCACTCGACGAGGGCCTTCTTGCACTCCATCATGCCCGCGCCGGTCTGCTCGCGCAGGCGGCTCACCATTTGGGCCGTGATCTCCATGGGTTGCTCCTTGAAACGTGCGGGCGGCAATCCGCGTGGGAGTGCCGGCCCGCACCAATACGTCGGTTATGTCACGCCTTGGGCAGTGCGCGAGACGAACCCCGCTCCGCCGGGCTGCTGCAAGTTGAGACTAGCCTTCGGCGTCCGGGACCTCGTCCTCGTCCTCGACCTCGACGGCGGGCTCGGCGGCGCGGCGCGCCATGGCCGCGTACTCGTCTTCCTGCTCGCCCAGCAAGACCGAGTCACCGTCCGCGGGCGGAGCCGGCGCTGCCGCTGCCGCTGCCACTGCCTCTTCTGCCTCGACGACCTCTTCGGGAGCCTCGGCGGCCTCGGTCTCGCGGTCCCACTCTTCCTGCTTCACTTCCACGATGGCGTCGGCGATCTTGTTGGAGATGAGCTTGATGGCGCGGATGGCGTCGTCGTTGCCGGGCACCACGAAGTCGACGAGGTCCGGGTCGCAGTTGGTGTCGACGATGGCGATGACCGGGATCTCGAGCTTGCGCGCCTCGGCGAGGGCGATGTGCTCCTTGCGCAGGTCTACGATGAAGATCGCGTCGGGCAGCTTGCCCATGGTGCGGATGCCGCCCAGGTACCGCTCGAGCTTGGCGCGCTCTTCCAGTACCGCGTTGGCTTCCTTCTTGGTCAGCTTCTCCAGCGTGCCCTTCGCCTCCATCTCGTCGATCTCGGAGAGGCGCTTGATGCGGAGCTGGATGGTGCGGTAGTTGGTGAGCATTCCACCGAGCCAGCGGTGGTTCACGTAGAACTGGCGGCAGCGCTTGGCGGCCTCGGTGATGGCGTCCTGCGCCTGCTTCTTGGTGCCGACGAAGAGGACGCTTCCGCCGTTGGAGACGGTCTCCTGGATGAAGCGCTGGGCCTCATCGAAGAGCTTGAGGGTCTGGTGCAGGTCGATGATGTAGATACCGTTGCGAGCCCCGTAGATGTAGCGCTTCATCTTGGGGTTCCAGCGGCGGGTCTGGTGACCGAAGTGAACTCCTGCCTCGAGGAGTTCCTTCATGGATAGCGAAGCCAATGTCTTTCCTCCGGGTTAGGTCCTCCCGGCGGTTCCGTGGGATGTCGCCCCGAGGTCGACTCGAGACCCGGACACCCCTCCACGCCGGTGTGTGATGCTCCTGCCTTTCGGCGGAGCGCGAGCAGTATACCTGACGAGAGGCGACCAAGGCAAACAGGTGAAGCGCCCCCGCGTCGGTCGCGGTGGGCGCCTCCCCTGTGACGGCTTTTGACGGACCTACGCGGTGGCGTTGAGCGCCTGGTCCAGGTCCTCCTTCAGGTCCTCGACATCCTCGATGCCGATGGAGAGGCGGATGAAGTCCGGCGTGACGCCGCTGGCGAGCTGCTCCTCGTCGCTGAGCTGCTGGTGCGTTGTGGAGGCCGGGTGGATGGCCAGGGACTTGGCGTCGCCGATGTTGGCCAGCAGCGAGATGAGCTTGATGTTGTCGACGAACCGCTTGCCCGCCTCGCGCCCGCCCTTCACGCCGAAGCCCATCATGCCTCCGTAGAGGCCCTTCTCGTGGTACTTGCGGGCAATGGCGTATCTGGGATGGTCCGGGAGGCCGGGGTAGTTGACCCACGCGACGCGCGGGTGCTGGCGCAGGTACTCGGCGATGGCGAGGGCGTTGGTGCTGTGGCGCTCCATGCGCAGCGGCAGCGTCTCCAGGCCCTGGAGGAACAGGAAGGAGTTGAACGGCGAGACGCTGGAGCCCAGGTCGCGCAGGCCCTGCAGGCGCGCCTTGAGGATGTAGGCGATGGTGCGCAGAGGCTCGGGCAGATCGAGGCACACGAGCCCGTGGTATGACGGGTCGGGCGTGGTGAAGTCCGGGAAGTTGCCGTTGCCCCAGTCGAACTTGCCGCCGTCGACGATGACGCCGCCGATGCTGGTGCCGTGTCCGCCGATGAACTTGGTGGCAGAGTGCACGACGATGTCGGCGCCCCACTTCAGCGGGTTAACCAGGGCCGGGGAGGGCATCGTGTTATCGATGATGAGCGGCAGGCCGGCCGCGTGGGCGACCCCGGCGACGGCCTCGATGTCGAGCGTATCGAGCTTCGGGTTGCCGAGCGTCTCCGCGTAGACGAGCTTCGTCTTGGGCGTGATGGCCTTGCGGAAGTTGTCTGGGTCGCTCGGGTCGACGAAGTGCACGGTGATGCCCAGCTTGGCGAGCGTGTACTTCAGCAGTGTGTACGTGCCGCCGTAGAGCGAGGACGAGCTGACGATCTCGTCGCCGGCCTTGGCGATGTTCAGGATGGCCAGGGTCTCGGCGGCCTGGCCGGACGACGTGGCCAGTGCCGCGGCCCCACCCTCGAGCGCCGCGACACGCTTCTCGAACACGTCGGTCGTGGGATTCATCAGGCGGGTGTAGATGTTGCCGAGTTCCTTGAGGCCGAACAGGTTGGCCGCGTGCTCGGCATCGCGGAACACGTAGGAGCTGGTCTGGTAGATGGGCACGGCGCGGGCCGTGGTGGTCGGGTCCGGCTCCTGGCCGGCGTGGACTGCGAGCGTATCGAAGCGCAGGCGGGACTCGTCGAGTGCCATGGGATCCTCCCCCGGGTTGTTCGGGTCTGGCGGGATGTATTCCTGACTAAGACTACCGAATTACTAGAGTATGTGTCAATGGCCTGTCTGGCGGCGGGGCGCTCGGCTTGCTGAGAAGTGTGTCACGCCGGGCCCCGCAGCGCGCGTCGGCGGCAGGAAATCGGGGCCGCGCGGCGAACTCTGACGCGTAAAGCCGGGGCCGGGCGAACACGCCGGGCGCCAGTGGGGCAGCCAGTATGAGCGCGACCATCGACAACACACGCGTACGTCTGAACTACCCGATCGAGCGGGTGCGCGAGCCCGTGCTCTACCACCTGATTCAGGACTACCACCTCGTGCCCAATGTGCGCACCGCCAACATCGAGGTGCACTCCGGCGGCGTGCTGGTGCTCGACCTGGCCGGCGCGCGGGCCGATCTCGACGGCGGGCTGGCGTGGCTGCGCTCGCTGGGTGTGCGGGTCGAGGAGCTTCCGCTCGACGCCGACTGAGCCGCGCCGCTAGGCCCCTGCGGGCTCGGCCATCACCTTATGTTGTACGGAGTACCAGAATGTCCGCCGAGATGAGCCGGCAGGTGGCGATATCCGCCGTCCGCCGCTATTCCGATGAACTCATACGCGAGGCCCACGCGCTGCCGCCCGAGCGGCATGGCTGGATCGTCGGGGGCGTCGCCCGCACGCCGATCCAGATCGTGGCCCACTGCGGCACCATCTGCCGGTTCTTCTCGGCGGTGGTGTCGGGCGACCCGCTCCCATACCGCGGCCACGATGACCAGGAAGCCGCCATCTCCGCGTGCACCACGATGGATGCCGCCGTGCAGTTGCTGACCGAGGGCGCCGCGCTCCTCGTCTCCGTCTACGAGGCGCTGCCGGACGCCCGGTTCGACGAGCAGATGATCATGCCGTGGGGAGAGAGACAACCGGTGCCGCTGGGCCTGCTCTCGCCGGCGTTCCATATGCGCTACCATGAGGGGCAGATCTGCTACATCCAGACGCTTCTCGGCGACGACGAATTCCACTGAGCCGTACGGCTACGAAGAGAGAAACATGACCGACTTGCAGGCGCTTCTGCGGCAGTTCGAGGCGCGGTTCGGTGCGGGCGCGGCCTTCGCGGTTCGCGCGCCGGGGCGCGTCAACCTCATCGGTGAGCACACCGACTACAACGACGGCTTCGTGCTGCCGGCGGCAATCACGTACGACGTCGCGGTTGTGGGGCGTCCGAGGAACGACCGCGTCGTCCGCCTCTACTCTGTCGTCTTCGACGAGATGACGGAGTTCTCGCTCGAGACGATCGCGCCGGCGGATGTCGCCAAGTGGAGCAACTACGCTCGCGGCGTGGCGACGATCCTACAGGACACGGGCCGCGAGTTGACGGGGATGGATGCCGTGCTCGATGGCACGGTGCCTCTGAGCAGCGGGCTCTCGTCATCGGCGGCGACCGAGGTTGCGTTCTGCCTGGCGTACGAGGCGGCAGGCGGCTTCGAGATCCACCCGGTGCAGCGCGCCCTGCTGAGCCAGCGGGCCGAGCGGGAGTTCGTCGGCGTCAACTGCGGGATCATGGATCAGATGATCTCGTCGCTGGGGAGGGCCGGCCACGCCCTGTTCATCGACACGCGCGACCTCGACTACCGCACCGTTCCGGTGCCGAAGGGGTCGGTCGTCTTCGTCATCGGCAACACCAACAAGCCTCGCGAGTTGGTGAAGTCGGCGTACAACGAGCGGCGATCGCAGTGCGAGCAGTCGGTCGAGATCCTGCGCTCCCACCTGCCGAACGTGCGAGCGCTGCGCGACGTGTGCGAGCCCGAGTTCGAGGCGCTCGCCGGCGAGTTGCCGGAGGTGCTCCGCAAGCGCGCGCGGCACGTGGTGACCGAGAACGCGCGCGTGCTGCGGAGCGTCAAGGCGCTCTCCGAGGGCGATTGCGCGGCGTTCGGGCTGCTGATGAACCAGTCGCACGACTCGCTGCGCGAGGACTACGAGGTGACGGGGCCGGAGCTGGACGCTATGGTCGACGCGGCGCGGGCATGCGAGGGCGTGTACGGCTCACGGATGACGGGCGCCGGGTTCGGGGGCTGTACGGTCAGTCTGGTGGACGCCTCCTCGGTTGAGGCGTTCACAGCCAGCGTCGGCGAGAAGTACGCTCAGGCGACGGGGCTGCAGGCGTCGTTCTACGTGTGCCAGGCGGCCGACGGGGCCTGTCAGGTGGAGCTGTGATGGCGCTCCCCTCGCTCCCCCGGGGCATGCGCCTGAACCTGGCGACCGGCGAACTCAGCGGACCCGACGTCACCGAATCGACGCGGACCATCGAGGGACTGGCCGGCTACTTCCGTGATGAAGAAGCCCGTGCCCAGATGGACCCGGACACGCCGGTCTACACGGTGCAGAGCTATGAGCCCGAGCCCGAGGGCAAGCCGGGCGGCCTGTGCGCGGCCACGACGTTCTTGCAGCCGGGCCTGGTCGGCGACGAGTACTTCCTCACCCGCGGGCACTTCCACTGGGACGAGGACCGGCCGGAGCTGGAGGTGGGCATCAGCGGGCAGGGGATGCTGGTGCTGATGGACTGCGGCGGCAACACGTGGACCGAGGACCTGGGGCCCGGCGTGGTGCTGCATGTGCCGCCGTCGGTGGCCCACCGGGTGGTGAACACCGGCAATGTGCCGCTGGTGTTCGTGTCGTTCTGGAACAGCGAGACAGGCCACGACTACGCGGTGATCACCGAGCGAGGCTTCGGTGGGCGTGTGCGACGCGTGGACGGCGCGCCGGTGCTGGTGCCGCAGTCGTAGGTCCAGGCGCTGGCGGGTCTGCCTGGACGGGCTCCCGCTCGGATGCTTACGTGCCGACGTGGTCACGCTGGACGGCGCCCCGGCGTCGTGAACGTACCCGAAACGTACCGATACAGGAAGGTGAGTCAACATGAAGCTCGTTCGGTTTCGAGGCGGCGACGGCGTGCGCATTGGCGTCCTGGTTGGCGAGGACGTGATCGATCTTCAGGCGCTCGGGTGCTGGCACAACGACTCGATGCGGGAGTTCCTCGACGGCGGCGAGGCCCTGCTGGCGCAGGTGCGCGACGCCATCGAGGACGCGCCCGGGGACGCCGTGCATCCGCTGTCCGGCGTGTCGCTGCTGGCGCCGATTGCCGATCCGCAGAAGGTGATCTGCGTCGGGCAGAACTACCGCGACCATTGCCTGGAGCAGAACCAGCCGCTGCCGAAGAGCGCCATTCTGTTCGCCAAGTTCCCGACGGCCATCACCGACCCGGGGGCCCCGATCGTGCTCCCGCGCATCAGCGAGAAGGTGGACTACGAGGCGGAGCTGGCCCTCGTGATCGGGCGGCGCGGCAGGCACATCACCGAGGAGGAGGCCCCGGCCTACGTTGCCGGCTACATGTGCCTCGACGACGTGTCGGCCAGGGACATCCAGTCCGCGGACGGGCAGTGGGTGCGCGCCAAGTCGTTCGACACCTTCGCGCCGATCGGGCCGTGCCTGGTGACGACGGACGAGATACCGGACCCGCACGTTCTGGACATCTCGCTGACGCTGAACGGCGAGACCATGCAGCGCTCCAACACGTCGAACCTCATCTTCGGGGTGTTCAACCTGGTCGCGTACATCTCGCAGACGCTGACGCTGGAGCCGGGCGACGTGATCACCACCGGCACGCCCGGCGGCGTGGGCGTCTTCCGCGATCCGCAGGTGTTTCTGAAACCCGGCGACACCGTGAGCGTCACCATACAAGGCATCGGGACGCTGACGAACCCGGTTGTCGCGGATCGGCGATCGGGGCGGGCGTAACACGGCGGGTGTGCCTGGACGGGCACGGAGGCCCATCCCACCACGGCGGGTGTGCCTGGACGGGCACGGAGGCCCATCCCACCACGGCGGGTGTGCCTGGACGGGCACGGAGGCCCATCCCACCGCGGCGGGTGTGCCTGGACGGGCACGGAGGCCCATCCCACCACGGCGGGTGTGCCTGGACGGGCACGGAGGCCCATCCCACC
>CAZFLM010000016.1:0-36536 GCA_964519955.1 uncultured Chthonomonadaceae bacterium | reverse complement strand
AGGCCCATCCCACCACGGCGGGTGTGCCTGGACGGGCACGGAGGCCCATCCCACCACGGCGGGTGTGCATGTTCGGGCTAGACGCGGCGGACATCGCGGGCGTCCAGGCCCTCGCTACTGAACTCATACCAAGTGAAAGGATAGGATATGCGGGAGGAGTCCTTCGCGCTACTCAAGAAGCTCGTCGACACGCCCGGGCCCTCGGGCTACGAGCAGCCGGTCCAGCGCGTCTATCGCGAGGCTGTGACGCCGTTCGCCGACACCGTGACGACCGACGTGATGGGCAATGTCATCGCCGCGCGCAACCCGGAGGGCAAGCCGCGGATCATGATCGCGGGCCATGCCGACGAGATCGGCTTCCAGGTCCGGTTCATCTCCGACGACGGCATGCTGTACTTCGGCAACATCGGCGGGCACGATGCGACGGTGACGGTGGGCCAGCGCGTCGTTGTGCACACGGAGAACGGCCCGGTGCTGGGCGTGCTGGGGCGCATGGCGGTTCATCTGCTCGAGGAAGATGCGCGCAGCAAGGCCCCGAAGTTCCACGACCTGTGGATCGACATCGGCGCCAAGGACAAGAAGGCCGCCGAGGAACTCGTCAAGATCGGCGACTGCGTGACCTACGCTCAGGAGCTGCAGCGGCTGCAGGGCGACCTGTGCACGGCGCGCAGCTTCGACGACAAGATGGGTGTGTTCATCGTGGCCGAGGTGATGCGCCTGCTCTCCGACAAGCTGATCGAGGCAGGCGTCTACGGGGTGGCGACGGTGCAGGAGGAGGTCGGCCTGCGCGGCGCCAAGACGAGCGCCTTCGGGGTGGATGCCCTTATTGGTCTGGCGACGGACGTGGGGCACGCGATGGACTTCCCGGGCGCGGACAAGAAGCGCGTGGGCGACATCAAGCTGGGAGCCGGCCCGCTCATCGCCCGCGGCGCAAACATCAACCCGCGCGTGTTCGACCTGCTCTTGCAGACCGCCAAGGAACTGGACATACCGTACCAGATCGAGGCGGCGGCGGGGGGCACCGGGACCGACGCCAACGCGATGCAGCTCAGCCGCGCGGGCATGGCCACGGGGCTCGTCGGGGTGCCGCTCCGGTACATGCACACTCCGAACGAGGTCATGGACCTCAACGACATCGAGAACGCCGCGAAGCTCATCGCCGGCTTCTGTGAGCGGGTTTCGGCGGACACGGACTGGACACCGCTATGAGCGACGTAATCCCTCCGCCCCCGCCTCGCCGCGACAGCGGGGGATGCTGGAAATGGGGCGCGATCTCCTGCATCGGCCTGGGCTGCGTCGGCGCTATCGTCATCGCCGTGCTTGTCTACGCGGTGATGCGGACGCCGATGTTCAAGCAGGCGATGCGCTCGGGCGTGGAGGCCCAGATGGTGGCGAAGCAGAAGCTGCCCGAGGTCGGCCGGGCCCTGGCTAAGTACCGGGACGAGAAGGGCGACTACCCCAAGAAGCTCGAGGATCTGGCGCCGAAGTACATCACTCCCGAGAACCTGACGTGGAGCGGCGGGTCGTTCACCTACCACAAGCCGCCGAAGGACGCATTGGAGAGCTTCGTCGTGGTGAGCGTGACGATTCCGACCGCTGCGGGAGCGCCGCCGATGGTGGTTCAGATGCAGAAGGACGGCACCATCTCGGAGCCCACCATGCAGGGCTATCAGCCGGGGGCGCTTCCCGCGCCGCCGAGTGGCGGCAAGTAGGGCCGACGCGGAGGGCACCCGATGGAGGCGATCTTCTTCCTGTTTCCGCTCGTGTTCATCGGGGTGTTCGTGCTGGTTGTCGTGTCGGCGGTCCGGCGTTCCGGGTACCTGGAGCGCCGACGCACTGGGCCGGGCTGGAACGCCGACCTGGTTGCTCGTTCTGTGCGGCGCGGTCAGGGGATCTCCGATCCCCTCGACTGCGCCGCATTGCTGACTCCCGTCAAGACCGAGCCGGGCCAGCAACTGGCGGTGCGCCTCCGCCCCGGCGACGCTTCCCCGGCTCTGGCCGGCGGCTGCCTCCTCGGCATGGCGATCTTCTGGTGCTCGATCACCGGCATCGTGGGCGGCGCGTTCTTTGTGAGCTTCCTGAACGGTGAACAGAGCGGGTGGCTCATGCTGTTCTTCGTCCCGTTCGTGCTGATCGGTCTGGGCCTCCTCTTTGCGGCGCTCCGCCAGATCGTGCTGGGCGTGCGCGTGCCGTTGGCCGTGGTCGAGCTGGAGCGGGAGCCCCTGTGCCCGGGCGACGCCGTGCGCCTGCGCGTGGCTCAGGCAGGCGGCTTCTCTCTCAACAGCTACACGGTTGACCTCGAGTGCATCGAGCACGTCTCCTACACGCAGGGGACTGACACTCGGCACGAGGAGCGCGTCGTGCTGACCGAGCGGGTCCTTGAGGCTGGCGCGCGGGAGGTGAGCGCGATGCGCCCGCTCGACGAGCAGCTCACGCTCCGCATCCCCATCGGCGCTCCGGTCAGCTTCCACGCCGCCCACAACGACCTGATCTGGCGCATCTCGGTTGCGGGCGACATCCAGTTCTGGCCGAACCCGAAGTGGCACTTCCCCTTCCGCGTGGTTCCGCCGAACGTCAGGGGGCGCACCTAATGGAGCCCTGGATCGAGACACGGCTGGAGAAGGACGCCTGGTGCGGTGGAGAGACGCTGCGCGGGACGGTGCGCCTCGGCAACATCTCTCAGGACGATGTGAAGGCGGCCGAGGCGCTGGTGATGTGGTTCACGGAGGGCAAGGGCGACACGGATGCTGCAATCGTCGCCACCGTTCCGATCGATCCTCGCGGCGCGGGTACCCCGATCTCGGCGACGCTGCCCCTGCTTCCCCTGAGTTACCAGGGCGGCCTCCTCAAGCTGCTCTGGACCGTGCGCGTCCGCATCGATATGCGGCGCGGCAAGGACATCATCGAGGACCGCTTCTTCACCGTCGTGGCGCCCGTCGATGCTGCCGGCTGAGCCTGGGGTGGCGGTCTTTGGTGCGGCGCGCAACCCCTTCGCGGCGGCGCGCGTGAGGCCGGGGGCGCTGGACTACGTGCTGCCCGATGGAGTGACGCCCGAGATGCTTCTCGCACGCTTCGAGGCGGCCGGGCGGCGCGGCCAGGTTGTCGGCCCGCACGGCTCCGGCAAGTCGACGCTGCTGGCGTCGCTCGAGCGCGGCTGGGGCTGCACGGGGTCCTCAGTGGTGCGGTGGCGCGCCGGGCGCGAGGCAACCGTGCCCTGGCCGGCGAGGAGAGGCGTGCTGCTGGTCGACGAGTACGACTCGCTGCCCAGATGGCGTCGTGCCTGGCTCCGCGCGGCTTCGAAGAGGCGGGCAGTGGGCCTGGTGGTGAGTGCGCACGCAGATGTCGGGCTGCCGATGCTGTGGGAGTGCCGACCGGACGCGGCGACCCTCGCGCGTGTGGTGGAGGGGCTGCTCGATGGGCATGATATGCTAGCGCCAGACGCCGCGGCGCTGCAGACCGCACTCGCCCAATGTGGAGGTGACATGCGTCAGGTGCTCTTCGACTTGTACGATCGCTACGAGGCGCAGGCGATGGCTCGGTGGGCGGAGGATGCGGCGTGATCGGGCGGCTCCCGGCGTGGATGGCCGTGTTGGCAGCCTGTTCCGCGGCGGCTCCGTGCTGCGCCGGACCTGGGGGCGGCGCGACAGCGCGGGGCGGCGAGGTGCGCCTCCTGGCGGTGGGCGATATCTGCCTGGCGCGCACCGTGCAGACGGCGATGGAGCGCAAGGGCCGCGGATACCCGTTCGCCGCGCTGAAGCCGATGCTGCGCAAGGCCGACATCGCGTTCGGCAACCTCGAGTGCTGTCTCGCGACGGTGGGCCAGCCGGTGCCCAAGCTGTTCAACTTCCGTGGGCACCCTCGCGGCGCGCTCGCCCTGTCCGAGGCGGGGTTCGACGTGGTGTCGCTCGCGAACAACCACGCGCTGGACTACGGCAAGGCGGCGCTCGCGCAGACCGTGGAACACCTTCAGAACGCGGGCGTCATACCTGTGGGAGGCGGTGGCACACTTGCTGAGGCACGGCGCCTGCGGGTCGTGAAGGTGCGCGGGCTGCGCGTGGGGTTCCTCGCCTATCTGGGCATGTTCCCGTGCATCCTGCCGCTGCGGGCCGGCGAGCCCGGGCTGAACATGGCGGACCTGCCGCGCCTGAAGCGGGAGGTGGCGGCGGCGCGGAAGCAGGTCGACGCGCTGGTCGTGTCGCTGCATGCGGGCGTCGAGCAGGCGCGCAAGCCCTCCAGCCGCCAGCGCCAGATCGCGCGGGCCGCAATCGACGCCGGCGCCGACCTGGTGATCGGGCACCATCCGCACGTCGTGCAGCCCGTCGAGACCTATCGCGGCAAGCCCATCGCGTACAGCCTGGGCAACTTCGTGTTCGGGGCAAGCCCGTCGTCGCTGAAGGACGGCGGCCGTGGATGGAGCGCGATGTTGGAGGCCACGCTGGCCAAGGGGCGGGCGCCGAAGGTGCGTCTTGTCAATCTGCTGATCGTCGATTGCCAGGCGCGGCTCGATCGCGGCGGCAAGGCGCGGCACGGGGACAAGCGCCCTGGCGGGGTGTCGGTCGGCATGGGCGCGCGGCGCCAGAAAGGGCCAAAGTAGACGGCTGTGGCACTTGATTCGTCGGGCTGCAACCTGCGATAATGCGCCATTCGGGTAACGAAGTCCCGGGCGTGAGGCTGGCCAAGCCACTGGTCTGCCGGAAGAGGTCACGCATGTGGCAGTATGCGCCGATCGTGGATACCCGCCGGTAGAAGTCGGCGCTCCGCGAGTCGCCAAGTAGGGGAGGAAGGTCGGTATGCCTCGGTACGTCAGCGCACCGTCGTGGGTTCTGGCTGCTCTGGTTGGTGTGACCCTGTGCCTCGTTCTGACAGCGTTCATCTGTGGCAATCAGCAGATCCGGGTGGGGGCGGAGTCGCCCTCGGCGGCTGCGATTGCGGCCACGCAAGCTTCCAGGTAGCCCCGGTTCTCACGCGCTTCGGGCGTGGTGCGCCGACAACCGTGAGCCGCCATCCGGACGGATCGGCGGCTCTGTGCACGAGTCGCAGGCTGTGGTCGCGGGCACGGCAAACCGACGCTCGACCGTTCGTGGCTCACGAGGGTTGCACCCTCGCGAGAATGCAGTGTATAATGTCACACGGTATGGTTGGCCGCCGCACCTCCTCTGGGTCGAGTCGGGACCCTCATCAAGCTGAGCAAATCCAGATCACCCAATCCTAACGACTGGGAGACCAGAGTGGATATCGACGTGCACCACCGCCTTAATGCATCCCACTTGCGTTACGTGGACGTGCCCGACGGTGAAGTGGTGGCGATCGCCCAACTTGGCGATCAGAGCGCCTCTGAGTACCTCCTGTGCAAGTACCGCAACCTCGTGCGCACGAAGGTGAAGTCGTACTTCCTAGTGGGCGCCGAGAAAGAAGACCTTCTGCAGGTAGGCATGATCGGGCTCTGGCAGGCGATAGTTGACTTCCGCCATGACAGAGCGATTTCCTTCCCCGCGTTTGCCAAAGTCTGTATCCAGCGTCACATCATCACCGCCATCAAGACCGCTACCCGCCAGAAGCAGATGCCGCTGAACACATCCCTCTCGCTAGAGTCGCCTGCGGACGACGGCGGGCCCGAGTGGAACCTCTCCGACATTCTGCCCTGCGCCGACGTGCAGGACCCCGAGACGATCGCCCTCCAGAGCGAGGACACCCGCCGCCTGCACGAGCTGCTCCAGCAGATGCTCTCGAAGTTCGAGTGGCAGGTGCTGGCCGGCTACCAGGTGGGCAAGTCCTATCGGGAGATCGCGAGCGAGCTGCGCGTCAAGACGAAGTCGGTGGACAACGCGCTCGCTCGAATCAAGCGGAAGGTCTCGACTGTGCCGTTGGGGCTCGCGAATCTGAGCGAGTTGCTGGTGAACTCGCCGCTTCGGCAGTAGGGGCCGGCCTGCGACGACAGTGGTTTCGAGAGGGGGACCCACGGGTCCCCCTTTGTATCTTGAGGGGCCGTGGCCCGACGACGGGCCGCGCCAAGGAGACGACTAGTGAACTTCGAACTGCTGAAGCGACTGTGCGAATCGCCCGGCATCCCGGGCTACGAGGCGCCGATCCGCTCGCTCATCGTCGAGGAACTGCGCCCGCTGGTGGATGAGGTCGCCCTGGATACGATGGGCAACGTCATCGGCACGAAGCGCGGCGTGGGCGGACCCCGCGTGATGATCGCGGCGCACATGGACGAGATCGGCTTCATCGTCAAGCATATCGACGACAAGGGCTTCATCCGCATCCATCCGGTCGGCGGCTGGGACCCGCGCAACCTGGTCTCGCAGCGCGTCTACGTGCACGGCAAGGACGGGAGCGTGAGCCTGGGCGTGCTGATGCCGTCCGCCAAGCCGATCCACATGCAGTCGCCGGAGGACGCGGGCAAGGCGCCGAAGGTCGAGGAGCTGTTCGTGGACCTCGGGCTGACGGGCGACGAGGTGAAGGAGAAGGTCGAGATCGGCTGTGCCGTGACGCTCGCGCGGACCGCCGAACTGGTGGGCCACAACGTGGTGAGCAAGACGCTCGACGACCGCCTCGCGGTGTTCGTGATGATCGAGGCGCTGCGGCGGGTCGGGGCGCATGCTGCCGACGTTCTGGCGGTGGCGACGGTGCAGGAAGAGGTGGGGCTCCGCGGGGCGACCACTGCGGCGCACGCGCTGCGGCCGGACGTGGGTATCGCGGTCGATGTGACCATCGCGAACGACTTCCCGGGGCCGGCGGACCACGAGCAGGTGACCAAGCTGGGCGGCGGCGCGGCCATCAAGGTGATGGACTCCTCGCTTATCTGCCACCCGAAGCTTGTGCGCCACTTCCGCGACGTCGCCGAGAAGCACGAGATCCCGTACCAGTTGGAGATCCTGCCGAGGGGCGGCACGGACGCCGGCGGCATCCAGCGCTCTCGCGGCGGCGTTCCGAGCTTCACGCTCTCGATCCCGACGCGGTACGTGCATACGGTGAACGAGACAGCGTCTGTGGCGGACATCGAGGCGTCCATCACGCTGCTGGCCCGGTACATCGAGGATGCGCACACCCGGCAGTACGGCTACGAGATGGACCTGGCATAGACATGGACCGAGTAGCGATCCTGGGGGCAGGGAGTTGGGGCACGGCGCTAACGACGCTGCTGCCGGGCGTCGCATCGGTGCGTCTGTGGGCGCATCCTGTCGAGTTGGCTCGTGCCATTCAGGCCGCCGGGGAGAACCGCCAGTATCTCCCCGGCATCCGCCTCGGCGCGAACGTACACGTGACCGAGTTCATGGACGAGGCCCTGTCCGAGGCCGAGTGCATTGTGTTCGCGGTGCCATCGGGGGTGGTGGCCGAGGTGGCTGCTCTGGCTGCTCCGCGCATGGCGGGGGCCAGGCTCTGGGTGAACGCAGGGAAGGGGCTGGACGCGGGCACGGGGCGGCGGCTATCCGAGGTCGTCGTCGACGCGGCGGCATCGGGCGGCGGCGTGCCGGCCGAGGAGGGGCGTCGACGGCTCGCGGTGCTGAGCGGGCCGAACCTGGCGGTGGAGGTGGCGCGCGGCATCCCGACAGCGAGCGTGGCCGCCTCGGTCGATCCTGTCGCGGCCGCGGCGTGCCAGGCTCTCTGGTTGGGCCCGACCTTCCGCGTCTATACGAGCGGCGACGTGGTGGGGGTCGAGTTGGCCGGCGCGATGAAGAACGTCATCGCGATCGGAGCGGGCATCTGCGAGGGGCTTGGCTATGGCGACAACAGCCGCGCTGCGCTCATGACGCGCGGGTTGGCCGAGATCACCCGTCTCGGGGAGGCGATGGGCGCGCACGCCTCGACGTTCCTCGGACTGGCCGGCGTGGGGGACCTCATCGCCACGGCTGGCAGCCGCCTATCGCGCAACTTCCGCCTCGGCATCGGGCTTGGCCAGGGGCGCCCGATGGCGGACGTGCTGGCGGAGATCGGCCAGGTGGCGGAGGGTGTGCCGACGACGCAGGTCATCCGGCGGGTTGCCGCGCAGATGGGCGTCGAGATGCCGATCTGCGAGGCGATGAACGGCGCGCTGTTCGAGGGGCGCTCGATCGCAGACACCGTGCACGACCTGATGATGCGCCCACCGCGCCGCGAAGACCCGGAGTAACGCGCCGGGCGAGGCGCGGCGGCGCCCAACTCCTCTACAGTGGCGCGCCCGTTGGCCGAGCCCTGGGCGTTGCGCTAGCCGCACTGCGGGGCCTGTGGGTGCGTGGCGCGCGGTGCGCGGCCCACGGGTATACCCTCCCCAGGTCGATGAGGTCACGGCCGTTCGGGCCGCGCACCAACTCGCCCACCTGGCGCGGCGCCATTCCGATGTAGGTCTGGAAGATCGCCACCCGGTGGTCCACCCCGAAGACCGCGTCGGCCTCTTCCTTGGCCGCGACGGCGACGTGCGCCATGTCCCAGCGCGGGGTCATGCCCGCGGTCTGCAGGCACACCGTTCTGGCATCCGTGAAGCGCACGCCCACTGCGTGCCCTCGGCGCCGGAATCGGCTTTTGAACATCTCGGCGAACTGCACGTGACGAGGGTCGGTGGGCTCGCCGGGCCGCCCGACGCCGACCGCGGTACGGATCTCCGCGGGCGTGGGCCGCCAGTCGTCGAAGTTGCCGATGCGCTCCGGCGGCAACTCCGCGGGCGAGAGGAGCCTGGCGAGCGCAACCATGGCCGCGACGATGACGGCGGCGTCAAGCGCCCACCAGATGTAGTGCTTCCTTCGACCGGGCTCCGCCGGCGTCACCGGGTCCATCGCCGCCCCTCGTCTGGCAGGTCCTACCCCTGATACTCCCCGCCCGCTCCGTGCTGCCGCACGGTCCGCGCGATCTCCTGCTTAGCCTCGGAGGCGATGCCAGCCGTCTCGGCTACCACCTCCCAGCGGGCCAGCCCCGCCTCGCTCTGTGACACCCGATGGCAGACCTGAAGCCAGTCGGGCTGGAGCTGCGTCGTCGAGTTGACATCGAACGGGATGCCGCGGCGCATCATCGTGGCCTCCAGCGCGTATCCGTTCGGCATGTGCGTCATGGCGGTGGCTCCCAGTTCGGCGAACCGGGCCTCCACGGCAAGGAGGGCTTCCGCGCGCTGTTCGTCGGAGGGGAACTTGTATCCCCACTCGCGCTCGCGGGCCGTGCGCGACTGGATCTCGATGAGGTGCTCGAACCGGGCCGGATCGTCGCGCCAGGCCCGGGCGACCAGCAGCGCGATGTAGAGCGTGTTCTCCGTGCAGAAGCGCGCGCCATCGAGGTAGAAGGCCTCGTAGAAGTGCGCCGACTCCTCGACCGTGCCGAAGAGCATCGGGTTCTGGGCCAGCGCATTCTTGATCTGGGAGTGCCCGTTCCGGATCACATTCACCGTGACCCCCGTCCTGGCCATCTCGATGACCGCAAGCGGGTTGGACTTCAGGTCCGCGAAGACGCCAAACCCGTCCCCTTGGAAGCGCCGGCGGATCAGCGGTAGAATGCCCGCGTAGACGAAGCTCGACGAGACGTAGGTGCCATCGCCACGATAGAAGTCGATGCGGTCGCCGTCGCCGTCGAAGAACGTGCCGAGCAGAAACGGGCCTCGCGCGAGGCGTTCGAGCCCGGCGGCGATCACGTTCTGCTTGACGGGGTTCGGGTCGCCGAGCGGGAAGCGGCCGTCGGCTTCGTAGTGCATGGGGGTCAGGTCGGCCCCGGCGGCCCCGAACGCCAGCATCATCTCGCGCCCGGCGGCGCCGTTCACGTAGTCATGCAGCACCGGCACGCCGTCCAGGCTGCCTGGCTCGACGCCGGCCAGGCGCATGCTGTACGCGATGTACTCCGCCGTGGGGTCATATGCGGACAGCGTGCCGGGGCGGTCGGCCGTGCACGCCGCTCCCTCGATGTAGAGCGCCTTGATGCGGTCGAGGCCACCCTCTGGGCCGATGCCCTCCGCGATGGGCACTACGCCGGGCCCGAGGACCTTCTGCCCCGTGTCGTTCCCCGGGTTGTGCGATGCGCCGAACATGACGGCCGCCATCTCGGGGTGCCGCATGGCGGCGTAGTAGAACTGGGAGGTGGAGCAGACGCCAGGGATGACGACCACGTCGAGGCCGGCCCGCTGGAAGGCGTCCGCCCCGATCTCGAGATAACCCGGCCCGGAGAGCCGCGCATCATGGGCCACGACGACGCCGGACGCGTCCAGCGTGTCGCGGAAGTAGACGGCCTCGGCCTGGGTCAGGCGCGCGGCCAAGTCATCCGTCAGGCGATCGGACGGCGTTCGGATATCGTAGGCCTTGAACATCGACAGGTTGAACTCGGGCATCGAGAGCGTTCCTTGGCGGCTGGAGGCGTTGGCGGCGTGCCGGTCGGCGTTCCGCAACCCCATTCTATCACGTGCGGCAAGACTGGCAGATTCCCATTGGCGACGCAATAGGGAGGAATCCTGGCATCGGAATCGTAGGAGACCGCGTCAGGCTATCGGTCCGCGCGATGGGGGATCGTTGGGGTGCGTGCGGCAGAGGCACGTGGCGCGCCGAGAGAGACGGCGGAGAGGAGTAGGCGATGGCGTTCTACTACACCCTTGACAACCGCAAGCCGGAGGATGTGCGCACCGCGAAGGGCCTGCTGAGGCTGAAGGCTGCGCTCGACGACGCGGCCGATGGCATCCCGCGGCGCACGCTCGACGAGACGCTGCTGCTGGCGACTTGGAACATCCGCGAGTTCGAGTCGGCCAAGTACGGGCCGCGAGCCGCGGAGCCGCTTCACTACATCGCGGAGATCATCTCGCGGTTCGACCTGGTGGCGATCCAGGAGGTGCGCGACGATCTGTCGTCGATGGAGGCGATGCGGAAGCTGCTGGGGTGGAACTGGAAGCTGCTGATCACCGATGAGACGGTGGACAAGCAGGGCAACAGCGAGCGTCTCGCGTTCCTGTACGACTCGCGCAAGGTCACCTTCGAGGGCTTCGCGGGCCAGGTGGTGCTCCCGTCCGTGAAGGGGGCGCCCGTGAGGCAGGTAGCTCGCACCCCGTACGAGGCTGCGTTCCGAGCGGGCTGGTTCCACTTCACGCTCTGCACGGTGCACATCATCTACGGGGAGGACAACCCGGACTCGCCCGAACGTGTGGCGGAGATTGGCTCGGTGGCCCAGTTCATGGCGGACCGCGCGAAGTCGAAGTATGCGTGGGACCGTAGGGACGACGGCAGCAATAACACGATCCTCCTGGGCGACTTCAACATCTACGACCCCGCGAACAAGACCTTCGCGGCGCTGACGGCCCCCGGGTTCGTGGTGCCGCAGCAGATCCAGGCGCTGCCGGCCAACGTGGCGCGCAACAAGCACTACGACCAGATCGCGTTCCTATGCCCGGACATCGCCGAGAACCTGCCGACGATCCGGGCCGGCGTGTTCAATCTGTACAGGCACGTCTACCGCTCGACGGAAGACGTCGCTACGGCAGGCGCCGCGGACGACGACGAGCCGGAGTACGCGGCGGTGGTGCCGGGCTACGATGGCGAGCCGACGCCGGCCGCCAGGCACCGCCGCTACCGGGATTGGCGGACCTACCAGATGTCGGACCACCTGCCGCTGTGGGTGGAGCTGAAGGTCGACTTCGGCGAGGAGTATCTGGCCAAGAAGGCCCAGCCGGCGCCGCCCGGGACGTAACGAGAGCGCGTCGGGAGGCCAGGCGCGACGCCGGCCTCCCGGCGCTTCCTCGACGCCTGGCCATCGCTGTAGTAGAATGCTGGTGCGGCAGCAGGTCCGCGGAGGTGCGGCAATGAGCCGATTGGGCAGGACGATCGAGGGATCGTGGGAGGAAGTCGCTCGCCACGCCGACGAGCTGCGGGGCTGCCGCGTGCGCCTCACCGTCGTAGAGGAGCGCGATACGGCGGACGGGGCGGAGGGCACCGCCGAGCGGCATCTGCGGATGCTGGCGGCCCTGGACGAGATCAGGGCGATCGAGTGGACCGAGGAGGAGCGCAAGGCGCTGGACGAGTTCGAGGACTTCCGCAGGCAGCACCCGTTCCGGCTGCGCAAACCGTGGGAGCTCCAATGATCTGGATGCTCGACACCGACACCGTGAACTACGTGCTCAAGCATGTACGCCCGGTGCTGGACCGCCATGCCCGCTCGGTGCGCGATGGCGACGAGTTCCTGCTCTCGTCCGTAGTCCACTCGAAGCGACCCGCTACATGCGCCTGGTCGGGTCTACGCGGCTGAAGCGGGCGTACGACCTATTGGTGGCTGACTGGACCTGGCTGGACCTCGTGCGCGAGGACCGGGACACCGCAGCGGGGCTGTGGGCGCGACGGCACGCCGCCGGGCGCCCCATCGAGGACAGCGATCTGCTGATCGCTACGGGGGCGCTCCGGGCCGACGCGACGCTGGTGACCAACAACCAGCGCCACTACGAGGACCTAGGCGTTCCCCTCGACAACTGGCTCGCCGAGTAGCGTCTCACCCTTCCGCTCGCTACCCCAGGAACTCCCGGATGGGATCGGCCAGCTTGCGCTGCTCCACCAGGAAGGCGTCGTGGCCGTACTCCGAGTCCATCTCCCAGTAGGTCGAGTCCTTGCCCAGCGCCTGGAGGTGCGCGTGCATCTCGCGGATGGCGTACGGGTAGAAGAGGATGTCGGAGCGGATGCCGACGAGCAGAACGCGGGCCTGGATGCGCTTGTAGGCGTTCTCCAGCGAGCCGTAGCCGCGGCTGATGTCGTGCAGGTCGATGGCGCGCGAGACGTAGAGGTAGGAGTTGGCGTCGAACCGCTTCACGAGGAGGGCGCCCTCGTCGTGAAGGTAGCGCTCTACGTCGAAGCGGGCGTGCAGATCATGCTCCTGGGCGTCGCGCTGGGCGAATGGCTTGCGGCCGAACATCTCCTCCATAATCGGGTCGGAGAGGTAGGTGATGGTGCCGATCATGCGCGCCAGTGCGAGGCCGCCCGACGGGGGTTCGAAGCCGTAGTAGTCGCCCTTGTTCCATCGTGGATCGAGCATGATCGCGCGGCGGCCGCACTCGTTGAACGCGATGCCCTGGGCCGATTGGCGCGCGCTCGTGGCGATGCCGCCGACGGCGTCCACCATGTCCGGGTAGGTGACGGCCCATTCGAGCGCTTGCATCCCGCCCATCGAGCCGCCGGTCACGAAGGCGAGGCGCGTGACGCCCAGGTGGTCGAGCAGGGGCTTCTGGGCCCGAACCATGTCCCGCACGGTGATTATGGGGAAGCTCAGGCCGTAGGGGCGGCCCGTGCGCGGATCGACGCTGGAGGGGCCGGTGCTGCCGCGGCATCCGCCGAGCGTGTTGGGGGCGACCACGAAGTAGCGTTCCGTGTCGATCGCCTTGCCGGGCCCGATCAGGTCCTCCCAGTACCCGGCATAGGGGCTGTCGGGCTTGTAGCGCCCCGCCGCGTGGGAGCTGCCCGTGATGCCATGGGTGATGAGGACGGCGTTGTCACCCGCGGCGTTCAGCGTGCCGTAGGTCTCGTAGCAGGTCACCACCTCCGGCAGAGTCTGCCGGTTCTCCAGCACGAACGGCTCGTCCTCAGACGCGAACGTGAAGTACTGCCTCTCGACCAGCCCGACCGACCGCCCATCGTCCTGTGCAAGCATCGTCTCCGCCATCAGACTGCCCACTCCTGCGTGCCGTCGAAGCCGATGGCGCTGACGCCGATGCCGATCCCCTCCAGCCAGGCAAGCGCGCGCTCCAGCGCCTCGGCCTGGCCGCTCAGCTCAAGGTAGATGAAGCCGCCGCTCTTCTGATCGAATGCGGCGCGCCGGATGTTCGGGATGAGCCCGTGGTCCACCACCAGGCGGTACAAGACGGGTTCCGTCACCAGTTCGATCGGGTAGTTCAGTTGGACCCGGATGGTGTCGAGTTCGGTCGACTTCATGCGTTGCTCCCGTGAGGGAAGGGCTGGACGCGGCCATCAGCGTCGCCGCGGACCGGTGCCGGCGCCTGGCTGGGCGTTCTATGGCCGGTAGCGGTCGTGGAAGAGCGTGTCGTAGAGCAAAGCTCCGGCGGCGATGATGCCCACGGCGACGGCGAGCACGTTCTTCAGAGGCAGCGGAACCGACGCGGTCGGGCTGGGCAGCAAGGTTGCCACCCAGGTGGCTGCCAAGATGACCGCTGCTCGAAACAGGAAGGCGCACATTGCACCGTTCCTCTGCCCGGTTGTCTTCCGGCTGCCGGCGGCGCTACAGCCCGAGGCGCCCCTTGAAGTACGCGATGGTGCGAGTGAGCCCCTCTTCGAGCGAGACCTTGGGCTCCCAGCCCAGCAGCTCCTTCGCCTTGGTGATGTCCGGCTTGCGCTTCTTCGGGTCGTCGACCGTCGGGAGCGGCTCCAGAACGATCGGGCTGGGGCTGTTCGTCAGGCGCTTGATCTCCTGGGCGAACTCCATCATCGTACGCTCGGTCGGGTTGCCGATGTTCATGGGGCCCGTGTGCGGCGAGTTCATCAGCCGCCAGAACCCGTCGATGAGGTCCGAGCAGTAGCAGAACGAGCGCGTCTGCTTACCATCACCGTACACCGTAATCGGCTCGCCGCGCAAGGCCTGGCCGATGAAGTTCGGCACAACGCGGCCGTCGTCCAGGCGCATCCGCTCGCCGTAGGTGTTGAAGATGCGCACGATGCGGACGGGGACGTGGTGGTAGCGGTGGTAGGCCATCGTCATGGCCTCGGCGAAGCGCTTGGCCTCGTCGTAGACGCCGCGCACACCGACCGGGTTGACGTTGCCCAGGTACTCCTCGGTCTGCGGATGGATCAGCGGGTCGCCGTACACCTCGGAGGTGCTGGCGAGGAAGAACCGGGCCTTCTTCGCGCTCGCTAGCCCCAGCGCCTTGTGCGTGCCGAGGGCGTTCACCTTCAGGATCTGGATCGGCTTCGTCGGGAAGTCGACCGGGCTGGCAGGCGACGCGAGATGGAAGATGAAGTCCACTGCACCGTCGATGAAGAGGTAGTTGGTGACGTCGTAGTTGATGAACCGGAAGTGGCGGTTGTCGATTAGGTGGGCGATGTTGTCGGTGCTGCCCGTGATAAGGTTGTCGAGGGCGATGACGTCCAGTCCCTCGGCGAGCAGGCGGTCGCAGAGATGCGATCCAAGGAATCCGGCGCCTCCCGTCACTACGGCGCGTGCCATATCCAGTGTCCTCCGTTCGTGATTGCCATTATGGCGGCTTGTCTGCTACGCTCGGCCCAGGTAGCGCTCGGCGACGGCGACGAACACCTCGACCCCGACCGGCAGTGCGCGGTCGTCGAAGTCGAAGGTCGGCGTATGAATGGGTGAGACATCGCCGAGGCCGAGCATGAAGAAGGCCCCGGGCGCCCGCTCCAGGTAGACCGCGAAGTCTTCGGCGCCCATGCGCGGCCGGCCGGCGGTGACGACCTGCTGGGGGCCGAGCGCCTCGGCGGCGGCCTCGGCCACGAGCTGCGCAAATCCCGGCTCGTTGCAGGTTGGCGGAGTGCCGAAGTGGTAGCTCACGTCCGCACGGGCTCGCGCGGCAGAGCAGGTGCCCCGCACCACGCGGCGGATGTCGTCGGGCACCGCCTCGCGCAGCTCGGGGGTGAGGGCCCGGACGGTGCCCGTCATCCGCGCCGTGGGCGGGATGATGTTGTCCGCGGTGCCCGCCTGGAAGGTGCCGACGGTGATGACGGCCGGTTCCACGGGGTCGACCTCGCGGCTCACGATGGTCTGTAGAGCCATGACAATCTGCGAGCCGACGACGATGGGGTCGACGCTCAGGTGCGGCATCGCCGCGTGGGCACCGCGCCCGTGGACGACGATCTCGAAGGTGTCGGCGGAGGCGAGCACTGGGCCCGGCCACACGGCGATCTGGCCGACCTGCAGGACCCCGGGCCACCCATGCAGCCCGACGACCGCGTCCACGCCGTCCATCGCTCCCTGCTCGCACATGGCCTTGGCGCCGGCCACGACCTCCTCGGCGGGCTGGAAGAGGAAGCGGATGCGGCCCGCCAGACGGTCGCGCATTCCGGTGAGCGCCTGAGCGGCCCCGAGCACGATGGCGGTATGGCCGTCGTGGCCGCAGGCGTGCATGACGCCCTCGTTCTGGGAGCGGTATGGTACGTCATTCGCTTCGGCTATGGGCAGTGCGTCCATGTCGGCCCGGATGGCCAGCGTGCGGCCAGGAGCGCCGCATTGGAGGTCGGCGGTGACGCCGTGGCCGCCGACACCTGTACGCGGCTCCAGTCCGAGCGCGCGCAGGCGGTCCGCGACGTAGGCGGCCGTGCGCTCCTCGGATAGGCTGCGCTCGGGCATCGCGTGCAACTCGTGGCGCATCTGGACGAGCGCCGGCTGGAGAAGCTCCACCTCGGGCCTCATGGCGCGATCCCCCGCACGATCTCCGGCAGCTCGGCCCAGTCGGTGAAGGAGTGGGCGAAGTCGGCGGGCTCGACGTTCGGCGCGACGCGCGCCTGGACGACGTGCGCGCCCGCCTCGCGGGCCCAGTTGAGGCAGATCGCCTGGTCGTCGACCACGATGGCCTGGCTCGGGTGGATGTTGCACGCCGCGAAGGCGCGGACGTAGAACTGCGGGCTCTCCTTGGCGCAGTTGAGCAGGTCGGGGCCGAACTTGCTCTCGGTGTAGCTCTCGATGCGGGCGCCCATCAGCGCGGCCAGGAGGTAATCGGAGTCCTGGGCTGAGGCCATCTGCGTTCGGACACCCATCTCGAACAGCTCGCGCAGGGCGTCCTCTGTGTTGGGGAACGTGGCATTGCAGTAGGCGAGCGAGTCGAACGTGATGCGCTTGACAAGCTCCGCGAGCGGCTCGCCGGTTGGGGGCTGCACGCCGGCCGCCTCGAAGATCTCGGCACCGATACGCGCTCGCTCTTGGTCCAGCCAGTGGACGTACTCTGCGAGCGGGTCGGTGGTGTAGCGCTCGGTGTAGCGGGCGAGGGAGCGCTCGAAGGTCGGCGCCACAGCCTGCTCCCAGGCGTCCCGCGTTGCGCCGTGGCGTTCCAGCAACTCGGCGGCCTCGCGCACGAACTGCAGGCGGAGGGACCGGATGTCGCTGAGCGTATCGTCGAAGTCCAGGAAGACGTAGGTGATCTGATCGGCCATTGGCGCGCTCAACTCGTTTTTGGGGGAGGTACCGCGAGGCATCACTGAATGCCCGCAGGTTCGGTTCGTCGGACAGACACGTGCATCGTCATACGGCAATACGGGCGCGCCGCGATGGACGCGCCCGTATCTGTTCGGCGCGAGGGGGGCCGAAACCTGCGGTTCGGCTACTTGCGCAGGATGTTCTCGTGCACCGGAGCCGCCGCGGCGGCTCCGCCGGCAGTGCCCAAGGTGCGGTAGAAGACGCGGCCGTCGCTGTCCACTCGCTGGGCCTGGCCCGCCTGCATCCGGTCCACCACCACGCGGGCTCGGGCGGACGGGTTGGCGATGAACTTCCAGGCGATGTCGCGGGCATTCACGTCGGCGACCTTCGGCCTGGCGTTCTCGGCAGCGTCGGCGGCGTAGGAGCGCAGGAGCTTCGGCCAGAGCTTCCTGAAGAGCGCGGGGTCGGCGAAGATGTCGGCCGAGGCGACCTTGCCGTCGATGAGCGCCACGACGCCGACGATGTGCGGATCGCTGCCGAGGCCGGCGCTGAACCCCTTCAGGTAGGGGCCGATGCGCTTGCCGGCGTCGCCCGCGCTCTGCTGGAGCACGCCGCGGTAGGTGCCGGTGGGCATCGCGGCGTTCAGGCGGCTGCTCTTGCGAGCGACGGTATCCCACACCTTGCTCTGCGCCTCGCCGACCCCGGACACGGAGGTCCGCCCGGCGCGCGCCGGGCCTGCGGCAGCCACCTTCTGTGCGAAGACGCCCTCTTGCGCGCTCATCCGGATCTCCGGGGACGCCACCATCTTGGCCGAGGCGGAGAAGTCGCCGCTGCCGGTCCATCGGTTGTGCTCGACGCAGAAGACCGGCACCGGCACGTTCTTCTCTTTGGCGCCGATGATAATGTCCTTGCCCACGCAGCGGTCCTGCTGGCCGCCGAGCACGACTTCGCCGCCGATGATGTACACCGGGTGATCGCCGTAGTTGGTGATGTGCAGCGTGTTGACCTCGCCGCCGCTGCCGGCCTCGCGCACCTTGACGACCTTGCGCGCCAGGGCCTCGTCGAGGGTCATGTACTTGCCGACCGGCAGTCTGCGCTGGTCGATGACCGGCACCAGCGTCAGGTTGAGGTAGGTCTTGGGCGTGCCCAGCGTTCGGCCCTTGGCGGCGGGCGTGGGCTTGGTCTGGGCGAGTGCGGCAACGGCGAGGGTGAGGATGCCGGCCGCGGCAGCGAGCAGAAACGGGCGGTTCGCGTTCATGGCGTGCGCTCCTGTCGATCGGGTGTGGCGGGTTTGAGCTGTGCCGGGTGGTTAGTGCCGGCCTCCCGCTCCAGGGTTCATCGCTCGCGGACCGGTCGGCAACCAGGAGTAACGGCGCCCGGAGGCGAACTGATGGGGGCGGACACCGAATGCTGGCTCGCCTCGTATGGCTGAAGAGACGGATCGGCGGCTCGGGCCATTGGCGTTCCGGGCCGTGAACGACCCGTCTGGCGGGCCTGCGGCCGGGCGTCCTGGCGGACGCGACGGCGGGGTGGTGGGATTGCGGCCGGCGGGGTCGCCGGGCAACGTTGGTGGAGAGGGTTGTGGTGGATGGGGGCTGAATCGACACGCGTTCTGATATGCCGATGCGCGCAGGTTGGGTTGACACCCGACGCGACGTTGGCGCGGTTGGCGCAAGCGGCGAGTGATGCGGGGGTGTCGGCGGAGTGGGTGGACGACCTCTGCGAGTTGGCCGCCCACCGGTCGCCGCGGCTGGCGGAGTGGGCCGCGAGCGGTGATCTGCGCGTCGCGGCGTGCTACCCTCGCGCGGTGCGCTGGCTCTTCGAGGCGGCCGGAGTCACGCTGCCTCGGGCGGGCGTGACGCTCGCGAACGCGCGGACCGAGCCCGCGGACGAGGTGGCGGAGCGGCTGTTCGCCGGGGCGACGCCGGGCGATGCTGTCGAGGCGCCTGCCGAGGGCGCGGGCGAGTGGCCTGCGTGGTTCCCGGTCATCGACCGGGATCGCTGCATCGACTGCATGCAGTGTCTCGACTTCTGCCTTTTCGGCGTCTATGGAGAGGATGGCGGCAGAGTGGTGGTTCAGTCGCCGGAGAAGTGCAAGACGAACTGCCCGGCGTGCGCGCGCGTCTGTCCGGAAGTGGCGATCGTGTTCCCCCGGTACGGCAAGTCGCCGATCAACGGGGACGAGGGCAGGGGGCGGGAGCCGGACCACGACGTGGTGACGGTAAGCATCTCGTCGCTGCTGAGCGGTGACATGTACTCCAAGCTGCGGGACCGGAACGCGCGGGCGAAGGAGCGGTTCTCGCCGGAGCGGAGCGAGGAAGTGGCGCTGCAGGAGCGGCAGCGGTGCCTCGCGGAGCTGCAGGAGAAGCTGGACATCCCGCCGGAGCTGCTGGAGTCGCTGCGCGGGGAGCTTCCGGGCGGCGCGGAGAAGCAGGATGAGTAGGGGGTGGTGCGTGGCGTACCCCTCCCCCAACCCCCTCCCGCAAGGGGCGGGGGCTTTGGGTGGTCGCCATCCGCAAGGGGCGGGGGCTGCTGGAGGCGGGCGATGATCGGGGCGTTCGCGCGGCGGGCGCTTACCGAGATCAGCCCGAGGCTGCTGTGGAACTTCACGCTCAACTGCGGCGTGGCGAACATGCGGGCGATCTCGCTGCACCAGAAGCGGCTGAAGCGCGGCGAGGTGTTTCCGCCGTTCCTGTTCTTCTCGGTCATCAGCAGTTGCCAGCTCCGGTGCCAGGGTTGCTGGGTCGACGTGGCCTCGCCGCGGAAGATGATCACGCGGGAGGAGATGCGACGGTCGATCGAAGAGGCGAAGCGCTACGGGTGCCGGTTCTTCGGCATCCTGGGCGGCGAGCCGCTGCTGCACCCTGAGCTGCTCGCGATCTATGGTGACCACCGCGACTGCTACTTCCAGATGTTCACGAATGGGCAGTTGCTGACCGACGATGTCGCGCGGGAGTTGCGGCGGCTGGGGAACGTGACGCCGCTGATCAGCATCGAGGGCTCGCAGGTGGTGAGCGACGAGCGGCGCGGCGGCAACGAGGTGCTGGACAAGTCGCTGCGCGCGGTGGAGAGCTGCCGGCGGCAGAAGCTGATCACAGGCGTGGCAACCAGCGTGTGCCGGACGAACCTCGACCTGGTCGGCGACGAGTGGCTGCGGCGGCTGATCTCGATGGGCGTGCACTATGCGTGGTATTACACGTACCGTCCGGTTGGGCCGAGGCCGCATCCCGATCTGGCCCTCTCGCCCGCGGAGCTGCTGGAGGTGCGCCGGTTCATCGTGCAGGCTCGGAAGCGGCACCCGATCGCGATCGTGGACGCCTACTGGGACGACGAGGGGCGGGCCCTCTGTCCGATGGCTGTGGGCATGAGCCACCATGTCGGTCCGGGCGGCGACATCGAGCCGTGCCCGGTCATCCAGTTCGCGGCGGAGACGATCCGCGACGAGCGGGGACTGGGCCGGACGATGACGGAGTCCGCGTTCCTGAAGGACCTGCGCGAGGTCTCAGCGAAGACCACACGTGGCTGCATCTTGCTGGAGCGCCCGGACATTGTGCGGGATGTAGCGCAGCGGCACGGGGCGCACGACTCGACGCAGCGGCAGACGGCGTTCGCCGAGTTGGACGCGCTGGAGCCGCGCACTAGCCAGCACCTTCCTGGGCAGGAGATCCCCGAGGAGCACTGGGCGTACCGGTTCGCGAAGAAGCACTGGTTCTTCGGGTTCGGGGCGTACCAGTAGGGCGGGGGTTGGGTGTCGGGTGTCGGGGGCTGGGGGGCGGGGGCACGGCCGGGTTGAAACCCGGCGCTGACGGTGCGCGAAGTCCCCTGCGGGGACTGGGGGTTGTGCGCTGGCGCGGGTTGGGCCTCGGGTGCACGGTGGGTGGCACGCCGGGTTGAAACCCGGCGCTGACGGTGCGCGAAGTCCCCTGCGGGGACTGGGGGTTGTGCGCTGGCGCGGGTTGGGCCTCGGGTGCACGGTGGGTGGCACGCCGGGTTGAAACCCGGCGCTGAGAGGGCGCGAAGTCCCCTGCGGGGACTGGGGGTTGGGCGCTGGCGCAGGATGCAGATCGGTCTGAGAGGGAGACGTACGGGATGCAGGCTATTCCGCGGGTGAGTGTGCCGCGTGCGGTTCCGACCGTGGCGGCGCGCGACCCGCAGGCCAACATACCTCGCACTCGCGCCGAGCGGGAGCGGGCCCGGGCCGCCGCGGCAGACTACGTGTCGCGGACGCCGATGGTCACGCCGCTCTCGGCCGCCGAGCTGCGCCTGCACTCGTCGCGCCTGGCGGAAGAGGCCGGGTTCGATCCCGTCTTCGCCGACTACCTGAGCGTGCTGATCAACAACGAGGCGTGGCGGGAGGCGTTCGCATCGGTTCCGTACGACCGGCGGATGCTGTTGCTGCCGAAGTGCATCCGTCCGGAGGCCGTGTGCCCTGCCAAGATGGACGAGCTGGGGTTGCTCTGCGAGCGGTGCGGGCAGTGCTCCATTCCGGACCTGCAGGACGAGGCCGAGCGGCTTGGGTACGCGGTCATGGTGGCCGAGGGATCGGCGGTCGTGATGGCCATGATCCAGGCGCACAAGATCGAGGCGATCCTGGGCGTGAGCTGCCTGAACGTGCTGGAGCGCGCGCTGCCGCACATGGAGGCCGCCGCGGTCCCGGGTTTCGCCATTCCGCTGCTGCAGAGCAACTGCCGCGACACCACCGTCGACCTGGACTGGGTCCACGATGCCATCTACCTGACGAGCAGCGACCACAGCCGGCGGCTCGATCTGGACGCGCTGCGCACGGGGGTGGACGGCTGGTTCTCGCGCGATGAGCTGGACCGCGTTCTCGGGCCGGCGTCGAGTGCGGCGGACGAGGTGGCGCGCGAGTGGTTGGCGATGGGCGGCAAGCGCTGGCGGCCATTCCTGACCGTCTGCACCTGGAAGGCGCTGCAGGCCGACTCCGCGGCGCCCGCGACCGACGATGTGCGGCGCGTGGCGGTGGCGATCGAGTGCTTCCACAAGGCGTCGCTCGTTCACGATGACATCGAGGACGGCGACGGTGGGCGGTACGGTGAGCCGGCGCTGCACGAGGAGCACGGCGTCCCGATCGCGCTGAACACGGGCGACTTGCTGCTCGGCGAGGGGTACCGCATGCTGGCCGAGTGCGCTGCCGGGCCCGAGGTGCGCGCGGAGTTGCTGCGGATTGCCGCGGTGGGGCACCGCTCACTTTGCGCCGGGCAGGGCGATGAGCTGGCATGGGTGCGGCGGCCGCGGCCGTTGGCGCCGGACGAGGTGCTGGGCATCTTCAGCCGGAAGACGGCGCCGGCGTTCGAGGTGGCGGTGCGGCTCGGCGCGGCACTGGCGGGCGGGACCGGCTCCATCGGCGAGACGCTGCGGCGCTACAGCGAGGCGGTCGGGATCGCGTACCAGGTGCGCGACGATCTGGACGACCTGGAGGCCGACGTTGCCGGCACCGACCTGCGCCCGACGCTGCCGCTGGCCATCGCCTACCAGCGCGCGCAGGGGGACGACCGGCACGTTCTGGAGGAGGCGTGGCGGCAGCCCAGTCTGGCGCACGGTGACGAGGTGCGCCAGGTCATCGAGCGGCTGGGCGCGCGCGCCGAGTGCCACGCGCTGCTGGAGACGTACAAGGAGCAGGCCATCCGCACGCTTGGCGAGCTGGAGAACGCGAGCTTGAAGGGCCTGCTGCGCCGCGTCATTACCCGCATGTTCCGCGTCGAGGTCGAGGGGTGGTGCAGTGAGTTTGAGGCTCGCCATGCTGCAGGCGGCGAAGCTGGCGTGCCGGCCGCTGGGCGCATCGGCTGACCTCGTCCGCGCATTCCTGTTCTCCAGGCTGACCGAGGCCGGCGGCTTCGCCGATCGCTCCGGCGCCGCCGACATCTACTACACCGTGTTCGGGCTCGAGGCGCTGATGGCGCTGGACGCCTCGGACATCCCCTGGGACCTCGTACACCGCTTCCTCCTCACGCACGGCGACGGCTCGGGCCTCGACTACGTCCACTGCGCGTGCCTCGCCCGCTGCTGGGCCGACATGCCCGCCGAACTGGCCTCGGATGCGCCCCGCGGTGCGCTCGTGCGCCGCATCGAGCAGTGCCGGAGCGAGGACGGCGGCTACAACGCGAAGCCGGGCTGCGCCTCGGGTACCGCCTATGCGGCGTTCATCGCCGCCACCGCGTATGGCGACCTCGGGGCGGATCTGCCCGATCGAGCTGCGCTCCTTCGTTCGCTGGAAGCCTTGCGCGCCGAAGATGGCGGCTACTCGAACCAGGCCGAGATGCGCCTTGGGCTGACGCCTTCGACGGCGGCCGTCGCGGCGGTGCTGCGGCAGCTCGGCGAGGAGCCGGACCCCGGGGCGGCTGAGTGGCTGCTGGAGCGCTGCCCGGAGAGCGGGGGCTTCTACGCGACGCCCCTTGCACCCATCCCCGACCTTCTCTCCACCGCGACGGCCCTGCACGCGCTGGCGGCGATGGGCGCGTCGCTGGACCCCATCCGCGAGCGGTGCCTCGATTACCTGGACAGCCTGTGGTCGGCGCGCGGCGGGTTCCACGGAAACTGGACCGACGATGAGCTGGACTGCGAGTACACGTACTACGGCCTGCTGGCGTTGGGCCATCTGAGCGAGTGAGCGATGGACGAGACGACTCTGCGGCTTCTGGATGACGCCCTCGCTTCGGCGCGCGAGCGGCTGATGGCGGAGCGGTGCGCGCGCGGGCACTGGGAGGGCGAGTTGGCGAGCAGCGCTCTCTCCACCGCGACGGCCGCGTTCGCGTTGTCGTTGGCGCGGCGGCACATAGCCCGTGAGCGCCGGGGCACGGCCGATCTGGAGCGCCTCATCGCGGGCGGGTTGGCGTGGCTCGTGCGGACGCAGAACGCCGACGGGGGCTGGGGCGACACCGTGCGCAGCCTGAGCAACATCAGCACGACGGCGCTCTGCTGTGCGGCGCTTAGCGTTCCGGAGGCGAAGGGCTGCGGGGAGGCGGTGGCGGCTGCCGAGCGATGGCTCCTCGCGCGGGCCGGCTCGCTGGCGCCGGAGGCGCTCGCCAAGGCCATCGGCGACCGGTACGGCAAGGACCGCACGTTCTCGGTTCCGATCCTGACGATGTGCGCGCTGGCGGGCCGTCTGGGCGAGGGGGCTGACGCCTGGCGCCTCATCCCGCCACTCCCGTTCGAACTCGCCGCCTTCCCGCGCCAGTGGTACCGGGCGCTGCGGTTCCCCGTGGTGAGCTACGCGCTGCCGGCTCTGATCGCCATCGGGCAGGTGGGCTTCCGAAGGCGCGGGAGCCGCAACCCGCTGACTGGTGCGGTCCGCGCGGCCGCTGTCGGGCCGACGCTGCGCGTGCTTCGCGCGATCCAGCCGCAGGGCGGCGGGTTCCTGGAGGCGACCCCGCTCACCAGCTTCGTGACGATGAGCCTGATCGGCGCGGGGCATGTCGACCACCCGGTCGCGGCGGATGGCGTCAGCTTCCTCGTGCGCTCCGTGCGGCCGGATGGGAGCTGGCCGATCGACACGGACCTGGCGACCTGGGGCACCACCCTATCGGTCAACGCGCTGGCGGCGGGCGACGGGCTGGGTGCGATCGGGGAGGAGCTGCGGGAGTACCTGATTGCGTGGCTTCTCGGGCAGCAGGGGCAGGAGGTCCACCCGTACACCGGCGCTGCGCCGGGCGGGTGGGCGTGGACCGACCTGCCCGGTGGGGTGCCAGATGCCGACGACACGCCGGGGGCGCTGCTCGCCCTACACTACCTTGCTGGGCGGGCAGGGACGCCCGCCCCACCGGAGTTGGGGGGCGCTGGACGGGCAGGGACGCCTGGCCCACCGGGGCGCATCCCCACGGCTGCGGCGGCGGGGGTCGAGTGGCTGCTGGGGCTGCAGAACGCGGACGGCGGGATGCCGACGTTCTGCCGGGGGTGGGGCACGCTGCCGTTCGACCGCAGCGGGGCGGACCTGACGGCGCACGCGCTGGCGGCCTGGGCGGCGTGGCAGCCGAGCCTGGACGCTGGGTTGGGGCGGCGTATCGAGCGGGCGCGCGAGCGGGCGGTGCGCTACCTGGCGCGGGTGCAGCGCGGGGATGGGGCGTGGTTGCCGCTGTGGTTTGGCAACGAGCACGCCCCGCGCGAGGAGAACCCCGTCTATGGGACGGCGCGCGTGCTGCTCGGGCTGGCCGCGGCGGCGGTAAACGGACCGATGGCTGAGCGCGGCGTGGGCTACCTGCTGGGCGCGCAGGGGGAGGACGGCGGCTGGGGGGGCGAGGTAGGCGTGACGCCATCGCTCGAGGAGACCTCGGTAGCGCTGCATGCGCTGGCCGCCACGGTCGAGCTTGGCGCCTGCGGTCGCGAGGAGGGCGAGGCGGCGATGGCGCGGGCGGTGCGCTGGCTTGCGCCGCGGATGGAGGGCGAACTGACGCCGGCGCCGATCGGGTTCTACTTCGCGAACCTGTGGTACTTCGAGCTGCTGTATCCGCTGGTTTTCGCTGTGGGCGGGCTGGGCGCGGCGCGGCGGGTGCTGGCGGACTTAGCCTGACCTGTCCATGAGTGGCGCCGGACGGGCACGGAGGCCCATCCCACCACTGCACTCGAGCATGATTCAGGCTAGGGCTGGGCGGGCCGGAGCGGCTCTACCACATGGGTACGATGCCCGACTCCGTGGGACCGATCCCGGGGGATGTGCGGCTGCGGGTCGTGTCGAGCCGCTCGGTCGTGGCCCACGCCGACCCTGGCCGAGGCACCGGGCGCTGTGGCGCCACCTGGGCGCCGCGGCCGCCGAGTTGGCGGGCGAGCCTATCGGCCATACCCGTCCACTGGTCGAACACGCCATACGCGAGAGCCTGACGGAGTTGAGCCCGGGCCTCCTGCCGCCGGCCCAGGGCGATGAGGGTGCGTCCGAGCTTGGCGTGCGTCTGGGTGGACGCCTCGGGTCGCATGCGCCGGAGGGCCCGCTCGTAGAACACGGCTGCGCGCTTGAACTCGCGGCGCCGCTCGTGCATCTCACCGACCGTGTCGATGATGTTGGGATCGAGCGGAGCCTCACGAAGAGCTTGTCTGGCAGTCGCGAGGGCCTCGTCGAGCCGGCCTTGCTCGGCGTAGGCGTAGGCGAGCATGTTCAGCGCATTGGCAGCATCGTCGCCGGTTCGAGCGGCTTCACGGAGGACGGCGGCTGCGCCACGGTAGTCTCGGAACCAGTACCGGGCAATGCCCTGGCGGTATGACTCCCGCGCCTGCGCCCTTGCGGCTCGTGCTCCGGGCGGGTCCGCGAGCATCTCCGGCACCACAACGCCCGCGATCGGCGCGACGAGCGCGGTGGCGAGGCACGCGGTGGCGCCCCACCCGATGAGTCGCGTTAGGCGGCGCGCCAGCCGCTGGCCTTCGGTTTGCCTGGTGTCGGCCGGCCCTGTGGGAGTGCCGAGGACCTCGGCGACCTGGCGCGCCGTTTGCGCGACGCCGAGCGGGTCCTCGCCTCGGCAGACCGTCCAGGTGCCGCGCTCCCCCACGATCTGCACCACGCCGCCGCCCGGGCCACACACCGTCTGCAGGCGTCTGAACTCATCGGTGCTGCCGCTGATCTGCCGGTAGAGGCGCAGGGGGCCTGGCTGGAACCGGTAGGTCCGGTCGCGCAGGTCGACTTCCAGCGAGGCCACGTGCAGCATGGCGACGACGCCGGCGCCGGCAAGCAGAGCGATGGAGACGAGCGTGGGGAGCCACCAGTCGGACTGAGGGTCGCCGGCAAGCGACACAACGAGGAGCATCGCGGTGGCAACCAGACACGCGGCCCGGCCGCGGCTGCGGATGAGTTCCGGATAGCCAAAGCGTATGAGTGCCGGATGGGAGCTTGCTAGCTGCCTCAAGGCCCTCTCCAGGCGATCGGCGACGACGGAGCGACAGGTCCCTACGCAAACACAGACACTGTTGTTAGTACGGTGACCCAGGTCTCGCAGCTTCCGGAAGTGCAGGATTTCGGCCGGCTCGGGCGGAAGTCTGCGCCACACACCCGTCCAGCGAGGAGCTACGTATGTCGAGTGACGCGTCGCCGTATCCCGGCGTTCGATCTTTTGCCGGCGACTCCCTGCGCGAGGTCGCCTTCCCCCTTGGCGGCATCGGCACCGGTACGGTGTCGCTGGGCGGACGCGGCAATCTGCGCGACTGGGAGATCTTCAACCGCCCGGCCAAGGGCAAGAACCTGCCCTACACGTTCTTCTCGATCTGGGCCAAGCCGGCGGATGGCGCGCCGGTTGCCCGGGTGCTGGAGCGGCGCCTGCTGCCCCCGTTCGGAGGGGGATCGGGCCCCTCGACGGCATTCGTCAGCGGCCTGCCGCGGCTTCGCGAAGCTCGGTTCTCGGGCGGCTATCCGCTTGCCTGGATCGACTTCGAGGACGACGCGCTGCCGCTCGAAATGCGGCTGAACGCCTTCAACCCGTTTGTGCCGATGAACGACCTCGACAGCGGGATTCCGTGCGCCATCTTCGAATGGGACGTTCGCAACCCCGGTTCGGTTAACATCGAGGCGACGATTGCCTTCTCCCTTTTCAACGCATGTGGCTACGACGGCATGGCCGGGCTGTACAACCGCCGCCACGACCTGTTCGGGCAGAACCTGAACGAGTTCATCCGCGACGGCGCGCTCTCCGGCATCCGGATGGGTTCCGCGAAATACGCCGCCGACCACGCCCAGTTCGGGACCCTGGCGATGGCCACTCCGATGCCGAACGTGACGTGGGCCACGCGATGGGAGCGGGCAGGCTGGTGGGACGACGTGCAGAGCTTCTGGGACGACTTCCGCGAGGACGGCATGCTGTCGAACGGGCCGGACGCCGATCCCACGCCCGACGGTCAGACGGACGTGGGGAGCCTCGGAGTGCGGGTGACGGTCCGCCCAGGCCAGACCGTGCGTATCCCATTCGTAATGACGTGGCACTTCCCCGGTCTGACGAACTACTGGAACGACGAGGCGGCGGTGAAGGGCAAGCGCCTGGGCACGTGGTACGGCTCGCAGTGGCCGGACGCCTGGGCCGTGGCGCGATACGTGGGCGACAACTTGGACCGGCTGCGCGAGGAGACGCACACGTTCTTCCGCGCCTTCCACGAGAGCACGCTGCCGGGCGAGGTGCTGGACGCGGCTTCGGCGAACGCGTCGACGATCCGGACCACCACCTGTCTGCGCACGGCGGACGGGCGGTTCCACGCGTTCGAGGGCTGCGGCGACAACGGCGGGTGCTGCCCGATGAACTGCACGCACGTGTGGAACTACGAGCAGGCGCTGGCGTTCCTGTTCCCGGCGCTGGAGCGCAGCGTGCGTTACACGGACTTCCAGCACAACACGCGCGGCGACGGGTACATGGCGTTCCGCACGCTGCTGCCGCTCGTGGGCGAGTTGTGGGCCTTCAAGCCGGCGGCGGACGGGCAGATGGGCACCGTGATGAAGGTCTACCGCGAGTGGCTGAACCACGGCGACCGCCAGTTCCTGGAGGACATGTGGCCGGGCGTCGTCAAGGCGCTGGAGCACGCGTGGCGGCCCGGCTCGTGGGATGCGGACCGCGACGGCGTGATGGAGGGCGAGCAGCACAACACGTACGACATCGAGTTCTACGGGCCCAACACGATGATGGGCACCTTCTACCTGGGGGCGCTGCGGGCGGCCGAGGAGATGGCGAAGGCGCTGGGCCACGCGGACAAGGCCGCCGAATACCGCGCCGTGTTCGAGAAGGGGAGCGCGAAGACCGCCGGACTGCTCTGGAACGGCGAGTACTTCAAGCAGATCGTCGAGGTCCATGGCGCGCAGGCGGGCGACGGCGTCGTCGAGGGGCTTCCGGGCTCGCTGCAGGAGGGCGAGACCGAACCGCGGTACCAGTACGGCGAGGGCTGCCTGGCCGATCACATGCTGGGCCAGTGGTTCGCGCGCGTCGTCGGGCTGGGCGATCTGCTGCCCGTCGACAAGGTGAAGAGCGCGGTGGGCGCCATCTTCCGGCACAACTTCCGCCACGACCTGAGCGACCACCACAGCGTGCAGCGGGTGTACGCCGTCAACGACGAGGCGGGACTGCTGCTGTGCTCCTGGCCGAACGGCGGGCGCCCGGCCTATCCGTTCCCGTATGCGGACGAGGTCTGGACCGGCATCGAGTACCAGGTCGCCGCACACCTGATGTACGAGGGGCTCCTGGACGAGGGGCTGGCGATCGTGAAGGCGATCCGTTCGCGGCACGCCGGCTTCAACCGGAACCCGTGGAACGAGTTCGAGTGCGGCCACCACTATGCGCGGGCGATGGCGTCGTGGAGCCTGATCACCGCGCTGTCCGGGGCGCTCTACGATGCCGCGGACCAGTGTCTGGGCTTTGCGCCGCGCCTGTGCCAGGACGAGTTCCGCTCGTTCTTTACGGCGGGCACCGCGTGGGGCAGCTTCGCTCAGACGCGCGGCGTCGACTGCTACGAGGCGGAGCTTGGCGTGCGGTGGGGCGAGGTGACGCTGCGCGCGCTGCGGCTGCCAATTGGGCCGGTCGGCCACGTGACGGTGGAGTTGGACGGGACGCGGGTGGCGGCCACGGTGCTGGCGGACGAGGTGCGGTTCGGCTCGCCACTGGCGCTGAAGGCGGGGCAGACGGTTCGGGTGACGTTCGCGTAGCGGGCTGGATCTGGCGTATTAAGCTGATCTGACGGATCAGGTCGGCTGTATGCGGTTGGGGGGAGTGCATGGCGGTGGTTGGGGGCCGGCAGCGGCGCGTGCTGGTGGTTGGGGGTGGGGCCGCGGGGCTGATCGCCGCGTGGCGGGCGGCGGAGTGCGGCGCGTCCGTCACGCTGCTGGAGCGCAACGTGCGGCTCGGCACGAAGATCCTGATCTCCGGCGGCGGCAAGTGCAACATCACGCATGCGGGCACCGTCGATGCGCTGCTGCGGGCGTTCCGGCAGAGCGAGGCCCGGTTCCTGCGGCGCTCGTTCTACCGGTTCACGAACGCCGATGTGCTGGGCCTCCTTGCTCGGCAGGGCGTCGAGGTCGTGACTCGGGAGGACGGGTGCGTCTTCGCGGCCTCTGAGGCTGCGCGCGACGTGGCAGACGCGCTGGAGCGGGCCGCGGCCGATGCGGGCGTGCGCCTGGCGATGGGCCAGGCGGCGACCGGGCTTGTCGTCGCGGACGGGCGTGTGGCCGGGGTCGAGACGAAGGACGGCCCACTGGCTGCCGACCGCGTCATCGTGGCAGTTGGCGGCAGCTCGTATCCGGCGACCGGGTGTCGGGGCGACGGGTTCGCGTGGGCGCGGGAGGTCGGGCATACGGTGGCGCCGGTCCGGGCGGCGTTGGCGCCGATATTTCTAGACCCGCGGCCGCCGGAGGCGTGGTCCGGGGTGGCGCTGCGCGGCGTGCTGGTGAAGCTGCGCTGCGAGGGCAAGGTTGCGGCGAAGCGGCGCGGCGACGTGCTCTTCACGCACTGGGGGCTCTCGGGGCCGGCCATCCTGGGTATCAGCCGGGACGCGGTGGAGGCCAGGGAGCGCGGGGCCATCTCGCTGGAGATCGACCTCGTGCCCGACGCGACGGAGGAGGCCCTCGACGGGCGTGTTCGCGAGTGGGTGGCGGCCAATCCGAGCAAGCGCCTGCTCTGGCTGGTGGAGGAGTGGACGCCGAAGCGGCTGAGGCCGGCGGTGATGGAGGCGGCCGGGCTGAGCGACGAGGTCGTCGGGGCCAGGCTGACGCGGGCGGAGCGGGTCGGCCTGGTTGCGACGCTCAAGGGGTGGGCGCCCGGGCGGGTGGCGCAGATCCCGATCGAGAAGGGCGAGGTCGTGGCGGGCGGGGTCTCTCTGGACGAGGTGGACCCGATGACGATGGAGTCGCGCATCGTGCCAGGGCTGCATTGGTGCGGCGAGGTGCTGGACGTGGCGGGACCGGTGGGTGGGTACAACCTGCAAGCCGCCTTCTCGACCGGGTTCGTGGCGGGCGAGGCGGCGGCGAGCGGCGGAGGTGACGCATGAAGGGCGGAAGGCTGCGGGAGCTGAGGGTTGACGTCGCGGTGATCGGCGGCGGCGTGGGGGGCGTGGCAGGGGCGCTGGCGGCTGCTCGTGCCGGGCGCACGGTGGTTCTGACGGAGGAGACGGACTGGATCGGCGGGCAGTTGACGCAGCAGGCCGTGCCGCCGGACGAGAACCCGTGGATCGAGCAGTTCGGGTGCACGCGCTCGTACCGCGACTTCCGCAACCGCGTCCGCGATCACTACCGCCGCAACTACCCGCTGACGGCCGAGGCTCGCGGCCGATGGAACCTGAACCCGGGCAACGGCTCGGTCTCGCGCCTGTGCCACGAACCGCGGGTCGCCCTGGCGGTGCTGACCGAGATGCTGCAGCCGTACCTCGCGACGGGGCGGATCACGCTGCTGACGCGGCACAAGCCGATCGCGGCGGAGATCGAGGGCGATCTGGTGCGCGCCGTGATGGTGCGGAGCCTCGAGAACGGGCACGACGTGGTGCTGCATGCGCCGTACGTGTTGGATGCGACGGAGCTTGGCGACCTGCTGCCGATGACGGGGACCGAGTACGTGACCGGCGCCGAGGGGCGGGACGATACCGGCGAGCTGCACGCGCCGGAGGTGGCCGACCCGGCCAACCAGCAGGCGTTCACGTGCTGCTTCGCGATGGACTACGTTGCCGGCGAGGACTTCACGATCGAGCGCCCCGCCGAGTACGCCTTCTGGCGCGACTACGTGCCCGGGATGACACCCGCGTGGTCGGGGAAGCTGCTGTCGCTGACGACGTGCGACCCGATCTCGGTCAAGCCGCGCGAGAACTTGTTCGACCCGGTGGCAGAGGGCGCCGACAAGGCGTGGGGCTTCTGGCGCTACCGGCGCATCCTGAACGCTGCGAACCTGATGGCTGGCGCCGGCGCGACGGACGTGTGCCTGGTGAACTGGCCGATGAACGACTACTGGCTGGGGAATCTCGCGGACGTGCCTGAGGCCGAGGCTGCGCACCATGTCCGGCGCGCCAAGCAGCTCAGCCTATCGCTGCTCTACTGGCTGCAGACCGAAGCGCCCAGGCCGGACGGCGGCACGGGCTGGCCGGGGCTGCGGCTGCGGCCGGACGTTGTTGGCACGGACGACGGCCTGGCGAAGTATCCATACATCCGGGAGTCTCGCCGCATCAGGGCGCAGTTCACCGTCGTCGAGCAGCACGTGGGGGTGGATGCGCGGATGGCCCTAACCGGCGCGGCCCGCGAGGACCTGCGGGCGGAGGCTTACGCCGACTCCGTGGGCATCGGCTACTACCGGATCGACCTGCACCCGAGCACGGGCGGCGACAACTACATCGACGTGAGCAGCCTCCCGTTCCAGATCCCGCTGGGCGCGCTGCTGCCCGTGCGGGTGGGGAACCTGCTGCCGGCGTGCAAGAACCTGGGAGTGACGCACCTGACGAATGGGTGCTACCGGCTGCACCCGGTGGAGTGGAACATCGGCGAGGCTGCCGGGGCCCTGGCGGCGTACTGCCTGGATGTTGGGGAGGCCCCGACCGCGGTGCGCGCGGGAGACCGGCTCGGCGAGTTCCAGGCGCGTCTGCGCTCCGATGGGGTCGAGACCGATTGGCCGCGCATCTGGCCGATGTAGGCGAGGCGGGGCGTGGCGGCGGCGGGCACAGGCTCGCGGGCACCGAAGTACCCGCCTGGTGGGTCTTCGGCCGGGCGTCCTGCGGACGCGGGGTGGTTGCGGGGCGTGCGGGCTCGCGGGGAGCGGGCGCGATTGCCGCCTCGCGGGCACTGAAGTACCCGCCTGGTGGGCCTGTGGCCGGGCGTCCTGCGGACGCGGGGTGGCGCGGGGGGCGCGTGCTCGCGGGCGCGGGCGCGATTACCGCCTCGCGGGCGGCGGGCACTGAAGTACCCGCCTGGTGGGTCTTCGGCCGGGCGTCCTGCGGACGCGGGGTGGTTGCGGGGCGTGCGGGCTCGCGGGGAGCGGGCGCGATTGCCGCCTCGCGGGCACTGAAGTACCCGCCTGGTGGGCCTGTGGCCGGGCGTCCTGCGGACGCGGGGTGGCGCGGGGGGCGCGTGCTCGCGGGCTGGCACGGGTGTGGGCGTCTGGCCACCGATCGCGGGCACCGAAGTACCCGCCTGGTGGGCCTTCGGCCGGGCGTCCTGCGGACGGTGGGTGGTCTCGCGAGTGTGGGTGGTGTCAAGGGTGGCTGAGTGCCGCCGCAACAAGCACGGAAAGGACTGACAATGCCGATAGTTGACCTGCCGCTTGAGGAACTGCAGCGCTACGAGGGGCGCAACCCGCGCCCGGCGGATTTGGACGCGTACTGGGATCGGGCGCTCGCGGAGATGCGCGCGATCGACCCGCGGGTGACGCTGGACCCGCATCCGCTGGATGCGCCGTTCGCGGAGTGCTTCGACCTGAGGTTCACGGGGGTCGGCGGGGCGCGGGTCTACGCGAAGTACCTGCGGCCGAAGGGCGTGCAGACGCCTCACCCGGCAGTTGTGCTCTTCCATGGCTACTCGGGCAGCAGCGGGGACTGGGCGGACAAGTTGAACTTCGTGGCGCGCGGGTTCTCGGTGGCGGCGCTGGACGTGCGCGGGCAGGGCGGCCTCTCCGAGGATGTGGGCGGCGTGAAGGGCAACACGCTCGACGGGCACATCATCCGCGGACTGGATAGCGGGCCGGACGCGCTGCTCTTCCGCTCCATCTTCCTCGATTGCGCGCAGCTCACCGGCATCGTGATGGGCATGCCGGAGGTGGACGCCGACCGCGTGGGTGCGACGGGCGGCTCGCAGGGCGGCGGGCTGACGCTGGCGTGCGCGGCGTTGGAGCCCCGGTTGAAGCTGGCGGCGCCGGTCTTCCCGTTCCTGTGCGACTACCTGCGCGTGTGGGAGATGGACCTGGCGGTGGCGGCCTATGACGAACTGCGGAAGTACCTGCGCATGTTCGACCCGCTGCACCAGCGGAAGCACGAGGTGTTCGAGCGGCTGGGGTACATCGACAACCAGTTCCTCGCGCCGCGCATCCGGGCGGAGGTGCTGTTCTTCACGGGGCTGATGGACACGATCTGCCCGCCGTCGACGCAGTTCGCCGCATACAACCGGATCCAGTCAAAGAAGGAGATGGTGCTCTATCCGGACTTCGGGCACGAGGGGCTGCCACGCTCGGGCGACATGATCTACGAGTTCATGGCCAAGCTGTAGGGCGCTGCCGCCGTTGGCTTGCTCGACCAGACGGGCGCTCCCGCGCATTGCGGGGGCGCCCGGCGTGCATATGGGCCGCATGCGGTGAGGCGGATGGGCAGTGGGGATCAGGGCATCGACCGGTGGGAGGGAGCAGAAGGGAGAGACAAACGGGGGTAGTGCGCGGCGGCGAGGCCGCACTGACGACTCCGTCAACCCCGTTCCAACAACTGGCAACGGACACACTGGCCGGGTGCCTGCAAGGGGGCAAGCGCCTTCACCAGGTTCAGCTACTGGAGCTTCGCTATGAAGGGTGGGGGGCGCTCACGCACCCCCCAGAAGGATTACGTTAGGATGCGAGTGTGACGTTGGCGGCGCGGAGGCCCTTGCCGCGCGGATCGTTCTCGACATCGAACTGGACCCGCTGGCCCTCGTGCAGCTCGCGATACCCGGACATCTGGATCGCGCTAAAGTGCACGAAGACGTCCTCGCCGTCCTCCTGCGCGATGAAGCCGTACCCCTTGGTTGCGTTGAACCACTTCACTGTGCCGGTCGTTGCCATGCTAGACGATCCCTTTCCGACCCACCCGGGGAAGTTCGCTGCGCACGGCATAGGTCGAAATCAGGAGGGCAACGGGGCCAGGAGACCACACATGCTTCCGAACGGCTTCGACGACCGCAAACGCTACGCGACAACCCCTATCCAGGGCAATGCGCGCATTATAACGGAACATCGGTTCCAATGCAACAGTTTTGGACTCGCCGGCTCAGGAATTTTGCCCGGCCCTTCGTTGGGGCGTTGAGGGAGGGTCGCCGGACGGGCACCCTTCGGCAGGCTCAGGGCAGGCTCCGGCCCATCCCACCACGGCCTGGACGGGCAGGGACGCCCATCCCACCACGGCTCGGACGGGCAGGGACGCCCATTCAGCCACGGCCTGGACGGGCAGGGACGCCCATCCCACCACGGCTCGGACGGGCGGGGAGGCGTGCTGCCTGAGGCGGCGTTGACATCCGGGCGAGCGCGAGTCTATCATCTTGGATGCGCGGAGCCCGCTTGTCTCCATTGGCGGCCAGATACGTCTGGTCGCGCGGAGGCGCATCTTAGCCTTGCTGATGCTCGGACCTGACCTGCGGCGCGCAGACCGAGGAGCTAGACCACCCATGCCCACGCTCGCCTTCGAGATCGGTACCGAGGAGATGCCCGCGAACGCCGTCGCGCAGGCGCTCGACCAGTTGCGTGAGCGGGTGGAGGCCGGACTGCGCGACGTGAGGCTGGCTCCCACGTCCGTGGAGGTGTGTGGCACGCCTCGGCGGCTCATCGTTGTCGCCAAGGGTGTGCCGGAGCGCCAGCCAGACGAGACTCGCGAGGCTCGCGGCCCGGCGAGGAGCGTGGCCTACGCGCCGGACGGCAAGCCAACGGGCGCCGCGATCGGTTTCGCGAAGAAGCAGGGCGTCCCCGTCGAGGAGTTGGGCATCGTGGCGACGGCGCAGGGGGAGTATGTCTGCGCGCGCGTCACCGACCTTGGCAAGCCGGCCGAGGAGGTCATTGGCGACGTGCTGCAGGCCGCCATGAAGACGCTGGCTTTCCCGAAGAACATGCGGTGGGGGGAGGGCGGGACGCGCTTCGTGCGGCCGATCCGATGGCTGCTGTGCCTGCTCGACGATCGGGCGGTGCCGGTGAGCTTCGCGGGCGTCGACGCAGGGCGTCTGTCGCGCGGGCACCGCTACCTTGCCCCGGCCGAGTTCGAGGTGCCGCATGCCGAGCAGCTCGTCGAGCTGCTGAGTGCGGCCTACGTGAACGTGGATGCCGAGAACCGGCGCGCGCAGATCCGCCGGCAGGCCGATGCGCTGGCGAGCGAGTTGGGCGGCTCGGTGCCCTGGGACGACGCCCTGCTCGACGAGAACGTGTGGTTGGTGGAGTGGCCAACGGTGCTGCGCGGCTCGTTCGACGCGGCCTACCTCGACCTGCCTCGGCCGGTGCTCGTGACGGCGATGAAGAAGCACCAGCGTTTCTTCCCGGTGGAGAGCCCGGACGGCAAGCTTCTTCCGGCGTTCATCTCGGTGCGCAACGGCGGCGACGAGCACCTGGACATCGTGCGCGATGGCAACGAGCGGGTCCTGGCGGCTCGGTTCGCCGATGCGCGGCACTTCCTGGAGCAGGATCGGGCGTCGTCGCTCGACGAGATGGCGGGCAAGCTGTCGCGCCTCGTCTTCCAGGAGAAGCTGGGGACGATGGCGGAGAAGCGGGCGCGCCTGCAGAGCATCGTGGGCGAGTTGGCGGACCTGCTGCTGCCCGCGGAGCGTCGGGAGGCGGCGCTGCGCGCGGCGTCGCTGTGCAAGGCGGACCTCACGAGCCAGATGGTGATTGAGCTGCCGGCGCTGCAGGGCATCGTTGGGCGCGAGTACG
>CAZFLM010000015.1:36158-113758 GCA_964519955.1 uncultured Chthonomonadaceae bacterium | reverse complement strand
TCAGAATGTACTCAGCATGACAATCCGTCGCGCGACTTCGTGTCGCGGATCCCGTAAGGGATCTGCTTTTCGCCGTTAAGGACCGACGCCGATGAACACGTGGATTGAGTTGACAGAGCTGCGCGAGCGGTTCGACGCCCTGTGGGATGAGGACTACGCCCTGCCCGACCCCGTCGGCCACCCCTGGCGCCAGGCGCTGAAGGACCGCGAGGCGCGCGACCGCACGTTCGACGGATTGCTCCGCTACGCCCACCGCGTCCAGGCCGACGACCTGCCCCGCCGCGGCTTCGACGAGGAGCAGCGCCTCTTCGAGGAGATGGGCGTCGACCCGGCCGCCGTGCGTCTCGACGACAAGCCGTCCACGCCGCGGAGTGCGTCGCCCGCCGAGCCCCAGGCCAAGAGCCGCATCCTCTACATCGAGTGCAAGGCCGAGAGCCTGCGCGGCCCCGCGCGCATCGGCCGGGTCACCTACTCCCGCTCCGGGCGCACGCTGCACTACGGCGGCCTCTCGTTCCGCTCGCTCAACGGCGCCGGGTTCAAGTCCAACTACTACTGCGTGGAGACCGGCGAGGAGTACTGGATCTCCGGCCCCCACCGCGACGGCGCCGACCGCCTCCACGGCGAGCGCATCCCCATCGAGATCGACGAGGACGTGCGCGAGGAGTACTGGACGCAGGTGCGCGGCATGCCTGAGGCGGTTGGGAGGGCGCGGGCGTGAGCGGCATTGTTGCTGAGACGTTCCTGCGCCGCGTCCTCGACGACGACGAGGACGCGCGTTACGACGCGGCCCGCGAGTTCGCCCGCCTCGGGCGCGAGGCCATCCCTCAGGCCGCCCAGTGGTGCGCTGACCCGTCGGTCCGCCTGAGGGAGATGGGCTGCTACATCCTGGGGCAGGTGCCCGACCCAGAAAACCCGCCCGGAGCAAGCTGGAAGGCTCTGCCGGATGGCGTGCCCACCCTGCGCCGCGTCCTGCGCGAGGATGCGGACGACTGGGTGCGGTCCTGCGCGGCTGCGGCGCTCAGCTTCCACGCCGCGCCGGAGGCCATTGCCGACCTCGTAGCCGCGGCATCTGACCCGAGTGCAGAGGTGCGCCGTCAGGTGGCCCACGCGCTCGGCACATACTACGGTTCCTGCTGGAACGAGACCAACATCGGCCACAAGCCAAACGTGGGCGCCGCGCTTCTTCACCTGATGGACGACGAGGATGACGACGTACGCGACTGGGCCACGTTTGGCATCCACCAGGGCGGCCACGATACCCCAGAGACCCGCGCGCGGCTGTGGCAGGCTCTCGACGACGCGAACCCCGATGTGCAGGGCGAGGCTGCGGACGGACTGGCCGTCTTCGGCGACCGCGGCTTCATCCCGCGGCTGCGGCAACTGCTCCTCGATGAAGACGGATGGAACGCGTGCTACTTCCTCGCCGCTGAGGAGTTCGGTGACCTCACCCTGGCGCCAGCAGTCATCGAGTGCGCCAAGCGGTGCCTGGAGTGCCTGGACGACGAGGAACAGGTCCACGGGTCGGTGGTCTGGGCAGTCCGGCACTTCGTGACGCTCTTGGGCCGCGCCCGCCGCCCGATCGTGCTGCACCACGCCCGACTGCGCCGACGCCGCACCACCCACCGGAGACACTGACCGCCATGCCCATCACCCTATCTGTCGACCTGGGAACCACCACCATTACCGCGCTAGCGCTCGACACCGGCAGCGGCGAGGTCCTGCGCACCGCTACCTGCGCCAATGACGCGGAGACGACCACGCCGGAGGGTAAGGTGCGCGGGCGCTCGGAGTGGGACGCGGGGCGGATCGGCGAGCTGGGGCTGCGCGTGCTGCGCGAGATGGCGGCGGGGCTTGGCGAGGGGCTCCGCGACGTGGCGGCCATCGGGCTGACCGGGCAGCAGCATGGCGTCGTGCTGGTCGATGGCGCGGGCGCGCCGGTGAGCCCCCTCGTCAACTGGCAGGACCGCCGCGGCGAGGAGGAAGCGCCGGGCTCCGGCGGGCTCACCTACACGCAGCAGGCGGCCGCGCTGCTCGGGCCGGACGCTCCGCGAAGGGCGGGCTGCTCCCTGGCGACCGGGTTCATGGGCCTCACGCTCTACTGGATGCAGCGCAACGGAGCCCTGCCGGCCGGCGCGACGGCGTGCTTCGTCATGGACTACCTCTTCGCGCGGCTCACCGGCGGCCGGCCCGTGTGCGACGCGACCAACGGAGCCAGCAGCGGCCTCTTCGACCTGGCGCGCGGCACGTGGGATGACGACGCCGTCGCGGCGCTGGGCTTTTCGCGCGGCGTATTCCCCGAGGTGCGTGAGACGGGCGAGCCCGCCGGCAAGCTGAGCCGCGCAGCCGCCGAGGCCACGGGCCTACCGCGGGGCCTGCCGGTCTGCGTGGCCATGGGCGACCACCAGGCGAGCTATCTGGGCAGCATCGCCGACCGCGAGCGCACGCTCCTGGTGAATGTGGGCACGGGGGCGCAGGTCGCGCGCTACGCGGACGGCCTGGTCATCGCGCCGCCCATCGAGACGCGCCCGTTCCCGCGCGGCGGGTGCCTGCTGGTCGAGGCCGGGCTCAGCGGCGGCAAGGCCTATGCCCTGCTCCAGCGCTTCTTCCGCCAGGTCGGCGCCGACGTGCTGCAGCACCCCACCGACGCCAGCCTCTACGCGGCGATGAACGCGCTCGCCGAAGCCGCACCGCCCGGCGCCGACGGCCTCCGCTGCGACCCGTGCTTCGCCGGCACGCGGCACGATCCCGACCGCCGCGGCGTCTGGTCCGGCATGTCGGAGGCCAACTTCACGCCCGGACACATGGCGCGCGCGCTCATCGAGGGCCAGGCCCGCTCGCTGCACGAGGCAGCCCAGCGCGTCGAGGCGGCGGCCGGCGCCTCCTCCGATGTCCTCGTCGGCTCCGGCAACGGCATCCGCGAGAACCCCCTGTTCGCCGGCGTCCTCTCGCGCGAGTTCGGCCTCCCGATCACGCTCCCCGCCCACCGCGAGGAGGCCGCGTACGGCGCAGCGCTCATGGCCGGGGTGGGCGTAGGCGTGTGGGAGAGCGTGGCGGCGGCGTGCCGGGCGGGGAACGCCAGTGACTAGTGATCAGTGGTCAGTGACGCCCGCGCGCGCTGACCACTGGATACTTGCCACTGATCACTTGCCACTTGCCCCCAGCCCCCGCCGCGTGATATGATTACGTCCATGCAACCGCCAGTGGCCGCCACCTCTCCAACCTCAGCCGAGACGGCCGCACCCCCGTCGCGCGGCATCACGTTCCGAGCCATCCTGTTCTCGATCCCCTTGATGATCGCGAACGCCTACTGGATCACGATCGACGAGGTCCGGTGGTACACGCTCGACGGTACCTGTCTCCCGCTCTTCATCACGCCCATCTTCTTCCTCTTCATCATCTGCCTCGGCAACTTCCTGGTACGCCGGTGGCGACCCCGGCTGGCGTTCGACCAGGGCGAGCTGCTGACGATCTACACCATGCTCGTCATGGGCAGCGTCCTGGCCGCGCACGACCTCATCCAGAACCTGTTCGGCGCCATCGCGCATGCCGACCGCTTCGGCACGCCGGAGAGCGGCTACAAGACGACGTTCTTCCAGTACCTCGATCCCATGCGGTTCCTGCTGGTCAGCGATGCAACGGCCATCAAGGGGTTCTACCAGGGCGGGGTCGACTGGCGTGACCCGCGCTTCTACGGCCCGTTCATCGCCCCGCTCATCTGGTGGGCCATCTTCCTCGGCGTGCTCATCCTCGTGTGCCAGAGCATCAACACGCTCATCCGCAAGGCGTGGACCGACAACGAGAAGCTGGCGTTCCCCATCGTTCAGCTCCCGCTGGCCATGACGAACCCGACGGAGGAGAAGCAGCCGTTCTGGCGCAGCAAGATGATGTGGGCGGGCTTCGCGTTCGCCGCGGCCATCGACACCATCAACGGCATCCACTACCTGCTGCCCTCGTGGCCCTATCTTGAGTTCGTCAAGCAGTACAACATCGGTCAGTACCTGACGCAGCGCCCCTGGAACGTGGCGGCGGACACGAACATCTCGATGTACCCGTTCGCTATCGGTCTGGCCTACTTCATGCCGCTCGACTTGGCGTTCTCGTGCTGGTTCTTCTTCGCCATGCGCAAGGTGTTCCAGATCGTGGGCGCCACCATGGGCTGGGACAGCGCGGCGAACGTCGGCTTCCCCTACTTCGAGCAGCAGGCTTCCGGCGCGTGGATCGCGCTGGGCAGCATCATCGTGTGGTCGCTGCGCAACCACATCTCGCAGATCTGGCGGACCGCGTTCGGCCGGGTGGCCGGGCGGATCGGCGAGGGAGACGCGCCAGCGACGCCTGCCGAGAAGGCCACCTACCGCCGCGCGTTCTACTGCATTGCCCTCGGCGTCCTGTTCCTCGGGTGGTTCGCCTCGCGCATCGGCATGAGCGCCTGGGTTGCGATCATCTTCTTCGGCCTCTTCTTCCTCCTCGCCATCGCCATGACGCGCGTCCGATCCGAGCTGGGCACGCCGCACGAGATCTACTTCGTAAACCCGCGCACGGTGCTCGTCACGCTCTTCGGGGTGAACACGGTCGGGGCGCAGAACCTGAGCGCGATGTCCGTGCTCTACTGGTACAACCGCTGCTACCGGGCGCACCCCATGCCGAACCAACTCGAGGCGATGAAGATGGCGGAGGGCGGCCGCATGCAGCAGAACCGCCTGCTCTACCTGCTCATCGGCGCCGCGATTCTGGGCATCCTCTTCGCCTACATCGCGAACATGCACGTCACCTTCGCGGAAGGCGCCACGGGCCGCGCGGTGGGCTACAAGCGCTGGGTCGGCGCCGAGTCCTTCGACCGCCTCAACGGGTGGCTGCAGACCCCCACGAAGCCCGACTACACGCAGATCGCCTACGTGATCGGCGGCTCGCTGGTGGTGCTCGGCCTGCGGGTCATGCGCGGAACATTCCTCTGGTGGCCCTTCCACCCCGCCGGCTACGCCCTCGCCGTCTCGTTCGCGATGGACTACTTCTGGTTCGCGTTCTTCATCTCGTGGTTCATCAAGAGCATCATCGTGCGGTTTGGCGGCATGAAGGCGCACAACGCGGGCATCCCGTTCTTCCTCGGCCTGATCATGGGCGACTACATCGTGGGATCGTTCTGGGCGCTCTTCGGCCCCATCAACGGCCTGCAGGTGTACAAGATCTTCATCTAGCTCCAGAGGCGCCTGACCCCTCACACCTGCGTGAACCCTCCGACGGCAAGCGGGCACTAACGGGCGGAACGAGGCCATCGAGGCCTGCGTGCCCCAGGAACCCGTGGCGCATCTGCGCCGTGCGCTGCCTCTCACCGAAGGAGGACACGATGACCGCCCAAGGACTACCCCTACTCGCCCTCATCTCTGTCGCCGTGCCCCTGGTGCTCGGCGCCTGCTCCACCGTCTCCGGTTCGGCGCCGGCCTCGCCACAGGCATCTACACAGACCGACGCGCGCTTCGTGGCATCCCTGAACGACTTCGGCTTCCGCCTGTACCGGAGCATGGCCACGCGAGATGCCGACAAGAACGTGTTCGTCTCGCCCGCAAGCATCGAGCTGGCGCTCGCCATGACCTACAACGGCGCGGGTGGGTCGACGAAGGAGCAGATGGCAAAGACGCTCGGCGTCGCTGGGTTGACGCTGGAGGAACTGAACCAGGCGAACGCCACCCTCTTCGGCGTGCTGCAAGGCGCGGACCCCAAGGTGCAGTTCTGCACCGCCAACTCGATCTGGGGCGGGCGCGGCTTCGAGTTCGACGATGCCTTCGTGCGTCGGACCAAGTCGGCCTACGGCGCCGAGATGCGGTCGATCGACTTCAAGGCGAAGGGGGCGGCCGGCGAGATCAACTCGTGGGTGAGCAGCAAGACCAACAAGATGATCCCGGAGTTGGTGGGGCCACCCGATATCGCCGACGCCGTAGCGGTCCTGGTGAACGCCCTCTACTTCAAGGGGGAGTGGAGCCGCAAGTTCGACAAGGCAGCCACCCATGACGGCCCCTTCACAGCGGCGGATGGGAGTGTGCTCACGCTGCCCATGATGCGACAGACGGGCGAGTTCGCCTACAGCGAAACCGACGACGCGCAGCTCGTCTGCCTCCCCTACGGCTCCCAGCGCCTGGCCGCGTACGTGCTGCTCCCGAAGGAGGGCCGCCCGCTGCCGGGCTTCGTGCAGTCGCTGACGGCGCGCGGAGTGGACGCGCTGATCGGGAAGGCCACCAAGCAGCGCGGTTCGATCGTGCTGCCGCGGTTCAAGGCGAACTACCGCACATCGCTGAAGGATGCGCTCGCGGCTCTCGGGATGCCGGTTGCGTTCACCCCGGCCGCGGACTTCAAGGGCATGCAGAAGGGCGACGGCCCCCTGCTCATCTCCGACGTGATCCACAAGACCGCGCTCGATGTCAACGAGGAGGGCACCGAGGCCGCGGCGGCAACGGCCGTCGTCATGGTGGGCATGGGGAGGCCCCAACCGGGCTTCTCGATGGTCGTGAACCGGCCCTTCGTGCTCCTGCTGCACGACACGCAGAGCGGCGCGATCCTGTTCCTCGGGTCGATCGTGAAGCCGGAGGCCTAGGGCTGGGCTCATCCATCGCTGCACGGCCCGCGACGGCCGATCGTCTGAGGAGGTCAGGAGGTCCAGGATGGCCGGGCGTTACGTCTATGCTGCACTGGCGGTGCTGCTCGTTGTGGTCGTGGGAGTGGTCTGGGGACGAGGGCGAGGAGGCGCCGGACAGGCAGGAGCGGCGCCGCCGGTCCATGTCGACGAGCGCCTCACCTCGGCAGTCAACGACTTCGGCTTCCGCATTTACCGTGACCTCGCCAAACGCAAGCCGGATGAGAACGTGTTCATCTCGCCGGCCAGCGTGGAGGTCGCCTTCGCCATCACCTACGGCGGCGCGCGCGGCGCCACCCAGACAGAGATCGCCAAGGTCTTCGGCTACGATGGCATGACGGGCGACCAGGTGAACCAGGCGAACGCCGATCTCGCTGCGCTGCTGTGCAGTTCGAGCCCGAACGTCGAGTTCTGCCTGGCCAACTCGTTGTGGCCTGCCAAGGGCGCCCCGATCGACCAGGGCTACGTGAGCAAGAGTTCCCGTGCATTCGGCGCAAGCGCCCAAGCCATCGCCCCGGCGGCCGCGAAGTCCGTCGACAGGATCAACGCATGGGTCAGCGAGAAGACGCACGGCAGGATCACCCAGATCGCCGAGCCGTCGGACATGGTGAACGCGCAGCTAGTCATCATGAACGCGCTGTACTTCAAGGGCGACTGGACGGCCAAGTTCGACGCCGCCAACACGCAGCCGGGCGACTTCACGAAGCTTGACGGGAGCGCCATCCCGGTACCGATGATGAGCCAACGCGGCCAGTTCGCCTACGCACGGAGCGACGAAGCGGAGGCGATACGCCTGCCGTACGGGGACAAGCGCTTCGCCGCGACGATCGTGCTGCCGAGGCGCGACGCCTCGTTCGGTGAGTTCGTCGGTGGGCTCGACGCCGCCAAGCTGCGGTCCCTCACCGATCGGATGACTCAGCAGGAGGGCGCCATCGTCCTGCCCAAGTTCAAGATCGAGTACGGCACCTCGCTGCGTGACAGCCTTGTGGCGCTCGGCATGCCGCGTGCGTTCGACGGCAGGGCCGACTTCAGCGGGATGCTGACCGGCGGAGGCGCCGGCATCTTCATCGGAGCCGCGAAGCACAAGACCACCCTGGAGGTCGATGAGGAGGGCACGGTGGCCGCCGCTGCCACGGAGGTGGTCATGAAGGGCAAAGGTGCCGCGGTCGGCGGGTTCACGATGGTGGTCGACCACCCGTTCGTCATGCTCATCGAGGACACGAAGACCGGGGTACTGCTCTTTGTGGGGTCCATCGTGCAGCCGGAGTGACACAGGACGGTCTTTGCTGTACAATGCAGGTTGGTGGCGCCCCGACGCCGCGTCAAGGAGGATGGCCATGGCCTCGCCGCATCTGTCGCTTCTGGCTTCTGCGCTCGTGCTGGGGCTGCTTGCCGGGCCCTGGTGCGCGGGCTGCGGGAGTTCGTCCGGCACTGAAGCGCCCTCCGAGGAGGAGGCCCGCGCCGCGGAGCCGGTCGTCGGCGCCGACATGGCCACCGCGGTGAATGGCTTCGGCCTGAAGCTGTACAAGGAGCTGGCGAAGCACGACGCTGCCAAGAACGTGTTCGTGTCGCCCGCGAGCATCGAGCTGGCGCTGGCAATGACGTACAACGGCGCGGGCGGCGAGACCAAGACGGCGATGGCGAAGGCGCTCGGCCTCGAGAAGATGACGCTGGACGAGGCGAACAAGGCCAACGCGGACCTGCTGGCGCTGCTGAAGGGCGTCGATCCGAAGGTGGAGCTGGACATCGCCAACTCCCTCTGGGGCCGCCAGGGCGTGGAGTTCGACGAAGGCTTCGTGAAGCGCAACACAGCCGCCTACGGGGCCGACGTGCGCTCGGTCGACTTCCGTCAGAAAGCGTCGGCCGACGCGATCAACGGGTGGGTCAAGGAGAAGACGAAGGGCAAGATCGACCAACTGGTTGACCACGGCGCGATCCGCGACGCGCTGCTCGTGCTGGTCAACGCGCTCTACTTCAAGGGCACCTGGTCGCTGCCGTTCAACAAGGATGAGACGCAGGACGGCCCGTTCACGCCGATTGCAGGCCAGGCCGTCACGCTGCCCATGATGCGGGAGACGGGCAAGTTCGCCTACCTGGAGACCGACGCGCTGCAGGCCATCACGCTCCCCTACGGCGCCAAACGCATGGCGGCGACGATCCTGCTGCCGAGGGCCAACGCCAAGTTCGGCGAGTTCGTCGCCGGGCTGAAGCCCGATACCCTGAAGGCGCTGCTCGACGAGATGGCCGCGCGGCGAGGCACCATCGTCCTGCCGCGCTTCAAGACGGACTACTCAACCTCGCTGAAGAGCACGCTGCAGGCGCTCGGGATGTCGGTGGCGTTCACGCCCGCGGCGGACTTCGGCGGCATGGTGAAGCCTGCCGCGGCCGAGACGCTGGGCGGGAAGCCACTCCTGACGGATGTGATCCACAAGACCGCTCTGGAGGTGAACGAGGAAGGCACCGTGGCCGCGGCGGCGACCGGCGTCATCGTCGGCGTCACGGCCATGCCGGTCGACAAGCCGTTCACGATGACGGTGGACCACCCGTTCGTCCTCATCCTTCGGGACACCAAGACCGGGGTCATCCTCTTCATCGGATCGATCGTGAACCCGAAGTAGGCATGCCCGCGCGCCCGGCCCAGGCGTCGCGTCCTCGTCCCCTCGTGCCGGTCGCGCTCGCCGTGGCCGGCGGGGTGCTGTGCGGCGCCGACGCCTGGCTGCCGGCGGCGCTCGCGGCCGGCGCGTGCGGGCTCGGGCTAGCCTGGGTCGCGAGCGGAAGGCCGCTGGCCGCCCGGTGCGCTCTCCTGGCAGCAATCGGCGCCGCGGCGGCCGCCTGGGCGTACGCGAGCGCCGCGCCCGGGCTCGACGACATCCGCCGCCAACCTCGAAACTCCTACGTGACGATCACCGGCGTCGTGTGCGGCGACGTCTACCCCCATCCATCGTCCTCCATGTGCCAGGTCCGGGTGCTCTCGGTGACGCCGCCCGACGGCCGGCCGATGGCCGCCTCGGGACGCGTGTTCGCCTATCTGCGCGCGTCTGCGGGGGGCCGGCCGCCTGAGTACGGGGATGCCCTGTCCGTTCACGGCCGCCTCGACGAGCCCGAGGCCCCCACGAACCCGGGCGGGTTCGACATGGCCGGGTTCGCGGCGCGATACGGCGTCGGGCGCCTCCTCCTGACAAGGTCGGCGGCGGACTGGACGATCCTGGCCGATCCGCCGTCGGGCCCCGACTGGCTCCCGCGCCTGGCCGCCCGGGCGCGCGAGGCCTTCGTCGTCGGCTTGCAGCGGGTGCTGCCCTCGCCGCGCGCCGAACTCGTTGCCAGCATTGTGCTGGGCGCATCGGCCTCGCTGCCGGACGCTCTCAAGGACGACTTCATCGCGACGGGCACGGCCCACATCCTCGCGGCGAGCGGGTTCAACGTCGCGGTGGTCGCCCTCTGCTGCCTCCCGCTCGGCCGTCGCCTCGGCCTCTCGCGGCGGGCGTCCGCCATCCTGGCACTGGCCATGGTCGCCGCGTACGTTCTCGTCGCCGGCGGCAAGCCGTCCGTCGTGCGAGCCGGGGTGATGGCCGCGCTGTTCCTGATCGGCGAGCTGCTGGACCGCGACGCCGACGCGGCGAACATCGTGGCCGCATCCGCGATCGGCCTGCTCGTCGCGGACCCGGCGGCGATCCACGATGCGGGCTTCCAGTTGTCCTACGCCATCGTGGCAGCCATCGTGGCGGGGTCGCCGGTTCTGAGCGCGGCGGCGGCAGGCGCGTCGGAGTGGGTTCGACGGCGCCGGCTGCCCGCCCTGGCGCAGAAGGGGGCCGCCATCGGCTGCACCTGGGCCTCAACCACGCTGCTCGCCCAGTTGGCGGCGCTGCCCCTCATGGCGCAGCTCTTCGGCCAGGTGGCGCTGACCGGCATCGCGGCCAACCTGCTGATCGCACCCCTCATCTGCGGACTGACCATCGTCGGACTGCTCACCGGCGCGCTCAGCCTCACGTTCCGCCCGATCGCGCTCCTTGTCGCCCCGCTCGCCGGCCTCGGGGCAACGCTGGTGCTCGGCATCGCGCGTGTGTGCGCCGAGCTGCCGTGGGCGTCGCTCCCCACACCGGCGCCGGGCTGGCCGCTCGTGGCCGCCTACGGGGCCGTGTTCTGGTGGCTACTGCTCCGCGCGAGGGCCAGGCTCGCGGGCGGCCCGCGGCGGTGGGAGACATGGTGACGCCAGAACAGCGCCCGCGGCTCATCCCCCGCCTGGCGCTCCTGGTGGTGGCGGCCTGCGCGGCGCTCGCCTGGTCCGTCGCCCTGCGGCCCGAGCCGCCGCTCCTCACGGCGGCCTTCCTCGACGTGGGCCAGGCCGATTGCGCCGTACTCCGCACGCGGGGCGGGCACACGGTGGTCATCGACGCCGGCCGCCGGACGGGCAGCAGCGATGCGGCGCGCTCCGTGCTGATCCCCTATCTGAGATCCCAGGGAATCGGCAGCGTGGACGCGCTCGTGCTGACCCACCCGGACGACGACCACGTGGGCGGCGCGCCGACTCTCCTGCGCAAGCTGCGGGTCGGCCGGCTGCTGGTCTCGGGCCTGCCATCGGACGCAGCCACGTACAACGAGGCACTCGCCGTCGCGCGCGAGCGGCACGTGAGCACGGTCGAGGTCCGGGCGGGGCAGACTATTGCGGTCGAGCGCGATATCAGCATCGACGTGCTGTCCCCGCCACCCGGCCCTCAGCCGCCCAGCGAGCACGCGAGCAACGCAGGCAGCGTGGTCCTGCTGGTGCGGGCCGGCGCGACGCGGCTGCTGCTGACCGGCGACGCCAACGAGGAGGCCGAACAGGCGATGCTGGCGCGCGGCGAGGCGGTGCGCGCGGACATCCTGAAGGTCGGGCACCACGGCAGCCCCGGTTCGTCCTGCGACCACTTCCTCGATGCCGTCGCGCCGCGGACCGCCGTGATCTCCGTTGGGAAGCACAACATGCACGGCCACCCGTCGCCCGCCGTGATCGAGCGCCTGGCGAAGAGAGGCATTGCCGTCTTCCGCACCGACACCGGCGGCGCCATCACGGCCAGCAGCGACGGCCGCCAGTGGCGCATATCGTCGTACCGCGGCAACTCGGCGCGTCTCCGCCAAACGGGCAGTTAGCGGCTATACTCTCTACAATCTGGACCCGCCAAGGAGACGCTCCCATGCGCATCTCGCTGAACGGCGCCGATTGGCGCATTCTGTCGCTGCCCCCGAATGAGTGGGTCTGGCGGCAGATCGGGTCGGCGGCCGTCGACCTCGACCACATCCGGCCCGCGGTAGGCGCCTGGACGCCGGCGCTGGTGCCCGGCGACGTGCAGAGCGACCTCCTCGATGCCGGCCTCCTCCCCGATCCGACGATCGACCTCAACAGCCGCGCGTGCGAGTGGACCAGCCACCGCGACTGGGTGTACCACCGCGACTTCGTCGCCCCCGCGGAAGCCGCCGGCCGCGTCGTCCACCTCCGCTTCGAGGCGGTCGACGATACGTGCCACGTCTTCCTGAACGGGACGAAGCTTGGCCACCACTGCGGCGCCTACCTGCCTTTCGAGTACGACGTGACGGAAGTACTGCGCCCCGGCGAGACGAACCGGCTGGTTGTCATCGTCGAGCAGGCGCCCGGCGAGCTGGACATCCAGGGCCAGATCGGCTGGACGAGCCGCATCCGCCGCTGGAAGCCACGCTTCGCCTACGGCTGGGACTGGTGCACGCGCCTGGTACCCCTCGGAATCACCGGCGACGTCGACCTGGTCATCAGCGACCGCGCGCGGCTGGACGATGTGTGGGTGCGGCCGACCCTTGTGGGCGATGCCACGGCGGACCACCAGTGGGGGGAAGGCGTCGTCAAGCTGACAGCGACTGTGCGGTCGTTCGGTCTCGCGTCCGGCGCGCTGCGGGCAGAGCTGACCGATCCCGCGGGGAGCGTCGTCGCGACTGCGAGCGTGCCCGTCAGCGCGGCAGAGGCCGGCGTCGTGGCAGAGGCGGCGCTGCCCGTGTCGAGCCCGCAGCTCTGGTGGCCGAACGGCAGCGGGGCTCAGCCACTCTACACGCTCCGCACGGCCCTGCTCGACGCGGATGGCGCGGTGCTCGACACCAACGTCACACGCTGCGCGTTCCGCCGCTTCCGGCTCGTGCCGAACGATGGCGCCCCGGCGGATGCCCTGCCCTACGTCGTGGAAGTGAACGGCGCGCGCACGTTCATCAAGGGATGGAACTGGGCGCCGCTGTCGCAGCTCTATGGCCGCACGCTGGATGATCGATACGACCACGCGCTGCGGCTCGCGGCGCACGCGAACTGCAACCTGCTGCGCGTCTGGGGGGGCGGCCTCCTGGAGCGCACGCGCTTCTACGACCGCTGCGACGAGCTGGGCATCCTCGTCTGGCAGGAGTTCTTCCAGTCGTCCTCCGGCATCGACAACGAGCCGGCCTCCGACGACGCCTTCGTGGCGTATGCCCGTGAGCAGGCGCGACAGGTCGTGCCGCTGCGGCGCAACCACCCGAGCCTGGCCATCTGGTGCGGCGGCAACGAGCTGACCTATGACGCGATGCGCCCGCTCGACTTCGCGCACCCCGTGATCGCGGCGCTGCGCGACGTGGTGTCCGAGCTGGACCCGGATCGCGCGTTCCTGCCCACCTCGCCGTCCGGCCCGGAGTTCGCGGCGCTGCACGAGACGATCGGCCGGCAGCACGACGTACACGGCAACTGGCAGTGGCTGGGCGATCCGGAGCACTACCGCTTCTTCAACGCGGTCGATCCCCTGCTCCACAGCGAACTCGGAGTAGAGGGCCCGGCGAACCTGGAGGCGCTGCGGCGCTTCGTATCGGAGCGCTACCTGTGGCCGCCGGATGACACGAATCCGGTCTGGGTGCACCACGGCGCGTGGTGGATGTGCCGCGACCGCATCGAGACGCTGTTCGGCCCGATCGGCGACATCGAGAGCTACGTGCGCGCGGGGCAGTGGATGCAGTACGAGGGGCTGCGCTACGCGTGCGAGGCCTCGCGGCGGCGCAAGTACCATACCTGCGGCTGCATGCCGTGGCAGTTCAACGAGGCCTGGCCGAACACGTCCTGCACGAACGCGCTCGACTACTACGGACGGCCTCGACCGGTCTACTGGGCGCTCGCCAACGCGTACGCGCCGGTCCTCGTGAGCGCGCAATACGAGAAGATGGCCTGGCAGCCCGGCGAGGCGTTCACGGCCGAGGTGTGGCTGAGCGTCTCGCACGGCGCTGAGCTGCCTGAGCGCGCCACGTGGGAGCTGCGCGACGTCGTGACCGGCCAGGCCGTCGCGGCAGGCGCGCTGCCGGCGTCGGGCGCCGCGCCGAACCGCTCGGCGCGGGTCGGATCGGTCACGGCCACGCTCCCCGATCGCGCATCGGTGTTCGCGCTGGAGATCGCAGCGCTGGCGCGGGGCGGGGCGGTCCTGGCGAGCAACACATACTGCTTCTCGACAGAGACCGCCAGCCCGCTGAAGCCCCTGCTCAACTTGCCGCAAGGGGCGCTGGGCATCGAGACGGTGGCCGGCGGGCTCGTCCTGACCGCGAACCAAGCAGGCCTGTTCGGCGTCCAGATCGACGCAGTGGAAGACAGGGGCGGCGCGCTGCCGTCGTGCGGTTACGTGCCCTACCTGCCTGCCGGCGAGAGCCGCCACATCGCCGTCGCCGGCGCCGGCAGGCTGCTCATCTCCGCATGGAACGCACAGCCCGTCGAGGTGACTGCCCCGTAGCCCTGGCTCAGGCAGCGCAAGGAGCGTGACGACCGTGGATGAGAACCTGAAGTTCGAAGAGCTGACCACCGACTACCTTGCGGAGGTCTACGCCACGCAGCCCGTGATGGCGACGGCGATGGGCGTCCACGAGTACGACGACGAGCTGCCGGACGTGAGCGCCGCCTCCGTGGCGGAGGAGCTGCAGCGCGCCCGCGCCTACCTGCACCAGATCGACCCGCTCTCGCTCGTGCGGATGAGCCCCGAGACGCGCATCGACTACCGGCTGGCCCGCGCCGACACGCAGATGGCCATCGCGAACCTGGAGCAGGCGCCGTACCACGAGCGCGACTCGGCCCGCTACGCCGACACGCTCCTGTTCGGCATCTACCTGCTCATCGTGCGCGAGTTCGCCGACCCGGACACGCGCGGGCAGGCCGTCCTGGGGCGCCTGCGCGGCGCGGCGCATCTGCTGCGCCAGGCCCGCATGAACCTGAACCGCCCGCCTCGGGTCTTCACCGAGAACGGGATCGACACCGCGAAGGGCGGCGCGGCGTTCTTCCGCGACACCGTGCCGGCCTTCGCTGCCACGCTGACGGACGCGTCCCTCGCTGAGGCGATCCGCGAGGAGTGCACCGGCGTCCTGCGCGAGTTGGATGCGTACGCCGACTTCCTCACCAACGACCTGCTGCCTCGCTCCGACGGGCGGTTCGCCATCGGCAAGGAGCAGTTCGACTACGCCCTGCGCATCAACCACATGCTGGAGGAGGACCACGAGGCGCTGCTGGAGTTCGGCCTCCAGTCCGTGGCGACAGCGAAGGCGGACCTGGCCGCGATGGCCGCCCAGATCGACCGAACTCGCACGTGGGAGCAGATCGTCGACGACCTCGAAGCCGAGCACCCGACCGCCGAGGGCCTCGTCGCGGCCTACGCCGGCGAGATGCGGCGCGCCCGCGACTTCGTGGCAGCCAACGGACTGGTGACCATGCCCGTGGGCGACGAGCTGGAGGTCGTGGCAACGCCGGACTTCGTGCGCCCCATGCTCCCGTTCGCCGCGTACGTCCCACCCGCCCCCTTCGAGGAACTGCAGAAGGGAGTGTTCTGGGCCACCCCGCCGGATCCTGAGCGGTCGCCCGAGGAGCAGGAGGCCCAGCTTCGCGGCCACTCGAGCCACGGCATCGTGGTGACCGCTATCCACGAGGGGTACCCCGGCCACCACCTGCAGCTCACGCTCGCCAACCGGGTTCCGTCGCGATTCCGCCGCCACTTCGCGGGGAGCAACCTTCTCGTCGAGGGGTGGGCGCTCTACTGCGAGGAGATGATGTACGAGGCAGGCTTCTACACGGACCCGCGCATCCGCCTGATGCAGCTCAAGGACCAGCTCTGGCGCGCGTGCCGCGTCGTCGTGGACGTGCGGCTGCACTGCCAGGACATGGCGCCCGAGGACGCGGTCCGCTACCTGGTGGACGAGGCCAAGCTGAGCGAACCCAACGCCTGGGCCGAGGTCCGGCGCTATACGACCGCGCCGACGCAGCCGATGTCCTACTGCATGGGCAAGCGCCTCATCCTGGACCTGCGGGCGGCCGTGGAGCGCAAGCAGGGGCCTCGGTTCGACCTGCGCCGGTTCCACGACGACTTGCTGTCATACGGCTCGCTGCAGCCCCGGCTGACGCGGGAGGCCATCCTGGGGCAATGAAGGAGGGCGGGGGCAACGCACGCCCCGCCGCCCCGCATCACTCGCCGCCGAACGCCACCAGCAGCACCACCTGGTGCGGCGCCAGCTCGATCGCGCCACCCTCCGGCACAGGTGCCGACGTGAGCCGCCTCGGGTCCACCGCCCACACCTCGCGCCGCGCTTCGGCGAAGACCGGCGCGGCGCGCACGGCGCTCTCCCCCTCGTTGAAGACGTACACCACGTCGGCTCCAGCGAACCGCATCGGGCGCACGCGCAGGCCAGGCGAGTCCGGCTCGAACGAGAGCGGCGCGGCGACGAGACGCTCGATGCCGCCGGTAAGCGCCTGCGGCGATGCGGCCTCCGCCGCGCCCGGGCAGGTCGCGCCCGAGTACGTCAGCACGCGCCCCGTGGCGATCATCGGCGCCAGAGCCCGCCCGAGCGCCCCGTCGCGCACGCTCAGCCCGTCGAGCACCAGCGCGCCGTACGTGTGCCCGCCGAGCGCGATGCCGTCAGCCGATACCTTCGCCGAGCCGTCGAGCAGGTGTCTGGACTCGAGGTAGTTGAAGTCGATCTGGCGCTCGTAGCAGGCGCGGGCGGCCTTCCACGGCAGCTCGTCGGACGAGCCCAGAATGGCGACCGAGCACTGGTGCTCCCCCTCCGCCACCAGCCGGCACATCCGTCTGACGTACTCCGCGTAGCCGCCGTAGCTGCCCCACCACGTGTTGTTCGGCCCAACGTCCGGCGGCCGCTCGTCGCGCCGGGCGCCGCGCACCGAGTAGTAGAACGCGTGCGGCCAGATGAGGTTGACCCCGCGCACCATCAGCCAGTCGGTCAGCCACGTCATCTCCGCGTAGGTGAGCTGCCACCCGTACGCGCCAAAGGCCTCGTTGCCGTTGCGCGGGCGGCCGAGATGCTCGGCAACGGACGACGTGCACTTGGCCATCGTGCTCTGCGGCCCCTGGAGCGCGGAGGGCTTGCCCGGCTCGACGTAGCGCCACACGACATCCTGGCCGGGCACCTGGAACTGCCGCAGCACGCCGATGTCGTCCGGCCCGGCCGGATGCCCGGTGAGCGCAACCTTGTGCTCGGCGCACCAGCGGCTCAGCGGAGCGTAGAAGGTCTCCTCGAGGCGCGCCTGAATGGCCGCGGCATAGGCGCGACGGAACTCCGCGCTGTCCGGCCGGAGGTCGTGCCACAGCTCGGCCAGGCGAGGCTTGACGTCGTACCCGAGCTTCGTGTCCAGGTAGGCGTCGAGCCCGGTCGTCCACGGTTGCGCCCCCTTGCGGTGGCCGCGCCCGAGCACGTCCGGCTCGTCGGTAAAGACCGCCTTCACGGTGCGGCCGAAGTGCGGGGCGAGGACCTGGTAGAAGCGGTCATGGACGTGGCGGATGAAGCACGCCGTGGCCTCCGGGTTCAGCAGGTCGCCCGCCGGCGGCTGCTCGGGCTCTCCATCGTCCTGCCCCTCGTGGACGCCGCGGATCTTGCCCATCGAAGGCGCGTCGACGATCGCCACCCGCTTGCCGTCCGGCAGGGAGGCAACCGTCACGAGGCGCTCGTTGGGCTCGAGCTGGGGTTCCACGCCAGGCGGCACGTCGCGCTCGACGAGACACCGTGCCGCGAACGCGGGGTTCTCCGCCACGACGCGGCCCGCCGCCGAGCCGGAGGGGTACATGCCCTCGTCGTAGAGATGCACGACCATGTGGCGCTTGGCGGCATACTCGACAGCCACCCGGACGAAGTGGAGGAACCGGTCGGACATGAAGGGGATCGACTTGGGGAGGCCCATGCGGGCGTGAATCAGGAACCCGTCGACCCCGTGCGCGCGGAAGTCGTCGATCTGACGCTTGATCTCGCGCTCGTCAAGATCGTCGTTCCAGAACCAGAAGGGCACCAGGGTATACGAGCGCGGCGCCCGCCGATAGACCCGGATCCACTGCTTGATGCCCGCGCCGTCCGTAGAAGCACACGGACCAGCCGAGCCAATGAAGCTGGCACAGACCCCACACGCCAGCAGCACACCACCCACAATGGACAACATGAACCGGCCTCCTGCGCATCGCGGCGGGCTGGGAGGGTCAGCCTGGCCTGTCGACTTCGCGGTTCGCGGACGGGCCCGCGAACCTGCGCGGGCCCGTCCAGTCGGCGAACGGTCTCGGAACGCCCCGAGGCGTCCCAGGACCACGGCTACGGCAGCTTGGGGTTCACCAGCTTCTGCACCTGCGGCGTGGCGAGGTTGTCCTTCGTCACCACGGTGATGCCGCTGTCGATGAACTTCTCGGCGATGGGCTGCTTGCGGATCGCCTTCACCACCGTCTTGACACCCTTGTAGCCCATCTGGAACGGGTCCTGCACGATGAGCGCCTGCACGGTTCCGGCCTCCAGCGCCTTCACCTGCTCCGCCGACGCGTCGAACTCGACCAGCTTCACCTTGCCGACCAGGTTCTTCTGCTTCAGCGCGTTGGCCGCACCGATGCCGCCAGGCTCGTTCGCCGCGAAGATGCCGGCGAGGTCCGGCGTGGCCGTCAGCATGTTCATCGTCTGCTCGAGGGCCTTCTGCGGGTCGCCATCGGTGTAGAGGATCGGCACGAGCGTGATGTTCGGGTACTTCTTGATGCCCTCGACAAAGCCCTGTTCGCGCTGATCCGAGGACGCTGCGCCCTTGATGAACGGCAGGACACCGACCTTGCCCTTCTCGCCGACCAACTTGGCCAGGGCGTCGGCGGCCTTGCGCCCACCCTCCACGTTATCGGTGGCGATGAACGCGAGCGACGGATCGTCGTCCTTCTTCAGCCCGGAGTCGATCGTCACCACCGGGATGCCCTTGGCGACGGCCTCCTTGGCCGGCTTGACGAGCCCCTCGGCAGAGGTCGCGGCAAGCACGATGCCGTCGACGCCAGCCGTCACCTGGTTCTGGACGATGTTGATCTGCTCGGTGTACTCGGTCTCCTTGGCGGGCCCCTGCCAGATGATCTCGGCGTTCTCTTCCTGACCCGCTGCGTCCGCTCCGGCCTTCACGGTCTGCCAGAACGAGTGCGCGGTACCCTTGGGCAGCACGGCGATCTTCAACTTCTTGCTGCTGCCATGCTCGCCAGGCGCTCCGCCCGTCGACACCGGCTGCTTCGGGCACCCGAACAGCATCGGCAGAGCAACCACAGCCAGCCCCGTCGCGAACAGCGTCATCCGTTTCATGGCACGACCTCCCTTGGTGAGCGTGGGCACGACGATGTGTCGCCCGCTGCGAACGGGCACGGAGGCCCATCGCTCGACGTCGATATGGGCAGCGGCCGGACTATGCCGCCCTCAGCCGCCGTCCGGGACCGTAGCGATCGTACAGGACGGCGAGGACGACCACCGCACCGATGATCGCGCGCTGATGATCCGGGCCGTAGCCCAGCAGCGCGCATCCGTTGCGGATCGTGTAGATCAGGAATGCGCCGATGATCGTGCCGGGGATGCCCCCGACGCCACCCATCAGTGAGGTGCCGCCAACCACGGCCGCGGCCACGGAGTCCAGCTCCAGGCCGATGCCCGCGTCCTTCGAGGCGACGCTGGCGCGCGACACGTTGACGACTGCGGCGAACCCGGCGAGCAGGCCCGACAGGGCGAAGACACCCGTGACGGTCTTCGTGATGCGGATGCCCGAGAGCCGCGCGGCCTCCAGGTTGCCTCCAATGGCGTAGATGGAGCGGCCCCAGGCCAGCTTGCGGAGCAGAATGTGCACGACGATCGCCGCCGCCAGCATCATCATCGCGGCGTATGGGATGCCGTCGCGCGTCGAGTCGCCGAACAGCTCGCCGAAGCCGAACACGGAGAACTGGTCCGGCAGCCCACCGATGGTGACGGAGTGCGAGAGGATGCCGCCGAGGCCGTGCACGACGCCCATCATGCCGAGCGAAGCGATGAACGCGGGGATCTTGCCGAAGCCCGTGATCATGCCCGTGATGGCGCCCAGCACGAGCCCCGTGCCGCACGCGATGCCCACGCCGCCCCAGACGCCGCAGACGTGCTGGTTCATCGCCATCGCGGCGGCCACTCCGGCGAACGCCATCACCGCCCCGACGGACAGGTCGATGTTGCCGGAGATCATGACGGCCGTCTGCCCGCAAGCCAGGATCGCGACGACGGCCGCCTGCACAGCGATCTGCTTCAGGTTCCCGCTCGTGGCGAAAGCCGGCGACATGCGCCAGAGCACGAGCGACAGGAGGAGCAGAAACGACAGGGGAGCGAGGATGTCCCTCAGCCCGGAGTTCAGCAGGCGAGAGCGCAAGCCGCTGGTTAGGTCAGCAGAGGTACTCGGACGTGCCACGCCGCGAGGTCCTTTCGTGTGCCGTGGTCGCCGAATCGTACCAGACGGAGCGCTTCCTGTCAAACATCGCGTCGCGGCAACTCACCGGCCGCCCTTGTCGGCCGCCCAGATCGCCTTGATCGTCTCCTCCTGGTTCATGCCGTCGGGGCACGCGGCGCTGCGCGTGTTGCCGTAGTACCACGCCTTGCCGTCGAGCGGGTCCGCGAGGCAGCGGCTCATGGGCATCTGCAGGGACCCATTCGGGTCGTTCTCGCGCAGCCACTTCCACGCGTAACGCAGCCACTCGTTGCGATAGTCCTCCGGCTGGTGCGCGAACCAGCAGATCTCGTCGTAGCCCCACGTCCACCACGGCTGACCGCCCTGCCCCGGCTTGCCGCTGGAGCCCCAGTTGTCCAGCTCCACCAGGTACGGCAGGTGCTCGCAGGTCCACCCGCTGGGCGTGACGCCGCCGCGGCTCCTGCCGAAGAGGGTGTCGAGGTAGCCCATCGCCAGCTCGCCCTTCTGAGGCTGCCCCGCGATCTCCTTCACGCGCAGCGGGAAGGCGTGCAGGTCGAAGAGCAGCCTCCCCTCGAAGATGGGGCCACCGTCGGGCGTGTGCGCGTCGCAGAGCACGAGGCGCCGGCGCGCGTGCGTCTTGGCGTACTTGCGCACGCGCGCCAGCACCTCCCGCCACGATGCCCAGTCCTTGTCCGCTGCGCCGATGAGCGCGACCTGCCCGAAGTGCATCCCCTCCATGCCGGCGTCGATGTACGCGGTGGCCTGGTGGAAGAACCACATGCGCGTCTCGAGGCGCGTGACGTCCGGCACGGACTGGCCCTTCGCCCAGTGGTCGCGGAACTTGCCGTCCGGGAAGAGCATGTCCTCGTAGCGGTAGGCGCGCTGCTCGACGGGCAGGCCGAACTCCTCGAAGACGCGCGCGGGCACTTGCACCCTGGCCACTTCGGTCGTCACGATCTCGAAGACGCAGCCCTGCAGGATGACGTCGGGGTCGAGCTTGTGGATGCGCGCCGCGATGTCCTTCGCCCTGGGCAGGTTGGCCTCGAAGCCCCCCTCGCCGCCCCAGATGAACAGGACGCGCCCGGCGTACTTCGCGCCGATGTTGTGGAGCATCCGCACGTTGTCGTCGACGCTGCCCTGCCCGGTGCAGAGGCCCATCGCGGTGACGGCGCGGGAGAGGTAGTTCTCCAGCACCGGACGCGATATCTTGCCGTCGAACCGGTAGTCGCGCGGCGCGGCGGCCGCTGCCGAGGCGGCAACGAGCAGGCCGACGAGCAGCAGCGTGGACAACATGGGAGCCCTCCTGTTCATATCTCTGCGTTCGCTACCCTGCCGTACACCGCCTCGCGCAGGCCGGCGATGTAGCCGATGGCGAAGAGGCGGCCGATGCTGGAGTAACCGGGTTGGTCGTTGCTGTCGCCCTCCAGCGTGGGCACGTGGTCGGGGCGCAGCACTCCCTCGAAGCCGACATCCTTGTAGGCCTGGAGGCACGCGAGCAGGTCGGTCGGGCCGTCGTCGTGGAAGGTCTCGACAAAGCGGTGGGCGGTACCGCGCACGTCGCGCAGGTGTACGAAGTGGATGCGCTTGCGGCGGCCGAACTCCCGGATCACCTCCGGCAGATCGTCTGTCATCAAGCTGAAGTTGCCCTGGCAGAGCGTCAGCCCGTTGGCCTCGCTCGGCGCCATGTCCAGCAGGCGCTCGAACCCGGCGACGCTGCGCATGATGCGGCCGATGCCCCGCAGCGGCGAGATGGGCGGATCGTCGGGGTGCATGGCCAGCTTCACGCCGGCCTTCTCCGCAACCGGCACGATGCGCTCCAGGAAGTAGCGGAGCGAGTCCCAGAGCTGCTCCTCGGGCACTTCGCCGGCCTCGGTCGGAGGCTGCCCGGCCATGTCCTCGTCGTAGTAGGCGCTGGCGAGGGCGCCGCCGCGCGCGGGCACGTCGGAGCGGGTCCGCGTCCAGCCCAGCACGGCCATCCAGTTGTAGCAGACGACCGGGATGTGCAGCTCGCCCATGTTGCGCAGCATCGTGGCGAACTGCTCGATCTCCTCGTCGCGGCCCGGCAGCCCCAGGCGCGTCTTCTGCATGGGCGGGCTGCTCTCGATGACTGCCAGCTCGAAGCCGCCCGCCTCGAACCGCTCCTTCATGCGCTTGAGCGGGCCGCGGTCCCAGGGCTTGTCCGGATCACAGTCGTCGTAGGGCAGCGGGCCGACGGCGTGCGTCACGCCGACCTGGCGCACCAGCTTCCAGAGCGGCGACGCGTGGGACGGCAGGTACTCGGCAATGGCGATCACGAGCGTCCTCCTGCGGCAGAGGCTGATCGGGCCTTCACACGCTGTCAGACTTCGCCATCCCGTCACGATCTCCTCTCGCGAACGTTGACTGGTGTGGGCAGCCTCTGTACAATGGCGTACAGAGGCCGTGCGCCGTTCCCGTCCCGAGAAGGAGGATGACGCTGCCATGCTCGCGCGCCTGGTCGCTGTAGTCGCTGCCCTCGCCTCAACGTGCGCGGCCGCCCAGCAGACGCCCTCCGAACCGCCTCAGTCACCGGCGCAGAGCGTGGCGGCCGAGATCGCGCGTTTGGAGGCCCGCAAGCACGTCGGGACGCCGCGCGAGGCGCTGGTGGGGCTGGAGGTGCGCATCACCACGCCGGACGGCGCGCAGACCACCGTGCGGCACGGCAACGGGTTCGTGCTGCGCTGCGATGGCTTCATCCTGGCCCCCTACTCCCTCTACGACGCACCGGCCGGCTACTCCATTGTCACTGACGTCCACTTCCACCCCGGGTTCACCGACCTCCGGGTCGTGAAGGACGTCGTCCGCCCCTGGTACATGGACTGCGCCACCGGTCTCGTGGCCTTCAGGGTACCGAGCATCCATGCGCCCTCCGCGCGCACGCTGCTGGCCGCCGCGCTCAAGGCAGAGGCCGACGTGGAGCTGCTCTGGTCGCCGTGGGACGCTGCCCGCAAGGCGTTCGGCAAGATCGTCAGCCGCCCGGCCAGGCTCGCCGCCGCCAAGCAGGACGCCCCCGCGCTGCCGGTGCGCGGCTCGGTGGAGCTGGAAGCGCTGCCCGAGGACGCGCTCGAGGGCGCTCTTGTCGTCGGCCCGGAGGACATGCTCGTCGGGCTGGCGCCCGGGAAGACGAAGCCGAAGGAGGGCGCAGCGCCGCCGCCCCCGCACTTCGTCTCGTTCGAGCAGCTCCACCGCGCGACGAACTGCGCTGGGCCGGTTCCCGTGCCGGACAGCGCCTTCGCGGGCGGTGAGGGCGCCCAGGCAGCCGCGTCGCCGCCCCGAGCCGAGGACCCCGCGCAGGCCGCGGCCGCGCCGAAGGGCATGGTTCTGGTGCCCGGCGGCCCGCTCTGCCTGCCTCCGGACATGGTGCGGTTCCAGCCCGATATGCAGACCGACACGCTCGCGTGTGTGCCGCCGTTCCGCATCGACGCCAAGCAGGTGACCAACGCCGAGTACTACGAGTTCTGGCGCGCGCTGCCCGACAAGGTTCGCCTGGCGGTCGGCAGCGCCGAGGTCTACTTCCCGCTGAGCTGGGCTGACGACGGCGAGCCGTTCGGGCCGGACGTAGCCGAGTTGCCCCTGCTCGGGGTCACGGTCGAGGCCGCCATGGCCTATGCCCGCTGGAAGGGCAAGCGCCTGCCGACCCCGTGCGAGATGGCGCGCGCGGCGTATGGCCCGAGGCCGGGCGAGGTGTTTCCGGACTGGGCGCGCGACATGCTGCAGGAGCGCGCGGAGGTGTGCGAGCAGGTGTGGCGCGCGCACCGGCAGTACACCACCGACCATCCGAGCGCGCAGTGGGGCAGCCAGGGGTTCTGGTGCTACCCGTTCATCGCGGAGGAACACAGCGACCTGTACCTGAGCGGCTGGTCGCGCAGCACCCTCGACGGCATGACCCTCGGGCTCTGGCAGCGCTGGAACTACCCGAGCTACGTGGTTGCGGTTGGGCACCGGCCCTTCGACGTGGGTCCGACCGGCATGCTCGACGCGATGCTGAACGCCGCGCACCTGGTACTTCCCCCGCCGTGGCTCCCGCCGCTCGGCCGCCAGTGCTACCTCGCAACCGAATGGCAGGCCCACATCGGCAAGAACCCGCCCCCGTGCCTCACCGAGATGCGCGGCGAGAAGCTACTGCCGAAGCTGCCGGCCTCGCGCCTCCTCTGCCTGCACCTACCGCCGCTGGAGAGCCAGTACCTGGCGATCCTGACCAACCTGTACGATGCCCTGCAGATCATGTGGCCCGTCGACAGCCTCGGAGTCCGGATGGTCTCCAAGGAGTTCGATGTCGATGCATTCGACCGGACGAAGCGGTCGGAGGGCTGCCAGATCGTGGGCGACCCACTCGCGGGGTTCACGCTCGGCCCGGCCGACTACGGCCGCAACGACCACAAGGGGCTGCGCTTCCGGGACTGGTGGGCCGGCTACTCCCTCTGGATCGGATACCCCACGAGCTTCCGCCGCGAGATGGGCCGGCCCACCGCCTTCGACAATCCGAAGCTGCGCCTCCCAGCGCGCCTGCGCTACCTCGAGGAGGGCGCACACAAGCCGCCGGCTGTCGTCTACCTCTTCCCGGGCGGGTTCCGATGCGCGAGGTAGGGCGGCTGGGACGCATGACGCCTGGACGCAGCAAGCAGCGTCCCTACGAGGTCACAGGGAACCGCGTGTCCTTGCGCATCTCGGCCTCTATCTCGTCGGGGTCGAGCGGCGCCGAGCCGGTCAGGTTCTCGATGCCGTCCTCCGTCACCGCCACAGTGTCCTCGCAGCGAATGTAGAGGCGCTCCTCGGGCGCCCACAATTGCGGGTCGACCGTGAAGACCGTGCCGGGACGCAGGGGCTCGTCCCAGTAGCCGCCGTTGTCGTGCACCGCCATGCCGACGGGGTGCGACAGATGGCCCTTGAAGGTGAGCGTACGGCGCGCGGCGTCCTCGAACACGCGCTTCGACCAGACCGTCCGGTCCACCGCCTCGCCCATCTCCGCCGCCGCGTCCGCCAGGATGTCCTCGGCCATGGCGCCGGGCTTGATGCGGCGCAGCAGCGCGCGGTGGTAGGTGACCATGAACCCGTACAGCTCGCGCTGCCAGGGCGCGTAGACGCCGTTCACGGGCCACATGCGGCCGATGTCGCTCGTGTACTGCCCGAAGTCCGGCGCGCAGTCCATGAGCACCAGATCGCCGCCCTGCATCGTGCAGGAGTTGCGCCCGTAGTGGCCGTCCCACGCGTTCGCGCCCGACGGGATGATCGATCGATACCCCTCCCCTCGCGCGCCGCCCGCAGTGAACGTGTAGAGCGCGATGGCGTGCAGGTCGTGCTCGCCCACGCCCGGCGCGGTGGCGCGCATGGCCTCGGTGACCGCGTCGGCGGCGAGCTGCCCGGCCACGCGCATGTGGTCCACCTCGCGGGGGCTCTTCACGGCGCGCAGGGCGTCGAGCACGGGCGTCAGGTCGCGCACTTCGATGCCGGGACGCCGCTCGCGCAGCAGGCCGATGAAGTGCTGCTCGCGCGTCGCCTGGGCGTCCCACGGATCGGCGGCGATCAGGCGCTCGCCGTACGCCAGCACGTCGCGGCTCGTCCACATGCCCTCCGCAGGCGCGTGCGGCGTGTGCAGCGTGGCGACGCCCGCCAGGTGCTCCTGCAGCGCATCGATCGGGCAGACCGCGTCGAGACCGGTTGCCGCCACGATGGCGTCCCCGTCCTCCGCCGCGAGGGGCCCGAACTCGTTGTGGCGTCCAGCGGGGCGCTTCGGGATGTAGAGGGTCGCCCTGCGCGCGGCGCCGTCGAGCAGCAGGCAGGCCTGGGGTATCTCGACGCCGCAGCAGTAGTGGAACTCGTTGGTCTGGCGGAACACCTGGAACCCGCGGACCGGAGGAGCGCCGTGCACGAGGGCATGCGAGCCGGGGCCGATGGCGTCGTAGATGCGCTCGCGCCGCGCGGCGAACTCCTCGGGCGGGAAGGTGGGCAGAAGCTGGGGCATGTCGGATCTCCACATTGCGGATTGGCCGCCGCGCGGGAGCAGAAACACCGCGGCCCCGGCGGTTGCCCGCCGAGGCCGCTCCGGTTCCTGTCCGCCGGATCCTGCTGCGACTGTCAGGCTGCCTGGGTCGCCCGAACGCCATTCAGCGCGAGGCCCGACAGCTTGGACGCAGTCGCTACTTCGATATCCTCAGGGACGCGCTGCCCTGTGGTCACGTAACTCACCGGGACACGCGCCAACGCGGCCGTCGCAAACAGCGTACCATAGGTGACCGTCTCGTCCAACTTCGAGAAGATCAGCCGGTCGACGCGCACCTTCTGGAACCGCTCGATGTGGTCCAGCATGTCCCTCTGCTTAGTAGACGCAGAGATGAGCAGGTGCGTTTCACATGGAACCGCGTCGACGATCGCTTTCAACTCGCGGAGCTGCATCGCGTTCTTGTGGCTGCGCCCGGCGGTGTCGATGAGCACCAGGTCGTAGCCCGCGAACTCCTGCAGCGCGGGGCCAATCTCCGACGGGTTGTAGACCACCCGCACCGGCACGTCGATGATCTGCGCGTACGTCTTGAGTTGCTCGACGGCGGCGATGCGGTAGGTATCGACCGTCAGCAGGGCGACCCGCTTCTTGGCCACGAGCGCGAAGTGGGCGGCGAGCTTGGCGACCGTCGTCGTCTTCCCTACCCCGGTCGGTCCGATGAGGGCGACGACCTTGGTCTTGCCAGGCGTGAGCGTGATGGCGCCGCTGCACGCGATGCGCTGGGTCATCAGGTCGCGCAGCGAGGACTCCGCCAGCGATTCGCGCGCATGGACCTGCCAGCCGCTGAGGTCGGGCAGCGCCTTCAGGAACTCGTCCGCAACCTCGACGGGGATGTCGTTGTCCACCATGCGCTGCCGGAGCCCCTCGAACGGCGATGGGGCGGCCTTGGCCGGGGGCGCGACGGAGGCAACCGCCTGAGCCACGGCCGACACCTGGCCGCCGGCCATCGCCATTCGCACGGCTTCCATCCCGGCGCGCAGCTCAGCCAGTTCCATCTCCAGCCGGCGAATCTGGCCATCGTCCTCGGCGGGAGGAGCCGCGGTGCCGACAACGGCCTGCCCGGTCAGCACGGCTGGCGTCCAGGGGCGGAAGGGCTCGGGCTCCTCGGCATCGAGGCGCGTCGCGGGCGGCTCCATCACCGCGGTGCGCGCGGCGACGGGCTCCTGCCGCGGCTGCTCGACGCTGATGCCGGTGCCCGCCACGACCACCACGACCTCGCGAGAGCCCATGCCGAGGTACCCGCCACGCTTGGCCTTCTTGGTCTCCAGGATGATCGCATCCGGTCCCAGATCGACTCGCACCCGGCTCAGGCACTCGCGCAGAGTTGCGCCTTCGTATTCCTTGATGTTCATGCCGCTATCCCCGACATAGCCATGGACGGGTTCTCGACCGTGCCGACCGAGCGAACCTCGGTGCGAACCACGACCTCATTGTAGGCCAGTACATTCAGCGACGGCATACGCCGCTCACAGAACCGGCGGATCGCCAGACGGATCTGCGACGAGCAGAGCAAGACCGGAGTGTACCCCTGGCGCGCCGCCCGGTCCACCGCATCGTTCACCGCGGTGAGGAGCGCCGAGGCCAGCCGCGGCTCCATCGCGAGCGTGACGCCGGTCGGCCCCATCTGCACGGCGTCACGCAGGCCGGCTTCGAGCGCCGGGTCCATCGTCAGCACGCTCAGCGCGCCCTGGTCATCCAGATACTGCTGGCAGATCTGCCGCCCCAGGGCCGCCCGCGCGTACTCGGTCAACTGGTCGGCGTCCTTGGTGCGCGGCGCCCAGTCGGCCAGCGTCTCCAGGATCGAGCCGAGGTCGCGGATGGAGACGCGTTCCCGCAGCAGGTTCTGCAGCACCTTCTGCACCTCGCCGAGGCTCAGCAGGTTCGGGATCAGTTCGTCAACCACCACGCGGTTGTGCTCCTTCACGGCCTCCAGCAAGCCCTGCAGTTCCTGGCGCGTCAGCAGCTCATGCGAGTGCTGGCGGATGACCTCGGTCAGGTGCGTGATGAGCACGGACGGCGCGTCGGCAAGCAGGTAGCCGGCCATCGATGCGCGTTCCCGCTGCGAGCCCGGCACCCAGATCGCCGAGCCGCCGAACGCCGGCTCCTTGGTCGGAACGCCATCGATCGCCTGAATGACGGTGCCCGAGTCGATGGCCAGGTAGTGATTGCGCATCAGGTCGAACTCGGCGACCGACTGGTCCCGCATCTTGATGACGTAGCGGTTCGGCGGGAGCTGCAGGTTGTCGCGGATGCGCACCATGGGCAGCACGATGCCCAACTCCAGCGCCATCTGCCGCCGCATGTGCGCCACGCGGTCCGCCAGGTCGCCGCCCTCGTCCGGAAGCGCCATCGCCACCAGGTTGCTGCCCAGCTCCAGCAGGATGGCGTCCACGCTCAGCAGGCGCATCGGATCGTCGTGAGCCTTCGCGGCGGTCTGAGTGGCCTTCCGCTCCGCCACGACGGCCTTGGCGGCGGTGCGCTCCGCGTCGCGCTTCAGGGTCAGCGCCATCGCCACGGCGCCGCCGCCAACCACCAGCAGCGGCAGCTTCGGGAAGCCGGGCACCAACATGATCGCGAGCATCAGGCCGCCGGCCAGCATCAGCGGGCGCGGCTGGCGGAACATCTGCGCGGCGAACTCCTGGCCCATGGCCTTCTCGGAGGCCGACCGCGTCACCAGCATGCCGGTCGCGGTGGAGATCAGCAGCGCCGGGATTTGGCTGACCAGGCCCTCGCCCACGGTCAGGAGGGTGTAGGTCTTGAGGATCGTCAACGCGTCGGACTGGCCGTTCATGATGCCGATCACGAACCCGCCGACGATGTTGATGATGATGATCAGGATGGCGGCCATTGCGTCGCCGCGGACGAACTTGCTGGCGCCGTCCATGGCTCCGTAGAAGGACGCCTCATCCTCGGTCTTGCGGCGGCGCGCCTTGGCTTCCTTGTCGTCGATGAGGCCGGCCTGCAGGTCCGCGTCGATGGACATCTGCTTGCCGGGCATGGCGTCCAAGGTGAAGCGGGCCGCGACTTCCGCGACGCGCTGGGCGCCATTGGTGATGACCACGAACTGCACGACGACGAGCACGAGGAACGCGATGACGCCGACGACGAAGTTGCCGCCGAGGACGACCTGTCCGAACGCCTCGATGATGTGGCCGGGCTGGCCACTCGACAGGATCAGCTTCGTTGCGGCGATGTTGAGCGCCAGGCGGAACAGCGTCATCACGAGGAGCAGCGAGGGGAACACGCTGACCTGCAGCGGCTCGGTGGCGTAGAGCGTGATCATCAGCACGACGGCCGCCGACGTGAGGTTCAGGACGAGGCAGAAGTCGAGCAGCCACGCGGGCAGCGGCAGGATCAGCATGCTGACGATCGTCAGGACGGCGATCGCGATGCCCACATCGCTGAAGGAGCCCTTCGGTAGGTTGGGTGCGCCGGGTGGGCGAGCAGCCATCTGGTTACGCCTTCGGCGGCCACAGCGCGCTTCTCTGAGCGTTCAGGCTCGCCGGATCGAGTTCACGTTGTTGCAGAGGGACGAAGAGTTGACAGCCTGGTGAGAGACATTACGATAGGGTCCGCCGCACGGCGGCCGTTGGGCGAAGACGGGAAGGCCCACTGCAATATCGGCTGCCTGGCCGGGTGTTCTTAGGGAGACCGGGCAAATCGGGCGAAAAAGGTAGTCCCAACTCCGCCGCGAATGTGGAATGGGGCGGGCCGTGAGAAGGAAGCCCCACGAGCCGCGGCGCAATATCACCATGATTCACCCGATATCACCAGATAACGCCACCGACAGGTGCGACTTGGGGTATGATGGGGCCGAGTCAGGAGGCGCGGACGCGATGAACCTGGACGGCAGGGCCGGATCGGCCAACGAGACGCTGCTGGCGCCGGAGCGCAGGAGGCGGATCTGCGCCTGGGTCGAGCGGCACGGCGCCGCCAACGTCGCCCAGTTGGCGCAGGCGCTGGACGTGGGCGCGAACACCATACGCCGCGACCTGGCCGCGCTCGCCGCCGAGGGGAAGCTCATCCGCTCTCACGGGGGCGCCATCTCGAACACGCCCTCGTCCACTCGCATGCCCTACACGGACGTTCGGCTGGAGCACGCCGAGGAGAAGGATCTGATCGCCGCGGCGGCGCTCCTCCTCCTGCCGGAGACAGGCTCCATCTTCCTCGCCGACGGCACCACCATCCAGGCATTCGCGCTGCGCATCCCGCCCGCGTGCTCGCTGCACGTGGTCACCAACTCCGTCCAGATCGCTGCCCGCCTGATCGGCGAGACCGATTGCACGGTGGAGCTGCTCGGGGGCCGCGTGCGCCGCCACCTGCTCGCCACGGACTGCAGCCTGGCGGGCGAGGCGCTGGACATGCTGTACTGGGACGTGGCGTTCGTGGGTGCCGCCGCGCTCGACATATCGAGCGGCATCACCGAGCGCGACGCCCCCGAGGCCGCCAGGCAGCGCAAGTTCATCGACCGGGCCACGCGGGTCGTCGCGCTCTGCGACTCGTCGAAGCTCGCCCGCTGCTCGTACGCCCGCGTCGGCCCCATCACGCTGCTCGACGCGATCGTGACCGACCCCGGCGCTTCGCCGGAAGACGTGCAAGCCATCCGCGACACCGGCGTCGAGGTGATCGTCGCCGAGCCACCGTCCTCGCCCAGGAGACCCTGATGAGCACAACCAACCGCGCCTGGTGGCGTGAAGGCATCGACTTCAGCCAGGTGCCGCACATGGTGACCGACAGCCCCGGCCCGCAGTCGCAGGCCCTGCACGCGCACGCCGCGCAGACCATCCGGGGGCTCAGCGGCCAGGTGAAGCTGCACCCCGTCTGCTTCAAGGACGGCTTCGGCGTGACGCTGCGCGATGTCGACGGCAACACGTACATCGACTTCTCGTCCGGCATCTACGTCACGACGCTGGGCCACTGCCATCCGAAGGTCTCCGAGGCCGTCGCCCGCGCCGCCCGCACGCTGATGAACTGCCACGACTTCACCACGCCGGAGAAGGCGGCGCTGCTCGACAAGCTGCTGACGATCCTCCCGCCGGGCGTCAATGGCGTGCAGCTCTACGACTCCGGCACCACCGCCGTCGAGGCGGCCCTGCGCGCGGCCCGTGCGTTCACGGGGAAGCACGAGTTCCTGAGCTGCTACATGGACTTCCACGGCAAGACCGGCCATTCGGTCAGCCTGGCGAAGATGGGCCGCGTGAACGGTCCTGCGCGCTCCGAGGGCTTCTACCTGGTGCCCCGCCCCGCCCCGTACCGCGCCATCTTCCGCAAGCCCGACGGTGAGATCGACACCGACGCCTACATCGCGTTCTATGAGGACTTCGTGACCAACGTGACGACCGGGCAGCTCGCGGCCTTCGTCATCGAGCCCATCCAGGGCTGGGGCGGGTCCATCCTGCCGCCGGACGACTTCTTCCCCAAGCTGCGCGCCTTCTGCGACCGCCACAAGATGCTGCTCATCGCGGACGAGGTGCTCACCTGCATGGGCCGGACCGGTAGGTGGCTGGCGATGGAGCACTGGCACACGGTCGCGGACATCAGCACGCTCGGCAAGGGCTTCGGCAACGGGTTCCCGGTGACGGCCATGGTCGCCCGCGAAGACATCAAGGCGTCGTTCGACATGATCTCCGCGTCGACGAGCTATGGCGGCAATCCGATGGCGTGCGCGGCCGCGCTGGCGTCCATCGAGGTGATCGAGGAAGAGGATCTGCTGGTGAACGCCGCGCGGCTGGAGCGATTCTTCATCGCCAGGATGAAGCGCATGGCGCGCGAGCACCCCATCGTCGGCGACGTGCGGGCCAAGGGCTGCCTGCTGGGCATCGAGCTGGTGAAGGACCGCGCCACCAAGGAGCCCTTCGACGAGGCCGGCAAGCACGTGTACCGCAAGGCGTTTCAGAAGGGCCTGGCGTGGATTCCGGCGGGCCACATCCTGCGCCTCTCGCCGCCGATCATCATGGACGAGGAGATCGCGGCGAAGGGCATGGACCTGGTCGACGAGGCGATCGGCGAGACGGAGCGCGAGCTGGGCTATTAGTCCAGGAGGAGGTGAAGCGTGGAGCAGGGCGACTGGACGACGCAGTTCGAGTTGCAGGGAGCCGCCCGCCTAGACGCGCTTGCCTGCGCGGCGGCCACCATCGAGGACTGGGGCCTGACGATGCCCCCGACGCCGCCGCTCGTGCTGCACTTCGGGCTGGGCGACTTCGCGCGGATCGGCGAGATCGAGTACTGGATCGTCAACGACACCGAGAACGCGTACTGCGGCAAGTTCCTGTTCCTGTTCGACGGACAACGCTGCCCCCTGCACCACCACCTGCGCAAGGACGAAACCTTCTACATCGTACGCGGGAGCGTGGAGATGGACGTGAACGGCGAGGAGCGGCGGATGGCGGCCGGCGACGTGCTGAAGGTGGCGCCCGGCAGCCCGCACACGTTCGCCGCGGTGGACGGCCCGGCGCTCGTGCTGGAGGTGTCGCTGCCGTCGGTGCCGGGCGACAACGTGTTCGCCGACAAGCGCATCGGCAGCGAGGGAGTGCTGTGAGCCGCACGTGCGTCCTCGCGCTCGACCTGGGCACCTCCGCCTTCAAGGCCGCACCGGTCGACGAGAGCGGAGCGCTGGGCCGCGTCACGGTGGCGCCCTACGCGCTGGACCGCACGGACGGCCGCGTCACGTGCGATCCGGAGCGCTACGTGCGCGCGGCCTACCGGGCTCTCCGCGGCGCGGCGCGGACCGCCTCGCATATGGGCCTCGCGGTCGAGGCGATCGGCATCTCCTCGCAGGCGCAGACGTTCGTGCCGCTCGACGCACGCGGCGAGCCAGCGCAGCCCGCCCTTGTCTGGACGGACGACAGCGCGAGTGCCGAGGCGGCCGAGGCAGAGGACTCCCTGCCGGACTTCCGCGCGACTTCCGGCTTCCTGGCTCCTAGCCCGCTGCAGTTCCTGCCCAAGGCGATGCGGTGCCGCCGCGAGTGCCCGAGCGCCGAGCGGCTCGTGCTGCTGAACGAGTGGGTCGTCTACCGCCTGACAGGCAAGCTCCTGGGCGACACGTGCAACCAGGGCATGGGCGGCTTCTACGATGTGAGCCGTCTCTGCTGGAACGCGCGGGCGCTCGACCTCGCGCGCATCGGCAGCGCCAACCTGGCAGACATCGCGCCGGGCGGCAGCAGGAGCGCCACACTCACCCGCGAAGCTGCCCGAGCCATCGGCATACCCCCGGCGCCGGTCTACTCGTGCGGCAACGACCAGTCGTGCGCGGCCATCGGGGCCGGACTGGAGCGGCCGGGCGACGTGTTCGCCAACTTCGGCACGGCGATGGTCGTCTACGCCCTGCGCGAGACACCCGCGCTGCCAGCGGATGCGAGCCAGATCGCGGGGATCAGTCCCCTCCCCGACCGCTGGTTTCTGCTTGCGGTCGAACCGGAGTGCGGCAACCTGGTGGAGGGGCTCTCGAAGCTGCTGTACCGCACGTCCAACCCGGGCCGCATGATCGACGAAGCTCTGGCGCTGGCGCCGAGCCCGGGAGTGCTGCCGGTTGTCACCCCGGCAGGCGGCGGCCAGATGCAGGTCGCCTCGCTCCGCGCCGACTGTACGCGGGCAGAGCTGGCGCGCGGCCTGCTGGACACCTGCGCGGACCGCTTGGACGCGCTGCTGCAGTCCGTGGCGCCCGACGGCCGGCCCGCGCGCCTCTTCGCCGGGGGCGGCCTCTCCCGCAGCGCCGCCTGGCTGGAACACCTCGGCCGCCGCTGCGGAACCACACTCGTACCCACGCCGAGCGAGCACCCGGGCCTGCTGGGTGTCGCCCGCATCATCCGAACGCACGCAGGAGCCTGACATGGAGCACCGCTTCGAGTACCTGACCTCCGACGAGCTGAAGCCGTTCATCGACCGGAAGGCGCTGCTCGTCCTCGGCATCGGCACGATCGAGGAGCACGGCGCGCACCTGCCGACCGGCACCGACTGGTTCATCACGCAGCGCTTCATGGACGACCTGCGCGACCGCCTCGACCAGCGCGGCACGATCCCCTTCCTGACGCTGCCGGCTATCTGGACGGGCTACTCGGCCACGCTGATGCAGGCCTGGCCGGGCACCATCCGCATGAGCACGCGCACGGTGATGGACATGATGCGCCAGATCATCGGGTCGCTGTGCGAGATGGGCTTCGACCGCATCCTGGTGCTCAACGGGCACGGGCATCACTCGGAGCTGCTGCGTGTGGTGGCGCGGGAGATCGCGGACGACCACGGCGTCGCGCCGGCGGTTGTGAACTTCCTGGGGCTCGGGGCGAAGGAGTACAACGCGGTGCGCCAGGGGCCGGCTGGCGGAAGCATCCACGGCGGCGAGGACGAGACGTCGGTGATGCTGCACTACGGCTACGAGGTCGACCCGGCGCGGTACACGGACGCCGACCACGTGACGTACCGCAGCGACTTCGTAGCCGGCGACAACTACCTGGGCTCGACGCGCGTGTTCTGGTCGACGTGGAACTACAACCCGAGCAAGACCGGCCTGCTCGGCGACCCGACCCCCTCATCGGCGGAGACCGGCCGCGTGCTGGTTGAGGCGAGCCTGGAGCAGGTGGCGGCGTTCGCCGAGGAGTACTGGCGGCACCTGCACGGGGCGACCGGGTAGCGCCATCTGCCCATCCGCGGCACCTGGCGGGCAGGGACGGCCGCCCCACCACGGCTCGGAACCTGGCGGGCAGGGACGCCCGCCCCACCACGGCGCGTGATATGGCAAGAGGGCCGGCCCCTTGTGGGAGCCGGCCCTCTTGCTTGTGCGATGTGCGAGGGAGACTACTTGATCTCGCAGGTCGCGCCCTCGGCCTCGAGCTTCGCCTTCGTGGCCTCGGCATCTTCCTTGTTCAGGCCGGTCTTCACGGGCTGCGGGGCGCCCTCGACCAGGTCCTTGGCTTCCTTCAGACCCAGGGAGGTCAGCTCGCGGACGACCTTGATGACCTGGATCTTCTTGTCGCCGACGCTCTTCAGGATCACGTCGAACGAGGTCTGCTCCTCGACCGGAGCGGCGGCCTCGGTCGGGGCGGCCGCGGCGGCGGCGACGGCGACCGGAGCGGCGCTGACGCCCCACTTGTCCTGGATGGCCTTGGTCAGCTCGACCAGCTCGAGCACGGTCAACTTCTCAAGAGATGCGATGATCTCCTCAATGGCTGCCATTCTGAAAACTCCTCCTGACGCGTTCACTCGAACGCGGCCCGGCTGCGGCCAGCGCGGGCGGGTCCCATGGAGCGCGACCTAGGCCGCTGCCTCCTGCTGCTTGTCGACGACGGCCTGCAGAGTCCGGACGAACTCGCTCAAGACGCCATTCATAGTGCCGGCGAACCCGGTCAGCGGGCCCTGGATCGTTCCGAGCGTCTGGCCCAGGACGACCTGGCGCGGCGGGATCTTCGACAACGCCGTCACTTGCTCCGGCGTGAAGATCCTGCCACCCATGTATCCGCCGCGCACGACGATGTCCGTCCGGCGCGACTCGCGGATGAAGTCCAGCACCGCCTTGGCGCACATCACCGGATCGTCATTCGCGAAGGCGATGGCGGTCGGCCCGGACATGAGCGCTTCCAGCTCGGGCGTCAGCTTGTCGCCCGCGGCGCGGCGCATCAACGTGTTCTTGGTGACGTGGTACTCCGCACCCGCGGGTGCCAGCTTGCGGCGGAGCGTCGTCATCTCGGCCATGGACAGACCGCGGTACTCGGTCACGATCGCGGCCTGGGCGTTAGCAAAGAGCTGCTCCAACTCGCCTACCTTGGCGACCTTGTCGGCGCGCGGCGCCTTCTTTCGCACATTCTTCTCCACTGTTCTCTCTCACCCCCTCTCCGTGTTTCGATGGTTGAACATGGAACTCAGCGCCCAGAAACAGCAAAAGGAGCCACCGCCACATGGCGAGGCCCCCTGGGAAAGTGCGAAACACACGGCGACAGCGAACGAGGTCCGCGGCCGTATCGTGTGCTCCTCCCTCGGCGGGCCCTCGATGTGGCATCGAGCGTTATGTCCCTGCGGACACCTGCTGTCTCTGGCGAGAAGCGGTTCTTCGATTGTGCGAGGAGTATACCCAGAAGCGCGCGGCGCAGTCAACGATGAGCGGCAATCCGGCCCGGAGGAGCCCGAACGCGCGGCGGGCAGCCCCCGGGGAATGCGCCCAGGAGCTGCCCGCCGGCAACGCTGCGTGTGGCGGAGGCTAGGCTGCCTTCTCCGCCGCGTCGTGCTTGCCGAGCTTCATTGCGCGGCGCTGTTCGTCGTTCGAGAGCAGCTTCTCGGGGCGAAGCATGATGACGAGGTCGTCGCCAAGCTGCGCGATGCCCGACATGAACTCCCCTTCGCACGAGGCGACCACCGGGACGTCGGCCGAGACCGCCGATGTCGGCACCCACCGCACCTCATTCACACTGTCCACTATGTAGCCGACCCACTGGTCGTCATACTGCATGATGACGATCCGCCGGTGCGCGTCGTCAGCGCCGGTTGCGACGCCGCCAAGCCTGAGCGCCAGGTCGATGATGGGCAGCACGCGGCCTCGCACAGACAGGACACCCGCCACGAACGCCGGCATCCGGGGCACTCGCGTCAGCGGCTCCCAGGGCACGATGCCCTCGACCCGATCGATCGGCAACCCGAACGTTTCAGCCCCCAGTTGCACAGTAACCACGCGGCTGCCGCTCTGGCTGGCCATCGCGTTCTCGTCCATCCCGATATCTCCTCAATGCCACCGGATGCGTCCGCAGCCGGCGCGCCGTTAGTCCATGTTCGTGGACCCAGCGTCGCGGATGGGTCCACGTCATTCTCGGGCACGCGTCGCGCGGCGCTCATGCCGGACGGCCACAAACTGGTATCAATTGCAGGAGGCCACAGCTACTCCGGAGAAGCCGCCTAGGAGAGATCCGATACCACCTGGATGCCGTTGAACGACATGTGGTGGAGGAACAGCAAGTGGAGGGCCTCGGCCGGATGCGCCGGGATGCCGAAGTCGCGCGCCACGTCCTCCGGCACGTCGTACGTGTCCACACACTCGGCGGGCACGATGACCGGAAGCTCCAGGTTCCGCGCGTTCGCCGTCAGCTTCAGGTGCATCGCCATCTGGTACACGCCGAGGTCGGTCCCATCGCCGACGACCACGCGATGCGTGATGTCGGGGTGCTCGGCGAGCCAGCGGTCGAGAGACGTGCCGATGGCGGAGCTGATCGTCGGCTTGCGGATGATGGTGAAGAGCGAGGCAAACGGCAGTTGCCGCAGTTCCGGGATGATCTCCGCCTCCTCCGAGCCCCGAATGCAGTGCACCGGGAAGTCGGTGAACTCCGGCGTGTCGACGCGGTGCTCGTCGGCCGTGAAGACGAAGTGGCGGACGCCCTCGCGGTGAGCCTTCACGAGCAGATCGACGATCGGATCGACGGTGCGCCGGACGCGGTCGCTCTGCAGGGCGCCCTCGTGGTAGAAGCCGTTCACCGTATCGACCACGAAGATGGCGACGTGGCCCGGGTCGCCCGCCTCCTCGATCAGCTCGGCGAGTTCCAGCGGCGCCATGCGGTCGGACCAGCGCTGTAGGTAGTCCAGGAACGTCGATGCCGTTGGCAGCGGCACCTCCAGGGTTGGCAGCATTCGCTTCTCCTCGCGCGCCATTCCGGGGCGGGCACGTTGCGTGTCCTCTATCTTCGCGCAGTATCGCCAAACTCCTCTTCACGCGCGAAATGCGGTGACCATAATGGTGGTTGGAGTGGTCGCGCTCTAGCTCGCGAGCGATAGCCTGGCCGGCCGCTTCCAGGAGTGTCACGCATGATGCAGCCACCCGCAACCGACGAGCAGCGCCGCGCCATGAGCCGGTTCGCGTTCTCGGCCCTACTCTCCATCGTCATCGTCCTCATCGGCGTCGTCTGGTCCTGGCGAGTCGGCCTGCGCGCGAACGACCTGGACGACCGGCTCGACCACATGTTGCACCCGGTCATCCTGGGCGCAGACGACGGCCATCACCACGAGGTGCACCAATGAGCCCCACCGCGATCAGGCGCCTCACGATCCTCATGCCGCTCATCGCCCTCCTGATTGCGGGCGCCGACGTCGGCTACCAGTACTGGCGGTGCGCCTCCTACACGGCCCAGATCCGCCAGGAACTGGCGCGCACGGGCTCCGGAGCCGAGGCGTCTGCGCACCATCACTCGCACGAGTAGCGCAGGCGGCGGGAACATCCCGGCGTCTACTCCGTAGCTACGTGTAAAAGTGGCGCAGGATTCGCGTCCGCGGCGTCGAAGCATCGACGCGCCTGCCTCGACGCCACGTGCCATGCCGCCACGGGACTGAACCGAGTGACACCGCGCGCACGCCGTCTCCGGACCGAACTGGTCATCTCTGCCCTGCTGGCCGCCGCCCTCCTCGGCGCGAGCGCGCTGATTCGGCTGGTGCGGCCGGTCGCGTCCTGCCCCATGCCCGAGCGCGCTTCCTCCGCCAGTCCGATGGTCCGCCCTTCACCTGCGCAATCCATCGAGAAAGGACCACACCCACATTGAGCGCACCACGCATCGTCATCGTCGGAGGGGTCGCGGGGGGAGCGAGCGCCGCCGCCCGAGCGCGACGCCTGTCCGAAGCAGCCGAGATTGTCGTCGTCGAGCGCGGACCGCACGTGTCGTTCGCGAACTGCGGGCTGCCGTACCACATCGGCGGCGAGATCGCGGACAAGAGCGACCTCCTGCTTCAGACGCCTGCCAGCCTGCGCGCCCGGTTCAACCTCGACGTCCGCTGTCGCACCGAGGCCGTCCGCATCGACCGCGCGGCCAAGACGGTGGAACTGAAGGACCTAGAGACCGGCGCCGTCCACAGCCAACCTTACGACGCGCTGATCCTGGCGCCCGGCGCCAAGCCGCTCCGCCCCCCGATCCCCGGCATCGACCGGCCTGGCCACTTCGTGCTCCGCGACGTGCCCGACATGGAGGCCATCCAGGGATGGCTGGAGGCGCGGCCCGTGCGCAAGGCGGTGGTGGTCGGCGGCGGCTACGTGGGCCTGGAGATGGCGGAGCAGCTCGTGCGCCGCGGCATCGCCGTGGCCGTCGTGGAGGCGCTGCCGCAGGCCATGGCGCCGCTGGACCCGGAGATGGCGGCGTGGCTGCACCTGGAGATGCGCACACACGGGATCGACCTGCACCTGGGCGATGCCGTCGCCTCGTTCGAAGCCCCGCCGAGCCCGGATGGCGCGGCCGCGTCGGTGGTTGTGCTGAAGAGCGGCGTCGGCCTGTCCGCCGACCTCGTCGTCCTCGCGATCGGCGTGCGGCCGGAGGTCGGGCTGGCACGCGAGGCCGGGCTGGAGGTCGGCAGCCTCGGCGGCATCCGCGTGGACGCCTCGCTCCGCACGAGCGACCCCGACATCTTCGCCATCGGCGACGCGATCGAGGTCCGGAACAGGGTCACCGGCGACTGGGCGCTGATCCCGCTGGCGGGCCCCGCCAACCGGCAAGGGCGCATCGCCGCGGAGAACGCGCTCGGCGGCAGCTCGCGGTACGAGGGCACGTACGGCACGGCGGTGCTGCGGCTGTTCGATCTGGCGGCCGGGTGCACGGGGGCGAACGGGAAGGCGCTCAAGGCGGCGGGCATCGCCTTCGAGGCCGTCCACCTGCACCCGGGCTCCCACGCGGGCTACTTCCCTGGCGCCGAGCCCATCGCCCTGAAGGTGCTGTATGCCCCGGAGACCGGCAAGCTGCTCGGAGCGCAGGTCGTGGGACGCGATGGAGTCGACAAGCGCATCGACGTGCTGGCCACCGCGCTCAAGGCGGGCATGACCGTCGAGGACATCTCGGAGCTGGAGCTGGCCTACGCGCCGCCGTTCGGCTCGGCCAAGGACCCGGTGAACCTGGCGGGCATGGCCGCGCGCAACGTCCGCGAGGGCCTGATGCCGGTCGCGCAGTGGTCGGACATCGAGGGGCTGGACCCGGCGTCGACGCTGATCCTGGACGTGCGGCAGGATGCCGAGGTGCGGCAGGGCGCGATCCCGGGCTCCATCCACATCCCCGTCGCGGAGCTGCGCCAGCGGATGGCCGAGCTGCCACGGGATCGAGAGATCGTCGTGTACTGCCGCTCCGGGCAGCGTTCCTACTTCGCGGCGCGTACGTTGATGCAGAACGGCTTCCGCGTGCGCAACCTGACGGGCGCCTACCGAACCTGGCGCGCCGGCACCGGGCAGGCGGCCCCCGGCGACTAGCCTGAGGGCATTCCGCCTAGCGGCGCCGCGTGGAGGAGCACCGCGCCTTGACTTGCGTGGCGGCCCTAGCCTGTCCTATTCATGAGTCGCACCGGACGAGCACGGAGGCCCATCCCACTGCACTCGTGCATGATCCAGGCTAGTCCGCGAAGGCGGACTTCGTGCCGTTCTCAGGCGCGAATTCATTCGCCGGCTGCCCCGGACCCATGGAATCGACACAGGAGAGACCAGCAATGACTACACCCATCGCAGGCGGAGGCGCCCTACCCCGCCGTACGCTCGGCAAGACCGGTGAGCAGCTCTCTGTCATCGGCCTGGGCGGGATCGTGCTGATGGGGCACGAGCAGTCCGAGGCCAACGCCATCGCGCGCCGGGCGATCGACCGGGGGCTGAACTACGTCGACGTGGCTCCGAGCTACGGGAACGGGGAGGCCGAAGAGAAGGTGGGAGCCGCGCTGGACGGCGTCCGGGACCGCGTCTTCCTGGCCTGCAAGACCGCCCGCCGCGACCATGCCGGCGCGCGCGAGGAGCTGGACCGCTCGCTCAGGCGCCTGCGAACCGACCACGTCGACCTGTACCAACTCCACGGCCTCTCGTCTGTCGAAGAGGTGCACCAGGCCGTCCGTCCCGGTGGCGCGCTCTCCACGCTCATCGAGGCGCAGCAGAAGGGCGAGACCCGCTTCCTCGGTTTCTCCGCGCACAGCGTGGAAGCAGCGCTGGCCGCCATGGAAGCCTACTCGTTCGACACCGTGCTCTTCCCGCTCAACTGGGTAAGCTGGCGGAAGTCGGGCTTCGGGCCCGAGGTCGTGGAGGCGGCCCGGTCACGCGGGATGGGCATCCTGGCCCTCAAGGCGATGGCGTACCGCCCATGGCCGGCGGACTACGCAAACGGGCCGTCAAAGACGTGGTACGAGCCCATCACCGACACCGTCCTGGCGGCGCTGGCCTTGCGCTTCACCCTGTCGCTGCCGGTGACCGCAGCCGTGCCGCCCGGCGAGGTGCGCCAGTTCGAGATGGCCCTCGATACCCCGGACCTCACGACGCCGCTGACGGAGGACGAGTTGGCTCGCCTGACGGGGGCAGGGCGCGATCTGGAGCCGCTGTTCCCGACCCAGTAGCGGGCAGCCCATGGCGTGTACTGGACGGGCGCGGAGGCCCATCCCACCACGGCGCTCGTGCATTGCCAGCATCGGGGCGGCGGACGCGCCAATCCCAGCGGGAAGCCGAAGGCCTCTCCACGATCCACGGTGGAGAGGCCTTCGGCTTCTGGGCGGGGCTGGGCTCAGGCTACGGTTGGTTCTGCAGCCACGTCTCCCAGCTCGTCGTGCGGGCGAGCGCCAGGTTCGAGTACGACGACAGGTAACTCGCCGGCGATGGCACGTAGATCGCGATGCCGTGCGAGTTGCTGTGCGACGAACCGTGCTGCTCGTACAGCACCGCCGTGGCGATGGCCGTCTGCAGGTTCGTCGCTGCCGTCTGGACCGCGCTGATGGACGTGGCGGCCTTGACGAGCTGCGCGTAATGCCAGAGGTCCTTGTTGTCCGGATAGGCGTAGCTGTCCGCGTTGCTGCGGGCATTGCGGATCGCGGTCGTCAGCGAGCCGGCGTTCAACTGGAGCACCGTGCCGAAGGCATCGAGCTTCGACGCGACATCCGCCAGCTTCGAGGTGTCGATGACCGACTGCGTGTTGTCGCCGGTGGAGCCATACGACTCGAAGGTCCGCGTGACGATGGCGGAACCCAGCTCGGCTGCCGACATCGACGGGTTGGCGACCAGGTCGGCCAGGAAGCCGTCGTAGACGTAGCCGGCGCCGGGGGGGCTCTCCTCGGAACCGGTGATGATGCTCGTCGAATCCTTCATCTCGTACGCGACCTCGAGCATCTGCATGAGCGAGGCGTCGAAGATCACGGTGTCCATCTGCGGGGTCACATTGAGCGCCTGCGGAAGCTGCCACGTCTGGATCTCGGTGTCACGCTCCGAGTCGATGCTGACGGAGCGCGGGAACACGGCGAGTCGACCGGTCTCGGCGCGCGTGGGCCGCCATCCGGCGCCGTGGTTCCAGATGACCAGAGCGTAGTGGTCGGCCGGATACTGGGTCTGCCCCCACTGGATGAAGTCGCGCATCACGGACCACGAGCCCATGTCGACGTTGGTGCCCATGTTCTGGACGATCGTCGACGTCACGGTGGACGTGTCGCTGTCCTTCGTGATGTAGTAGCGGCGCGTGCCGGTCCAGGTCGGGCTGCCGCAGCTCGAGCAGGATGCCTGCTTCCACTGCACCACGATGTTCACGTCGGCGGTCGAGCCGATCTTCTCCATCTGGTTCACGTTGAGTCCCGCGTACGGCTGCAGATCGTTGGCCGCGTTCAGGAAGACGAGGAACGTCCACTTGGCGCGGGTCGTCTTGGTCAGTGCGATGGTCGTACTGACCGGCTGACCGGCGAAGGTGGTCAACGCGAGCGAGCCGCTGCTCCCGCCGGTCAGCGTGCCGACGACGGCGCTTCCCGTGGACGTGATGGCCCCGTTCGTGTCGACCGCCAGCGCGCCGCCGCCCGTCGTGGAGTTCACGACCCCGTACAGGGTGGCATGGCCGGTCGGGTCCACGGTCAGGTAAGCGGTGTCGGAGGTCGCGGTGCCGGTGTAGGTCCCGGCCAGCGTGGTCGACAGCGATGCGCCCGCGGCCACCTCGTTCGCGGTGAAGTCGAGGAGCGTGCTGCTGCCGCTGCGCACGGTCACGGTGACAGTCTTGTTCGCGGCAGACACCGTGCCAGTGAACTGGAGCGCCCCGGAGAGGGCCTGCGCCGAGAACGAACCGCCGGTGGTAACACTGCCCTGCGCGCCCACGCCGTCGGCCGCGGCAGTGCTGCTCACCATGTAGAGCGTGAAGCGCCCGGACGCATCGATGGACATGGAGAAGTCGAGCCCGGTCTCGGTGAGCGTGAACGAGCGCCCGAATACCGATCCGTAGGAGCTAGAGCCGCCACCGCCGCCGCATCCGGCGACACAGACGGCGGCGATGAGGCCGACGAGAACGGCAGGGGCGAGCCTCCTGCGATGACGCGAGCTGGGCGTCCCGGCGGACGCGGTTCGTAGAAACACTGAGTGATGGCTCCTATGTGGGACGCGGGCCGCTGCCGGAGCGTCCACAGTGAACGATGCAGGCCCTTTGTCGGGCCGGACGGTGTCTGCTATAATGGGTCCAGCGCGGAAGCCGCAAGTCAGGTTACCGCGCGGTGCGGTGCATTTGTTCCCGAGCGACGCCCTCCCGCGAGATCACCCTATTGAACCGTCGCGCCGATAACCGACATCCTCACGTCCCGACCAGCACCCGTGCGCTCCGCGCTCTGATTATCGTTGCTGCGTGTGCATTCCTGCTGGTGGGCGCGCCTGAGGTCATTCGCACCGTGCCTCTCGCGACGCTGGCCTTCCTCGGTCTCGTCTTCCTCGCCCGATCGGTCCCGGTCGCCCACTCGAAGGACAAGGCGATCACCTTCACCGCGGCGGCGGTCCTGGCGACGATGCTGCTCGCGGGCGCCTGCGCCGCCGGATGGTGCGCCATTCTGGCCTGCGTCCTCCACGCCCGGTTCCTGCAGCGTGGCGGCCGCCCCTACGCCTGGTTCATGGGCGCGCAGTATGCGCTCGCGGCGCTGGCGGGCGATGCGACCCTCGCGGCGCTCGGCGTTCGCGAGCGGCCGCCGATGGGCTCCTCCGCAGCGAGCCTGTTCGCCCTGTTCCTCGCCACCATCGCCTTCACGGTCGTGAACGTCGCGCTCGTGGCGCTCGGGAACGTCGGCACACGCTATGCCCAGAGGCGCTACTGGGAGCCGCACGCGCTCGTTCAGGTGCTGGCCTTCGCGGTGAGCCTCCCATTCGCGGTCCTCATCGCCCTGGCCTACCGCGGGGGCTACGGGTTCTCGGCCGCGCCGTTCCTCTTCGCCATCCTGCTCGTCTGCGCCCACGCGGTGCGCATGACGGTCGAGAACCGCATGCTGAGCCGCCAGATCGAGGCCGTCCACAAGCTCGGCGACTGCTGCATGTCCGGCGTCCAGTCGGAGCTGCCGCTGCGGCGGTTCCTTGAACTCAGCCGCGATATCGTGGCCTTCCAGAGGGCCGTGGTCTGGCTCAACTCGGCGGAGACCGGAGCCCTGCGCGCAACCGCGGGCGTGCCCGACAACGCTCCCCTGCCAGACGCCAGCGTTGCCGGGCCGGAGACGATCATCGGCGTCGCCGCGCAGCGGAAGAAGCCCCTGCTCGTGGCCGACATCCGGCGCGACCCGCGCACCCCGCCGAATGCCGAGGCGGAGTCCTGGATACTGTACCCGCTCTACCTCCAAGGGCACCTGCTCGGCATGGCCCAGTTCATTCGCGGCGCGTCTCGGCCCTTCACGCAGACCGACGTGTCCCGCCTCGCGGCCCTCGTCCCGCAGGTCACGGTCGCATACCAGAGCGCCATCGTACGTCAACTGATGCGGCGCTACGAGAACCTGGCGGTGACCGACGGGCTCACCGGGCTGCTGAACCACCGCCGAACCCAGGATGTGCTGCGGGCGGAAATGAGCCGCGCCGTCCGCTACGGCCGCCCGCTCTCCGTGATGATGCTCGACGTCGACGGGTTCAAAGGGTTCAACGATACCTACGGCCATCCGCAGGGCGATGTCCTGCTGCGCTTGATGGCGACGCTCCTCCGCACCAACGTCCGCAGCGTCGACCACGTCGGACGCTACGGCGGCGAGGAGTTCCTCATCGTCCTGCCCGAAACCTCGACCACCGAGGCCTACCATCTCGCCGAGCGCATGCGCGCCGTCATCGAGGAAGCCGGCTTCCCGACGGGGCGCGACGAGTCCATCGTCGTCACGGTCAGCGTCGGCGTCGCCTCGTTCCCCGAGGATGCCACCAACGCCGGCGACCTGGTGCAGCGCGCCGACGAGGCGATGTACCAGGCGAAGCGCACCGGCAAGAACCGCGTCCTGACCGCGTAGAAACGCGCCGGCGGCGCCAGGTCGCCGGTGTTCCTCATCCCAGCCATACGCAGCAGCAGCCCTCGCGAGAGACGATCGGTCGTCCTGGAGGACACGCGCTTGCCACGCACGGCGCCGCACATTCGCCTCCGCTTCCAGCGGGACCTCGCCGCCCTGGCCATCGTCGCGACGATGGCCCTGGCGCCGGCTCCGCGTGATGGACGCCAATGGCGACGAGAAGCTGGCGCCCGTCGTGGTTGCCGACGTGCGGAGCAAGGACTGGCGCCAGGCCGTGCTCGACCTCCGCAAGCAGGTCGGGCCTGGCTACCTCGTGTTCTGCTTCGAGCAGGGCTTCGGGCGGGGGCCAGACCAGATCGCCCTCATGCGCGGAACCGACCAGTTCGCCATCCTCCGCACCGTGGGCACCAACGGGATCAACTACGATATCGGCCCCGAGAAGGTGCAGGCCCGCGTCCAGGCCTGGGACAAGCGCTACGGCCTCGACATCGTGGCCGCGGGGTTCGACTGGATGCAGGCCGACCTGAAGCGCCCGCCCGCCAACATGGAGGCCTTCGCCAAAGAGGTCTACAAGTTCTGCCCGGACGTGGTGGAGCAGGGCACGAACACGGTGAAGGAGCTGGCGAAGGAGATGAAGGCCGGCCGTCTCGTCTACCTCTGGTGGGACTGAGGCACATTCGGGGCGAGTGACGAAGAGAGGGGGCGCCCGGCTTGCGGCCAGGCGCCCCCTCCGTTTCGAAGACCGCGGAGCTACTCCACGCCGAGCTTCTGCAGCGCCTCGGACGCCCCCTGCTTGACGACCGGGTCGGTGTTCATGGCGAGCTTCTGCAACTCCTGCGCCGCCTGCGGCCCGCCCGCGTTGCCGAGCGCCACCACGCCCCACCGAGCGATGGACGGCGTCTTGGTGACAGCATCAGCAACCACGGGTACCGCCTCCTGCCCCTGCTTGCCCAGCGCGCCGGCCGCCAGGAAGGCTACCTGGTCGTTCCCGCGCATCGCGGCGATCAGAGCCGGCCGCGCCACCGCGCCCATGCGCGCCAGAGCGTCAGCCGCCGCAGCCGCCACCCGCCCGTCGGCATCGGACAGCTTGCCCGCGAGCGCAGCGACCTCGACTGGGCCTCCGGCAGCCACCAGCGCGGTGCAAGCCGTGCGGCGCACGCCCGCGTCGGCGTCGGAGAGCGCCCGCACCAAGCCCGGGCAGGCATCCTTCGACCGCGTGGCGGCGAGGGCCTCGGCCGCGCGCTGGCGCATTGCGGGCCGCGTGTCGCTGAGGAGCGCCAGCAGCGGAGCCACCGCCTTCTGCCCCGCCGTGCCGAGCGCGTCCACCGCGGCCACCTGCACCTTGAGGTCGTCATCCTGCAGCGCCTTGAGGAGCGTCGCGACGGCGGCAGGCGTTCCGATCTTGCCGAGGCCAACCGCGGCCTGTGCGCGCGCATCGTTGTCGTCGTCCGTCTTGCCCATCGCCTCGAGGAGGGCGTCCTGCCCCGACACGTCGGCGATCAGGGCGACCGCGCCGATGGCCACGCGCCGCACCTGGGCAGTATCCGACTTCATCGCCTCGATCAGCTTGGGCACGGCGGTCTTGCTCCCCACCTTTCCCAGCGCGCTCGCGGCGCCCATCCGCACGCCCTCGTCCTTGTCGGCGAGCAACGGCAGGAGCGCGGCCACGCTATCCTCGCGCTTGTCGACCATCCGCGCCAGCACGTCGCCGCCCGACTCGCGCGCGCCGCCGTCGGCCTTCATCAGCGCGGTGACCTTGGCGATCACCTCGCCGGCGACCTTGGCGTCCACGCTGGACAGCGCGGCATCGATGTCCTTGGCCGGCACGTCGGGCAGACCGGCGGCGAGCACCTCGCGCGCCTTCTCGGGCGTCACCTGCCCGATCGCCTGCAGGACGGTCTTGCAGCCCTTGCGCACGTTCGCGTCGCCGTCCTTGATGCCGTTCACCACTTCCTGCAGATGGTCGGCACTCTTGGTCGATAGCTTGGCCAGCGCCAGGGTGATGCGGTCGCGCACCGGGCGGTCCATGTCCTTCAGGTAGGCCACGAGCTGAGTGGTGGCTTGCTTCGTCCCCCAGTCCTCGAGCGCCTGGACGATCTTGACGCGGTTCTCCTTCGTCTCGCCCGTGATGGAGTCCATGAACTGCTCGCCCGTGACAAGCTCCGTGGCGGCGGCAATCCGCTTGGCCTTGTCGTCACCGGCCATATCCGACACCAGGCCGGACATGTGACGGCTATGGTTGACGGCCAGTCCGACGACGACGGCCACAATGGCGAGGAAGACGAGGTAATTGATGTACTTGCGGTTCACCGTGGGCTCCTTGGCAGACGCGCTTGGATCGCTGTGGGGAGGTTCAACTTGAGGCGGTTCGTTTCCTCCCGCCCGGCCGATCCGCAGACGAACCGAATGTACGGAGCGAGAAGGCAAGGATGATGACGGCCGCTGCGGCCCACAGAAACGCCCAGAACATGGGAGGCAGGCCGACGCGTTCGGCCATCAGGAGCGCATCGTTCGGCACGTCGGTCGTGCTGGTCAGCAGCAGCAGCGTTCGCAGGTCCAGCAGCGCGTTCAGGCACAACTGGACGCACAGGAAGCTGCCCATGAAGTCGCGCACGGGCGGCGCCGGGATGCGCGTGCAGGCCAGGATCGACCCGGCGATCAGCAGGCCGGAGACGAACCCAAAGAGGTCGCGCACCCAGAGCAGCGTGATGCCCAGCATCGCGCACCCGAAGACGAGGCACGCGATCGCTCCGCCGCCCTTCCGCCGGATGAGCTGAAGCACCACGGCGCCGATGATGGCGGTCCCCAGGTAGCCGGCCATGGTGATGAGTGCCGTGTCGCCGCCCCCGGACATCGTCACGCCGCTGCCGTCCGGATGGATGTTGATGTACCGCACGACGCCGCCGGTCAGGATCGTCACGATGGCGTGGCACCCCTCGTGGATCGTCGTGTCGAAGAGCTTGAACGGATAGACCAGGTACTCCAGCCCTGGCACGTACCACATGAGGACCGATACGACGCCCGCGAGCAGCAGGAGCAGGCGCCCACGATCGGCAGGCGCAACCGGCTTGTCCATCGAGGTGCTCATGGCGCATCCCCCACGGCCTCAGCCCCAACCACGGCATCGGGAAGCGGAGCGGAGGCGAACGTGTCAAGGTCCAGCGTGTCGGCGAGGCCGCGCGACAGCCGGTCGTAGCCCGCGGCCGCGATCATGGCGGCGTTGTCGGTGCACAAGGCAGATGGCGGAATGGCGAGCGTCAGGCCGCTGCGGTCGCAGGCCGCCTGCATCGCCGCAGCCAGGCCGCGGTTCGCGGCGACGCCCCCCGCCACAACGATGCGCCGGGCGCCGATCCGCTGCGCTGCCACCACGGTCTTGCGCACCAGCACGTCCACGATGGCCGCCTGCAGCCCGGCCGCCACGTCGGCGATGGGTGTCGCGCCCTGGTCGGCATCCACGAAGCGCGCTGCGGCCGTCTTCAGGCCGCTGAAGCTGAAGTCGAGCGAGTCGCCCAGCCAGGCGCGCGGGAACTGGACCCTCGTGGGATCGCCATCCCGCGCGAGCCGGTCGATGTGCGGCCCGCCGGGGTACGGAAGGCCCATCAGGCGGGCGCACTTGTCGAAGCACTCGCCCGCCGCGTCGTCGCGGGTGCGGCCCAGCGTGCGCACCGCCTCGACGCCGTGGACGTCCAGCAGCTCGGTATGCCCGCCGGAGACGAGCAGGCAGAGGAACGGAAACTCCAGACCCGGGCACACGAGGCGGGCCGACGCGAAGTGGCCGTGGAGGTGGTGGACGCCCACGAGAGGCTTGCCGAGCGCGGCGGCCAGGGCCTTCGCGGCGGCGACGCCAACCAGCAGCGCTCCGATGAGCCCCGGGCGGTTGGTCACGGCGATGCCGTCGATGTCGGCATACGTGAGTCCGGCCTCGCTCAGCGCGTCGTGGATGGTGGGGAGCACGCACTCGAGGTGGCGGCGCGAGGCCACCTCCGGCACGACGCCTCCCCAGCGGGCGTGGAGATCGGCCTGGCTGGAGACGACGTTGGAGAGCACCCGCACCCCGTCTTGCACGATGGCGGCGGATGTCTCGTCGCAGCTAGTCTCCAGGCCGAGTATGTTCATCGTAGTGGGCAACGAGACGCCGGCGCAGCTCAGCCAGTTTCTCACCGTACTCACGGCTGGCCAGGTCCTCCGCCCACATGACGATGGCGTTCTCCTGGTTGTCCGTGTAGTAGCACTTCCGCACGGCCGTATCGACGAAGCCGTACTTCTCGTAGAGGTGGCGCGCGACGCGGTTTCCCTCGCGGACCTCCAGCGTGGAGCGGTTGGCGCCCTCCTCGATGGCCCGTTCGATCAGGCCGAGGAGGAGGCGCTCGCCGTACTTGCGCCCCTGGTAGTCTGGGTCCACCGCGATGGTGGTCACGTGGGCCTCGTCCATCACGACCCACATGCCCGCGTAGCCGATCACGCGGCCGCCGACACGTGCAACGAGATACGTCGCGCAGATGTTCGTCAGTTCCGTGTGGTAGGCACTCTCGTGCCACGGCATGGGGTAGCAGCGCCGCTCGATCGCCGCGATGGACTCGATGTCCTCCGGCGTCATGTCGTCAACGGTGACGGGATCGATGATGATAGCCATGGATGTGGAGCGCCCGGGCCTGCGACCTCCGCCGGCCGGACGTTGGGCCGAAGGATATCACAGCGGAGCGCTCCCTGTCAACGCGCGGTCCATCCACCGTCGATCGGGAACACGGCCCCGGTCACGAATGCCGCCTCGTCCGACGCCAGGTACACGGCCAGCGCGGCGATCTCCTCCGGGCGCCCCATCCGCCCGACCGGCTGCCGCTCGTGCAACCGCGGCCTGACGCGATCTTCCTCGCCGGCGTGGAACCGGTGCAGGTAGCCCTCGACGAACGGCGTGTGCACGGTGCCCGGGGCGATGGCGTTGCAGCGGATGCCGGCCCGCGCGTAGTCCACCGCGAGCTGCCGCGTCATGGCGATAACGGCGCCCTTGGTGGCGCAGTAGGCGAACCGGCGCTCGATGCCCACCAGCCCGGCGACCGAGCCCATGTTAAGGATCAGCCCGTGGCCCTGCTCCAGCATGATCGGCACCGCGTGGCGGCAGCCCAGGTAGACGCCGCGCACGTTCACGTCCATCAGGCGCGCGAGGTCCTCTTCCGAGGTCTCCACCACGCTCCCGACGAGCCCGATCCCCGCGTTGTTCACCAGCACGTCCAGCACACCAAACTGCCGCATTGCGCCGGCCAGCAGCGCCTGCACCTCGCCGCTGTCGGTAACATCGAGCGGCTGGAACGTCGCAACGCCGCCGATCTCCGACGCCACCCGGCTGCCGTTCGCCTCGTCCCGGTCCGCCAGAACCACGGTGGCGCCCACCCCTGCGTAGGCACGGGCGATCTGCTCGCCGATACCCGATGCCGCACCCGTCACGACGCACACCTTGCCGTCAAGCCTGAACATGGGCCTCCTCAGCCTGCTCCGAACTACGTGTCACGTTCGCGTTCTGCACGTCCGGCTCCTCCGCGGCGCGCAGAAGCAGGTTCGGGTCGCCCTGGGGAGTGCCGTCGACCGGGCGCAGCAGCACTCCCGCGGCCGCATCGGGCGCGCACGATGGGCGAAGCAGGCGGGAGGCGTTACGCGACCGTTCAGCCTGCTGCTCCACGTACGGCAGGCACTCCCGAGCGGCGTCGACAACCCGCTGCTCGGAGGCCCGCTTCACGCGGCGCTCCGATAGCTCGCGCACGGCCGGCACAGCCTTTTCGTCGCCGACCTGCTCCAGCCCCTTCAGGATGGCCAGCGTGAACGGCGTGTTGGCGAACGGGGCTCGGCGCAGTTGCTTGTAGAGGACGGCCCGCTGCTCGGGAAGGAGGCGTTCGGAGTCCGTGGCCTGGAGGCGCGGCATCAGGGCGGTAAGCTTGCTCATCGCGATGGCGCGCAGGTCCTTGTCGCCGTAGTCGAGCGCCTCGGCGAGGAAGCCGGCAGCCGCGGGGTCCTCGAAGCCGGCCAGCGCCTTGGCGGCGTTCTTCTGCTTCTGCGAGGCCGCCGCGGCGCCCAGGAACGACGAGAGACAGGTGAAGGTCGCAACGTGATCCCCGTTGCCGGTGAGCGCGAGGCCGAGCATCAGCAGCACGTACAGCACGGCGCCGATGACCACCATCCTGGCGCGGCGCTTTCGTTGGCGGCTCTCGTCTTCCAGCAGCCGCATGAGCGCGGCGGCCGCGTCGGGGCCGAGCTGGTCGATGGCTCGCTGGGCGGCCTCGCGGCGCTCCGCCTTCCGATCGCTGAGCCGCTCCACCCACTGAGACAGCTCAGGCCCTGGTTCTTGCGTGGTCTGCGTCTTGTCCATGCTACATCGGACGGATGGACGCACTCATCGGTTTCGGCGCGGCGGCCGCTACGGGGCCTTGGGCGTGCGCTGGCCGAGATGCTTCTGCATGAAGGTGCGCACGTCGGTGATGACGCCCACGAGCGCGGCGCCGGACGAATGGCTGGCGTCGTACCACTTGATCTCAGCCCGCCCCTCGGTCGCGTTGTAGAGGGCCTCCGTGGCGTACTTGGGGATCAGCTCGTCGCGCTTGGCGGAGAGCATCAGGATCGGCCCCTGGTAGCGCCCCACGAAGTAGATGGGGTCCGTGAGGGCCGCGCCCAGTTCGAGCGCCGGCACCTGCTCGGGCTTCGCCATCTTGGCGCGCTGGGCCCATTCGACGAAGCCGCCGCCGGCCACCGCGAGGCAGGCGGCGTGGATGCGCGGCTCGACCCCGAGGAACGTGGCGCCTGCCATGCCGCCCTGGCTGAAGCCGAGGTAGCCGATGCGGTCCTTCTGGATGTCGGGCCGGCTCACGAGGTAGTCCACCGCTCGGCGCAGGTCGACGACGGTCTGGATCCAGGCGTCGCGGTTGGTGGGGTTGAACACCAGGTGCCAGTCGCCGGACCGCGCGGGCCGGGCGCGCTCGCCGTGGTACTGCGCGTCGATGGAGATCGTCGCGTAGCCCAGCGTGGACATCATGTCGGAGGCGATGCGGATGTAGTCGGTGTCCTTCTGCCCGCCGGAGCCCGCCAGCAGCACCACCGCGGGGTACGGCGGCGCGAACTTCTTCGGCACCGTGAAGATGGCCGGGACGCGCTGGTCGTGGACACTGCCGTAGGTCACGTGGTACCGCGTCCGCAGGTCAGCGACCTTACCGGTTTCCGCAGGCATCGGCTTGATTACGGCATCGAGCGGGAGAGCGGGATCGTACTCGTAGAGGGAGAGGCGCACGTCCTGCAGCGTTGGCGAAGCGGACTGCGGCGCCTGGGCGCGACCCACCTGCGCCGCGAGGACGACACCCACCAACAGGAACGACCATCGAGCCAGCCGGTACACGGACATCGCTACCTCCCTCGCGCCGCCGGGTGCGCTCCGCGGAGGAAGGACGCGCCGCCGGCACGAATCATCACACCGTTCGGCTGCGCCCACGCCCTGGCGACGTCCGGACCTATACTACCTCACGGGTCAGCCATGGCATTCTCGCGCACGCTCACCAAGGCCAGCTACGACGGCGTCACCTCGGCCCTCACGGGGAACGGGTCCATCTGCACCACGCTGGGCCCAACCGGCTACCACACCGCCGACCTCGGCGAGCCGGACGCCGCGCACCGGACGCAGTGCTTCGTCTGGTCGGGCCGCCGGCTCTCAGGGCCGCAGCATCCCCTGCTCAACCTCGGCACCCTGTCGCGCGACCTCTACGTGGGCGGCGCCGATGCCTGGGCCGAGGACTGGTCCCAGCGCATCGACTGGCAGGGCGGCGCCGTCGTCTCCGATATGGCGCACCCCGGCCTGCTGGAGCGCACCCGATCCTGCGTCACGCTGCACTCCAACACCTTCATCGCCCGCAGCACGGTCACGAACACCGGCTCCGCCGCGCGCGACGTGGTTCTCGACCTGCGCTACGAGTTCGGCGAGGACCAGGCGCATCTGTCGATCTCCGAGTCGGGCGGCGCGATCCGGATCGGCTACTCGATCGAGGAGCATCTCGGCGACATCCACTTCCGCGCCCGGATCGTCGAGGGCCCCGGCGTGACGATGCTGCGCGCGGACACGCACGGCGCGCACGCCGAGGCCCGCAGCACGCTGGAGCCCGGCGGCGCGTTCACCGTCGAGGCGATCGTGAGGTTCTCCGACCGCGCCGACTACCAGTTCCCGCCAAGTTGCGGCTGCGGCCCGGAGCTGCTGGCCGACCATGCCGCCGCGTGGGGCGAGTTCTGGGGGCGCTCCGGCATCGTCACGGGCGATGCCGATGTCGACGACTTCCTGAGAAGCGCGCTCTACACAATCCGCTGCCAGGCGACGCCCTGGTCGGTGCCGCCCACGCTCTCCCAGCCGTACTGGGGCGGCGGCGCATTCCACGACGAGATGTACCCATTCCTCGCGCTGCTGGCCACGAACCACGGTGAACTGGCCGCGAACATGCCGTACTTCCGGCTGACCACGCTGCCGAGGGCGATCGAGCGGGCGCGCGGGCGCGGGGCGCTGTACCCCTGGTGCAGCACCGAGCGCGGCGAGGAGCGCGATCCGAACGGGCTGTGGCTCACGGAGCGCTTCCATCTCGGCCAGTTCGCCGTGTGCGCCTGGGCGCTGTGGCAGCATGAGCCGGACCCAATGGTGCTCGAGGACCTCTACCCCGTCCTCCGCCAGGTGGCCCGCTACTTCGAGGCCAACGTGGTGGAGCGCGGCGAGGACGGCCGGCTGCGCACCCGCCGGTGCGTGGACTTCGACGAGTCCGTCGGCCAGGTGACGAACGGTCCGTTCACGATCTCGGCGGCCATCTGGAGCCTGGAGCGCGCGGCAGCGGCGGCGGAGGCGCTGGGACGTGACTCCCTCCGCATCCCCCGGTGGCGCGCGATGGCCGCGGAGCTGCGGGGCAACCTGCCGTCCGGCGGCTCCGGCGGCGACGAGACGTTCGGCATCCCGGACGGCAAGCCGCTGCACTACTCCGTGCTGGGACCGATCTACCCGTTCCGCGTCGAGGTCGGCTCCCCGCGAGCGCGCCGCACGGCGGAGCGCATCCACGCGGAGCTGCGATCGGAGCTGGGCTGGAAGCCCGGCTTCTCGGACGCGTTCACCGGCTCCGACTGGATGTGGATGGCCGGGCACCTGGCCGCGGTCCACGCCCTGCACGGCGACGCTGCCCGCGCATGGGAGGCCATCCGCGGCGGGGCTGCCTCGGCGGGCCCGCTCCTCTCGCCCAACGAGCACATCGACCGCCACCGCGAGCCCAAGGTGCCCTGGTTCACGACCGGCGTGGGCGCGTGGGTGCACGGGCTGTGCAGCCTCTGCGTAACCGTCGACGACGACGGAGCCATCCTGCTGCCGGCGGCGCCGGAGGAGTGCCCGGATCTGTCCTTCACGAACCTGCGCGCCGACGGCGGCGTGCGCGTGTCGGGCCGCTTCGCGCAGGGCCGGCTCGTCGAGCTGACCGCTTCCGCGCTGTCGCCCACAACCTGGAGCTGCCGCATCCCGACGGCCATCGCGTCGGCGGTGCGGCTCGCGGGTACGGCGGAGCCACTCGATGGCGGCCTCACGCTCGTGCGGGATGTCGCCATAGGGCAGGAGCCGGCCTCGCTGCTGCTCGACGCCTGAACGCCGTTCATCGCCCTGACCATCACACTACGTCTGGAGATCCCCTCGATGCCCGATATGCTCGTCCATCTGCTGAAGCTGCCCTCGCTCGAAGAGACGCTGGCCACGTGCCGCGAGAACGGAGTTGTGCTGCGCAACCCCCTGCCCCACGAGTTGTCGAAGGTGCGCGCGTTCGCGACCAAGCACTTCGGCGTCGGCTGGGCAGATGAGATCAGCGCGGGGTTCGCACGCCAGCCCGTCTCGGTAGTCATCGCCCTGCGCGAGGGCAAGATCGTCGGGTTCGCGGCATACGAGTGCACCTGCCGCGCGTTCTTCGGCCCGACCGGCGTGGCGGAATCCGAGCGCGGCAAGGGTGTCGGCAAAGCCCTGCTGATTGCGGCCATGTGGGGACTCCGCCATATGGGCTATGCGTATGGAATCATCGGCGGCGCCGGCCCGACGGAGTTCTACGCCAAGTCCGTGGGCGCGGTGCCAATTGAGGGGAGCAAGCCCGGCGTCTATGCGGACCCCATCGCCGGCGAAGAGGACTGACGCGGCCCACCCGAGGGACCTAACGGACGGGCACGGAGGCCCATCCCACCACGACGCCGGCTGGGCCGATCGCGAAGATGCTCCCAAGAGGGAGGGCGGCAATGAAGCGTGGTGGATTGGCAAGTGTCTCGGTCGCTCTGGCCTGGACGGTCTGGGGGCCGGCGGCGCTCGCGCAGGCGAACGACTACGTCGCCCGGTTCGACCGGCTGGACGCCGCCCAGCACGAAGGGCGGGGCTACTCCGCGTCGCTCAACGTGTCGGGCGAGTTGGCGTGGGGCCAGAGCTACCTCCAGCAGGCCTATGTCGACATGTACCGCGCGACCGGCCGGACGAAGTACCTGGACAGCCTCGTCGAGCAGTTCGACGCCGTGCTGCGCAACCGCGACGACGTTCGCGCCCAGAGGGGTGAGACGACGCCCCCGACGCACGCGCCCGGAGCAAAGCCCGCCGCGGGCTGGGGCACGCCGCACTACTCCAAGGGTGTCTGGCACGTCTGGGCCGTGCATACCGGCATGATCTGCCAGGGGCCCGCCGAGTTCGTTGCGCTGGTGAAGCGCACGCCGTCTCTGCGGAAGCGCTATGGCGAGACGGCCGACCGCTGGACCAGGCGCATAGCGGAATGCGTGGCGGCGCACGACGGCGAGTGGCGCGAGGGGCCCGGCCCCGGAGAGGGGCACTACACGGACAGCGTCGTCGGGCCGCTGCCGCTGAACCAGCAGAACGCGCTTGGCATCGTGATGATCGACCTGTACGCGGCGACGCGCGAGCCAACCTATCGCGACCGTGCAACGCGGCTGGCGACCTACTTCCGCAGCCGCCTGCGCAAGACGCCCGACGACGCGTTCGACTGGGCCTACAACCCGAAGCCGGACCGCACGGGCACGGGCAGCGAGGACCTGTCGCACGCAGCCATCAACGTGCAGTTCGCCATCCGGTGCCGCGATGCGCGGATCGTGTTCACCGAGTTCGACATGATCCGCTTCGCCCGAACCTGGACCGACCACGTGCGGCGCGCTCCCGGCGAGTGGGCGGACACGGTGGGCGGCGCCGGCGGCCCCAACACGTACATCCCGCAGGCGCTGGGGCGCTGGCTCGACCTGTGCCGATGGGACCGCGAGATCCTGGCCGACGCCAGGCAGGCGTTCGACGACGACCCGGCCGATGCGGCCGGGGGCGCCGAGATGCTGGGTATCGCCAAGCTCGCGCGCTGGCAGCGTGAGACAACGGCGCGCGGCAAGCCGCAGCCACGACGCTAGACCGAGGATGAGCACATGAAGGCACAGATCGAGGGCATGTACCCGGGCGAGCCCGCTGTGTTCGACGAGCGAGGCCGGCGCATCAGCCTGGAACTGCGTCTGATCCCCGAGACGCCGCGCGAGGTGGCGGAGCTGCGCAAGTTCTGCCGCATGACCGAGGCTTTTTCGTTCCACATCGACGAGGACTATCGCCACAACACCGCCCACATCGCGCCCGTGTACGCCTCACGGTCCTTCAGCGTGGTCCCGCGCGGCGAGCATGAGGTAGTCGAGGAGCTGGTCTAGCGCGATGGCGGTACGAGTGCGGCAGGTGCGGACGGACACCGAGCTGGAGCAGTGCTTCTCGGTGCGGATGACGGTCTTCGTGGATGAGCAGCGGGTGCCACCGGAGGAGGAGCTTGACGCGTTCGACGCGACGGCGACGCACTACCTCGCGGAGGAGGATGGCCGCATTGTCGGGACCGCGAGGCTCCTGGCGAAGGACGCGGCAACCGGCAAGATCGGCCGCGTCGCGGTGCTGCGCGAGCACCGGGGCCGCGGCGTGGGGCTCGCGCTGATGCGCTTCGTCATGGAGGACGCGTTCGACCAGTACGAGCGCCTCATGCTCGACGCCCAGGTCCAGGTGATCCCCTTCTACGAGCGGCTCGGGTTCGCCGCGGAGGGTCCAGTCTTCCTCGACGCCGGCATCGACCACCGCCGCATGACCCTCCACCGCGCGGCACAGGCGCAGGCCGGGGCCGACACGTAGGTGCCGCGGTTCCTGGCGAGGGGTCTCCCGGCGCGCCGCGGAGGGCGCGCCCCACGGGTGGGTGCATTGCGGCGTTCGGTGCGTAGGGCGGGGCATCCGCGCCCCGCCGGGCCTTTGCCCTCGACCGCACCGGCGCCGTGGTGGGGGCCGCCCTACAGCGTCTGGTTGAGCCTGTCTCTCCGGTCCAGGTAGTCCAGCACCGTGCAGACGAACTCGGCATGGCTCCAGGTCAGCGGGGCCACGCTGAGGGGCTCGCCGGACTCCGGGTGGACCTGCTCGGGCATCGCGCCGGTGCTCATCGTGTTGCGCGCCGCCCAGAGCACCAACTCGAGGGCCGTCTGCAGGTCCGGGTGCGTGTGTGCCCGCGCGATGTACCACTGCGCCTGCCAGAGGGTGCAGATGGGCCACGGGTTGCCCGCGACGCGCTGCGTGTTGTCGACGCGCCGGAAGTAGTAGTCGTCCTCGTAGCGCGCGATGCCGCCGATCTCCGTCTGGATCCACAGCCGCGACAGGACCGTGCGCATCGTGCTCTCCACGCGCCAGTCGTCCGCCGAGAACGCGCCGAACAGGTGGACCGCGTGGACCGCGCTGTCGATGACCATGTCGCGATCGTATTTGCCGCCATCGCGCATGATGAGGCGCCGCGCGAACCGCTTGTGCTCCTCGTCCCAGAGGTGCTTGGCCATGCCCTCGCGCAGGTCGCCGGCCGCCTCGCGGTACGTATCGGCGCGCCCGTCGTCGAACACGTCGGAGAGCCGCGCGGCTGACATCAGCGCCCCGTAGACCGTGCCGCACGTGTAGGCGTGCACACCGCGCCGCTCCTCCCACAGGTCGTATGACGGCAGCGGCAGGCCGGTTCCCGGGTCGCGGTAGTCCGCCACGAAGTCCGCGCAGGGGCGCACGAACGGCTCGTACAGCTCCTCCAGGAACTCGATGTCGTGGTACCGCTCGTAGTGCTTACCCAACGCCCAGAGCACCAGCGCCGTGCTGTCCTCCTGGAAGGGGATCTCGTGGTGCCCCTCGACCGTCCACGGGTGCCACGTGGCGCCCCACGAGCCGTCGGCGCTGTACTTGTGCAGCAGGACAGCCCGCTGGCGAGGCAGCAACTGAGCGCAGAACTGGAAGAAGCGGCGCGTGATGTCCTGGTAGCCGAGCCGGTCCAGCAGCGACGCCACGAGGGCGCCATCGCGCGGCCACATGTAGGAGTAGTGAGCGCGCGCCGTCTCCATGATGTCGGAATCGTTGGCGGCGATGATGGCGCCGTGGTTGTCGATGTTCGTCCGCAGGATCAGGAGGCTGCGGCGCACGCGGTCCGGGATCGGGTCCGGCAGGTCGCTCAACCGGTCGCGGTCGACGTCCGACCAGGATGCCCAGTAGTGCGTCGTGTCGTGCACCAGCGCATCGAAGCCCTGGTCGGCGATGCGCCGGTGGAGCCGCTCGACCCCATCGAGGTTCTTCGCCACGCAGATCCAGGCGCGCACCTCGGCGATGCGGTGCGGGTGGACGGACGTCCGCACCGAGAGGACCGAGTCGACCGAGCCCTGCGCCACCGGGTTCATCGATAGCTCGCCGTCCTCCGCGTCGCGCCAGGTGCCCTCCGCCCCCTGGAAGCCCTTGATGCCGGTGGCGTACTGGTAGATGCCGCCGGACGAGGACGTCGCGCCGATGAGCAGATACGTGTCGCGCTTGTAGTGGATGACAGCGTCGAGGAACGGGTTGTAGAACGCGGTGTCGCCAATGTCGGTCTCGGCGATGTGGAAGTCGTGCGACAGGAAGAGCCGCACCTCGCGCTCGGCGTCCCACTCGTTGTCGATGCGGAAACGGCGCAGCAGGATGTCCTCGCGATGGACGACGCAGTCGCTCAGCGTGAGGCGGATGCCCCAGTGCGGGTGGCGGCACTCGGCCCGCGTCACGAGGGTGCCGGGCTCGTAGGAGAGGTTCTTCTCCCAGGCGTTGTCCCCCAACCACGCGAAACGCCCGTCCACCCATACGCCGATGCGGGCGCGGTGTCCGGACAGGTGGTTGTGCAGCCCCACGTGCGGCCAGTAGAGATCGCGAATGTTCAACTCGCGATCCATCGTCACGAGCAGGTTGCCGTTGCCAACTACAAGTGGTCGGGGCATGGATTCCTCGCCATACAGGCCGCGCGGCGCCCGAGAGCCGTGGGGCGCCAGGCGCCGCGCGGCGCCCACGGTTCTAAGGGGGCAATATCCCCCATATGGGTGGGCCGGGTCCCTCAGTTCAGGCGATCCGGTGTCGTGCCCACCTGAGTGATGGTCCACCGGCCGTGGATGCGCTCCAGAACGTAGGAGACGTACACGGTGCGCCGGTCCCCGTCGTTGTCCTTGTAGACGTGCCGCCCGGCGAGCGACCACACGTCGTCCGACCGCCGCCGCACGCGCTCGATCTTGAAGCTGACCGTCTGGATGGCCCGCATCGCGTCCCGCGTCATGTCCAGGTAGTCGCCCGCTTCCATCGAGTACTCGTACTTCCCTCGGCGAAACACGCTGATGTCCACGGACGGATCGGTCAGGTCGACCAGCGGCACCACGTCGTCGTGGCGGAACGCATCCTCGATCGCGTCGATCGCCGAGTTCAGCCCACCCTCGCGGTATGCCGAGTCGTACCGGTAGCCGTCGTCGTACAGGTAGTAGTCGCCATCATCGGCCCAACCCGACCAGTAGCTGTCCCGGTAGATCGGTATCGAGATGTAGACCACCGGCGGCGCCATCACGTGGCAGTGGTGTCGGTAGATGTAGAGCGGCACCGTGCCGACGTAGTACGAGTAGGGCGAGTAGTACACCACGCCGAACTCGAACGTCGGGCAGTAGTACGGGTAGTAGGAGTACCCGTGCGGGAAGTACCGGCGGTAGTGAGCGTCCTCGAAGTAGCGCGCCTGCCGCAGCGCGATCCCGTTGTCGAACCGCCGGCCCTCGGTCGTGCGTCCGAACAGGTCACGCGGTCCGCCGGAGCCGCCCGGCCGCCCGCCTGGAACCGGAGGCCGGACCCCATCGATACGCCAGCCTGCCGGCACGCGGCCGGTGTCGATGCGGCCCGACGCGCTGGGTGCGCCAACGCGGTCCTTGCCGCCGGTGCGGGCGTCGCCCGAGCGGTCCGGCGGGGTGCGGCCACGGTCGCCCTGGCTGCCGGTCGTCGTCGTTCGGCCGCGATCTCCCTGGCTGCCCGTCGTGGTGCGGCCCGGCCAGTCCCATCGCGGCGTGCCACGAGGCGACGTGTCGCGCCCAGAGGTGTCACGCCCAACGCCGGTCTCGTCGCGCCGATCCTTCGAGTCCTGGCGAGAGCCATTGTCCGACCGATCGCGACGCGGAACCATGTCCTCGCGCTTGCTGGGCGGGTCCTGCCCCCTGCCGGAGTCCGAGCGCTGCCAGCCGGCAGGCGGGTCTTCGCGCTTGGCGGGTGGCTCAGTGCGCTGGGGCGTCTCGCGGCGAGGGCTCGCGTCCTCGCGGCGGCTCGGCGGGTCCTGTCGCTGGGCAGGCTCGGCGCGCTGAGGTGTCTCGCGGCGAGGGCTCGCGTCTTCCCGCTTGGTCGGCGGGTCCTGGCTCTTGCCGGAGTCGGAGCGATCCCAACCCGGGCTCGACTCGCGTCGAGGGCTGCTATCTTCACGCTTGGTCGGCGGGTCCTGTCGGGTCGGCGCGGCTTCCTCACGCTTCGGAGGGTTGCTTTCGCGGCTTGGCGGAGGCGACGAGTCTCGGCGAGGGCTCGAGTCCTCGCGACGAGGGGAACCACCTCCGGACCGATCCGCCGGGGCTCCGCGCTGGGCCCATGCTCCAGTCAGAGCCGACGATGCGATCACGGAAATGGCGGAGAGCAGCACGAGAGTTCCGCGAGTGCCATCGCGTAGGGTTCCGTTCATTTCCCACGCCTCCTCTCTGAGGTCAGACCACTGGATGAGGCTTAGCTTGACGATGCTCCAGCGGACAACCTGGTCGCCGTCTATCCGTCCCACCCACGCTATCATTGACGAAGGCGGAACCGGCGCGTGACACCAGTGCTGACCGAGGATTGCGCCAACTTGTTCGCGAAGGCCGGTCTTGCCGGATCAGCGCTCGGACCCGCGCTGCGTGACGAGCCTCCCGCAACGCAGGACAATGGCGACGGCGCGCAGAACGGCTGGACAGCACGGTCGCACGGATCACTCGGTCTCGACACATGACGCCCCGCCTCGGGAGTCCATCACATGCGACGCAGCCGCGCAGCGAGGACCATATCCCCACGGCGACATGCCGTCTCGGACGATCGTACCGGCGGCTTCAGTCTGATCGAGCTGCTCGTCGTCATCTCGGTCGTTGTCGTGCTCGCCGCGCTGCTGTTTCCGGTGTTCGGATGCGCACTCGAGAGTTCCCGCAGGACGGTGTGCACCTCGAACCTACGCCAACTGGGTGCGGCATTCCGGATGTACGAAGCCGACTACGACGGCCAACTGCCGCGCGCCCATTTCCACGATTCCGCTCGATGGGGAGGGTCCGATCCTCTTGCCGCCTATACCCGGAACGGACAGATCTACTACTGCCCCGATGGCGACCCGAACCTAGGCGCGGACTACCTCTACCGTGTCAGCTCGCTCGCAGGCCTGCCCGACGATCCGAGCCCCAACCACCCACGCCTCGTCATGGCTCCAGCCCCCAGCAGCGTCATCGTGTATTGCGACTCCCACGTCCAGGCCCCGTACGCTCCGTTGGCCTCCGGCAACTACATCATCCTGCGGCACAGTGGCGCGGTGAAGCAGGTTCCGGCCGGCGCCGCCGTCATCTGGGCGTACCTGCACGGCGCCTGGTCTCACGACTGGCACGCCGTGGGCGCCTCGATATGGCCGGTCTTCCCGGATGAGCCCTGGCCACCCACCTTCAGGAAGTGATGCCGCCCCGCCAGGGGGCTCCAGCTAGAACCCGGCCGCGTGTCCGTCGCCGCGAGGGTCGGAGCCACCCAGGTAGGAGCCCGTCGCCGGGTCACGCTCGATGAGCTGGTACGTACTCCCGTGGCCCCAGGGCGGCAAGGCTGCGACCTGATGCCCGCGGCGGGCCAACTCGGGTACGACCTCGGCAGCGAAACGCGACTCCAGGCGCAGCGCGGCGTCTTCGCCGACCGAGCCGCCCCACTGCCAGCGCGGAGCCTCGATGGCGGCCTGCGGGTTCATGCCGAAGTCGATCACGTTGGTGATCACCTGCAGGTTGCTCTGCACCTGGATGTTGCCGCCGGGCGTGCCGCCGACCCAGCGCAGGCCGCCAGCGTCGGTCACCAGGAACGCGTTGAGCGTGTGCGCCGGGCGCTTCCCTGGCGCGAGGCAGTTCGGGCTGCGCGGATCGAGGTTGAACCCGGTCATCCGGTTGTTGAACACGATGCCGGTCGCCGGGTCCACCGCGCCGCACCCGAGCGAGTGGAAGACGCTCTGGATGAAGCTGACCGCGCTCCCTTCCCCGTCTGCCACGGCGAAGTAGGTCGTCGACTGGCGCGGGTCGCCCGGCTGCGCGTTCCCGGCCGCACGGGCCATGTCGATGAGAGGCCGCCGCCTGTCCGCGTACTCCTTGGAGAGCAGCGCCTCGATGGGCACCTCGGAGCACTCCGGGTCGCCCAGGTAGGCCGCGCGGTCCGCGAACGCGAGCTTCATCGCCTCGACGCCCACGTGCACCAGGCCGGCGGCGCCGAAGCCCATGCCGGCGATGTCGAACCCTTCCAGCAGGTTGAGCGCCTGGAGCAGGATGTGCCCCTGCGAGACCGGCGGCTGGCCGTGCACGGTGCAGCCCCGATAGGTGGTGCGAATGGGCGAGCCCACCTGGGTGCGGTGGCGCCGGAAGTCCTCGGCGGCGAAGAGCCCCCCGCGCGCGGCGGAGAACGCGACGATGGCGCGCGTGATCGGCCCGTCGTAGTAGGCGTCGCGCCCCTCCTCCGCGATCAGCTCGAGCGTCCGGGCAAGCGCCGGCTGCACGATGACGTCGCCGGGCGCGAGGTCGCGGTCCCGGTCGGTGAGGGTGTGCACCGCCTCCGCCGCCCAGGCCGCGCCGCTCGCGCGATGCGCGTTCAGGCTGCGGCACGCCCGGTACCCGGCGGGGTGGCCCTCGGCCGCGTACTCGATGGCGCGGGAGAGGAGCGAGCCGACCGGCAGGCGCCCGTGCGCGGAGTGGAGGCGGAACCAGCAGTCGACGAGGCCCGGCACGCTCGCCGAGCAGAGGCCCCGCTCCGGGATGCCGTTGGGAAACGCCGCGGGGATGGCGCGCGCCGGGGCCGCGCCCGAGCCGTTGTAGGCCGTGGTCCGGCCCGTTGCCCCGTCGTAGTGAACCACGAAGGCGTCGCCGCCGAGGTGGCTCGCGAACGGTTCGATGACGGCGAGAACGGAGGAGACGGCCAGGGCGGCGTCGACGCACGTGCCGCCCTGCTCCAGCACCCTCAGCCCGGCGCTGACGGCCAGAGGCTGCGATGCCGCCACCATGCCCCGCCGCGCGACCACGACCCCGCGATGCGTTGGGTACTCCACGACCGCCTCCCTACCCCTCCAGCACCCACGCCGTCGTGGGAGGGACGTCCCTGCTCGTCCAGCAGTCCTGCCCGCCCGGTCCAGCTAGTCGCCCAGGCACAAACCGATCAGCCGCGCGGTCTGCACCATTGGATGCTCCGGATCGAGCGTGCGCTTCACGCCGGCGACGCGGTCCAGGGGCACCAACTCCGTGCCCGCGCCCTTCACGGCTACCATGACGCCGAACACGCCGTCGGCGATGCACTTGGCAGCCGCCACGCCGAGGCGCGTGGCCAGCAGGCGGTCCGCCGCCGAGGGCATGCCGCCGCGCTGCACGTGGCCCAGCGTCGTGACGCGCGTCTCCATCCCCAGCGCCTTCTCCAACTCGACGGCGAGATGCGTGCTGGTGGTCACGATGGGCTCGGTCGCGGTCGCCGCCCCCTTCTCCGGCGCCGGCGCGCCGACGGGCCGCGCGCCTTCCGCCACGGCGACCAGGCTGAACCGGCGCCCCTTGTCGCGGCGCTGCTCGAGGGCGCGCACGATCTTCTTGATGTCGTACGCGATCTCCGGGATCAGGCAGACGTCGGCGCCGCCCGCGAGGCTCGCGCCGAGGGCCAGCCAGCCCGTGTTGTGCCCCATGATGTCCACCAGGATGATGCGCTGATGGCTCGATGCGGTGGAATGCAGGCGGTCGATCGCTTCCGTCGCGATCGCCATCGCCGAGTCGAAGCCGAACGTTACGTCGGTCTCGGCGACGTCGTTGTCGATCGTCTTCGGCAGCGTGATGACGTTCAGGCCGGCCTTAGCGAGGTGCAGCGCGTTCTTGGCCGTGCCGCCGCCGCCGATGCACACCAGGCAGTCGAGGCCGAGGCGCTTGTACGTCTCGACCGCCGCCCCCGTCATGTCGTGGGTCGTGCCGTCGGCGCCCGGCATCTTGTGCGGCTTGTTGCGGCTGGTGCCCAGAATCGTGCCGCCGAGGGTCAGCAGGCCGGTCAGCTCATGGTCGGTCAAGCGGATGACGCGGTTTTCGACCAGTCCGGTGAAGCCGTCCAGAATGCCGATGACCTCGATGCCGTAGGTGCCGGTCGCCGCCTTGGCGACACCGCGAATGGCTGCGTTCAGGCCGGGGCAGTCGCCCCCGGATGTCAGGATGCCGATCGTCTTGACGCGGCGAGGCGCGGCCTTGACCGCCTCATCGGGCTGAGGTGCGCCGGCCTTCGCCTTGCCGGTCCGAGTTCGTTCCGTGGTAGCCATGTCACTCCTATCCGGTGAGTCTGCTCCTGGCATGGTGCCTCGTGAGCGCTGTGGCGGGATGGGCCTCCATGCCCGTCCAGTACAACCCGTGAGCAGATCATGCCAGGGCAGACGCCTACTTGGGCGCTCCCGCCGCGGGCTCGGGCAGCGGCAGCAGCGTCGGTATGCGGTCCTTCAGAGGCGGCAGAGCAGGCCCGTCGCCGCCCGGCGTGTTCAGGTAGTAATACGACAGCGTCACGTAGTGGTTCGTCAGCGGCTTGCGATCCCGGTCGTATCCGGCGCGGCCGTGCTCGAGCGTCATCAGCAGCGACTTGGTGAACGGAACCGGGTCCTCGATGTGCCAGCGGTAGGCCGTGTTCAGGATGCCGCGCTTCTCGCCGCCCTTCTCAGCGTTGTCGAAGAACGGCACTCCGTGGTAGGGCGTGCTGTGCGCCTTGCCCCAGTCCCACGAGCCGCTGAAGTAGTCTTCGGTACCCGTACCCCAGATTGTCGGCTTCTCGGCGCCATCGATGAACCAGATGTCGTCACCTTCGCCCCACCAACCGTCGCTGTTGGCCATCACAGCCACGTAGGTGCCGACATAGTGCCCCGCGCCCTTCGTGTCGCAGATGACCAGGTCCTTGCCCACGGGCGCCGGGAAGTAGGTGCGATACTGCGTGTGGAAGTAGCGGAGGTCGCGCGGCACGCGCTTCTCGATGCGATAGTCGATGTTGTGGTAGAACGCGTTGACGCGCTGCTCACCCTCGTTGGTCACGGTGATGACGGCGTGCTTCTTGAACGGCATGGGCCAGAAGCAGTTGAGCGAGCGGCCAGGGTTCATGCAGACGGGCAGGCTGGTGAACTCGACGTACTGCCCGTGGCCCTGAACGAAGAAGTCGCCGATCGGGCATTCCACGGCGGGCTTGTCGGCATCGTCCCAGGTGATGCGCAAGACGATCTCGCGGAGATGCTCCTTCGACGGCGACGCGATCGTGAACCACATGTGCGTGATGCGGCCGGCGCCCTTGATGTCGGCGATGGTGGCCGTCTGGCCCGGCTCGATGCGGATCATGTCGCCGTTTTTGCCGCTCGGATCGGCGCTGGACGCGCGCAGGGCGACGAAGTCCTTCTTCGCGTCGAGGTTGATGAGAGCCTGGCCGAGCGACAGCGACGGCAGCAGCAGCAGAGCGACGATGGCGCCGCAGGCAAGGCGAGTGCGCATGGCGGAGACCTCCTGAGTGGCCGCATGGGCGGCTCTAACAGTGTGCATTCGCTGGGCGCTCGTCGATCTCCTCCGGCGCGGCAGGGGTTGCGCGGTCCCAGGCTTCCTGGTAGAATACACCCCTGCCTGGGATCTGCCCCGTCGGCAACCCACAGACTTCGTGGAGGTCCTCCGATCAGGTTGCAGAGACACCACAGGATCGTATGCGTGGCGATCGCCGCCCTGCTCGGCACGGCCGGGCTCCTCGCCGGTCAGCCGCAGGCCCGCGGCCAGTCGAGAGCGGCCCCCTACCGCCGCACGTTCGATCCTACGCGCACTCCAACCGTCCTCGCGTCCAGCGCAATCCTGGTGGACGCCGTCACGGGTCAGGTGCTCTACGAGCGCAACGCCGACGTCCGCCGGGCGCCCGCGAGCACCACCAAGATCATGACGTCGATCATGCTGCTCGAGCGCTGCCCGCTCGATGCCAGGATCATGGCGGGCTCGCACGCCGAGGAGACGGACGGCAGCTCGCTGAACCTGGCGAAGGGCGAGCAGGTATCGGCGCGCGATCTGCTCTACGCCCTGCTACTGCGTTCCGCCAACGACGCGTGCGTGGCGCTGGCCGAGCACGTCGCGGGGTCCGAGGGCAAGTTCGCCGAGATGATGACTCAGCGGGCGAAGGAACTCGGGGCGACGAACACCCAGTTCGTGAACTCGAACGGCCTCCCGCAAGAAGGCCACTACACCACGGCGCGCGACCTTGCCACGCTCGCTCGGTACGCGTGCACCATACCGCTCTTCAACGAGGTGGTGCGCACCAAGTACCACACCATCGCGCGCAGCTCGAACAACAAAGACACATTCCTGAAGAACCACGCCAAGATCCTGTGGCGTTTTGCCGGCGCGGACGGCATCAAGACGGGGTACACTGCCCGCGCGGGACATTGCTTTGTGGGCTCCGCGACCCGAAAGGGCTGGCGGCTGATCAGCGTGGTGCTCGACAGCCCCGACATCGTGGCCGAGACCAGCGCGCTGCTGCAGTACGGCTTCGACCGGTTCGAGGTCAAGCAGTTAGCCGCGCCCGGCGCCCAACTCGCGACCGTACCCATTCAGACAGGCGACCCTGGCACGGTGCCCGGCATCAGCGGCGACGGCGTTCGCTGCGTGGTGCCCAAGGGCGCCGACATGTCGCACATGGCCGTCCGCACACACTATCGCGATCTCCGCGCGCCGGTTGCCGCCAGGCAGCCCATCGGCGTGATCGAGGTGTGGGACCGCGACCGGCTGCTCTCTACCGCGCCCTTGCTGGCGGCCACTTCCGTCGGGCGTCTCTCGCCCGGCGCAGCCCGCCCGCTCAGCGGGGGCTGGTACATCGCGGGACTACTCATCGCCGCAGGGATCGCATATGCAACAGCGTCTTCAAAAGCTCCTCTCGTCCGCGGGGATCGCCTCGCGTCGCTCCTGCGAGGCACTCATCGCGGCCGGTAGGGTCACCGTCAATGGCGAGGTCGTCTCGCGAATGGGCGCTCAGGCCGACCCGGATGTGGACGACGTACGCCTCGACGGCAAGCCGATCGGCACCGCGGCCACCCTCCAGACCATCGCGCTGAACAAGCCCACGGGCTACGTCACGACGGTCAGCGACCCGCACGCCGAGCACACCGTTATGGAACTGGTGAAGCAAGCCGGCGGCCGCATCTACCCGGTGGGCCGGCTGGACGCGGACTCGGCGGGCCTCCTACTCCTGACCAACGATGGCGATCTCGCCCAAACGCTGACGCATCCGAGCCACCAGGTGCCGAAGACGTACCGCGCCCTCGTGCGCGGCGAGATGAGCGAGTTCGCGGCCACCGACCTGCGCCACGGCGTCCAGCTCGACGACGGGATGACCGCCCCGGCCGGCGTGGCCTGGGTGGACTACGACCCCGAGCACAACATCACCGTCTTCGACATCACCATCAGAGAAGGGCGCAACCGCCAGGTGCGCCGCATGTGCGAGGCCGTCGGCTATCCCGTCCTCGCGCTTACCCGTATGAGTATTGGGTCGCTATCCGTGGTCGGACTGGCTCCGGGAACGTGGCGACGCCTGCGCCCGGACGAGGTGGCCGCACTGCGCGCCGCCGCCACCGGCACCCAGCCCCCAGAGGAGGCTGCCGCCATGCCCGACGAGAAGACACCCGCTGAGGAGCCCGCCGCCGAGACCGTAGTGCACGCGACCGACCAGGTTCCCGCCGCGCCCGCCAAGCCTGAGGCGCCCAAGCCCCGGCGCCCGAAGACCGAGAAGCCCGCCAAGCCGGCCGGGAAGCACACCAAGCCCGGCGGCGGATACACCAAGCCCGGCGCCGGCCAGACGCGCCCCAGGAGCGACGCCGGCCGGCCGGCTCGCCCTCAGCGCCCCACCGATGGCAAGCCCGCGCGCGACTCGGCCCCGCCGAAGGCCCGGCCCAACCACCGCGCCACGGCCCCGCTCGACCGGCAGCGCGGAACGTACGGCGACCGCCCCGCGGACACGCGACCGCCGCGCCCGTACGGCGACCGCCCCGCGGACGCGCGCCCGCCGCGCCCGGCTGTCGGCAGCGATCGCGGCACCGACAGGCCCAAGCGCCCGGACGAGCGGCCGAAGCCCGACTGGGCAGCCACCCGCCCGATCGAGGGCCATCCCGGCATGGGCGCCCGCCCGCCGCGCCGCCCTCGGCCCTTCGGCTCGCCGGACAGCCGCACGGGCGCTCCAGGCACGCCTCCTGCGCGCGGGGGACGCCCCGATGCCGACCGCCGCGGCGATGCGCCCGGTGGCCGCCCGCCGCGCCCGGCGCGCCCTCAGGGCGACTCGCGGCCCTCTCAGCCGTCCGACAGACCGGCCCGCCCTCGCCCGTCGGCGCCCGGCAGCGATCGCCCGGCGCGCCCGTCGCGCGAAGACAAGCTGCGCGACGAGGCTAAGCGCCTCTCCGATGTCCTGGGGCGCGACGCTCCCGAGGAGCGCGCCGAGACGAAGAAGAAGGCGCCGCGCAAGCCGTCCGCTCCGAAGAAGGAACGACCGGATGCCTAGTAGGCTGGCGCTGACCGCATCGCTGCTCGCCGCCTGTCTGCTCTCCGCCACCCTCGCGCTGGCTCAGCCGGTGGTGGGAGCGGACGGGCGCGGCAGAGTGGTCCGCCTGGCCGCACCCCCGAAGCGCATCGTATCGACCGCGCCCGCCGTCACCGAGATGCTCTTCGCGCTCGGCGTCGGCGGCCGCGTTGTCGGCGCGACGGCGTTCTGCGACTATCCACCTGCGGCCAAGCGCATCCCGCGCGTCGGCGATTCCAGCATCTCGGTCGAGAAGATCGTCGCACTCCGCCCGGACATCGTCTTCGCGAGCGGCTCGGCGAACAGCAAGGCGATCGCCACGCTCGAGCGGATGCCCTCCTTTCGCGCCCCGGTCTTCGTCATCGATCCCACCTCGCTGAGCGGCGTCTACTCCGCGCTCGTGGCGGTCGGCCGAGTGGTGGGCCGGCAGCAGCAGGCCGTCGCACTGGCGACCGCGATGCGGGCGAGAGCAGACCGGGTCGCGGCAGCCACGGGCGCGGCGCGCGAGCACCCCAGCGTGCTCATCGTGGTCCAGCCGGAGCCGCTCTGGGTTGCGGACCGTGGCACGTTCATGGCCGAGCTGGTGGCGAAGGCAGGCGGGCAGAACCTGGCGTCCGGAACGGGCTTCCACACGATGACCGTTGAGAAGGCGCTGGCCGCGCGCCCGGACGTGATCCTGGTGGGCAGCGAAGGGCTGGCGAAGCTCCGCGCCAACGCCCTCTGGCATGCCACGCCGGCCTACCGCAGCGGCCGCATCTACCCGATCGACCCGTCAGTTGCCGCGCGCCCCGGCCCCCGTCTCGTCGACGCGCTGGAGCAGATCGCGCGCCTCCTCCATCCCGGCCTCAAGCTGGGCGGCAAATGAGCGCCCCGCGCTTCGACTGGATCCCCTTCCCCTCGAAGCCCGCTCGCCGCCCCTGGGCTCTCCCCCTCGCGCTCGGCACGCTGGCCGTGCTCGTCGTCCTGGCCGTCTGCCTGAGCCCGAGCGGAGTCGATGTGTCCGTCCACGACGCAATGCGCGTCCTCGGGCGCCATACCCCCGGCCTGTCCTCGCTCGTCGCGCCGCCCGCCTCGGACATCGCCGACCCGATCGTCTGGGACATCCGATTCGCCCGGGCGGTCGTCGCCATGCTCGTCGGAGCGCTGCTGGCCATGGCGGGCGTCGCGCTGCAGGGGCTGCTGATGAACCCGCTGGCCGACCCGTACACCGTCGGGGTATCGGCTGGAGCCGCGGTCGGGGCCGCGCTAGCGGAGGTGCTGGGCTTCGCGGCGCTGGCGATGGGGTTCGCCGGGATCGCAACGGCCTTCGCGTTCGGCCTGGGCGCGGTGGCGCTGGTCTACGTGCTGGCGAGCGTGTCCGGCCGCGTCAGCGTCCACACATTCCTGCTCGCCGGAGTGGTTGTAGGGTCGCTCTTCTGGTCGCTCATCCCGCTGCTGATGGTGCTGGCCCACCGCGCCGACGACCTGCAGCGCGTGATGTTCTACCTCATCGGCAGCCTGCAGGCCGCGTCGTGGACCCATGCGGGCATGCTGGCCGTGTTCGCGGCTGGCTCGTTCGTCGCCCTGCTCTGCTGGTCGCGCGACCTGAACCTCATGACGCTCGGCGAGGAGTCCGCGGCGCACCTCGGCGTCGAGATCGAGCCGTTCAAGCGGCGCGTGCTGCTCGTCGGCGCGCTCGCGACGGCCGCGGCGGTGTGCGTCGCCGGCATCATCGGCTTCGTCGGACTGGTCGTGCCGCACGTCGCGCGCCGCATCGTCGGCCCCGACCACCGCCACCTGCTCCCCCTCGCGGCGGTCTTCGGCGCCATCCTCCTCCTCGCGTCGGATATCCTCGTGCGCGTCTGGCTCAGCGACATGCCGGTCGGCGTCATCACCTCCATCGTCGGCGCGCCGGTCTTCTGCCTGCTGCTGAGGCGACGGAAAGCCGCGGCCTGGTAGCCCGGCGCCTGCTCTGCCAGGAATCCGCCTGTCCCGCGTCGTATCGGTTGTCGAGCAACTCCACCCCTGCCCATCGGAGTGACATCCCATGCTGAAGCGTCTCGGTGCCGTCGCAGCTCTGGCGCTCGTCGCAGCGCTGCCAGTCTTCCTCCTCAAGCCCGCTGCCACCGCGCCGGCGCTGCATCAGGCGCCGCCCGCCCTCCGCGCGTCCGACCTTGCGCCGGTCCACGACGCACTCGTCAAGGCCGTCGCCGATCGCACGATCCCGGGCGCCTCGCTCGTCATCGTCCATCGCGGCAAGGTGGTCCTCGACGAAGCGTGCGGCGACATCAAGGCGGGGCCCCGAACCGCCACGACGACGCCGGACGCGTCCTTCGGCACGAGCGCCGCCGCGCAAGACCTGGCCTCGCGACGCGGCGCAAGCGCCTGGAGTACCTGGGCCTGGGTCGACGCCGACCGCGAGGTCCTGGGGCTGTTCTGCGCGTCGGCGCCGGCCCCCAAGGCGCAGCCCGTCCTCGCCCAGCTCAAGGACCGCCTCCGCGCCATCGTGCCCGCGGCGGCGAAGGCGGCGGCGCCCGACGCGGCGGCGCGCGTCCCCGGCGGCGGCCTCGAGGCGCACGAAGCAGCGCCCGGCAAGAACGGCGGCCACACACTGGAGCGCCACGTCGGCAAGAGCGACGACTTCCTACGCCAGCGCCTCGCCACGGAACCGAACATCAGCGGGGCCTCGACCTTCACCGACCGGGCGACGGCGGAGTGGGCCGTCGCAGAGGCGCTGCGGCGGAACGAGGCTCGGATCGAAGCCTGGCTCCAGTCCGGCGAGCAGCGCTTCGTCTTCGACGCCGACCTCGACCGCCCGGTCGGCCGGTACCTGACTCGGAGCATGTCACAGCCGAAGACGGTCTCCGGCGTCCGGGTCGTCCTGGTGCGCGACGCCACCCGCCCCGCGGGCTACCTCATCCTGACGGCCTACCCATAGTGACGCTGTACGAGCGATACCCGGCGGCAGCCCAACTGCTCGGCGCCTACCTCCACCAGGACTGGGACCTCGACTGCGCGACGCCCGACGAGGCGGTGACGGCGTTCATCGCCTGCGGAACGGCTGACAGGTGCGCCCGGACGGCCGAGGAGCTGCGAGCCCTGCTGGAGGACCTGCGCGGCCGGCCCGACGACGCGGCGGAGGAGGTGCTCTACGAGCTTGGATGCTACTACCCGCCGAGCGCCGACGGGTTCACGACGGTGCAATGGCTGGAGCACGTCATCGGGATGCTGGAGGCCGATCTCTAGGCATCACCAGGTTGCCGTCGTCCCTTGCTGCCGGACGCAGCAGGAACAGCTTCGCCGGGTTCTCCAGGAAGTCGACGAGGTCCTGCACCGTGCGCAGCGCCCCTGCGGCCTCGTCGGGGGTGCGCACGCCGAACTCCGCCTCGATGCGCACGGTGACCTCCATCGTCGCGAGGGAGTTCCGCTCCAGGATCTCGACGAAGTCCGTCTCCGGTCCGATGGACGCTGGGTCCAGCATCAGCTCGTCCGCGACGACGGCGATAACCCGATCGAGCGTCGAGTTGCCCACCTCGCTCATGCCCCACTCCATCTCTCAGCCGAACTCACGGACGAGAACCGTGGTGGGATGGGCCTCCGTGCCCGTCCATGCAGCCCCCGGCCGCCTCGGTGCTCGCGCGCAGCAGCGTCCCGTCATCCCCGGCCGCCGGGCGCAGCAGCACGATGCCCTCGGCCGGCGGTTCGGCAGGGCGCAGGAGGAAGCGCTTCGGGTTCGCGCCGAGGTAGTCGACCATGTCCTGGATGGTTCGCATGGTCTCGGCCACCTCGTCCGGGATTCGGGTCTCGAACTGCTTCTCGATCTCGACGATGATCGAGGGGACGCTCATCGAATCGGCGTTCTCAATATCGGCGAGCCGCGTGTCCGGACCGACTGGGCCGCGGTAGGAGATGGTCTCCTGCTTGACGATGCCGATCACCCGCCCCAGCGTCGTCGGGTCGTCGCAGCGGACCGGGCGACGCGGCGGCAGCGCCACCCACTCCCACTTATCGGCCATGGCGGCACCTCCCTCGGGCTCCGGCGCGAGATAGTGCGGCGCCCGGCGCCGCTGGCCCCCCGCCCCCCACTGCTGGGGGAGAACTTGCCACCACCGCCTGCATCAGTGACACCGCCGCGGGAGCTCCGACACCTACCACACCGCGACCACGTAGACTCCCCCAGTATTGGGGGCTGGGGGGGGCGCAGCCCCTACCCGCCCACCGTGTAGCTGTGCTCGATCGTGATGCTCTCGCCGGGCGCCAGCGGCTTCTCCGGCGAGTACAGCTCCAGGTTCACCCGCTGCTTCGCGCCGTGCCAGTTCAGCAGGCACTTGCCGATCTGGTCCCGCTGCAACTGGTCGGAGATCAGCACCTTCCCGGCGCCGTCCACGATCTGCCACTCGCCCGCCGGCACGTCGTTCCCGTCGAGCCACATGCTCTTCTCGGCGGCGGGGTCGGCCGGGTTCGCCAGCGCCACGACGTGCCACGAACCATCCGGCTTGCGGACGCGCACCTGCAGGCTGGCGATGTCCTTCACCGCGAACTCCGGGTGGACGCGCAGGCAGGCCGTGCGCGCGGCGCCGGACACGTTCGTCACGGTGGACGCGATGCTCACCACCGACTTCGCCTCGCCCAACTCGATGCGGCGCGTCAGCCGCAGCCCATTGGTCAGGTCGGCCTCCAGCGTGATGGCCCGCTCGGAGCGGTCCTTGACCGCGTACGCCTCCTGCCAGCCGGGCGAGTGGTACTCGCTGGTGCTGTACTCCTCGTAGCCGCCATTTGCCGCGTCCCAGGCGCCCGGGCCGCCGTTCGTCACCAGCACCTGCCCGCCCTGCGCGGTGGACATCCGCCAGATGCGCCCGCCGAGGTCCGGCAGCACGTCGAGCTGCAGCAGGCCGCTCTTCAGCCGCTCGATGGGCAATGCGGCCGGGCGGCGCGGCACCGTCTTCAGCCACGCATCGAGCGTCGCATCGTCGCCGCCCTCGCGGATCATCGTCACTCCCTCGGCGCGCGCGATCTTCTCGAACTGCTCGGCCAGCGTGGACATGTCGGCCGCGGCGCGCTCCAGCTTATCGCCCTTCTCCACCCAGGCGCCGCTCTGCGCCAGCGTGATCTCCGCGTAGAGGATGGGCAGGCGCGCCACCTGCACCCGGTGCAGCAGCAGCGCATCGTCCTTCACCGCGGCCTCAGCCTGGTCGAACAGCGCCTTGCCCTCGGCGATCATCTTCGGGGTCACGTAGTCGCGCGGGTGCGTGTAGATCATCACGTGCTCCTTCGGGTCGAGCTGCGTCTCGTCGTGGATGAGCTTCACGTAGCTCCGGACGAACGGCCCTGCCGCGCCATAGTAGGCCGCGCAGAACTCGTCGATCGCCTTGTTCGTGTCGTAGTTCGGGTCCCACAGCGTCTTGCCCATGATGTAGTTGCGCAGCTCCTGCATCTCGGAGCCCTTCGTGTAGTAACAGGACTCCTCGTAGATGCCCCGCACCCCGTGCTCGATGAAGAACCGGATGTTCGGCTTCAGCACGTACAGGTTCGGGAAGGGGCAAATGCTATGAGCGTAGTTTATGACGTAATCCCAGATCCAGAGACGCTTGCAGATCAGCGACCAGCCGGTGATATCGCGAACGAAGGACGCGTTGAACGGGTCGCCGCCTAGTGGATGCACGAAGCAGCACTCGATGCTGCAGAGGCAGACGATGACGTTCGGGCGGGGCTTGGTGATCGCTGGGGGCTTGCGGGTGTACTGGTAGGCCAGGGTCTCGATGGCGACGTTGGGGTAGTCCTTCTTGATGTCGTCCGCGACGGCGTTGACGAAGCGGATCATCGGGCCCGCCTGGCTGCCCTCCTCGTTCGCGATTGCGGTGCACTTGTCGCACTCGCAGTGCATGTCGGTGTCGTTCTGCGAGACGGAGAAGACGGTCTGGCCGGGGTTCTCGCGGATCTGCTTGCGCACGGCGGCGATGACGATCTTGAGCACCTCGGGGTTGCTGAGGCAGAGCTGGGCGTAGCCGGACTGGCGCTTGCCGCCCACGAGCGAGAAGTACTCGGGGTGCGAGGCGAAGTACTGCTCGGGCGGGCAGAGGAACTGGAACGTGTGGGCCAGGTTGTTGACGCCGACGATGCTCCCCTGCTCCTCCGACTGGGTGCAGACGCGGCCATTCATGCGCAGGCGCGCTGCGAACTGGCCGGGCACGAGCACGGGGTAGTCGCCGGCGCGGTACTCCAGCGCGGGCTTGACGGTGCGGTCGATGGCGCCGATCTTGATGACGCCGGACTTGGGCCAGGTCTGGCAGTCGGGGGTGAACCAGCGGCAGCCGAGGTAGTCCTCGAGGAAGGTGTAGACCGCGTAGAGGACGCCGCGCTTGCCGCCCGCGAGCATCAGGGCGGGGCCGGCGGCGTGGATGCGCAGCCCTTCGAGGCCGAGCGGGGCCAGGCTGCCGCGCAGCTTCGCCGCCTGGGGCGACTGGCAGTTGCCGACGTAGATGGGATGCGCCTTGCCGAGTTCCTGCTCGTCGACGATGGGCAGCACCTGGCCGGTGACCAGCTCGAGGTGGACCTGCAGCTCCAGCCCGGCGTAGCCCTCCTGCGGGGTGGCCTTCCTCGGCACCGCGATGGCGTGGGTCTTGGCGGTGACGGTGGCGTCGCCGATCTTGAGGACGCAGTGGCCCAGGGCGCGGGCCTGCGCGTCGATCTCGGCGGCCTTGCGACTGACGGTCTGCATGGCGGCCTCCAGTTCCGCGGCTTGCGGAGTCCCCTTGGCGAGGGCCGCCGCGACCTGCTTGAGCGCTCCCACGACGACGGCCACGTTCGCACGGCGGCGCGCGAGGGTGCACGGATACGCTTGAGGGCCCATCAAGGCGGCGGCGTAGGTGCAGGCAGACCGCACGGCGCGCTCCGACTCGGGGTTCGCGAGGACGCCCTCGACGACGAGCTGGAGCCGCTGGGCCTCGGTGTAGCCCCGAGTGATCTCGTTGAGGACCTGCGGGCCGTCGTGATAGGTGGGGCCGCCGTTGGCGACGACCTCCTTGACGAAGCGGGCGCGGGCCTTGAGGTCCCTGGTGGCCCGGGCGAGGACGGTGGCGATGTCGGCTCGGGCGAGGCCATCGACGCGGCCCAGCAGATCGGCGGCATCGGCGGCGCGGCCCTTGGCGACGTACCAGCGGGCCAGGAGGCGCAGCTCGTCGTCGGAGGGCTTCTGCTTGGCCTCGATGGCGGCCATCGCGGCGGCGGGCTCCTCGATCTTCTCGACGACGATGTCATCGACCCAGACGTCGACATTCCCGGCGTCCATGGCGCCGAGCGGGTGGACGAACATGGTCTTGGTGGGGCTGACGAAGGTGGTCTCGACCCGGACCCACTCCCCGCTCGGGCGGAGGGCGGGCGCGCTGAGGAAGGACCACTCGTAGCTGTCCCACTGGTAGCAGTAGGGCGCGTGGAGGGTGCCCTCGCCGATGCTGCCCCGCACCCACTCGGTGACGCGGTAGCGCGCGAAGGGCTGCACGTCGACGCTGCCGCCGAGCGCGGTCCAGTGGCTGTGCGCCCCGACGACGAGGTGCGCGGCGCGCTGGCCGGAGCGGGCCTGCCCGGCCTCGCCGGTCTTCTCGAAGCCGGAGTCGGGGTAGACGTTCTGGGCGGCGGCGGGCGCAGCTAGGATGGCAACGAGTGCGGCGATGGCGGCGATGCGCATGGCGGGGTCCTCCTGGGGGAGTTGTTCGGCGCGGGGAGGCGTGGGTCCTGTGGGGAAAGTGGCAAGTGCAGAGTTGAAAGTGGAAAGTGGGGCGGTGCGGGGCGGAGGTAGGGACGCCGCTTGCTGCGTCTTAGCCGGGGTGCGGGGCGGAGGTAGGGACGCCGCTTGCTGCGTCCTAGCCGGGGTGCGACGCGGCTGGTAGGGACGCCGCCTGCTGCGTCCTTGTCAATAGCCGGTGCGGATTCTCACGGAAACTGAGCCGGGGTGCGGGGCGGAGGTAGGGACGCCGCTTGCTGCGTCCTAGCCGGGGTG
>CAZFLM010000015.1:3008-36058 GCA_964519955.1 uncultured Chthonomonadaceae bacterium | reverse complement strand
TGCGGGGCGGAGGTAGGGACGCCGCTTGCTGCGTCCTAGCCGGGGTGCGACGCGGAGGTAGGGACGCGGCTTGCTGCGTCTTAGCCGGGGTGCGGGGCGGAGGTAGGGACGCCGCTTGCTGCGTCCTAGCCGGGGTGCGACGCGGAGGTAGGGACGCGGCTTGCTGCGTCTTAGCCGGGGTGCGGGGCGGAGGTAGGGACGCCGCTTGCTGCGTCCTAGCCGGGGTGCGGGGCGGAGGTAGGGACGCCGCTTGCTGCGTCCTAGACGGGGTGCTGCACCTCCATGACGGTCGCGCCCCTGGCAGGACTTCGCCGTGACGGCAGCTAAACGGTATGGCAATAGGGGCCACGCCGCCCCTCACAACGGTGATCCCAGACGCCCGCCATGCGATATGACCCGGAACTACACCATCGCCGCGCCATGCGCCTTCGTGGCTACGACTACGCGCGCGGCGGCGCCTACTTCGTGACGCTGTGCACGGCGCAGCGCGAGGCGATGCTCGCCACGATACGGGACGGCGACGTGGTGCTCACCGAGGCAGGCGCGATCGTCCAGGCACAGTGGGAAGCGCTCCCGGACCGGTTCGCGAACGTGGCGCTGGACGCCTGCGTGATCATGCCGGACCACCTGCACGCCATTGTGCTGCTCCATGGGGATGGCCTGGCGCGGACGCCGCTGTCCGGCATCCTGCGCGCGTTCAAGCCAATTACCGGCATCGAGGTGAACCGACGTCGCGGCACGCCGGGCGCCGCCGTCTGGCAGCCGCGCTTCTTTGACCGGGTGATACGCGACGAGGTGGAGATGGAGCGTGCCAGACGGTACATCGCCGACAACCCGGCGCGATGGCACGAGGTGAACGACGATACCGGAGCGTACGGATAAGCCATCGCGGCGCCCGACGCCAGCGGCAGGACGCAGCAAGCGGCGTCCCTACCGGTGGGTGCTGGGCCAGGCAGGACGCAGCGCGAGGGTCGTCGTGCCGCTGGGCGACCCGGCGATGGGGTACATCGTGTTCGGATGGTCGTAGGGACGCCGCTTGCTGCGTCCGGCCCCGCGAAGCGCGGGGCGGCGAACGCCGGTAGGCCGGGGATGAAGTCATCGGGAGCCCGCGGGTGGCGGGCTCCCGATGTGGTGGTGGTTAGCGGCGGAACTGGCGCAGCGCGGCCGCGCGTTTGAGCGATGCGGCGCGGCCGCCCAGGCCGCCCGGGTATAGCGCCGCGCCGGTGGGCGTGTAGGTTGTCCAGCCCGCGCCGGTCATGTCGTCGATCCGCGCTATGCGGTTGTTCATGGCGTCAGCCACATAGATGCGGTTGGCCCCGTCCACGAACAGACCCCTGATGATGTTGAACTGCCCGACACCGCTCCCGGCGGAGCCGTACGTAACGAAGCCGGCCCCAGAGATGTCGTCGATACGGGCTACGTTGTTGTCGCCGTCCGAGATCACCACTCGGCCCGCTGTGTCGATCGCGACACAGCTCGGCCCGAGGTATCCACTACCGGCCACCGTCCTCATGTCGAGCGTCGCGAGCCCCGCGCCCGCCATATCGTACATCCGGACGATGCGGTGGTTGAGGGCGTCGGCGACCCAGATACGGCTGCTCCCGTCAACTGCCAGGCCACACGGGTAGTTGAACTGGCCCGTGTCGGGGCCGCCCGTCCCAAACGTGGTCCAGCCGGCGCCCGACATGTCGTCCATGCGGGTGACGCGGTTGTTCCCCGCGTCGGCAACGTAGATGCGATCATCCGGACCGATCGCGAGCGCGCACGGGCTTCGGAAGCAGCCGGCTCCCTCCCCAGGCTTGCCGTAGACCGTCCAGCCCGCACCCGACATATCGTCGACCCGGATGACCTCGCACAGATCGTAGTCGAGGATGTAGACGCGCCCGGCGCTGTCGGTTGCGGTGGCGATCGGCTGGCCGAGCGAACCGGTCACCGAGCCCCAGCCATAGGCGGCCTGCCAACCCGAGCAGTCGATGTCGTCGATCTGCACCACCCGGTCGTTGTTTCGGTCGGCCACCACGATCTTGCCCGCGGAGGTGATGCACATGCCCATCGGGTTGAGGAACTGCCCGGTTCCGCCGCCCTGGAGGCCAAACCGCACAAGGCCGGCGCCGGACATGTCGTCCATGCGCGCCATGCACGGCGCGGGCATCATGAGGGGCACGCCTCCCGCCAACCAGATCCGCTCGCTGGAGTCGACGAATATCCCGTATGGATAGTCGCCCGTGGAGTGGGTCTGCCAGCCGGCGCCGGTCATATCCGTGATGCGAACGATGCGGTCGTTGCCCCGGTCGCAGACGTAGATGGCGCCCGAGGGACCAACCGCGATGCCCTGGGGGGCAAGCAACTGCCCAGGGCCAGATCCCCAGCTTCCGAACGTGGTGAAGCCTGCGCCCGTCATGCTGTCCATTCGGGCGACCTTGCCGATGTTGGGGAAGAGCACGTAGATGCGACCGGCCTGGTCGACGCACAGGCGCGCCGGCTGCCAGTTCGGATCGGAGAACGTGTACGCAACCCATCCGGAGCCGCTGATGTCGTCCATGCGGACAACCCTGCGGTTGCCCGCGTCGGCGACGTAGATCTTCTGGTCAGGACCGATCGCGACTCCCGACGGCGCGCTGAACTGGCCGACGCCAGAGCCCAGGGCCGGGCCGCCCAGAGTGACTGCGCCCGCCCCCGTGGCGTCGTTCCATCGTACGATCCGGTTGTTACCGGTGTCCGCGATGTAGATGTGACCATCGGAGGAGGTCGCGACGCTCTCGGGGTTGACGAGTTGCGAGCAGCCGAGCTGCGGCTTCAACTGGGTCATGCCCCCGCCGGCCATGTCGTTGATGCGCACGACCTGGGGCTCCCAGGCACAGAAGTAGAGCGCGCTGAGGGCCACCGGAATAACGGATACGTCGAGCGTCGCGCTCTTGCCGGACTCTGTCTCCGTGGCCGAGATGGTGGCGTTGCCGAGCGTGGCGCCGTACACGTTGCCGCTGCCGTCGACGGTGGCCACGCCGGTGTTGCCCGACCCCCACGCGATCTTGCCAGGCGTGGTCATCACGACGCTGCCGCTCGCGTCCTTGGCAGTCATCACCACCTGGCGCGTGCGGTGCACCTCGACGTACGCCCCGCCCGCGAGGGCGAGTTCGACGTGGTCGATCGTGCTGTCCATCGTCAGCGTCGGCGAGACGGTCTGGCTCGCGACCACGGTCACCGGCACGGACGCCACCGCGAGCGCCGTCCCAGTTCCGTCGGCATTCGGGTACGCGGTCGCGGTCATCGTGAAGGAGCCCGGCGGCACATCGGCGAAGCTCGCCTTGGTCTGAGGCCGCACGATCGTGAGTGTCTGCGTGGCGATGCCGTCCGCCGAGATGCTGACCTTGATGCTATTGGCGGCCAGCGGGATGAGCCGGCTGCGGGTGGGCCACGCCACAGTTACCTGCACCCGCCCGCGCGCGCTCTTGGAGCTGCCTCCGCCGCCGCAGCCGAACAGGGACGCCAAGACGGCGATGGTGATCGCCAGCACGGTAAGTCGCCTAGTCATCGCCGCTCCTCCTAGTTGATGGTTCCGCTGATGTCGCCGGACTGAACGGTGACCGTGGCGGACTTGCTCTTGCTGGTGTCGTAGACGCTGGTCGCCACGACGTGGTAGACGCCGCGATGGGCAGGCGCCGTGTACACGCCGGCGGCGTCGACGGCTCCGCCGGATGCCCCCTCCTGGACGCTCCAGATGACGGACCCATTGGTCGAGGTAGACCCGGTTACCGTGGCCGCGAACGTGTGCGTGCCGCCAACCGGCATCGTGTAGCTCGTCGGGGTCACGGCCACGGTGGTGTCGGAGGCGACGGCCACCGTCTGCTGGCCGCTGGTGACACCGTCCACAGTGAGCGCGACGTCGGCCGATCCCGGCGCGAGGCCCTTCACGGCCGGTCCCGTCAGCGCCTGCAGGCAGGCCGATCCGCTGACGATGGACAGGGCGGCCGCGCCAGGCGACACCACGATGAGGTCGCCTGCCTTGTCGCGGCACGAGAACGCCAGGTCCTTGGTCTGCCCCACGTCGACGGTCTGCCCGGATGCCAACCGGACCGCGGCGACCGTGCCCTCGGTGGTGAGGTTGCCGAGGCTCATGCCGGAGCCGACGTCCACGCTGCCGACGGCGACACCCACCACGGAGCCGGTACCGTCCGACAGAGCGCAGAAGCTCACCCAGACGTCGTGGACGCCGAGCGTCGCCAGGCTGGTAGATGTGTAGGACTCGCTGTACGCCGCCGGCGCGGACCTGCGCGGGATCACCCACACGAAGTCGCCGCCACCGGGTCTCGCGCCCTCGAGCGTCACCACCGCGGACAGCGCCGAGGACGGAGCGTTGAGGTCACGGGTGCGGGCGGGCCAGTCGATGGTGAGGGAGATGGGGGCCGCCTGGGGCGCGCCACCTCCTCCTCCGCAGCCCGGCAGTAGGATAGAGAGAGCAAGTGCAACGACGAGGCCCACTGGGGATCGCGTCTCGAGCAGTCTGCGCATGTCCGGCTCCTTCCGTCTGGGGGTGAGGGACGTCGGCAACTCTGAGGCAATCGACCGCCCGCATTCTAGCAGGGCGGCGACGGAGCGTCAACCCTCAACGGCCGCCGAGGTCGAGCGGACCGGCGGGCCATGGTGGCAGGTGACCGAATGCGGCCGACCGTGTAGAATGAACAGGCAAGCAAGGTGATCGGAGGGTACGCGACATGGGATGGGCGGGGTATGCGGCGTTATCGGCGGTGTTCGCGGGGCTGACGGCGCTGCTGGCGAAGATCGGCGTCGAGGGCGTGCCGTCGAACGTGGCGACGATGATCCGGACGGTGGTGATCGTCGTGTTCGCGGTGGCGATCGTGGCGGCGCGCGGCGAGATGCACCACGTGGGTGGCATCGGCACGAAGACGTGGGTGTTTCTGGTGCTCTCCGGCGTGGCGACCGGCCTCTCGTGGCTCTGCTACTTCGCCGCGCTGAAGGCCGGGCCCATCTCCGCGGTGGCGCCCATCGATAAGCTGAGCTTCGTGCTGGCCGCGCTCCTGGGCGTCGTGTTCCTGCACGAAAAGGTGACGAAGTTGAGCGTGCTGGGCATCGTGCTGATCCTGGCGGGCGTGCTGCTGACGCTGCCGACGGTGCAGGCGGGACTGGCGGGGCGGTTCGGGCATTCGGTGGAGAAGGCGGGGTAGCGACGGCACCAACTGGAGGCTGAGCGATGGACGCAGGTAGCGAGTTCGGCAGTCACTCGAGCGATGGGCGGGCGTACGGGATGCGCACGGTGGCGGTCCACGCGGGAGAGGGGCCGGACCCCGTCACCCACGCGTCGTCGCCCAACCTCGTCATGTCGACCACGTTCACCGTCGACGCCGGCGCGGCGTTCTCGGCGCAGGCCATGGGCGAGGAGCCGTGCTGGGTCTACACCCGCTGGGGCAACCCGACGGTGGGCCAACTGGAGCAGAAGCTGGCCGCGCTGGAGGGAGCCGAAACGTGCGTGGCGTTCGGCAGCGGCATGGCGGCGCTCTACGCGCTGCTGTTCGACACGCTGAAGGCCGGCGACCATGCCGTCATCAGCGACGTGACCTACGCCGGCCTGTCGGAGAGCGCCAACGAGCTGCTGCCGGACCTCGGCATCACGGTCACGCGGGTCGACACCTCCGAGCCCGAGAACATCCGCCGCGCGCTCACCCCGCGCACACGGCTGGTGCACATCGAGACCCCGTGCAACCCGCTCCTGCGCCTCACGGACATCGCGGCCGCCGCCCAGATCGCGCACGAGGGCGGCGCGCTGCTGTCGGTCGATTCCACGTTCGCCACGCCGGCGGCGACGCGGCCCGCCGAACTCGGGGCGGACATCGTCGTCCACTCGCTGACCAAGTACCTCGGCGGCCACGGCGACGCGCTGGGCGGCGCGCTGCTCGGGTCGGAGGAGCTGCTGCGCGGCATCCGCCGGAAGACGGCGCTGCGCATGGGCGGCATCCTCAGCCCGTTCAACGCCTGGCTCATCATGCGGGGGCTGGCGACCTTCCCGCTGCGCATGCGAGCGCACGAGGAGAACGCCCTGCAGATCGCCGAGTACCTGGAGAAGCACCCGATCATCCGCCGCGTGATGTACCCCGGCCTGCCCTCGCACCCGCAGCACGATCTGGCGCGCCGGCAGATGCGCAACTTCTCCGGCATGATCACGTTCCAGGTGGCCGGTGGCCCCGCCGCCGCGCGCGTGCTGGCCGACCGGCTGCGGGTGATCCACTACGCGGTATCGCTCGGACACCACCGGTCGCTGGTGTTCTACATGGGCACCGACGACCTGCTGGAGACCACCTTCCACCTCGACGACGCCCAACTCGCCTCCTGGCGGGCCTACGCCGGCGACGGCATCTTCCGCCTCTCGGTGGGCCTGGAGGACCCGCAAGACCTCATCGCCGACCTGGAGCAGGCGCTGGCGGGGGTGTGAGGCGGGGGCGGGGCGGCGCAACGGCTAGGGCATGCGCTAGAGGCCGGGTAACGAGGCGCGAACAGGTCGATATTTGTGGATCTTCCGCAAATACCCCTTCCCTTTCGGCGCACAGGACACTATAATCGGCCTATGCTCATCGAGTTCCGGGTGGGGAACTTCAGATCGTTCCGCGAGGAGCAGGTCTTCAGCCTCGTAGCCAGCAACTACGTGAAGGACCTGCCCCACTGCGTCATCGAGCCCAAGCTGCCGGGCATCTCGAAGGTGAAGGTGCTCAAGGGCGCGGCCATCTATGGCGCGAATGCCTCGGGCAAGAGCAACCTGCTGCAGGCGATCGCGTTCCTGCGCAAGCTGGTGGTGGGCTCCGCGACAGACCTGAAGCCCGGAGATCCGACCGGAACGCAGCCGTTCCTGCTCGACGACTGCTCCGCCGACCGCCCCTCCAAGTTCGAGATCACCTTCGTCGCCGAGGGCACGCGGTACGTCTTCGGCGTATCCGCGACGCGCGAGCGCATCGTCGAGGAGTACCTGACCGCCTACCCAAAGGGGCTGCCGCAGCGACGGTATCATCGGCGCTACGACGAGAACTCCGGCGGGTACCTGTGGGAGGACGGCAAGGGTACGGCTAGGTCGCAAGCGGGGTTACGTGAGAGGACGCGCGCCAACGCGCTGTACATCTCGGTGGCCGCGCAGTTCGCGGAGCCGGCGGTGATGGGTGCGTACACGTGGTTCAGGCAGCGGCTCGAGCTACTCGACCCTTACGAAGGCACCGGCGACGGGACGCTCCAAACCGCCGCGGCGCTGACCGTCGAGGGGCTTGCCGGCAGGGTGACATCCTTGTTGAGGGCGGCCGACCTCAGCGTGGCTCGCGCCGACATCACCAAGGAGCCCACAGACCCTGTGGAAGCCCGCGCCAGGCATCCCTGGCTCCGCCCGGATAGTGGCTTCTTCGATCGGCTCTTCGAACTCCGCGTAAGCCTCGCTCACCACGTGGCGGGGGCCGAGCCAGTCGCCCTGCCTTTCGAGGATGAGTCGGCTGGGACGCAGCGCTACTTCGCACTGCTTGGCCCATGGCTGAGCGCGCTGATGGGAGGACACACGCTGCTCGTTGACGAGATGGACACCAGCTTACATCCCGCGCTAGTGCGCGAGCTGCTGAAGATGGCGTACTCCGATGCCCACAACTGGCGTGCCGCCCAGGTCATCCTCACCACGCACAACCCGATCCTCCTCGACCAGACGCTGCTCAGGCGCGACCAGGTGTGGTTCACCGAGAAGAACGAGGCCGGGGCGACGCGGCTGTACCCGCTGACAGACTTCCAGCCGCGCAAGGACGAGGCGTTGGCGAAGGGCTACCTGGCCGGGCGCTACGGCGCCATCCCCTACATTCCGGATGGGCTGAGGCTGTGAGCGGGGCCGGCGGGCGGCAGGACAGCCGGTCGCTGGCACGGCACAGGCCGGCGCAGAAGGCGTCCGGCGACACCTTCCTCATCGTCACCGAGGGCGAGAAGACCGAGCCCAACTACCTCCTCGCGCTCCGCGACCGCCTCCGATTGGCCACGACGCACGTCCACATCGAGCACGCCGAGGGCACCGATCCGATGACGCTCACCCGGAGGGCGCTCGAACTGCGCGACGCGCGGGCGAAGGACCGGCGCGCGGTGTCCTACGATCAGGTGTGGGTCGTCTTCGATATGGAGCAGACCCACGATCAGCGGCGCGAGATCGCTCGTCAAGCGCTGGCCCATGGGCTCCCCAAGGGCATCCGGTACGCCGTCTCCGACCCGGCATTCGAGGTCTGGACCCTCTACCACTTCCGGTACACCACCGCTCGCTTCGGCTCGGCAGACGAGGTGATCAGGGCGCTCAAGGAGCACGTGCCGGACTACGGCAAGTCGTGGAGGCCGGGCAACGCCGTCCTCGACCGCGTGCCTACCGCCGTGAGCAATGCGGAGCGCGCGCGACAGGCCCACACCGACGGCGGCTGCGAGGGAACCCCGCCAACCGATGTGGACCTGCTGGTCCGCGAGCTGAACGACGCCGTTCCGCTAACCAGGCGCATCGATCTCCGCTGAGGCCGGTCCGGGCCTGAGTCCGCTTCGCGCTGTCCCATATCGGCACACAGGATAGACAGGATAGACACGATCAACGCGGACCGCCGGCGCACCCACGATCGTCCAGGCAGATCGGCTTGCCATCGGACGGTGGTCCTCATCCTGTCCATCCATGTGAGACCCAGTAAGCCCCCTACCCGCCCGGCGCGGCCTCGCCCTCCAGCACCGGCGCGGCGCCCGGCTGCGCCGGCGTGCTCAGGATGGCGCGCCACCGACGCAGCGCCTCGAACACGATGACCACGGTGAGGCCGAGCATGACCACCGTCATCACGACGAGGATCTGCTGCGGGAGGACCTCTTTGGGCGCGGAGACGCGGAGCTTCGGGATCTTGTCCTGCCACTCGAAGAGCCGCCCCACCCCCGCGGTGAACGTCGTGGCCATCATGAACGCGCACGGGATGGCGGTGGTCAGCGCGTAGATGCGGCGCTTCGCGTGCTGCAAGAGGTATGTGGTGCCGACTGCCAGCGCCACGCCGGCGAGGAGCTGGTTCGCGATGCCGAAGATGGTCCAGAGGGCGTTCAGCGAGCCGGTGTAGAGGAGGTAGCCCCAGCAGAAGCAGGTCGCGATGCTCATCGCCACGTTCATCGCCCAGTTCGGCTTGTTGCCGAGCTTGGCGCTCTTCACGAAGTGCGCCACGGTTTCCTGGAACACGAACCGCGCCACGCGGGTGCCCGTCTCGAGCAGCGTCAGGATGAACAGGGCCTCGAACATGATGACGAAGTGGTACCAGTAGGCCATGAGCTGCTTCATGCCGGGCAGCTCGGCGAAGACCTGCGCCATGCCCACCGCCAGCGTCACCGCGCCACCGGTGCGCCCCGCCAGCTTCTCCTTGGTCCGCTCCTCCAGGTCCGCCAGCGCGCTCGGCTGGACGTCGAAGCCCTTCAGCGTGGTGGTCTCGACGAACTTCACGTAGGCCACCTTCTGCGCGGGCTTGTCCTGCGGCGCGTTGATGGCGAAGTAGTCGCCGGGGTGCAGCGAGCAGGCCGCCACGAGCGCCATCACCGCGACGAAGCCCTCCACCAGCATCGCGCCGAAGCCGATGGGCAGCAGGTCGCGCTCGCGCTTCACCATCTTCGGCGTGGTGCCGGTCGAGATGAGCGCGTGGAACCCCGACACGGCCCCGCACATGATGACGATGCAGAGGAAGGGCCACACCTTGCCGGTGATGATGGGCCCGCCGCCCGCGACGAACGGGGTCACCGCCGGCATTTTGAGCACCGGGTGCGCCGCGATCATGCCCACCGCCAGCACGACCATGACGCCGATCTTCATGTAGCTCGACAGGTAGTCGCGCGGGCACATCAGCACCCAGACGGGCAGGATCGACGCGATGGCCGCATAGATGGGCAGCATCAGCGAGAGCGTGGGCTTGCTGAACACGAGCCAGTGCGCCAGGCCGGAGTGCGCGAAGTTCGCCCCGAAGATCACGCCGAGCATCACGATGGTCACGCCGATGGCCGACGCCTCCGCCACGCGCCCGGGCCGCACCCTGTACATCCACTGCCCGGTGATGAGCGCGGCAACGATCGTGCCGACGATGGTGAACATCCCCCACGCGCTCTCGCTGAGGGCGTTCACCACGACGATGCTGACCGAGGAAAGGATGGCGATCACGCTGAACAGGGTAACGATGGACGTGGTGACGCCGGAGAACCCGCCGATGTTCGCCTTGGCCACCTCGGGCAGCGACATGCCGTCGTGGCGCACGGACGCGAGCAGGATGACGAAGTCGTGCACGGCGCCGGCCAGGCACGCACCGACGACGATCCAGGCGAAGCCGGGCAGGTAGCCCCACTGCGCCGCCAGCACCGGCCCGACGAGCGGCCCCGGACCGGAGATCGCGGCGAAATGGTGGCCGAAGAGGACGAGGCGGTTGGTGGGATGGTAGTCGACGCCGTCGTTGAGCCGGTTGGCGGGCGTGGCGATCGAGTCGTCCAGCGACGCGACCTTGGCTGCCATGAAGGCGCCGTAGTAGCGGTAGGCAACCCCGAACGCGGAGAGCGACACGATCACGAGCCAGATCGAGTTCATGCAGACCCCCCTGTGAGCGGTAGTGGCACAAGGGTTAGTTCGGGGAGCGAGCCAGCATTCCTGCACGCGGACGTGGGCTGGGTGCAGGGCGCCGGATGGCGCGGGGACGTACCGGAGCGCAGCAGCCATGGAGCGCGCACCCGTGCAGGGCCGCGGCTGCGCGCCAGGTGTCGTCCAACTCTCGGCCGCGATCGCGGCCGGACTCGCGCGTCAGGCGCCGGACGCGTCGGCCTCGGCCAGCAACTGATCGGCAGCGCGGGCGGCGGCGGCATCCAGCGTGCCGGCCTCCTCGCCCCAGGCGAGCAGCTCGACCACGAATGGCGGGAAGATGCCTGCCCGCTCGATGCCCGGTCGAATGGGGTCGCCGCGCCGGATGTCGTCCGCGGCAGCACGCCACGCCTCGGCCTGCGGCGCAGGGAACATACCCGCAATCAGGCCCATCGTGCGGAGGATGGGCACACCGCATCCGAGCGCGGCCCCGAGAGAGCGCAGCAACAGGATGCGGACCGCGAGCTGCTGGTAGGACGTCAGGCCGCTCCAGTCCGGCGCGGGCAGCGGGGCATTGGGCAGCATCGGCAGAACCGGCGCCTCACCGGCCGGGCGCCGGTTGGCGAGGCTGGCCTGCTCCCGGCTAAGCGTGGCGAGTTGCCGCACCGCCGCATCGAGGAGCCCGGCGCTATCGCCGCAGCGCACGATCTCCACGCAGAGCGGAACGAAGAGGCCGGGGTGGCGAGCGAGGGCGGCCGAGAGGCCCTCGCTCCGCACCGGCAGCAGGCTCTCCTTCTGCTCGATGGCCTGGTTGAGCCGCGCGATCAGCTTAGGGTAGCATTCCGGGTCGTGCAGCCAGCCGAGATAGAGATCCTCCGCGGCGAAGGCGGGCGACGACCATTCGACAGGCGCCTCGCGGAGGTACGCGCCCATCGCGGCGCTGGCCTCCCCGTAGGAGGCCGGAGTGTCGCGGAGCGCATCGAGCGCCCTCGCGAGAGGACAGCCTGCCTCGAGGAGGGTCGCGAGCCTCTCCGTGAAGAGGACGAGGGCGTTGGCCTGGTAGAGCGCGTCGGGTACCATCGGCTTCCTCCTGGTTCCTTGCGGGCGGGCCGGCCGGGCCGGCAGCGGACGCTCTTCCGGAGCGAGGGCCCGGCGCAGGGCGGCCTTGGCGCGGCGGATGCGGCCATCGACGGTGCTGGGCGGCACCCCGGCGAGGCGCGCGATCTCGTCGTACGGCTGGCCGTCGAGTTCGTGCAGCAGCAGGGCCAACCGGTTGGCCTCCGGGATACCGGCAAGCGCCTCCGCGATCTCCTGCCTCGCCTCTGCCGCGAGGAGCGCGGCGGCCGGTGTCGGGCGCGGGTCCGGCGTCAGGTCGTCCGGCTGCTCGGTAAGCTGCCACAGGCGGCGGCCATCGCGGCGCAGCGAGTTCGCGAGCACGTTCGCCGCGATGGTCCTGAGCCAGGCATGGAAGGCCCCTGGCGCCTCGAGCGTTGGCAGCTTGCGCCACGCCTGCGTCAGGACCTCTTGCGTCAGGTCCTCGGCCAGATCGACGTTGCCGGTGCGCACGTAGGCAGCGCCGATGAGCGCCGGCCGATGGGCGCGCACCAGCCTATCGAAGGCCGCGCGGCTGCCGGCCCTGGCCTGCGCGACCAGTTGCGCGTCGCACGATCTGGGTTGTGCGTGGCGGGATCGGTTCATCACCTAGAGAGACACCGAAACGGGCTCGGAATCGACGCCGGAACTGCATTGACGACCGGCTTAATGGAAAGGCAGGCAGACGTGGGAGAACGGCTCGTTGGCGCCCTGGCACGTGGGCGCACCCTCGGTATGGTCGCAATGGTGCTGGTGTGCGGCGCGGCGCATGCCCAGGACGCGCGCGTGGCGAAGCTGGAACGGTCGTTCTGGGTGCATGCTTCGCTGGCAACCGATACGCGGCGGGGGTACTGGGGTCCTTCGTTCGCCGAGGCCAAACCGCCCACCGAGGCCGAGGTGCGCAGGGCCGCACGGGCGATATGCGGGGGATACCACGCGAACCGGCTGTACCTGGTGTACCACGGTGACATCGCGCGGGGCGCGGCCGTCCGGGTGTTCGGGTGGTGGCGGCAGGCCTGCCCGAATAGTGTCGAGATCGTGCCCACGTTCGTGCTGCGCATGTACGACCAGGCGACGACGCCGGTCTTCGGACAGGCTGAGGCCGCGGGCCTGTTCGCGGACATCCGCAAGGCGGCGCAGGCGGCGCGTGGCGCGGTGTTCGACGTGTACCCGAACCGCGACCAGGGGCCGGCGCTCGCCGCGCTTGTCCGTGCGTTCGGCGGGAATGCGCTGCGCGTCGGCATCCAGCCTGGCGAGAAGGCGGGCGCCGAGGTGCGGGCAGCCGTGCAGGACACCTGGAGCGGGTTCTGCGACGGGCGGGCCGATGCAGACTGGCGCGCCCCGAGGCGCGGCGCGGAGATGCTGCGCAAGTGGGTCGAGGAGCGGAACGCCGGCACGCTGCCGATCGCGTGGGACCTGATCGCGGTGGCGTGGGATTACCTGCCGACGAAGACCGGCGAGTACCCGGGCTACGACGACGCGGCCAAGAACATGGCGCTGCCCGCGGGACGCAACATGGCGGCGGCGCGGCTGATCCTGGACGCCGCCAAGCCCGAAGTGCTCGCGGGCCTCAGCAGCGACCTGACGATCCTGGAGGCCAACTCGAAGCACGCCGCGCAGGACGGCGAGGCCGGGGCGTTCTACGCGTGCCTGCGGGCGGGCAGGCGCTACGCCGGCAAGTACGCAGCCCCACTGGACGAGATCGGCGCGATCTACGGGGCGCTGGCGAAGGGGCGGATGCCATGACGGACGGGAACACACCCGAACTGGCGATCGCGACTGCCCGCCGCCTCGCCCTGCGCGCGCAGGGGTTGGCGCCGCGGTGGGTGCTGCCTGGCGGCGAGGAGGCCGTGGCGCAGGCGGTTGACCGCCTCGGGCGCGTGCAGATCGACACGATCGCGGTGGTCCAGCGGGCGCACCACCACGTGCTCTGGAGCCGCGTTCCCGGATATGCTCCCCCCATGCTGGACGCGGTGCACTGCCCGGGCAAGCGCGTGTTCGAGTACTGGTGGCGCGGCACGGCCTGCTACCTGCCGATGGCGGACTACCGCTACTCGCTGCCCCACATGCGGTCGTGGGCGGAGTCGGCGCGCGGGCGGGAGTGGCTCGAGGCGAACCGCGAGGTGGTGCAGCACGTGCGCGACCGCATCCGCGACGAGGGGCCGCTCGGCTCGGCCGACTTCGACGCGCCGGACGGCCACCAGCGCGGTTCGTGGTGGAACTGGAAGCCGGCCAAGCAAGTCCTGGAGCACCTCTTCGGCGTCGGCGAGCTGATGGTGGCGGAGCGGCGCAACTTCCAGCGGCTGTACGACCTGGCCGAGCGGGTGCTGCCGACCGGGCTGGACACCAGCGAGCCATCGCACGACGAGCGGCAGCGGTTCGGCATCCGGCGCGCCGCGGGAACGCTGGGGCTGGTGCAGGCGGAAGAGATCGGGCGCTTCCTGCAGGGCGAGGCGCTGGACGAGGCGGTGCTGGCGCGCATGACGGAGGCCGGCGAGGTGGTACGGCTCGATGTGCCGGAGGCGAACGGCGCGCCGTGGTACGCGGAGCCGGGCCTGCTGCGCGAGACGCTGGAGGCCGCCGAGGAGCCCCCTGCCCTGCACATCGTCTCGCCCTTCGACGGGCTGATCATCAACCGGCGGCGGCAGGAGCGGCTGTTCGGCTTCGACTTCCGGATGGAGTGCTACCTGCCCGCGGCGAAGCGGCAGTACGGCTACTGGTGCCTGCCAATCCTCTGGGGCGACCGGTTCGCGGGGCGGCTGGACCCCAAGGCAGACCGCAAGGCGAAGACGCTGCTCGTCCACGCCATCCACCTGGAAGACGGCTTCGTGGCGGACGACGCGTTCGTGGCGAGCCTGGCGGAGGCGCTGCGGGGGTACGCCGCGTTCAACGAGTGCGACACGGTGTCGGTCGGGCGAAGCGCGCCGAAGGGGCTGGCCGGGCCGCTGCGGCGGGCTCTGCGGTGACGCGCGGCGGCGCCGAGGCCGGCGATCAGCGCGAATGCGCGGCGATCACGTCGCCGAGATAGGCCTCGATTGCGGCGTTCACCGTCTCGGCGCGGAAGCGGCTGTCGAAGAGGGCGGCGGCGTTGCGGCGCATCTCGGCCGCCTCGGCCTTGTTCGACCAGAGGCGCTGCAGGGCATCGGCCAGGGCGTTCGGACTGCCGGTCGGGTACGAGCATCCGCACCGGTGCTCTGTCAGCAGGTCGTGCAGGACGCCGTGATCTGGGCTGGCCACGACCGGGAGGCCGGCGCTCAGGTACTCGATGGCCTTGTTGTTGATGGTACAGGCGAAGTCAACGCGGTCTGGCAGCGGATCGATGCCGGCATCGGAAAGGCGCATCAGGGCCTGGATCTTCGGGGAGTCCACCCACCCGGGGAACTGGATTGCCGGGTCGCCCTGAGCCATGCGCTTGTAGTCTTCGAGCAGGTCGCCGGCGCCGCAGAGCACCACCCGAACGGGCACGCCGCGCTCGCGCAGCCTGGCCGTCGCGGCGATGACGGTGGCAAGGTCGAACTGCCGCGCCATCGCGCCAAAGAAGCAGGCAGTCAGCAGCCCATCGTCTCTCACGATCCCCTGCTGGCCCCAGAAGTCCTCCGCCCGCGCCAGATCCTCCGCGGAGACCTGCGGCGCCGGGTAGCCCATCGGGAATCCGCGGTCCAGTGGGCCCACCTCGCGCCCGGCGCGTCCCACTCCCCAGCGTACGAACTCGTCCGTGATCCCCGTGATGCCGGTGGCCAGCGCGCACGCCTCCCTCGCCTCGCGGAACAGCGGGGCCAGAATCGCCCGGGCCAGCGGACGCAGCGGGCCCGGCGCGACGTGGACGAAAAGGTCCGGCCACATGTCGCGCATGTCCAGGACGACGGGCACGCCGGTGGCCTTGCCGTAGCGGGCGGCCGCCAGGCACAGCTCGACCGGCGGGAGGGAGCACATCACGATGTCGGGCCGCGGGAGTGCGGGCGCTTCGGCAGCGAACCTGGCTGCGAGCCGGCGATGGTCCCGAATGCGGGCGAGCGACACGTTGCGGTCGTAGCCGCAGCCCTTCAGGAGGCGCACATCCAACCGGTCCTCGACCTTGAGCGTCGTCTCCTCCTCGAACCGGTGGCGCTTGTGCGTGTGATCGAACGTGGAGGACCACCAGAGGACCTGGTGCCCGTGCCGGGCCAGGTGGCGCGCCAAATGGCCGCACCGCAGGAGGCGTTCCTGGGTTCCGGCGTCGGTGGGAAGCGGCTCCCCGATTGTGACGAGCCAGACGTGCATCGACCGGCCTCGGGCGCGGCGGCTGAAGTGGCGGGCGCGGCAAGGCAGCTATTGGGAGGCCCGCGCCCCGATTGTACCTGACAGCGGCGAAGCGATCAGCGAGTGCCAGGCTCCGCGCCCCTGCCGGTGTCCCCCGCCGACGCCGCCACAGAGGTCATCGGCGGGATGAGCCGGGTGACGTCGGTGAATGCATAGGGCGTCGCCGCGGTCGAGTAGTAGGTGCGGTCCGGCAGAGGCGGGAGCGAGGCGCCGTAGGCGTGCGTGAGGAGGAGCCGGAAGCTGTTGACCGGCGTGATGGTGGGGTAGAGCCTGTCCCGGACCTTCTGCGGCACCAGGTAGGCATTCAGGATGGAGAACGGCTCGCGCAGGTCGGTCTTCTCCTGGTTGTCCCAGTCCATGTTCATGCGCGACCCGTGATCGCCCTGGATCACGATGATGGGCCGGACGCGGCTGTGGCTCAGGATGCTATCGAGCGCGGCGAGCACCCGCCGGTTCACATACCGGAGCTGGGCCACGTAGTCGGCGCGATATCGGTCCCGGCTGATCGACCAGAGCAGCCAGGAACCATCGTCGTAGCTGAACCCGCGATCCGAGTTCACCTCCTCGCCCTGGGCGCCGAACACGAACGGAGGATGCGGGGCGAGGATGTGCACCAGCACGAACTTGGGGTAGCGCAGTTCGGCGACCTTGGCGAGGTTGTCGAAGCCGGCCAGGATCGCGCGCCGGTGCTGGGCGTACTGAGCGCGGCTAGCTCGCCTCGAGGCGTCGAGAGCGCTGAGGCCCAACACCTGCCCCTCGAAGTTGGTGATCTGCTGCCGGGCAGCGAGGGTGACGTCCGGCGTGTCGAGCCTGGTCTGGCTGGCGCCGGTCCAGACGTAGACGTAGTGGTAGCCCAGCGGGCGCAGGAACGCGGCGACCGCGTTGCGGTCGATCAGATCGCGCAGCGGCTCGGTGTCGTCGGACGTGGGGCCCAGGCGAGCGGCCAGCGGGTCCAGGTAGGCCATGTTGAGCGAGCACGCGAGGCTGAGGGGCGTCTCGTCGTAGTTGGAGCGGCTGCCGCGCGCAACGTAGAACCCGCGCTTCTCCAGGGCAGATAGAAACGGCGCGTTGTCGAAGGAGTAGAACGTCCGCAGGCTGTCGTCGCGGGCATACGCGTCCAGGATGATGTAGTAGACGTCGGGCAGGTCGGGCCGAGCCGGCTTCGGGATGGGCGTGCGCACGATGGCCCGTCTGGCGGCGGCACCCTGCGACGCGGACGCGAGCCCGGCGCCGCCGTGCTGGGCCGCGGACCGGACGCGCCACTGGTCCGCGCCGATGGCCCAGGCGGACGGGGCCACCAGCACGACCGCGGTCAGGTTCAGGATCGTGGTGAGCTGCGCCAGCGTGCCGCGGCTTCGGGCCAGCGCCAACGCGACGCCGCCGACCGCCAGGATGCAGACAGCCAGCACGACCAGACCGTCGGACCCATTCAGCAGGTTGACGATGTGCCCATAGGTAGAGAACACGAGCACCGCGGCCGAGGCGCAGGCGGCGCCCTTGCGGATGTGGCGCAGCGCGGCAGCGGCTACGGCCCACACGACGAGCGCGCCGGCGATGTAGGCCCCGAGGGGCCGCACGATCTGCTGGAGCTGCAGCTCACCGATGTTGTGGGCGTACAACGCGAGGACCGGGAACGCCGCGAACAGCAGCGGGTGCACGGGCACGACGCGGCGGCGAGCGGCGCCGGCCTCGCGGTCGGCCACTGCAGGTTCGCCTGGGACGCGGGCAGCGTCCGGCTCAGGGTGCGACATAGTGAATCTCCAGTCGGTTGCACGCGGCGCGAGGAGCGGCCAACCCTACCTGTTCATGAGTGGCACCGGACGGGCACGGATCTCGGGTCGGTCGGGCTAGACACGCTGCCCAGCCGCGCGCATCAGGTAGAGCGTGCGCTCGCTCTCCGGGACCGCGGCGCTGCGGACGATATCGAAGCGGCGGCTGAAGGCGCTCTCGAACCCCTGCTGCGTGTAGCCGTCGAAGATGTCCTCGCGGGCGGCCAGGAGGCGCTGCACCTGCGAGTCCGATTTGGGCACGAACTCCACGATCAGCCAGCGGCACGCGGAGTGCAGGAAATCGGCGACGCGCGGCAGCGGCACGTTGTTCGCGATAGCCAGGTGGTGCACCAGCGCCAGCGCGAGAGCCAGATCGGCCGGGCCACGCCGCCGCAGCGAGGAGCGCTCCGCCAGGTCCCATCCCAGGTCCGGGCTCGGACTGGTGAGGTCCTGCAGCAGCGGCAGGATGCGGGTCTCGCCCGCCTGCTTGCACGCCAGGTAGTTCGTCTCGACCGCCGCGGGATCGATGTCCCAGGCTATCGTCTGTATGCCACGCTCCGCGGCCAGGCGGCTGAAGGCGCCGGTATTGGCCCCCAGGTCCCACGCGACGCCCGGCGTTGGCGCGATGGCGGCCAGCATCTCGCCGACGATGCGGCGCTTGCCGTCCATGGCCTGGTCGCTGTAGTTGGTGTGGGCGTAGTAGTCGGCCCACTCCGTGCCGGCCGGCTTCCACGTCTGGCGCGCGACCACGGTCTGCAGGCTGTCGAGCAGACCCAGCAGGGCGGTGCGCCCCATGCCGCCTCCGCCCTTCGGCGTACCCGCCGCCCGATCGGCGCACCTCTTCTGGGCGGCGCCATGAAGGTGCACGTGCATCAGCAGGCCCGGGCTGAGGCGCGTTCTGAGCGGCAGCAGGCCGCTCGCCAGGTCCAGCGGCACGCCGTCGATGTAGGTGCGCAGCAGGCTCCCGAGCCGGATGTCCGTGTGGGCCATGAGCGCGAGCGGGGCGACGAAGTGCTGGCAGAACTGGCGGTAGGCCACCCAGGGCCGCCCTTCGACATAGGCCTCGAACGAAAGCGTGTCGATGAACACGGGCCGTCCCGCGCGGAACTGGATGTTGTACGCGCTCGCGTCCTTCAGGCTGAGCCCGGCGGCCAGGGCTTCGCGCTGGATGCTGAGGGTTGCGAGCGCCGCGTCCTTGAGCTGGCTGAAGCTCCACTCGTACGGGTAGGAGACGAAGGGCACGCGCTCCGGGCGCAGGACGCGATACGCTCCGCCGCTCGCCGCGGCGCCGGCGTCCTGCTCCTCCGTGTGCGGGATAAGCAGGCCGCCGTCGACAAGCGACTGGTAGAGCCCGGAGCCCATCAACGCGTCGTACTCACGCCGGTAGCCATTCTGGACCTGGCGGTAGAGCGTGTCGCCGCGCGTGAAGACGAAGCCACTCGGATCCCGAAACGACCCCGGATCGACGAGTGCGCTCATGAGCGGTGGTGGATCCCGAAGCCGCGGCCGAACGCATCCTTGATCCGCTGCCAGAACATCTTGAGCGTGAACACGAGCGCCATCACTCCGGCGAGGGACATCTGGAGCATGTAGCTGCCGGTGCCGGCGTCCAGGTAGGCCCTGGCGGGCATCGACACGATCACGAGCAGCAACGCGGTGTAGATGAGTTTCATCGTTTCCTCCTGCCGACCTGCGGCTCCAGCACACCGGATACCCGCGGCAAACCGATCCTTCCGAACGATCACTCACCGGCTGTTACGCATGTGCCTGCGCGGCCAAACAACCGGGCTGATCCGCAGTGTCAGACGGACCCGGCGGCCGAGCCGCAACACGTTGGCGGCTGTTGATCATCTCGCAGCGCCCTACCCCGACGGCGGCGGGCCAAGGGGCAGAGTCACCGTGACGCGCGTGCCCACGCCGATCTCGCTCTCGATCCCGATGTCTCCCTTGTGGGCATCCACGATGCTGCGGCAGATGGCGAGGCCGAGACCGGTGCCTCCGGCGTCGCGGCTGCGATGCGTGTCGACGCGGTAGAAGCGCTCGAAGAGGCGCGGGAGATGCTCGGGGGCGATGCCGCAGCCGGTGTCCGCCACGCAGGCAACCGCCCTGCCCTCCTCCTCGCGCGCCGACGCGGTGATGCCGCCGTCCGCGGCCGTGTAGCGCACCGCGTTCTCGATCAGGTTGATGAACACCCTCAGCAAGAGCGACTCGTCCCCGAGCACCACCACGGGCTCGGCAGGCAGATCCAGCGAAACGTTGGCGCCGCAGCCCGCCAGGTCGACGGCATCGGCCAGCACCGCGGCGAGGTCGACGGGCTCGCGCACCGGGGTGAGCTGCCCGGCGTCGGCGCGCGCCAGCATGAGCAACTGATCGACGAGGCGCGCCATGGTGTCGGCCGCCCGGTCGGCCACCTCGAGGGCCTGGCGGAACTCCTCGATGGTCTCGCCCTGCTGGAGGGCAGCACTGGTGGAGGTCTTGATGCGCGTCAGAGGCGTGCGCAGCTCGTGCGAGGCGTCGCCGGTGAAGCGCTTCTGCTGCTCATAGGCGCGTTCGAGGCGTTCGAACGCCTGCGTCTTGTCGCGGAACGCGCCTTCGAGGCGCTCGATCATCTGGTTGAAGGTCACCGCCAGGCGGGCCAACTCGTCACCGCCGCGGACGGCCAGGCGTCGGGACAGGTCCTGCTCGCCGATCTGGGCGGCGGCCTCGGTGACGGCGGCGACGGGGGCGAGCGCGCGGTTGGCGAGGAACAGCCCGCCAAGGCCCGCGACGAGGAGGGCGAGCGGCGCGAGCGCCAGCACGATCTTGAGCTGCTCGGCGCGCTGCCGCTTCACCTCGCCGAGCTCCGCCGCGATCTGGATGGCGCCGGCAGCCTTGCCCTCGCGCCGGACCGGATACGACAGGACGCGGATGCGCTCCTCACGCGAGTCGGAGTAGGTATACACAAGCCGTCCGGCGATGGCCGGGCGGACGGCCGCGGCGTCCCACGGCGTCATGCCGGGCGGGGCCATCAGGCGTCCGGCATAGTCGAGGAAACGGGGGCTGCGGAACCAGTTGTAGCGCTCGGAGTAGCGGTCGAAGGGTATGGCGTTGTTCGACCAGGCGCCGGACGTCCGCCGAGTGGGGCCGTTGGGCCGGCCCGCGCGGGGCCTCACGGGTGCCGAGCGCCGGTCGGGTGCGGCAGCGCCCGAGCGGGGCTGCGGACGCGCGCTCTGCGATGGTGGCGCCGACGGTCCGCCCGGCGAGCTGCCCGGCGGCGGGAAGTAGGCGAACATCTCGAAGAACCGGGCCCTCGCCAGCAGCTCGCGGTCGCGCGCGAGGTCCTGCTGCACCCACGTGAAGTGCAGCACCGCGGCAACCAGGCCGCAGATGGCCAGCGCCAGGACCGCCACGTTCCAGAGCGTGAGCCTGGCGCGGAAGCTGCGGGGTCTCACGGCAGGTCCTCGTCGCGCGGGGCACGCAGCACGTAGCCGACACCGTAGATGGTGTGGATGAGCTTGACGGGAAAGCCGGAGTCGATCTTCTTGCGCAGGATCGCGACGTGGAAGCTCACCACGTTCGAGAAGCTATCCTCGTCGCCCCAGACGCGCTCCTGGATGGCCTCGCGCGAGAGCGTCCGGCCGGCGTTGCGCGCCAGCGCTTCGAGCAGCGAGTACTCGCGAGGCGTCAGGTGCACCTCCACTCCGCCGCGCTGAACGGAACGCGCGCCGGTGTCGATCACGAGGTCGGCGATGGCGATGACCTGGCCCTTGAGCACCTTATCGCGGCGCATGAGGGCCTTGACGCGCGCGAGCAGCTCGCGGAAGTCGAACGGCTTGGTGAGATAGTCGTCGGCGCCGCAATCGAGGCCGCGCACCCGGTCCTCGATCTCGTCGCGGGCGGTCAGCATCAGGATCGGTACCGCCTCGCGCCCGGCGCGCAGCGACTCGCACACCTGCCATCCGTCCATGATCGGCAGCATGAGGTCGAGGATGATGACCGAGTACGGTCCGCCGCGCGCCTTCGAGAGGCCATCCGCGCCGTCGGCGGAAGTATCGACATCGTAGCCGGCCTTGGTGAGACCGGTGGCAATCCTCTCGGAGATAACCGGGTCGTCCTCGATCAGAAGCACGCGCATTCGAGCATAGTCCTCCGGCGGCGTGGGCTGGCGCCTGGGGCAGACGGCAGCCCACGCCGTGGCAGGCAGCCGCACGTCCCTACTGTACGCCACGATCGTTAGGGGCCGGTTAGGAGCCGGGAGCGTCGGCGCCGGCCGCGCCGTATGGCATCACTGCCGATCGAGACGGCACCTATCCAGACGCCCAGCCGAGGAGCGCGGCAACGCCGATGATCGCCAGAAGCGGTACGCGCTTGCTGAGTGCGAGGCCCATCGCGACAACCACGATGACCGCGGCGCGCAGGTCGAGCCCGGCGCTGACCTGGATGGTGGCCAGGATGACCATGAAGATGCCGACGACGGCGAGACTGAGGCCGCGCATGAAGCCCTCGACCTCCGGGAGGTGGCGGATGCGCCGGTAGATGCGGGCGAGCGGGATGACGATGAGAGGCGGCAAGCAGATCGCCACCAGGGCGAGGAGCGCGCCGACCCATCCGTCCATCAGGTAGCCAAGCGCGATGACCCAGAGACCTGTGGGCCCGGGCGAGATCTGGCCGACGGCCATCGACTCGACGAACTGCTTGTCCGTGGCCCAGCCGAGCGGGAGGAGATCGGCGCGGAGGATGGGCAGGTTGCCGCCGCCGCTGAAGGAGAACAGCGAGGCCTTCAGCATGAGCAGGAAGTAGACGAGCGGGCTCATGCCTCCTCCTCCTCGGGCGACGGGGCGCGGCGGCGGCCGATCGCCTGGTAGAGAGCGCCGATGCCGCCCGCGCAGAGCAGGATCGGGAAGACGGCGGTGCGGTACTTCAGCGCGGCGGCCGCCGACCCGACGAGGAGCAGAACCGCGATCGACAGGCTGCCGGTCCCTTCGCGCCTGGACGCCTCGACCGGCGGCTTGAGCATGCCCAGCGCGGTGGCGAGGCCGACACCCACCGTGGCGGGCACCACGAACCGCAGCGCGTGCTTGACGGCCGGGGCGCCCTGCACGTGCGCGTAGAACGCCGTGATCAGCACGGTGCAGAGCGCGCTGGGCAGGAGCAGGCCGAGCAGTCCGAGCAGAACGCCGCGCCAACCGTGCAGCCGCCGGCCGATCAGAATCGTAAGGCCTAGCAGGTTGATGCCCGGCGCGAGTTGGCAGAGCGCCCAGTCGCGGGTGAACTGGTCGGCGGTGACCCACTCGCGCTCCTCGACGAAGGCGCGGCGGATGAGGAACAGCGTGGCAGGGCCGCCCCCGAATGACCGGAGGCCGACGAGGAGCCATTCGCGGAAGACGGCAGCGGGCGACGGATTGGGCACGGGCAGATGTCCGGTTGGCGGGGTTGGATGCCGATATGGTACCTTACGTGTCGCGGCCGCTCCGCCGTGGTGCCAACCGGCGCGCCGCTGCCCATCGACCAGGGGTACAATCGCAACGACACATGCCAGGCCATGAGGCTACGCCATGAATCACAGACTCCAGATAGGCCGTCCTGCCACTCAGCGACATGCCGTCGGGCTGCTGCTCCTACTCCTCGCCGCCCTCCCCGCCCACGCCCAGCAGAAGCCGCTGGCGCCCGTGACGCCGGAGGGCACGCTGGCGCAGGAGCGTGCGGCGCTGGCCCGCGCTGAGGAGCTGTTGTCGAAGGGCGAGTTCGGCAAGGCGCGGCAGGCCGCGAGCGCGCTGGTGGTGCCCGACGACGTGCGCGTGAGCGTCGACTGGGCGGGAGCGCCGGCGGCTTCGCGCGACGCGTGGCGGCAGGCGGCCGAGCGCGCCATCGCCACGTGGAACGGGCTGCTCAGGGGCACGCCGAAGCTGCGGCTGACGCGCAGCGCGGGCAGCGCGGACGTTGCCGTGCAGTTCGCCGACCAGGTCGACCGACCCAAGGAGTCACGCGCGGCCAATGCGCTGCCGCCCGGCTCGGTGAGCCCGGACTCCGGCATCGAGAAGGCGCTCCCGCCGTTCGTGTGCATCGACGCGCGGCTCCGGCAGGGGGCCGACACCCGCGGCGCGCTGGTCCGCATCTCGGCGAACGAACCCGGCAGCAAGACGCCGCACTCGTCCCGCTCGATGGAGCACCTGTTTGCCCACGCGATCGGCGTGTACCTCGGGGTGGAGCCGACGCCTCTCTTCCGCGACGCAATGGGTCCGGACACGCACGACGCGCGGACGACGGTGGCCCCGTCAAACGATCAGGTCGCGCTGGTCGCGCAGCTCCGCAAGGTGCGCGCGGCCCTGCTGGATCTGGCGAAGCGCAGAGTCGCGGCGCGCATCGCCCACCCCGTGCTGTTCGTCGGCAAGGCTGCCGTGGACCTCGGCGACGTCTGGCAGGGCACGGTGGCCAAGTTCGAGGTGCCGGTGCGCAACGACGGCGAGGGGCCGCTGACCATCTCGACCGCCTCCAACTGCGGCTGCACGGCAACCACGTCCGTCATCATCGAGGCCGGCGTCGGCACGCAGATCGACGGGCAGTTGCGGACGGACGGCCTCATCGGCCCGGTGACCAAGGCGCTGTACGTTGCGTCGAACGACCCGGCCCGGCGCAGCGTCACGGTCGAGCTGAAGGCCAACGTGAAGCTCCGCGCCGAGTTCAAGCCGAGCGACCACCCGGTCATCGATCTCAACAGCGACGGCCCCACCGCCTACGAGGCTACGCTGGTGCTGAACGACCCGAAGCCGGTCCTGGTGGAGCAGGTGCGGAGCGGACAGCCATGGGCCACCGCCGTCGTTCGCCGGGTCGCCGGGGCGGCGAACACGTTCAAGCTGGCGATCACCGTGCGGCCCGAGGCGCCGATGGGCCGGTCCGCGTTCCGCGTGGTCGTGGCCACCACATCGCAGCAGGCGCCGGAGGCGGTTATGACCGTTACCTGCCAGAAGGGCATCGGCGCGTCGCCTCCCGGCCTGTACCTCGGCGCCATCCGCCCGGCGACGCGCCTGCCGCTGACCCAGGTTATCACCCTCTCGCGACATGGCGAGCCGTTCAAGGTGCTCCGCATCGACACCGGTGACGCCGCGCTGACGGCCAAGGACGAGGCGGGCCAGGACGGGCGCGAGCACCGGATCACCGTGAGCTACGGCGGCGGGTGGGCGGTGGGCAGCATCAAGCGCAAGCTGGTGATCGAAACCGACGACGCGCGCCAGCCGCGCATCGAGGTGCCGATCACCGCGAATGTGCTCGACGGCGCGGCAGGCAAGCCGTGAGGCTGCTCAGGCGGTTGCGCGCGGCATGCCTGCTGGCGCTGCCGGTCTGGCCCCTGCTCTACTCCGCCGCCCAGTCGCCGCCGAAGCGTGCCCCGACGCCCACCGCCGGGGCCGGCGCACTAACCGTCGTCTTCAGCGGTGAGCTGGCAGGCCACCTGACGCCGTGCGGCTGCAGCAGCCCGATGCTCGGCGGCGTGCTTCGGCGCGCGACACTCCTCGAGAAGCTCGCTCCCAGGGGCGCGTCGGTGCTGCTGGAGAACGGCGACCTGGTCGACGGCGCGGGGCGCCAGGACGAGATCAAGGCCGAGACCCTCATCGAGATGCTCTCGGCGCTCGGCTACGATGCCATCGGCCTGGGCGAGAAGGACTTTGGCCTCGGCCTGCCCTTCCTCCGCGCGCTTCAGGCGCGCTCCACCGCCCCGCTGCTGTGCGCCAACGCCTCGGACGCGCAAGGCAAGCCGCTCTTCGCCGAGACCGCCGTCGTCACGCGCACATTCGCCGGGAGGAAGCGCTCCGTTCTGGTCCTCGCCGTGCTTTCGGAGCGGCTGGCAGCGGCTGCTCAGGGAGCCTGCCCGGACGCGCGATTCGGCACGCCGGCGTCCGCCCTGGCTCGGCTCCGCGCGCGCGTCGCGGCTCACGACGGGCCTCGGGTGCTGCTGTACCACGGCCCGCACTCGGAAGCCAAGGCGGCCGCCCGGGCGTTTCCGTTGTTCGATCTGGTCGTCTATGCCCATGGAGGCCCGTCCGCCGGGCCGGCCGCGGGCGCCCGAACCGCGTTCGCGTGGGGCGGCGAGTCGGGCAAGCAGTTGGGGGTGGCGGAGCTGCGGCCGGTCCAACCGGGACGGGCAGGGACGCCCATCCCACCAGGGGCAGGACGGGCAGGGACGCCCATCCCACCAGGGGCCGGACAGGCAGGGACGCCCATCCCACCAGGGGCTGGACGGGCAGGGACGCCCATCCTACCAGGGGCGCGAGCCGCATGGTCCTGCTCCGTGCGGCATCGCGACCTGGGTCCGTCGCTGGCCGATGACGCGACGATGGCGCTGCTGAAGCGGGCCTACCTGGACCGACTGGTGGCGGAGGACCTGTTCGCGCAGATGCCGCGCACGCCGGCGCTGTCGGGGGCTGCCTACGCGGGCTCCGAAGCGTGCGCTCCGTGCCATGCGGCGGCGGCCAAGGTGTGGCGGGCCAGCCTGCACGCGCGCGCAACGAAGACCCTGGCGGACGCGCACGAGGACGCCGACCCGGAGTGCATCGTGTGCCACGCTGTCGGCGCGGACCGCGAGGGCGGGTTTGCCGGCGCCGGCAGCACGCCTCACCTCGCCGGCGTGGGGTGCGAGAGCTGCCACGGTGCGGGAGCCGCGCACGTGCGCGACCCCAAACGCGCGCTCGGCAAGGTGGGGCTGACGGTCTGCCGCACGTGCCACGTCGTACAGCACAGCCCTCGCTTCAGCCCGGACCGGTACTGGGCGCTGGTTAGGCACTGATCGGCGCCACGAATGCCGGGCGCAACGATGCGCCGGGGCGTCGGATTGGATGGGACTTGACGAGTGAACTGAGTACGGCATGGCGGCTGGAGTTGCTCGGTCAGGTGCGCCTGGTCGGGCACGACCTCGTGGTGTCGCGGTTCACCACGCGCAAGGTGGCAATGCTGTTGGCGCGCTTGGCGCTGGCCTGCGGGCGGCCGCAGTCGCGCGACGAGCTGGTCGAGCTGCTCTGGCCCGAGGCGGACCCGGATCTCGGGCGCCGCTCGCTGCGTGTAGCCCTCACGCATCTGCGGCGCGAGCTGGAGATACCGGGCATCCACGCGCGCGGTCAGGTCCTGATGGCGGACCGGCAGTCCGTCGTCCTCCTCCCCACAGCCATCAGCACGGATGCCCTCGCCTTCGAGAACGCGGTATCCATCGCCGCCAGGCACGCCGGGACAGGCGGCGAGGCCGGTGCGCTCGATCTGGCCGTGAGCCTGTACGGCGGCCCCTTCATGCCCGGGTTCTACGACGACTGGGTGCTCACCGAGCGCGACCGGCTCGAATCGGTGTTCGTCGCGACGGCCCGGCGCGCGGCCTGCGCCCTCCGCGAGGCAGGCGCGCTGGATGAGGCCATCCGCGTGGCGCGGCGGGCAATCGGCGCCGATCCCTCCTCCGAGGAATGCCATGTCCTGCTGATCGAGCTGCTGCTGGAGACCGGCCAGGCCGCCGCCGCCGCGGCCCAGTGCCGCGAGGCCGAGCGCCTGGTCTTCGCCGAGCTGGACGACCCTGTGTCGGACGAGTTCCGGCTCGTGGCGCAGCGCGCGACGGCGGCCCGCGGGGCAGTAGAGCCGCCGATCGGCGCACCCGCGAAGGCGCCTAGCAGCGCCGGGCCCGACGCCAACGCGCCACGTGCGGGCGGCCGGCAGCCGGCCGGTGACCTGCCGGCGCCGTCCTCGCGCACGTTCGGACGCGAGGACGAGGTGGCCCGCCTTGTCCGCATGCTCGACCCAGCCGAGGCGGCGACCAACCGCGCGATGACGGCCGGGCGGCTGGTGACGCTGACCGGCATGGCCGGGGTCGGCAAGACGAGGCTGGCCCAGGACGCAGCCTGGCAGTTGGTGGACGCGTACCGCGCCCGCGTCTGCTTCGTTCCCCTCGCCGACGTCTCCGACGCATCGCTGATCGGGCACCGCATCGCGCAGTACCTCGGCGCGACCTCCACGAATCAGAGCGAGGCGCTGGCGGCGGTGATCGACAGCATCGGCGCCGAGCCGCTCCTGCTGGTTCTCGACAACGCGGAACACCTGGCCCCGGCGGTCTCGTCGATCGTCGTCTCGCTCCTGCGGTCGGCCCCGGCGATCCGGATGGTGGTCACCTCGCGGCGGCGCCTGGCCGTGCCGGGCGAGGCGGTTATGGCCGTCCGCCCGCTCGCGTTGCCGCCGCAGGGCGCTGCGCCGGAGTCCGCCCGCTACTACCCGGCCGTGCGCCTCTTCGAGAACCGCGCCTGCGCCGCCGACCCGCACTTCGAGGTCTCGGCGAGCAACGTGGCCGACATCGCCTCCCTGTGCGCCCACCTTGACGGCCTGCCCCTGGCCATCGAGCTGGCGGCCGCGCGCGTGGCCGTCCTTCCGCCCCGGGAGATGCTGGCCAGGATATCCGAGCGGTTCGAGCTGCTCTCGGACGCCAAGCATCGCGTGCCGGCGCACCAGCGCTCGCTCTGGGCAGCGATCCAGTGGAGCGACCTTCTGCTGCCGCCGGCGGTGCAGCGCTACCTGGCCTCGGTGTCCGTGTTCCGCGGCGGCTGGACGATCGAGGCCGCTGCGAGCGTAGGCAGCGAACCGCAGTCGCTCGACTACACCGCGCGCCTGTGCGAGTGCTCGTTGGCACAGGCGATGGGCGGCCTGGATCACGCGCGGTTCGCGCTCCCCGAGACGATCCGCGAGTACGCCGCCCGGCGGCTGCGAGGCGACGGGAAGCGGAGGGCGCAGGCCAGGCACGCCGCGTACTTCCTCCGGTTCGTGCTGAGGAATGCGCCGCGCGCGCTGACGGACCCGGCTCCGGCGCGAGCGCTCGACGCGGAGGCGGGGAACATCCGCGCCGCGCTCGAGTGGCTCGCCGCGAACGGACGCACCCACGCGCTGGTGAGGATGACGGCGGCGCTCGTTGACTACTGGGACATCCGCGGCATGGCTCGGGAGAGCATCCGGTGGGCGCGGTGGGGTGCGGGCCACATGGAGCGGCTCGGGCCACGGCTCGGGTACCAGGCGCTCCGGGCCGCCGGACGGCTTGCGACGCTGCTGTGCGAGTTCGCCGAGGCCGAGGAGTACTGCCATCGGGCCCTGGCCCTGGCGCGCCTGCCCAAGGCTGGAGTGATCGAGGCAGCGCCGCTCATCGCGCTGGCGCACCTCCAGCACATGCGAGGCGACTACGCGAAGTCGGTCCTGGCGGCCGAGCGCGCGCGCGAACGCGCTGCCGAGGCCAGGTCGGCGGGCCACGAGGCCGCGGCCCTGCAGCAGCTCGCTCAGGCGCTGGCCGCGTTCGGCGACTTCCGGCGCTCGGCGGAGCAGGCAGAAGAGGCGCTCGCCATCCAGCGCCAGATCGGTCAGCAGCGAGGCATCGCCGACGCAGCTCTCCTGCTGGCGGAAACGCTGCTGAACGTCGGGCAACTCAGCGCCGCGGAGCCGCTGCTGGCCGAAGTCGAGCGGATCTGCGATTCGCTCGGCGATCGCCCCGGGCTGGCCTCAGCGCTGCGCGGCCAGTCGGCCCTGGCTGTCTGGCGCGGCCGCTACGCGCGGGCGGGAGCGCTGCTGGACCGAAGCGAGGCGCTGTGGGCCGCGTATGGCGCGCCGGAGCCACTGGCCGACATCCTGTTGCGGCGCTCCGAGCTGGCGAGGCAAACGGGGGCGTATGGCCTGGCGGACGGGATGGCCGCGAAGGCGCTGGAGGCATGGCGGCAGCGAGGGCATCGGCGATGGACGGCGCTTGCGCTCTGCCAGGTGTCGGCCGTCTGCCTCTCCACGGGGCGCCCCGAGGAGGCGCGGGACCGTGCGGACGAGGCCCTGGCCCTGCTTGCCGACGACCCGGCGCCCTGGGTCCTGCACACGCCCCAGTACCACCTCGGGCGCGCACACCTGGCGCTCGGCGACGCAGAGTTGTCCGCGCGCCTGCTGACTGCGTCGCTGAACACGCGCGGCACCGCGGGGCTGCGCCTGCGAGCGGCGGAAGGGTGCGAGGCGCTGGCGCTGGCCGAGTCGGCGCTGGGCCGGCACGAGCACGCGGCGGAGCTGCTGGGCTGCGCGGAGGCCACCCGCGCGGCGCTCGGCGCTCCCGTGCCGCCGCTGTCCGCACACGCCCTGGAAGATCTCGCCTCCAGGCTGTCCGGTGCGCTCGGAGACGCGGCGTGGGCCCATGCGAGAGGCCGCGGGTGCCATGCGGCCGACCGCCGATCCAGCGCCCTGCTGGCCGATCCGGCCCGCGCGGAGTAGCGCGGCCACGCCGAGCGCACCCCCTCTCCAGTTGTCAGCCGGCTCGCTTTTGGACGCCCCTCCCAGTTTAGCGGTTCTTTAGCGGACGGCCGATATACTGGGTCCATGAAGCTCGGCCGGATGCGGCCCGCCCATCGGCAGCCCGGCCATGATGAACGGCGTAGACCCGACCTCCTCGCTGTCTCCTCTGTCGGCGCGTGCGCGCGCGGGACTCGGACTGGGCGGGACCGTTAGCTCGTGCTGGTTGGAACGCTCACGAGTGCGAGCCCCGTATACGACCCGAGCCGCCGTTCGCCCACGCAGATGGGCACCATCGTCGCCGCGTTCCCGCCGTGTGGCCGGAATGCTCGGCACGGATGCCAGCCGGCTGGAGTGACCCCATGTGGCTTTTCATGACCGACTCGTTCCTATCGATCGCGGCGGACCCGGAGGACGCGGACAGCCTCCTCGTCCGGGCGCGAAAGGACGGCGACATCGAGCGGGTCTTCCCCGACGCGATCGTCGTCGAGACCCCCGATGCGGACTACCGATACACCGCTCCTCTGCCGCGCCTGCAAGTAGCCGCAGCCATCGCCGAGCAGATCGCCTCCATGGACTATGGGGACTTCCAGGCGGCCCTCCCGCCGGGACTGCGGCGGGACGCCTACCTGGAGGTGTGGTGGCGCATGGCGGGCTGGCAGTGGCAGGAGGCCATCGGCAGCCGAAGCCGCACCGTGCGCGAAGAGGTGGCGGTGTAGCGCCCAGACCGACCAGATGCAGCGATCGGCGGGCCCGGGTGGGCTCGCCGATCGTGGCAAAGAACACGCGTACGCAGGCAGACTAGCTGCGGATGGTGACTTCCCAGACAACCTCGCGGATCCCGGGCTTCGCGCGCAGCACCGTCGAGATGAGCGCCATCTCCTTGGTAAGGTCCATACCGCGATGCTCGCGCAGTGGGCCGATCGCGCCTCCGAGATGCACAGTGCCATGTGAGACGCGCACGTCCAGCAGCGAGCTGTCGATGTACCGCCGACCGATCTCCGAGCGCACCATCTTGGTGTTGGCTGCGTCTGCATTCGCCATTTGCAGTAAGCCCTTCCCCGACCCAACAGGCGGGCCAGATGCAGTGACCCCATCCAACGACCAACGCCGTCGGAAGGGGTCACTGCCACGAAAGCGCTTCTGCGGGCAGCTTCTGGATGTGCTGCGAGGATAGTGTACCCGTGCGACACCATTAGGACGGCGCTTGTGGCGCGCGGCTCGCCCCGCCCCGCGTGGAGAGCGTCACAGGGGGGTGCGCGCCAGGTCTTCACAAGTGTATACTGCATCGCCGATCCAACTCAGACCGACACGATGCAGAGCGCCACTCGATGAGCAACCAACCGGGGCCCGACTACGCCGAATACGCCGGACCGATCCGCTGGGTCATCATGGTCTCCGTGATGCTGGGCACGATCATGGAGATTCTGGACATCAGCATCGTCAACGTGGCGATCCCCGACATGATGGGCAACCTGGGGGCCACGCTGGACCAGATCGGGTGGGTGTCGACCGGCTACATCATCGCGAACGTGATCGTGCTGCCGCTGACCGGCTGGCTCTCGGCGCGGTTCGGGCGCAAGCGCTACCTGGCCGGCTCGATGCTGCTGTTCACCGCCGCGTCCTTCCTGTGCGGCACCTCCCGCAGCCTGAACGCGCTGGTCTTCTTCCGCATCGTGCAAGGGGCCGGAGGAGCCGCACTCATCTCCACCGCGCAGGCCACGCTGATGGAGGTCTTCCCCCCCTACCAGCTCGGCATGGTGCAGGGCATCTATGGCATCGGCGTGGTGGTGGCCCCGACAATCGGACCGACGCTGGGCGGGTGGATCACCGACAACTACACGTGGCCGTGGATCTTCTTCGTCAACATCCCCATCGGCATCGTGGCCGCCACGATGGTCTACCTGTTCCTCCACGACTCCAAGTACCACGAGCGGGGCAAGCGCTCGGTCGACATCGTGGGCATCGCGCTGCTGGCCATCGGGCTCGGGTGCATGCAGACCATCCTCGAGCGCGGAAACCGCGAGGACTGGCTCGAGTCGCCGCTTATCTGCTGGCTCACGCTCTTCTCGGTCCTCGGCCTGGTGCTGTTCGTCGTCTGGGAGCTGAAGATTGACGAGCCGGCGGTGAACCTGCGCATCTTGAGGAACCGGGGGCTGGCCGCGGGCACGATCTTCGGGGCGGTGCTGGGATTCGGCCTGTACGGGGGCGTGTTCATCCTGCCCGTGTTCCTGCAGAACATCCGCCACTACACAGCCGCGCAGACGGGCCTGATCTTCCTGCCGGGCGGGCTGGCGACCATGTTCGTCACCCCGTTCGTCGGCCGCTCGATCAGCCGGGTGCCCCCGCGCATCCTGGCCGGCATCGGAGCCGTCGGCGTGGTGGTGTCAATGTTCATGCTGTGCACCCTGACCGTCGACAGCGGGCCGGAGCACCTGTTCTGGCCGCTCGTCGTGCGCGGCTTCTCGCTCGGCCTCATCTTCCTGCCACTGACGCTGGCCTCGCTGATGGGCCTCCACGGGCGCGACCTGGCGTACGGCACGGGGCTCTTCAACCTGTCGCGGCAGCTCGGGGGCAGCGCGGGGATTGCGTTCCTCTCGACGTTCCTCGACCACCGGATCGCGCTGCACCGCGCGGCGCTGGTGGAGCACGTCTCCGCGTACGGCCCGGCCACGCAGATGCGCCTCCACACGCTGCAGGCGGCGTTCGCGGCGAAGGGGTTCGCTCCCGAGGTGGCGCACCAGCAGGCGGTGGCGGTGCTGGACCGCACGGTGCAGGCCCAGGCCTCCATCATCGCGTTCGGCGACGCGTTCGCTACGATCGGGGTGTGCTTCCTGGCCGCGCTACCGCTGCTGCTGCTGTTCCGCAAGGGCGTGCCGGCGGGGATGAGGCGGCCGGCGCCGGAGTAGGCCCCACCTGGCGGGCAGGGACGCCCGCCCCACCACGGCGCTCTGCAGGGCGGTGGGCCTAAGGACCCGGCGGGGTGCGGAGACCCCGCCCCACACTCCGAGGAGCACGCTTTCGCGGCGCGACCCCCCAGCGGAAGGCCTACCTGGCGGGCAGGGACG
>CAZFLM010000015.1:0-2908 GCA_964519955.1 uncultured Chthonomonadaceae bacterium | reverse complement strand
GGCCTAAGGCCCCGGCGGGGTGCGGAGACCCCGCCCCACACTCCGAGCGGCACGCGGAACCACCCAGTGGGGCACGACCTCCGCGTCGCGCCGGGAAGCCTGGCGCGACCCGGGCTCCCCTACCCGTTCTTCACGCGGCGGGCGAAGTCGTCGAGCTTCATCAGGGCCTCGACCGGGGTGAGCGCGGTGATGTCGAGGGTCTCCAGCTCGTCGAGCACCGGGTGGCGCTCCGCCTCGAAGAGGGTGAGCTGCACCTTCTGGCGGCTCGTCTGGATGGTCGCCTCACGGCCCAGATCCGTGCTCGCCAGCGCTCCGTTCCGCTCCAGGTTGCGCAGGATCTCCTTCGCGCGGTCGACCACCGGCGGCGGGACACCCGCCATGCGCGCGACCTGGATGCCGTAGGAGCGGTCCGTGCCGCCCGGCACCAGCCGGTGCAGCCAGACGATGTGGTCGCCCTGCTCCTTCACGGCCATGCGGAAGTTGCGCACGTTGGGGTACTGCTGCGCCAACTCGTTGAGGTAGTGGTAGTGCGTCGCAAAGAGGGTCTTCGCGCCCAGGGCGACGAGGTGCTCCGCGACCGCCCAGGCGATGGAGAGCCCGTCGTAGGTGCTCGTGCCGCGACCGATCTCGTCGAGCACCACCAGGCTGCGGCGCGTGGCGTTGTTGAGGATGTTGGCGGTCTCGTTCATCTCCACCATGAACGTGGACTGGCCGCTGGACAGCTCGTCGTGGGCGCCGACGCGCGTGAAGATGCGATCCACCACCCCGACGTGCGCCTCGTCCGCCGGAACGAAGCTGCCGACCTGCGCGAGCAGCACGATCAGCGCGACCTGACGCAGGGCGGTCGACTTACCGGACATGTTCGGCCCGGTGATGATGTGCACCTGGCTCTCGGCAGCGTCGAGGAGGCAGTCGTTCGGCACGAAGCCCACGCCCCCGTGCAGCCGCTCCACCACCGGATGGCGCCCACCTCGGATCGAGATCACGTCGCCGTCGTCCACGCTCGGGCGCACGTAGCGGTTGCGCACCGCGGCATCCGCGAGCGCCGTCAGCACGTCCAGCTCCGCGATGGCGCGCGCGACGTGCAGCAGCTCGGCGGCGGCCTCCGCAACCCGCTCCCGCACGTCGCAGAAGAGCGACTGCTCCAGGTCGACGGCCTTCTCGTCGGCGCCCAGGACGCGGGCCTCGTGCTCCTTCAGGGCGGGCGTCAGGTAGCGCTCGCCGGCTGCGGTGGTCTGCTTACGGATGTAGTCCTCGGGCACCTTGCTCAGGTTGGCCTTGGTGACCTCGATGAAGTAGCCGAAGACCGCGTTGTAGCCCACCTTGAGCGACGAGATGCCGGTGCGGGCGCGCTCCTCCGTCTCCAGGTTGGCGATCCACGTGCGGCCCTCGGAGGCGGCCGCGCGCAGGGCATCCAGCTCAGCGGAGTAGCCCGGCCGGATGATGCCCCCCTCGCGAATGGCGGCCGGTGGGTCGTCGAGGAGCGCCCGGCCGATCAGATCCGCCACCTCCGCGGGGCTGCGCAGGCTGCGGCCCGGGTCGCGGACGACGAGCGCGGCTTCGGCGGCATCCCGCTCCGGCCGCAGGCGCTGGCGGACCGAGGTGCTGACGGAGGAGGTGCAGCCGTGCAGCGCGTCGGCCAGTCCCGGCAGGCGCAGGAGCGAGTCCTTCAGCCCCACCAGGTCGCGGGCGTTCGCGAGGCCGGCCGCGGCGCGCGAGACGAGGCGCTCGATGTCGTTTACGCCGCGCAGCAGCTCGCGCACGTCGCCCCGGCGCACCTCGTCCTGCACCAACTCGCCAACCGCGTCCAGCCGCGCCTCGATCCGCGCCACGTCGAGCAGCGGCTCCTCGATCCAGCGGCGGAGCAGGCGCCCGCCCATCGCGGTGCAGGTCTCGTCGAGCACGCCGAGCAGCGATCGCGAACGCCCGCCGTCGCCCAGGGAGTTGGTCAGCTCCAGGTTGCGGCGCGCGGGGCCGTCCATCAGCATGTAGTCGCGCGCGGAGTAGGTGCTGAGCGTGGTGATGTGCTGCAGCGCGCCGGTCTGGGTCTCCTTCAGATAGCCGAGGACGAGCGCGGCGGCGGAGAGGCCTGCCGTGTACTCCTCGCAGCCGAAGCCCCGCAGCGAGTGGGTCTGGAAGTGCTCGAGCAGCACGTCGCGGGCGGTGCGCGAGCGCGGGCCGTCCTTCGGAGCGAAGAGCGTCACCGGCGCGCCCACGGCCTCGCGGATGCGCTCCGCCAGTTCCTCGTCGGTGTTCGGCACGAGGGCCTCGGCGGGCTCCAGGCGCAGGATCTCCTCGATGAGCTGATCGTCGCGAGCGTCGCCGTCCAGCTCCGTGGTGAGGAACTCGCCCGTCGACACATCCACCACCGCCAGGCCCGCCACCGGATCGCCCACGACCGCGGCGACGAGGTAGTTGTTCGCCTTCGCGTCGAGCAGCGCGTCCTCGAAGACGGTGCCGCGCGAGACGACGCGCGTGACGCGGCGCTTCACGAGCCCCTTGGCCTTCTTGGGGTCCTCCACCTGGTCCATGATGGCGACGCGGTGGCCGCCCTTCACCAGGCGGGCGATGTAGCGCTCCGCGGCATGGTGCGGCACGCCGGCCATGGGCATGCGCTGACCGCCGTCCTCCCGCGCGGTGAGCGTGATGTTCAGGGCGGACGCGATGGTCTCGGCGTCCTCGCCGTAGGCCTCGTAGAAGTCGCCGACGCGCATGAGCAGGACAACGCCGGGGTGCTCGGCGCGCGCGGTGAAGTACTGCTGCATGAGGGGGGTCTTGGGGACGGTCACTGCGGTGCGTGGCTCCGTGTTCGGTCAGATGGATACGTTATGGCATACGGAGTCCAGCGGTCTGTTCCGTTCGGCGAGACGGGACCGCCGTTACAGCAGACCGCTCCCTCACGGTCGCG
>CAZFLM010000014.1:16925-114915 GCA_964519955.1 uncultured Chthonomonadaceae bacterium | reverse complement strand
GGGCCGTGGACGTTCGTCACGAAGGACGGGCGGCACATCGAGGCGGAGGCGACCGCTCACACGGTGCAGTGGAATGGGCGGAGCGCGCGCCTGGTGCTGATGAACGATGTGACGGAGAAGCTGCGGGCGGATCGCGAGCTGCGCCACACGATGGCCGCCTTCGAGGCCATTGTCCAGAACGCTCCCGTCGCTATTGTGGTGGTCAGTCCGGATCGCGCCGTGCGTCTCTGGAACCAGGGGGCCGAGCGGATGTTCGGTTGGAGTGCTGCCGAGATCGTCGGCAAACCCTACCCGATCGTACCCCCGGAGAAGGAAGACGAGTTCCAGGTCGCCCTGGCCACCGTGACGGCCGGCACGGCGATACTGGGCCGGGAGACGCAGCGCCTCCGGCGCGACGGCACGCCGGTCGACGTCACGATGTTTATCGCTCCCATTCCGCCAGAGGTGGCAGGTCTCTCCAGCGCTGTGGTGATCATGGTGGACATGACCGAGCACAAGCAGCTCGAGGCTCGGTTCATGCAGGCGCAGAAGCTCGAGGGCGTTGGCAGGCTGGCGGGCGGCGTTGCGCACGATTTCAACAACATCCTGACGGCCATCATGGGCTACACCGAGATGGCGACGGCCCTCTCCTCCGGCGACGAGAAGGTGGTCACGTATCTGGGCCAGGTGCGCAAGGCGGCGGAGCGCGCGGCCTCGCTGACGCTGCAGTTGCTGGCCTTCGCGCGCAAGCAGGTCGTCGAGCCCAAAATCGTATCCATCAACGACCTGATCACCGGTGTGGACCCGATGCTGCGGCGCCTCATCGGCGAGGACATCGAGCTGGTGACCCTGACAAGGGCCGACGCCGGGAACGTGCTCATCGATCCAGGCCAGTTCGAGCAGGTCCTGGTCAACATGGCCGTGAACGCACGCGACGCCATGCCGCACGGTGGGAAGCTGACGATCGAGACGCGATCGGTGGTCGTGGACGACGACAGCGCCGCCGAGAGGGACGGGATGTCGCCGGGCGAGTTCGTCGTCGTTTCGGTGAGCGATACCGGGGTGGGGATGGGCGCGGAGGTCCGCTCGCGCGTCTTCGAGCCGTTCTACACGACCAAGGAGCCGGGCAAGGGCACCGGCCTCGGCCTCGCAACGTGCTACGGGATCGTGAAGCAGGCCGGCGGGCATATCTGGGTGTACAGCGAGGAAGGCCAGGGCTCGACGTTCCGGATCTACCTGCCCAGGATACACGAGGCCGAGGACGGACGGACGGCGGCGGCCGCGGTCAGCGCAAGCCTGCGGGGCACGGAGCGGCTCCTCGTGGCCGAAGACGAGCCGATGGTGCGTCGGATCGCCGTGGAGACACTGCAGCAGAACGGATACTTGGTGATCGAGGCTGCCTCGGGCGGCGAGGCGCTGCTCAGGTCGCTCGAGTGCGCCGAGCCGATCGACCTGCTCGTGACCGATGTGGTGATGCCGCAAATGAGCGGCCCCATACTCGCTGAGCGCATGCAGGAGCTGCGGCCTGGCATCAAGGTGCTGTACGCTTCAGGCTATACCGACAGCACGATCATCGAACGCGGCGTGCTGGGCGCTGGGGCCGCCTTCCTACAGAAGCCGTACTCGCCGGTGGCCCTGCTCCGCAAGGTCCGCGAAGTCCTGGACGGCCGCAGGTAGGCGGCTCAGGCGACGTCGATCCACAGGTTGCCGTGCATGGCGGTCGCGGCGCGCGGGCCATCGGGAGGCCCAGCCAGCACCCGTTCGACCATGGCCACGAGTCCAGCCGGATGGAACGGCTTGTTCAGGTAGGCCTCGGCGCCGCTCTGCCAGATCTCGAAGACGTCCTCATCCTCGCCGGCGCCAAGCGCGATCACCGGGATGCGCAGCCCGCCGGGCGGCCAGGTGAGATGGCGCAGCACTTCCAGGCAGCCCGCGTCGGGCAGCGAAGTGCTCAACAGCACGAGGTCCGGGTCCTCGGCGTCGATGGCCTCGATGGCGCCGGTAGCGTCGTAGGCCGTGATCACCTGGTGCCCCGCACGCTCCAGGGCGACCTGCAGCAGGCGGCCGATCGCCCTCACCTCGTCTACCGCAACGATCCTTCCTCGCATCGTTGCCCTCCGTCTCCGGGCCTCCTGGCTCGGATGTCACACGGGCTCGGCGCTGCCGCTCTCCAGGGACCGGTGTGCCGCCTCGATCACTCGCGCAGCCTCCAGTCCCATCTCTCCCGTGATCAGCGGCTCGCTGCCATCGCGGATGCACCGCACGAAGCTCTCGATCTCGTCGCGCAGGATGCCTGTGATCTGGCCGTGCACCTCGGGCCCGTACATGGTGTCGGGCTTGTCGGGCAGCGCGGCGTCGACGATCGTCAGCCCCTGGCCGTGGATATCGACATAGACCGCGCCCTGCGTGCCAACGATCTCCAGGCGCGCGTCGAGCGGCGTCACCGAGGTCTCGGGGAGCACCCACGATGCCTCGATGCAGGCGGTGGCGCCGCTGGGGAACCGCAGCGTCATGAAGACCGAATCGTCGACGCCGAGGTCGGTTAGCAGCCTGCGAGTGGCCGCGGCGTACACAGTGGTGGGGCGCTCGCCGAGGCACCAGAGCAGGAAGTCGGTGTCGTGGATTCCCAGGAAGTACAGCACCGATGTCCGCCCCTGGATGCGCCTCCCGACGGACAGCAGGTTGTTGCGTCTGGCGAATGCGTGGATGGGCTCGCCGATCCTGCCCTCCGCCACTGCCTGGCGCGCAAGCGCGTAGCGTGGGTCGAACCGCAGGATGTGGCCCACCATTAGCTTCACCTGGGACCGCCGCGCCGCGCCGATGATGGCCTCGCAGTCGGCCACGGAGAGGGCGAGGGGCTTCTCGACGAGCAGGTGCTTGCCCATGTCCGCCGCGAGGACGCAGTGCCCCACATGCGCCTGGTCGGACGTGCAGACGCAGACGGCGTCGATGCCAGGCTCACTCTCGAGCATCGCGCGGTAGTCGGCGTAGCCTGGCACACCGAGATCCCGCGTCACGGCGTCGAGCGTCGGCGCCACCACGTCGCAGATGGCAGTCAGGCGCACGCCTGGGATCTGGCGCAGCACGCGCGCGTAGGCGGCTCCCATGGCTCCAAGGCCTATGACGGCAACTCCGACCCCGTCAGGCATCGCATGTTCCCCCCCGGTTCTGTATCGCGGAGTCATTCGCCACTCCGCCGGTTTCCCCCTGCCTGGCAATGCAAGTGCCTGTTGCCTACTCCACGCGGCTGTTGGTACCGACAATGGGGGTGGCGTCTGTATTGACCGGCTGCTGGCCTGGAGAGCTGCCGGCACGGAATGGGCGCGCCAAAGCCAGGTCGCGAGGCTTAACCCATGATCACGCTGAGGAGTGGCGACCGATGCCCGTCAGAACGAGTGTTGCGGAACTGCGGATCCCTGATTCCAGGGCGCGCATATGCGGTACGGTTAGGGCCTTCACGCCCGTTGGGGCGATGATCGCGTTGCAGGGAGGAGCGGCGGCTATCGAGGGCCTGGTGCCGGGCGCCGTCGTCGAGGCGGCGCTCCTGACCGCCGATGGCCTCCACTCCGGGCGTGCGGTGATCGTCCGGCGCGAAGGCAAGGTGGTCGTGGTGTCCTTGAGGCCGCCCCCGGTGCTCACGGAGCGCCGGCGCATGCGCCGGCGGCAGTGCCGGCTGCCGGTCCAGTGTCGCATGCTGCGCAGCGAGACCCAGCGGGGAGCCTGGGCCGACGGGCTTGCCCTCGACGTCTCGGCGGAGGGCATGCGCATCGAGACGGTCATGGACTGCGGTGGGCTGCCGCGCCTGGAACTGCGGTTCGACCTGTGCGAAGGTGTAGCGCGCCAGGTGCGAGCCTATGGTGACGACGGCGTGACCGTCGTGGGCGACGAGGTGGGGCACTTCATGCGGGTGCAGGCTCGCGCCGTGTGGTGCCGGCGCACGGCACAGGGATGGATGGCCGGTCTCCACTTCCGGTCGCCGTCGCCGTGCTGCCGGATGCGGCTGGCGCGCTACGCGGCGGGCGAGAACGAGGACCTGAGGGCCTAGCCCGCAAGCTACCGCGAGGGGGCGCTCGGGGCACGCCGTAGCCGCCGCCATGGCCCCGGCGGCCCCTTCGCCGCGTGTCCCGCCTCCGTGGCATGTTGCCTACCACCGCCGTCGCTGCGTGCCGACAATGTAATGTGACGCCCGGACGCGCCCGCCCACCAGTCGATGTTGGCCTGGGCACGTCGGCTGTGCCCATCTGAGGTCGCGAGGCCTACCACTGATCACGTTGAGGAGACGCGACCGATATGCCCGTTAGGACGAGTGTTGCCGAGCTGCGCATACCCGAGACCGGGGTGCGCTTGTGCGGGACCGTGAGGGCCTTCACCCCCGTTGGACCCATGGTCGCGCTCCAGGGCGACACGCTCGCGATGGAGCGACTGGTTCCCGGGGGCATCGTCCAGGCCGCCCTGTTGACACCCGAGGGGCTGCAGTCCGGCTGCGCGACCATCGTGACGCGCGACAAGAACGTGGTCGTCGTGTCGCTGGCGCCTGCGCGGGCCCGCACCGAGCGCAGGCGTCTCGGACGGCGCCCATGTCGCGTTGCGGTGCAGGTGCGGAGCCTTGCGGCGGATGGCCAGCGCGGCGCCTGGGGCGGCGGTGTGGCGGCCGACGTCTCGCTCGATGGCATGCGCTTCGAGAGCCCGGCCGACGTCGGCGCGTCGTCCCGCCTGGAGCTTCGGTTCGACCTGTGGGAGGGGCCTACGCGCCAGGTGCGTGCCTACGGTGACGACGGAGTGAGCCTGCTGGGCGAGGAAGCCGGGCACTACATGCGCGTCCAGGCGAGCGTGGTATGGTGCCGGCAATCCGACAGCGGCTACTCCGTAGGCGTTCGGTTCCGGTCGCCCACGCCGGAGTGCCGCATGCGGTTGGCACGGTTCGTGGCTGGCGATCACGACGACGCCAGCAGCTAGCGCGCCTGACGCCAACCATGCACGAGCGCTGTGGTGGGGTGGGGCTGAGCCTGCCCTGAGCCTGCCGAAGGGTGCCCGTCCGGCGCCACCCATGAACAGGTCAGGCTACGCGCTGGCGGCCTTGGTGAGCTGCTCGATCAGGTCGGCGTACTTCTCCACCACCACTCTGCGCCGGACCTTCAGCGTGGGCGTCAGCTCGCCGCCGTCGACCGTGAACGGGCGGGGCGCCAGCGCGAAGCGGCGAATCTTCTCGAAGTCGGCGAGGGGCGCCGACAACCGGTCGATCTCGTCGCGGATCAGCTTGCGCACGGCCGCGGAGCGCAGCAAGTCGTCGGTGTTGGTCTCGTCCTCCGCATCGGTTGCCCACCCGTTCCCGCCGTGCTCCTTCGCCCAGGCCCGCAGGCGGTCGAACGCGGGCACCACGATCGCCGAGACGGTGCTCTGCCGATCCCCCAGCAGCACGGCCTCGGATATGTACGGACTCTCCTTCAGCAGCTTCTCGATCGACTGCGGCGCGACGTTCTTGCCGTTCGAGAGGACGATGATGTCCTTCTTGCGGTCGGTGATCTTGAAGATGCGGTCCGTCACCATCGCGCCGACATCGCCCGTGCGGAACCAGCCCGTCGCGTCGATGACCTCGGCGGTGTCGGCGGGCTTGCCGAAGTAGCCCTTCATCAGGCTGGGGCCGCGGGCCAGGATCTCGCCATCCTCAGCGAGCTTGATCTCGATGCCCGCCAGGGGCTCGCCGACGCTGCCGACCATGATGTGGCCGGGGCGGTTGATGCTGATGACCGGGAACTCCGTCAGGCCGTAGCCCTCCAGCACGTTCACGCCGAGGGCCTCCAGCATCTCCACCGTGCCCGCGTTCAGCGGCGCGCCCCCAGACACCAGGTACCGGATGCGGTCGCCCAGGACCCGCTCGCGGACCTTGCGGAGGACCAGGCGCTCGGCGACGGCGTGCGCGAGCGTCGCGCCCAGGCCGGCTCTGCCAGCCCGGCGGGCCGCACTCCAGCGTCGACCGGCGGCGAATGCCCACGTCACGATGCGGCGCTGCCGGTCGGGCAGCTTGGCGACGTGGTCCTGCAGCTTCTCCTGCATAGCCTCATAGACGCGCGGCACACAGAGGAAGATGGTGGGGCGGACCTGAGCGTACTCGGACGCCAGCGCGAAGACGCCCTGCGAGTACACGATGGCCGCGCCGGTCAGGAGCGGGAGGTACTGGCCGCCGACGCGCTCGATGACGTGGCACAGGGGCAGGAACGACAGGAACACGTCGCCGGGGCCGATCTCGATGAACTCGAGCGCAGCCTTGCCGGTGTGGAGTAGCGCGCGGTGGGTCAGCATCGCGCCCTTGGGCTCGCCCGTGGTGCCGGACGTGTAGATGAGGGTGGCGATCTCCTCGTCGTCGATGGCCTCTGCCTGGCGGTCCAGCTCGGCGTCGTCGACCCCGGTCTCGATGCCGCGGGCGATCATCCCCTCGATCGTGAGGGTAGCGGCTCCCTCCACCTCTTCCATCACGACGACCTTCTCCAGCGTCCGCACGCCCGAGGCGAACGACGCGGCCTTGGTGAGCTGCTTCGTGTCGGAGACGAAGAGCAGGCGGGCCGCCGAGTCGCGCACGAGGTACTCGACCTGTGGAGCGGGAAGGGTGGGGTAGATGGGTACCGTGACAACGCCGAGGCACTGGGCGGCAAGGTCGCAGAGCGCCCACTCGACGCGGTTCTCGGAGAGGATGGCGATGCGGTCGCCGCGGCGGACGCCGAGGGCGGCCATCCCGCGGCGGACATCCCGGATGCGGGCCCACGCGTCTTGGTATGTGAGGTAACGGTAGCCGTCGGCGGACTTGGTGCCGAAAGCCGGCTTGAGTCCGTGCCGGCGCACGGACTCCTGAAGCATCTGATAGATTGTCACGCGCGTGCTCCACTTGCGGGGACGGACCGCACACGCAGCCCATCCGTCATCTTGCGCCTTGCGGCAACGCTGCCAGCGTCGTGCTGCCGAATCCGGCCGACCGGTCAGGCGCGGGTCCCCGGTCGCGACGCAGAATGCTTGAAGACAGCTCTCGGCACAATACTACATCTACACCTATTTCCGCATCTCTGCCGCCGATTCCCGCCTGTGGGACGAGATTCCGCGGACTTTCTTTGGTGCCGGCGGACGGCCGATCACTGCGGGCGCGCGAGGATCGAGGCTCGCTCGGATGTGGCCGCGGCTTCGCCGTCCAGATACACCGTGATGTCGTACGCCGCCCGGCTCGGCTTCACCGGGAAGGCCTCGCGCGGCACCAGTACCTCGACCGCCGGGAACAGCACCGACGCCCCCGAGACCCGGATCTGGCTCGCCGCGACGAGGTTGCCCTGGGCGTCCGCCAGCGGAGAGCCGGGTTGCGCCGATCGCAGCGGACGCCCCGTCGCCTGGTCGTAGAAGCGAATCGCGACACCGATGGTCTTGCCATTGGCGCCGAGGACCCGAAACGACGCCGACACCAGCACGGAAGTGGACTGCGTCCCGGGCGCGATCCGGCTGTGCGAGGCCTCCTCGTATCCGGCATCCGAGATGAGAGCGACCGTCGGCGCGTCCGGCTCCGTCTCGGGGTCGCGTTTGGCAAGCTCCGCCTCCAGCGTGAGCTGCGCACCGGCCGCCGCCTCGATGGGCCACTGGGCCGACGACACATCTGTGCCGGGCGCGACGGCGGTCACCTGATGCGAGCCTGCCGCGACACCGCGCACCTCGCACGGCGTGATGCCCACCTGCCGCCCGTCGAGAAGCACGCGGGCGCCTTCCGGCTCGGTCTTGACGCGCAGGACCGCACTGGCCGCGTTCGCCAGCGGGGCGGTAGGATGCGTTGCGGTGGGCGGTGTCGGCTGCGATGCCGTCGTCGGCACCGGGTGGTTCGGGCGCACGGGCTGGACGGGGTGCAGGCGCTGGATGCCAACGAGCGCGGCCACCAGTAGGACGAGCGCCGCCGCGACCGCGATGATGGGCCCCAGTCTCGACCGGCGCCGGCCGCCGGTCCGCCCGCGCGTGTCGACGATCCTCGGCGCCGGCGGCGGCACCGACGGCGTCACGATCTGATGGTGTTCGGCGGGCATCATCGCGCGCGCCTGAGCCAGCGCATCGCGCAGCACGGCCGCCGATGGGCACCTGCGCTCCTCGTCGGTCTGCAGGCAGGCTGCGATCACGGCCTCCAGCGACGGCGGCAGCGTCGGGTCGATGCGGCGCAGGGGCGTGAACCGGAACGGGTGCGCCGCCGGGTCGTCGCCCGTGAGCAGGTGGTAGAGCGTGGCGCCCAGCGCGAAGACGTCGGCGCGCGGCCCCATGCGCGCATGGCCGTACTGCTCGGGCGGCGAGTAGCCCGGGCTGCCATAGGCGACGGTGTCGTGCTCCGCCGCATCCAGCACCCGGCGCGCGATGCCGAAGTCCACGAGCTTCGCGGTGCCGTCGGCCTGCAGCATGATGTTCGCGGGCTTCACGTCGCGGAACACGATGGGGGGCTGCTGCGAGTGCAGGTAGTGCAGCACGTCGGCGATCTGCTCGCCCCAGCGCAGGACGGCTTGCGGCGAGAGACGCCCGCCCTCGGCGCGCTCCAGCATCTGCGCGGCGGTGATCCCCTCGACGTACTCCATCACGAGGATCCAGCGGTCTCCCTCGACGAAGTAGTCCGTCACGCGCGGCAGATTGGGGTGCGAGAGCTGCGCCAGGAGTTTCGCCTCGCGCTCGAACCGGGTGACGGCCGCCTCGCGCGCTGCGGCGTCCTCGCCCTCCGTCTCTCGCATCTCCTTGACGGCCACATCCGTGTCGAGCCGCAGATCGGCCGCGCGATACACCGTGCCCATGCCGCCGCGGCCCACCACCTCCGCGATGCGGTACCGGCCGGCGATGACGGCGTCTTCATCCAGGCGCGCGATGCTCATGGCAACGGGTCAATCCTTGGCCGCGCCAGGGCGGTCCTGCATGAGCTGCAGCACATACCCGTCCGGGTCGCGGAATGCTGCCACGACGGTATTGGCGACGTCGGTCGGCGCGACGACGAACGGCACGCCGCGGGCGGTCAACTCGTTGAACGCGGCGCGCGCGTCGTCGACGAACAGGGCAACCATCACGCCATTGAGGCTCAGGTCGTCGCGGTCGATCGGTTCGGCGGCGGCGACAATGCCCAGCCCGCCCTCCAGGAACGCGATATCCTCCTCCTCGCGCTCGATGCGCAGGCCCAGCACGTCCCGGTAGAACCGGAGCATCGTGTCCAGGTTCTCGGTCGGGATAAGCGTGGCGATGCGGTTCACGGTCATGCGATGGTCTCCTGTACGGCGTCGGCGCCATTCGCGGGCGGCATGGCGGCGTGGCGTTTGGCGGCGCCGAGATCCAGCAGGCCGCAGCACACCGGCACCCGGCTGTCGACGCGGTACTCCTCGATGACGATCAGGCCGTCTCCATGCTCGATGCGGTCGCCGGGCGCCAGCACGTCCAGCTTCGACGCGCCTTCGTGTCGTCGCATCAGCGCGGCGATGCCGAGCGCGCCGCGCACCTCGGCAACCGTGCGCCCGTGGCACGCGGGCAGCTTGGCGCGGTCGAGCCATCGCAGCATGAGCAGGTGGTTGTCGATGGTGAAGCCCTTCAGCACGTTGGACGCCAGCGCCGAGGCCACGAAGGTCTCAGCCGCGACCTCCGACGGGTTGATGGGAATGTCGATGCCCAGCACGTCGGGGCCGAGCTTGGCGGCGAACGACGAGTTGAAGAGGCGCACCACGCTGCGGGTCTTCGGGTTGGCCGTCTCGGCGTTATGCGCCACGTGGACGTTCACGATGTCCTTGTCGGTGACGGCGACCACGGCGCGGGCGCGCTCGATGGCGGCCTGCTCCAGAACGGCCGGATCGTTGGCGTCGCCCTCCAGCACGGGCACGTCGTCGCCCAGCAGATTCGGGTGCGCCTCGTGCTCCGGGCTGTGGATGGCGAGGACCGGGTAGCCCATCTCGTGGAACCGGTTGGCCAGACGGTGCCCGAGGCGCCCGAGCCCCACGATGACGATGTGGTTCTCCAGGGTGGACTTTGGCTTGCCGAGCGCCTGCCGGAACCGCTGCTTCAGCAGGTAGTCGGTCACGATGCCGAACGCGACGACCATCATGCCCATGCCGATCACCATCATGGCGCAGCCGAACAACTTCGTCAGCGGGTCGGTATCGCTCAGGTGGATGTCGCCGAGACCGACCGTGGTCACCAGCGTGATCGTGAAGTAGAGCGCATCGATCCAGCTCAGTTCCATCCGGGTATGAAACACGATCACGCCGACCAGGAGCATGATGTTGAACCCGATGATGATGAGCCGGAACGGCGCCGACGTTGCCTTCCAGATCCGCCGGGCAAGGAGCAGCGGCTCGACTGGCGGGTGCTGCCAGAAGCGGCGCTTGCGCGGCCTGGGCGCGGCTGTTCCGCCGTCCGACGCCTGCTTGCGGGCGAGCGCCGCGAAGATCTGGTCACCGGCACGCACGGGCATCGCGGGCGCCACCTCGCGGTCGTCGCTCTCCGGACCGCGGCGCAAACCGAGGGGCGCGGCCCGATGCCCCGCGCAGAACGCTTCGAGCGTTGCGCCGGCCCGCTCCTCCTCGGGCGTCACCTCGTGCACCATGATGTCGACGTCGGCGTCGCCGATCTCGAAGGCGCGCACGAACCGGTCGCCCAGCGCGGCGGCGATGAACGCCGGGGCAGCCAGCGTGGCCGAGTTCAGCACCGCCCGCACCCCGAGATCGCGCTGCACGCGCTGGGCGAGGTGCATGTCGAAGAGGCGGACCACCACCGGTACGTGCGGCGCCAGGCGGCGGGCGTCCATCGCAATCTCGAGGTTGATCAGGTCGTCGTCGGTCGCCACGATGAGGGCGCGCGCCTTCTCGATGTCGGCGCCCTGCAGCGCGTCGTCGGCGCGGGCGTCGGCGAGCATGAGGCGCTTGGCCATCGTCTGGGCGCGGCGCAGCCAGTCGACGTTGACGTCGCGCGTGACGACCACGACATCGAGCCGGAGGCGGTGGAGCAGCTCCAGGACGGAGAAGCCCACCTTGCCGAGGCCGCACAGCACCACATGGTCCATCATAGGCCGGCCCACCTCCTCACTACCTGCTCCGCCGCCTCCTGGTCGCCCGGCTGCAGGCGGCCCTCCACGATCTCGTTGACGAGGAACTCCTTCGCCTCGCCGACCCGCGGGCCGCCCGGGATGCCGAGGATGCGCATGATCTCCACGCCGTCGAGGGGGCTGACGATCCGCGATGCGTGGGACGCGGCCTCCACGTCGTCCAGCCGCCGGCGCAGGGCCTCCAGGTCGGTCTTCGGCGCGTTCGGGTCCATGCCGGCCATATCGCACCCGGAGACGGTGAACAGCCGGTCGATGTGCGGAGCCGTGTCGCGGATCAGGCGCCGGATCGCCGCGTCGGACCACTCGGGTTTGGCCTCTCCGAAGCGCATGTGCAGCCCGACGAGCGCCGCCACCTCCGCGACCTCATGGTTGGCGAACTTGAGGCGGTGCAACAGGCTGCGCGCGATCTCCTCGCTGACGCGCTGGTGCTCGTAGAAGTGTACGCCCTTCGGGTCCTCGGAACGGGTCCGGGGCTTGCCGGCGTCGTGCAGCAGCAGCGCCAGGCGCACCTCGATAGGGGCATCCGGCGGGGCGGCCCGGAGCACCGCCATCGTGTGGTCCCACACGTCGTGGCAGTGCCACTCGTTCTGGGTGACGCCGACCATCTCCAGCAGCTCCGGCGCGAACTGGCGCAGCAGATGGCCGTCGCGCAGCAGCTCCATCCCGCGCGCCGGGTCGGGGCTGAGGAGCGTCTTGGCGAACTCGTCGCGAATGCGCTCCGCCGAGACCACCGGCGGCTGCGGGCCGAGCAGATCGAGCCGGCCGGACTCCGCGATGACTGCCTGCCAGGTGGCCTCCTCGATCTCGAAGCCGAAGCGCACGGCGAAGCGCACCGCGCGCAGCATCCGCAGCGGGTCGTCGCGGAACGTGACCACGGGATCGAGCGGCGTGCGGACGATGCCGGCCCGCAGGTCCGCCCTTGCGCGCCCGGTGAGGTCCATCTCCTCGCCCGTGTGCAGGTTCTCGACGAGCGTGTTGATGGTGAAGTCGCGGCGCAGCACGTCGTCGCCCAGCGTGGCGCGGCGGACCGAGGGCTTGCGGCTCGATGGGGTATAACTCTCAGCCCGTGCCGACGCCAACTCGACGTCGCAGCCGTCAACCGACAGCTTGGCGGTGCCGAACCGCGGGTAGAGTACCGGTGCGTGCGCGGAGAGGCCGCGATCGTGCAGGAGCCGGGCGAGCGCAAGCGCATCGCCCTCGACGACGAGGTCGATGTCATCGCGCGGGGCCAGGCCGAGGGCGCGGTCGCGCAGAGCGCCGCCAACCAGGAAGACGCGCCCCTCGAACTCGGATCCCCGCGCCGCGCCGCGTATCTGCTCCAGGGCCGATGCGAAGCCGTCGCTCATATCCCCATTATAGCGTTCCGGCGTGCGGCGGTCGAGTGGGGGAGTTGTCGGCGCGTCCGTGTGCTCTCGTGGGATGGGCATCCGCGCGGTTCCAGTTCCGCGCATCGGCAGGCCGGTCCAATATGCTCGGCTGCTCATATCTACATATGAGAATGCGTTCATAATAGCCCGCCGGCCTGCCAGTCCGGAGGGCGACGAACGGGCGTTCGCGGTTGACCGGCGCGGAAGCCATCGGCTATACTAAACACGTGACTAGCCCGCTTCTCCATCTCAGGAACGACCCAGGCGCGACGGCCTCAATGCGTCCGCCGGAGAGCGGTTACCGGCCGGTTTGCAGGCCGGCCTCCCGTGTCTGCCCACCCCTGCGCCGCCACCTTACCCCTCACATCGGAGACATGCCGTGATCCGACCCGAAGTCTATCGCGAGATGGGCCTGAACGACGCCGAGTACGCGGCCATCGAACAGATCCTGGGGCGTGAACCCACCGAGACGGAACTGGGCATGTACGCCGTCATGTGGTCCGAGCACTGCGGCTACAAGTACTCTCGGCCCGTCCTCGCGCTCTTCAAGACGTACCGCGAGGCCCAGGAGCAAGGCGCCCTCGAGAACGCCGGCGTCATCCCGCTCGACGACAAGCTGGGTATCGTCTTCAAGATGGAGAGCCACAACCACCCGTCCGCCGTCGAGCCCTTCCAGGGCGCCGCGACCGGAGTGGGGGGCATCCTGCGCGACATCTTCACCATGGGCGCGCGGCCCATCGCCAACCTCAACAGCCTGCGCTTCGGACCCATCGTCGGCGACGACCCCACGACCTCCCGCAACCGCTTCCTCTTCGAGGGCGTCGTGGATGGCATCGCCCACTACGGCAACTGCGTTGGCGTGCCCACGGTAGCGGGTGAGGTGGTGTTCAATCCGAGCTACAGCGGCAACCCGCTCGTCAACGCGATGGCCGCCGGCGTCGTGGAGCTGGACAACATCGCCAGCGCCGCCGCCAAGGGCATCGGCAATCCGGTCCTCTACGTCGGCTCCAGCACGGGCCGCGACGGCATCCACGGCGCGACGTTCGCGTCCGTCGAGCTTGGCCCCGACTCGGAGAGTAAGCGCCCGAACGTGCAGATGGGCGACCCCTTCATGGAGAAGCTGCTCATCGAGGCCACGCTGGAGGCGCTCGCGTCGGGTGACGTGGTCGGCATCCAGGACATGGGCGCCGCGGGCCTGACCTGCTCCACGTGCGAGACGGCCGCCAAGGCGGGCATGGGGATGGAGATAGACATCCTCAAGGTGCCGCGCCGCGAGACCGGGATGAGTTCGTACGAGGTGATGCTCTCGGAGAGCCAGGAGCGGATGCTCGCCATCTGCGAGAAGGGCACCGAGGAGAAGGTCGCGGGCATCTTCAAGAAGTGGGGCCTCAAGGCCGTCGTGGTCGGCTTCGTCACCGACGATGGGCTGGTGCGGGTGAAGGAGGGCGACAAGGTGGTGGCCGAGGTTCAGGCCAAGTCGCTCACCGACGAGTGCCCGACCTACCACCTGGACGCGGCCGAGCCGGAGTACATCGCCGAGGTGCGCGCGCTGGACCCGCTGAAGGTCCTGGCCGATGCGGAGGACGCAGGCGAGATCAACCTGCGCCCGGGCGTGGTTCTGCGGCGGCTCCTGGCCTCCCCGACCATCGCATCGAAGGAGTGGGTCACCGAGCAGTACGACTCGATGGTGCAGACGCAGACGGTGCTGGGCCCGGGCGGCGGCGATGCGGCGGTGCTAAAGGTGCGTGGCACGCAGAAGGGCATCGCGATGAAGACGGACGGGAATGGGCGCTACTGCTACCTGGACCCGTACGTGGGCGGCATGATCGCGGTGGCAGAGGCAGCGCGCAACGTGGTGTGCGTGGGCGCCCGCCCCGCGGCGGTGACGGACTGCCTCAACTTCGCGAACCCCGAGAAGCCGACCGGCTTCTGGCAGTTCCGCAAGGCGGTCGAGGGCATCGCGGCGGCGACCGAGGCGTTCGACACGCCGGTCGTCTCCGGCAACGTGTCGTTCTACAACGAGACGCCGGATGGCCCGATCTACCCGACCCCCGTCATCGGTATGCTCGGTATCCTGGACGACGTGAAGAAGCGCATGGGCAGCGCGTTCCGCGCCGAGGGCGATGCCATCGTGCTCCTGCGCGCGGACGATGACCCGACGGGCGGCCTGGGCGGCAGCGAGTTCCTCTCGGCCATCCTGGGGCTGGAGAGCGGCACGCCCCCCTGCATCGACATGGCTGCCGAGCGGCGCCTGCAGGAGTGTGTGCTCACCGCCATCAAGCAGGGCCTGCTGGCCTCCGCGCACGACTGCGCCGATGGTGGCCTCGGGGTCTGCCTCGCGGAGTCGGCCATCGCGTCGGGGCTGGGCGCGGCTGTCCTGCTGCGGTCGGATCGGTTCGGCGGGCTGCCGGCGTGCGCGGCGCTCTTCGGCGAGGCGCAGTCGCGCGTAGTCGTGACGGTGCAGGGCGAGCGCGCCGTGCCGGTGATGGAGAAGCTGGCCGAGCAATTCGGCGTTCGCGCGGAGTGGATCGGCACCGTGGGCTCGGACCGGCTGCGCATCGCGTTCGACGGGGCGGACATGGTCGATGAGCCCGTCGCGGAGCTGGCCGACACGTACAATACGACGATTCGACGGATCATGGCGCCGGCGTAGGGTTCCACCGGACGGGCAGGGACGCCCGTCCCCACCACGGCGGTTGTGCGCTGGACCGGGAGGGACGCCCATCCTGCCAGGGCGGTTGTACGCGACGGGCACGGGGGCCCATCCTACCGTGGCTGTCGCACCGGACGGGCAGGGCCGCCCATCCCACTAGGGGGGTGCACGGGACGGGCAGGGACAAGGGGCGTCGCCGCGGCTAGAGTCGCACCGTGCCGTGGCCGTGCCGTCGCCGTCGCCGGTGGCCGTCATCCCGTCAGGGATCTGCTCTTGACGTTGGGTTTCTAATCCAATATGGTCGCCCGAAAGTGACGCCAGGCCGACGGCCGCTGCCTCGTGTCGGGCAGCGGCGGGCTGTTGCGCCGTGGGCCCTCATAGGCCCAAGGGGAACCGATATGGCCGATCTGGTGCTGAGCCTGTCGCATTCGTGGCAGCCGGTCGAGAGCGTCGCCGGGAAGCCCTACCGCTACCCGGACGAGACGACGGACTACCTGCGCTCTCGGTGGGATGGGCCGGCCATCTACCGGTGGAACGTGTTCGAGAACGAGCCGGGCGATCTGCAGACCTACGTGGTCGGCGAGACGGACCGGCTGGCGAACCGGATCTACCAGTACCGAAACCCGACCCGCGATCTGCAGGCGTGCGTGCGGATCAAGAAGCTGTTGATGGACGCGAAGATGGACGGGCACCAGGCGCGGCTGGAGGTCCTCTCGCTCGACGGTCTGTCCTGCGGCGAGATCATCCTGAAGCCGCAGGCCCTGTCCGACAGGGCGGTGCGGAAGCTGATCGTGCAGGTGCTGACCTTCTGGCACGAGCGGCGCGGCGATACGCTCTGGTCGCCGGACGCGCCGGTCGTGAATGTGCGAGACCTACTGCGATAGAAGGGCATCGAACAGGCCAATGAGCGCGGATCCGATCCTCCCGAAAGTAGACGCCCTCGAGGGCCTCGATACCCCGCACGAAGAGTGCGGCCTCTTCGGCGTATACGCCCCGGGCGAGGAAGTGGCCCGCATCGCGTACTTCGGCCTGTTCGCACTCCAACATCGCGGCCAGGAGAGCGCCGGCATCGCCGTCAGCGACGGCAAGTGGATCCGCATCCACAAGGAGATGGGCCTCGTCACCCAGGTCTTCGACGAGCGCAACCTGCAGGAGCTGACCGGCAGCATCGCCATCGCCCACACGCGCTACTCCACGACCGGCTCCAGCGTCAAGCGCAACGCCCAGCCCATCTACTGCTCCTCGGTCGTCGGCGACATCGCCGTGGCGCACAACGGGAACCTCATCAACACCGAAGAGATCCGCGAGCAGATGATCGCCGAGCAGGTCTCGTTCGAATCGACGAACGACAGCGAGGTGATCGCCCAGCTCATCGCGCGGAACTTCGACGGGTCGATCGAGGATGCGGTGCGCGCGACCATGCAGCGCATCTCGGGCGCCTACTCGCTGCTCATCATGACCCCGACGCAGCTCGTGGGGGTGCGCGACCCGCACGGCATCCGCCCGCTCTGCGTGGGGATGCTGCCCGACGGCCACTACGTGCTGGCATCGGAGACGTGCGCCCTGAACCCCATCGGCGCCCGCTTCGTTCGCGAGGTCGAGCCCGGCGAGATGGTGATCATCGACCGCAATGGGCTGCGCGAGGCCGAGGGAGCGCCCATGGTGCGCAACGCCATGTGCGTCTTCGAGTTCATCTACTTCGCGCGCCCCGACAGCCACATGTTCGGCCAGTCGCTGCACCTGGCGCGCCGCAAGATGGGGCATGAGCTGGCCAAGGAGCATCCGTGCCCGGGCGCCTCGCTCGTGGTGCCCATCCCGGATTCGGCCATTCCTGCCGCCCTGGGCTTCGCCGAAGCGTCGCGCATCCCGTACAGCGAGGGCGTGGTCAAGAACCGCTACATCGCGCGCACCTTCATCAGCCCGAGCCAGCAGATGCGGGAGCGCGGCGTGCTGATGAAGTACAGCCCGCTCCGCGAGATCCTCTCCGGTCGGCGCGTGGTGATGGTGGATGACTCGATCGTGCGCGGCACCACGACCGGCAAGCTCGTCAGGATGTTCTTCGAGGCCGGCGCCGTGGAGGTGCACGTGCGCATCAGCGCGCCGCCCGTACGCCATCCGTGCCACTACGGCATCGACATGGCGACGCAGGAGGAGCTGATCGCGTCCAGCCACACGATCGAGGAGATCCGCGAGCAGATCGGCGCAACCTCGCTGGGCTACCTGTCGCTGGAGGGCGTCGTGCGCGCGGTGGGCGTCGGCAAGGACAAGCTCTGCCGCGCGTGCTTCGACGGCAAGTACCCGCTCCGCATCCCGCAGCACCTGAAGGTGTCCAAGCTGATGCTGGAGAAGGAGGCGCCCCCAACGCCCCCCGAGCCCGCCGGGGTAGCCGGCACCTAGCGAATCGCGGGGTTGTCCCGCCGGTTGAAACCGGCGGCTGGTGGGCCTCCGGCCAAGCGTCCTCCGGACGCGACCACTGGCGCCGTGCACTTTCAACTTGCCACTTGCCACTTTCAACTTGTCCCGATGGCCCGCCTCAGAGAAACCTGCCCGCCTCCCTGCCCGTAGGTAGGACAGACGAACCACTTCGGGAGGTCCGACCATGTTGAACAGCATCCTGCGGCGCGTCGTGGGCGCGGCCGTGGTGGCGGGAGGCGCCGCCCTGGCGACGGGCGCGGCGCGATACGCGGGCAGCAAGCGCATCAACGCGGCTCAGAAGCTGGGCGAGGCCCTGCTCGATACCGTCCGGTTGGACGAGGCCGCGAACTACGCGGACAAAGAGAGCGAGGCGGCTCTGGCGGCGTGCGCGGCCTACCTGGTGAACACGGCGCATCAGGCCGCGGCCGGCATCAGCGGGCCGCCGTCTCTGGACCCCATCGGGTTCGAGCGCAAGGTGCAGTCCGAGCGGAGCGCGGCGACGGCGTCGGTCATCACCACCGCGCACGAGCCGGAGAGCCGCTGGCAGTTCGACGTCGAGGTGCCGGGCACCGCTCGCGTCACGGGGAGCCGCCGGCTCAGCTCGTCGAAGTTCGCGGCGCCCAAGGTGCACATGCGCACGCCGGACACGGTGGCCATCCGCTTCGAGAACGGCTACTCGGCCAGCATCGAGTCGGACATGGAGTTCGCGAGCAACCTGCTGCAGGTCGTCGGACCGACCACGCGCGTCTACGGCACGGCGTCGCTCTCCGACAACCGCGGCAATGTCGGCCGGCTGCGCATCGAGTCGAGCGGCGAGGTGAGCGGGACCATCACGCGAGGGTCCTCCATCGTCGGACGGTTCGAGGGATCGCTGGCCGATGGCCTGACCTTCCGCCAGCCGATCGGCAGCGCGCCGTAGTCAGTGGGTATCTGGCGGGCAAGGACGCCCGCCCCACCAGGGCGCTGTACCGGATGGGGGCGTCTGCCCCACCGCGGCGCTCTACGGGATGGGCGGGGCGCCTGCGTCTCAGCGGCGCTGCCGCGGGCGGACTACTCGCGAGTGATCAACATGAGGATCGAGCCGCCGCGGCTCGTGTGATCGGGCTGCGGCTGTCGATCCTCGTCTGCGTGTGTGGAGTATCTTTGGGGGCCAGCCGGGAGGGGACATTGACCACAGGACAGCCGACAACCTACCGCGACGCCGGCGTCGACATCGACGCGATGAACAGCGCCGTTCTCCGAATGAAGGAGCATGTGCGCTCCACGTTCAACCCGTGCGTGCTGACCGACGTGGGCGCGTTCGGCGGCATGTTCGCGCCTGACATGCGCGGCATGGAAGACCCGGTCTTCGTCGCCAGCATCGACGGCGTGGGCACCAAGGTCAAGGTCGCCTCGATGGCCGGCAAGCACGACACCGTGGGCGCCGACCTCGTCTTGCACTGCGTCAACGACATCCTCGTGCAGGGCGCGCGGCCGCTCTTCTTCCTCGACTACTTCGCGACGGGCAAGCTCGACCCCGAGGTGTGCGAGCAGGTGGTGGCGGGCGTTGCCGCCGGCTGCCGCGCCGCGGGCTGTGCGCTGCTGGGCGGCGAAACCGCCGAGATGCCGGGCCTGTATCCCGAGGGCGAGTATGACCTGGCGGGCACCATCGTCGGGATCGTCGACCGCGCGCAAGTCGTCGACGGCCACCTCATCATGCCGGACGATCTGGTGGTGGGCATTGCGTCCGCCGGGCTGCACACGAACGGCTACTCGCTGGCCCGCCACGTGCTGTTCGAGGCGACGGGGTTGGGCGTCGATGCCACTCCGGCGGCCCTGGGCGGCGCGACCCTCGCCGAGGCGCTGCTGGCCCCGCACCGCTGCTACGCGCCCGCCGTGCTGCCGCTGCTGCCCTCCGGCGTGGTCAAGGGCATCGCGCACATCACCGGCGGCGGGTTCTACGACAACATCCCGCGCATCCTGCCGGCCGAGTGCAGCGTCACGCTGGAGCGAAGCCAGTGGGCGGTGCCGCCCATCTTCGGGCTCATCCAGGACCTGGGGCAGGTGCCAGATACCGAGATGTTCCGCACGTTCAACATGGGCATCGGGCTCGTCCTCGTCGTCGAGCGCACCGCGGCCGAGGATGTGGTTGCGCGCCTGAACGAGGCCGGCGAGGCCGCAGGCGTGATCGGCGAGGTGTGCCGCGGCGGCCACGACGTGAACATCCTGTGAGGGGGGCGCAGCGACCCCGCGCCCTGCTCTGGGATATCGACGGGACTCTCATCGACACGACCGACCTCATCGTCGCGGCGCTTGACCACGCGTACCGCACGTTCATCGGCCGCACCCTTCCTCGCGACGAGATCCGCGCGCTCATCGGCATGCCACTGAAGGACCAGGTGCGCATCTTCGGCGAACTCGACCAGTTCGGCGTCGACCAGGCCGAGATGGAAGGCGAGTTCGTGCGCTACTACGAGGAGCGCCGCCACCACGAGCGCATCATCGAGCCCGCGGTCGAGGTGCTGCGCCTTGGGCACCGCCTGGGCATCCCCACGGCGCTCGTCACCTCGAAGAACCACGCGGAGATCCGCAACACGCTGCCGCGCCTGGGCATCGCCGACTTCGTCGACCACGTGGTGACGGCGGACGACGTCGCGCGCCCGAAGCCGGACCCCGAGAGCGTGGTGGTGGCTACCGAGCGCTGCGGCGTGGCGCCCGGCGAGGCGGTGTTCATCGGCGACACGGTTCACGACATGCAGGCGGGCGAGGGCGCCGGGGTGCGCCGCTGCGCGGTCACCTGGGGCGCGGCGCCGCGGCCGGTGCTGCTGGCGGAGCAGCCGGAGTTGGTCTGCGACGATCCGGAGCGTCTGGCCGCCGTACTGAGCCTCGAGGAGCCTTGACGCTCGCGGATTTGCCTGGTCGGCGGCGGTAGCAACACAATTAGGAATGTGACTCCTAAAATGTGCGTGTGGACGCTTGACACGGCTAAATAACCCGTGGTATAGTGCCCCGACGCCACACACAGGAGTGGCCGTCGGGAATGTCAAGGAGGTTCTACAAGCTATGCCGCAGGGTAAGGTCAAGTGGTTCAACGAGGCGAAGGGCTACGGGTTCATCGAGTGTGAGGGGATGAAGGACATCTTCGTTCACTACTCCGCGATCACCGGCGATGGATTCAAGACCCTCAGCGAAGGCCAGAAGGTGCAGTTCGAGGTTGTGCAGGGCACGAAGGGCCCGCAGGCTGCGAACGTCGCCCCGATCGCCTAGCTTCGCCGAACGGGCGTGATCGCCGTGTGTCTCGGCATCGCGCATGCGTTGTTTGACGACAAGGGGAGGACGTGCGGCCCTTGTCGGCCTCATCGTGAGACCTGCCACCGGCCGGTACGGTTTGGGCTACGTCTCTAGGAGCGATCGCGGAACGCGTCCCCCGCGATCCAGCCCACGATGAAGGCGGGGAAGACCAGGTTGCCGCCACATACGAGCAGCGGGAATGCGCTGTCGATTCTCACCAGCGCGAACAAGGCCACCAGCCCGAAGCTCGCGGCGAATGCGCGCAGGATGGACCGGGAAACCGTCTCCTGCGCGAAGGCGACCATCATGAACACGGCGAAGGCGGCGTAGAACCACACGAGGGAGAACCCGGTCAGGGCGATCCCGAGAGGCAATACTCGACGACCGACGGCGTTACGGGACGAGGATACTGCGAACTCGGCTTGGGCGCCCTGGACGACATCGTTCAGTGCGAGGAGCAGGCCGCTCAAAAGTCCCGAGGTGGCCAGCGCGAATATGGTGAGCCCGCTCCACTCGAGCGGTAGCCATGACGGTGTACCTCCGCCGTCTCGCGCAACGACGATCACGAGGAACAACAAGACCGCCGATCCGATGGCTGTCACTGCGGCGCGCGTGGGCGAGATCGCCCGCAGCGGGTCGCGGGATGGTGCGGGTCTGGTAGTGTGGGAGCCCGATCCTGTTGCGGTTCGCCGCGGAGGGTCGGGCTTCCCTGCCATACGGTCGAACTTCGCCCGCGCGCCGTGATTGTTCGGGTCGAGCTGCAGCACGAAGCTGTACATCGCCAGAGCCTCGTCGGCCCGGCCCCGCGCCCGATGGATGTCCCCTAGCAGCTCGTACGCAGCGCCGCACTGGCGGTCCACGCGCAGCGCCTGCCGGCAGTAGGCCTCGGCCTCGCGGAACCGCATGCGGCGGAACCGCCCGTGCGCCTCGTTCATGATCGCGTCGATCTGCTGCGCCACCGTCGGCGCCGGACGCGATGGGCGCGGCGAGGTCGGCCGCTGCGGTCCGCCCTGCGGCGGTGGGCCCTGCGGCGGCCCGGGGCGGGGCTGTGCCGCAGCCGCGTGGCGCGCGCGCCGGGCCTCGGCAAGCTTCAGCTCAGCGTCGTAGGCCGCGCGCCGCTTGGGGTCCGAGAGGATCTGGTTCGCGTGGTTGATCTCCTTGAACTTCTCCGCCGCATCCGGCGCCTTCGCGACGTCGGGGTGATAGCGGCGTGCCAGTTCGCGGTACCGCGAGCGGATCTCGTCCGTCGTGGCCCTGGTTCCCAGCCCCAGTACCTCGTAGAGGTTGCGCCCGGTCACTGCATCATCCCGGAGACGCCGGCGGCATAGCGCCCCCACGCGGCGATGATCTGCGACGCGATGATCAGCGCGAGGAGTGCGTAGAGCGACACGCTGAAGATGAAGGCGTTCACGTGTGCCTTGGTCTCTGCCTCCCCCTCCAGGTACTCGGCCACCTTGTACATCATCGCGTCCACGTTCCCCGTCTGCTCGCCGGTACCCAGCATCTGCAGCACCATCCCGGGGAACACGCCCGTCGCGCCGAACGCCTGCGAGAGAGTCGCTCCGCGCTCGACGTAGGTCACGATGTCCTGCATCGCCTGCCGGATGGTGGCGTTCCCGCAGGCGTCGCCGGCGATGCGGATGGCGCTGAAGATCGGGATGCCCGCCTCGTAGGTGGCGCCCAGCGCCCGGCCGAACCGCGCGAACGCGAATCGCCGCGAGCAGCCGCCCACGCCGGGCAGGGCCATCTTGAGCTGCTCGTACGCTCGGGCGACCGCCGGGCGCGAGAACAGCAGAACGCGGAACACGGCCACCGCAAGGAACACCAGGACCGCGAACACGGCCAGCACGCCGAGCGTGTCCATCAGGTAGCGGTTCGTGTCGCCGGAGATGACCCAGAGGGAGATGGCAAAGAACGCGGAGCCGTTGTAGAAGCCGCTTCCGATGATCATGTAGGCCACGAACGCCAGCAGCTTCGGGTAGATCGTGAGGCGGCTGACGAGCTGCCGGAGGCGCACTTCCTGCTCCGCGTAGTCGGCCAGCAGCGCCAGGATCGTGTCGATCTTGCCGGCCTCTTCCGCGAAGCGCAGCATCTCGACGTGCAGCACGCTGAAGACGTGCGGGTAGCGCGCCAGCACCTCCGACATGCGGCCGCCTTCCAGCACCCGGTCGGCCGCCCGGCGCAGCGCCTCGGCGACGACCGGCGCGTGGTTCTGCCGCGAGGCCGTGTCCAGCGCCTGGTACAGCGGGATGCCGGCGCCGACGAGCGTGGCGAGCGACCGAAGCAGCGCGGCGATCTCGGACAGACGTACGCCAGGAGCTGCCGGCCTCAGCCCGCGCGACACGAACACCGACCACATCGCGCGGGGAATCGTCGCAGCGCGCGGCGGTCGGATGGGCCCGGTGATCTCGGGCTTCCTGAGTCTCAGTGCGTGCGCCACAGCTTACTCACCCTCTCCGGCGTTCACTGCCTGGCCGACGCCGCCCGCGAAGCCCATGTAGAACCGGATGATGGCATAGCCCACGAGCATCGCAACGATCAGGCCGACGACGACCGCGAAGATGTTGGAGTAGATGTGCGCCTTCGACTCGGCCTCGCCCTCCAGGTACTCGGCGACCTTGTGCATCATCGCGTCCACATTGCCCGTGCGCTCGCCGGTCTCCAGCATGTCGAGGACCATGTGCGGGAACGCCTGCGTCTCGCGGAACGCCTGTGAGAGCGTCGCGCCGCGGTCGGCGGCCCGAACGGCCCGCTGCGTCGCCTGGCCGATGACCTTGCTGCCGCTCGCCCGGCCCGCGATGCCGATGGCGGTGTTCAGCGGCAGGCCCCCGGCGTAGAGCGCGCCGAACGCCCGCCCGAACTTGGCGAGCGCGAACTGCCGCGACACCGTGCCGAAGCCCGGTATGGCGTGCTTGAAGCGCTCGTAGCCCATCCGCGCGGCGTCGCTCTGGAACAGGGTGAGGCGGCAGAACGCGACCACGGCGAAGACGCAGAGCCCGAGGATCGCCAGGAACCCGGCGGTGTCCCAGAAGTAGTCGACCGGGGTGTACGCGTCCTTGCCGATCTGGCCGAGGACGAGGCGCGCGAGCGCCGGCACGAATGGGTGCTCGAAGTCGGTGAAGCACGACTTACCCAGAATCATCATCGCGATGAACAGGACGATCTTCGGGTAGATGGTGAGGCGGCTGATGAGCCGGCGGAGCGCCAGCTCCTGCTCCAGGTAGTCGGCGATGCGGTTGAGCATCTGGTCGAGCATGCCGCCGTGTTCCGCCGCGCGGATCATCTCGACCTGCAGCTCGTTGAACACCCAGTTGTAGCGGTCCATCACCTCCGAGAGCGGGCCGCCTTCCAGCACGTGGCGGCTGGCATCCTCGGTGATGGCCGCGAGCTTCGCGTTGCGCGTCTGGTGCTGCAGCGTCGTCAGCGCCTGGTACAGCGGAATTCCCGCGTTGATCATGGTCGCGAGCTGGCGGTAGAAGATGGCCAGCACCTTCAGCGGCACGCCGGAGACCACCGGATAGACGAAGCTCTCCGCGAAGCGCCGGGCGAGGCCCACGTTCCGGCGGCTTGGGGCCACGATGCGCAGGCGTTCCACCTCGTAGCCCATCTCGCGCACCCGGCCCATGGCGAGCGCCGAGTTGTCGGCCTGGATGGTGCCCTGGACGACGCGTCCGGTGCGGTCTTTGGCGATGTATGCGAAGTCGGGCATGGTGACCTCTGCCTATCTGCGGCCCTGTCTGCTGCCGGCTCACCAAACGTGCGGGGCCTACACTCAACGTGGACGCTCACCAGTTAGCGGCTCTGGGGGCGAGTTCCTGCCGCGCGCCGGTGAGGCGCCTGGTACAAATGCGGATGCGCCCTACTGGGATGCTCGGCAGGTGCGGGGCGCGGCAGTAGGGGAGCGACGGTGCGAGTGCGGCTGGCCGCCGTTATACGGGCCGGTGCGGCGACGCGGGCATCCCGACCGCCACCATGCACCGTCCGAGCAGCGACATTACCACCACAAACGCCACACCGATGGTGAGCCTGTGTATCTGGAACATCGCGTCGCGCTCGAGTTGCTCGGCCACGTGGTTCATCAGCTCGTCGACGCGCCCGGACACCTCGCCTGTCTGCAGGTAGCTGATGACCTCCGGCGGGAAGCGCTTCGTGCGGGCGAAGGAATGTGCGAGAGGAGCGCCATAGCCTGTGTCGACCGCAACTCGCTGTGCGGCGTCCTCCAGCTCGGCGTCGCCGGACGAGCGCCCCGCCGCGCGAATCGCCGGACCCAGGGTGAGGCCGGAGCCGAACGTGCAGGCGAAGGTGCGGCAGAAGCGTGCGGCGGTGAAGGAGCGCTGAATGCCGCCGAGCAGAGGGATGGTGCGGCGCAGGATCGCCCAGGCACGGGCAACCGAGGGGTTGAAGGATGCTGCCACCCTGAACGCGGCGATGACTGCGCAGACGAGCCCGGCGACGAGCAGCGTGAAGCCGAGCGTGTCGAGGACGTCGGCCAGGCCGAAGCCATGGAGGTAGATGCGTGCGGCGGCGGGCATGCGCAGCGTCAACCCGCTCTGCCCGAGGGTCAGGCAGGCGATGGCAAGCATGACCCACCACGTCACGGTCAGCGGGAAGAGGAACCGGCGCAGCTCCAGGTCGACGTCGACGCGGACGATCAGCTCGTCGAGCGCGCGCTCGAGACCGCCCACCTCCTCAGCCGACGCCACCATCTCGATCTGCTCGGGGCGGAAGACCCAGGGGCGCGCAGCCATCAGCACCGAGAGGCGGCCGCCCTCCGATACATACTGGTAGGCATCCTGCAGCACGTCGGCCATGTGCCGGTTCCGCGTGCAGCGCGCGAGGTGGCCGAGCGCCTCCTGGATGGGCAGGTTGTGCTTCCAGCAGAGGCGCAGGATGCGGAGGAAGACGCCGACCTCGTCCGGCCGCACGCGGTAGCGCACCGGCCAGATCACCTCGCGCCGGAGGGCCTCCAGCCAGGCGGAGCCTACGTTCTCCGGGCGCGCGCAGCGGATGGTCTCGACGTTCAGCCCCTGCTCGCGCAGGCGGCCGAGCGCGAGCGCGGAGTTCGGCGCCTCGGCGGAGCCGGACACCGTGCCTCCGTCTCGTCCCTTCGCCACGTAGATGAACTGCGGCATGTGAGAGGCGCGCTCCGGCGTTAACCCTTCATTTCGGGGAACCAGTCCTCGACCGTCTTGAAGATCCCCTCGAAGTACGTCTTGGTCATCAAGATCAGCGTCGCTCCGATGAGGATGATCATGGTGCAGATGGCGATGCGCCACATGGTGAACCGCGCGTTCCTGAACGCTCGGTCCACGTTGTCCTGGTAGTACTCGGCCACGCGGTCCAACGTCTCGACGACCTCGCCGGTCACGAAGCCCGTGGCCAGGAGTTGCTCCATCTCGTTCGCGAAGAGGCCGGTGGTCGAGAACGCTTCGTGGATCGGCACTCCGCTGCGGACGAGGCCGTATGCGTCCACGAGCTTGTCCCGGATGATGGCGTTGCCCGGCACATGCATTGCGCCCTCCCAGGTACCGATCGGGCCGATCCCCGCGCCGTAGAGGCGGCGCATCATCCTGACGAAGGCTGCAAGCGCCCTCTGGCGCGCCAGATCGCCAAAGATGGGCGCTTTGAGGAGCATTCGATGGCGCCTCTGTTCGTTCTCGGGTCTGCAGAGCCACCTGGTGTAGAGGCGCGCCAGGTAGATGAGTGCGCACACGATGACGGTGTTCCGCCCGACGGCGATCAGGTAGTTGGCGACCTGGAAGAGCGGGAACAGCGTCGGGAACAGCGGCTGGGCAACGGCGATCGCGAAGAGCTGTTGGATCACCAGGATTGTGGGAATCGCCATGCCCTTGTAGAAGGCGGTGTGCTGCTCGTACTCGTAGCCGATCTCGTCCAGAACGACCTCGATGAAGCCGCCGGTCTCGCCGGCCTTCACCGCGGCCACCACGTGGTCGGGGAAGAGCGACGGGTGGCGTGCCATCACCTCCGACATCGGGCCGCCGTTGCGCGTGGCGTCCGCCATCTCCCTCGCGGCGAAGCGGTAGGCGGGCTGCGTGGTGCGTGGGCCCAGGTTGTCGAGCGCTTGGAAGATGGAGATGCCTGAGCGCACGAGGGCGGCGAGCTGGCGGTAGAAGAGCGCGCTGTCCTTCGGCTTCGCGGTCATCTTGCGCGGCTCGTCCGGCGACCGCGGCGCTGCGACAGGCGCGGCCTGCGGCTGGGCCTTCATGCTCATCGACCGGTTGGATGGGCTGCTCGCGGTGCCGTTGGCGGCGCCGCGCGGCGGGAAGATCGTCACCTGGGTGAAACCGCGCTCCGTCAGATTCGTCGTGACATCCGACTCTGCCGTCGCGTTCATCGTGCCCGAGATCTGCTTGCCGCCGCTGTCGACGGCCTCGTAGTGGAAGAAGGGCATCGGTCGGTTACTCCGTGTGGCCGGGCGACGCGGTGGCCGGCCAGTCGGGCAGCGAACGGCGGCGGATGGCCTGGGCGAGCACGGTGGGGTCGGCGGCCAGGTCCGCAGCTCTGCGCCCGTCAGGCAGGCGCAGGTCGGGCGCGATGTCGACGAGCGGCATCAGCACGAAGGCGCGCTCGGCCAGCCGGGGGTGGGGCACCTGCAGGTCCGCCTCGTCCACCACCTCGTCGCCGACGAGCAGCAGGTCGATGTCGAGGGTGCGCGGCGCCCAGCGCGACGGCCGCTCCCTACCGAGAGCGTCCTCGATGGCCCGAGTATAATGCAGCAGGTCGCGCGGCGCGAGGTCGGTCTCCACGCGCGCGGCACAATTCAGGTAGTCGGGAACGGGATTCGCGGTGTCGCCGACGTGCTTCGTCTCGTAGATGGGAGAGAGCGCGACGAGGCGGGACTGCGGCCCATCGAGAGCCCTGACGGCGGCTCGCAGGTTCTCGACTCGGTCGCCGAGGTTCGAGCCCAGGCTGAGGTACGCAGCGGTCATTGGCTGTCCTCGATCGATGCCCAGGGAGTAGACGGGAGACGTAGGGACTACGGCGGCATATCGGCAGCGGTTTCGATGCGCCGCCTCGCCATTATACTCGGTCGCATTGGGTGCGTCCATTCAGGGCGGATCGTGCGTCGGAGGGGAGTGAGATGAGCAGAAGAACGGGTCGATGGGTCGTGTCGATGGCGGCAGCTCTCGCGGTTGGCATCTGGGTGCTGCCGAACATCCACATCGCATGGCGGGAGCCGGACGCCGACGCGCAGCGGGCCGAGCGCGCGCTGTCCGAGGGGCCGGCGCTGCCGAACGAGGAGATCTACGCGCGGGCGGCGCGCATCGGCGGGCGAGCCGTCGTCAACATCGACACGGAGCGGAAGGTCCGCACGCGGCGCGTCACGATCTTCGGCGAGGAGTTCCTCGGGCCGACGCAACGCGTGGCAGCGGGCTCCGGATCGGGCGTCATCATCAACTCCGAGGGCGACGTCGTCACCAATCAGCATGTCGTCGAGGGCGCGGACCGTATCATCGTCACCCTGCAGTCCGGCCAGAAGGTCGAGGGCAAGGTGGTGGGCGCGGACAGGTCGACGGACATCGCCGTGGTGCGCATCAAGGGCGACAACCTGCCCGTGGCCAGCATCGGCACCGCCAAGACCCTCGTGCCAGGCCAAATCGCCGTGGCCATCGGCAGCCCGCTGGGCCTGCGCTTCACCGTGACCCAGGGCATCGTCAGCGCCCTCGGCCGCCCGGTCCGCGTGAACGATCGCGTCTACGAGAACCTGATCCAGACCGACTGCGCGATCAACCCCGGCAACTCCGGCGGCGCGCTGGTGGACCGCGAGGGCAAGCTCATCGGCATCAACACCCTCGTGGCGGAGAGCGCAAACGGGGTCGGGTTCGCCATCCCGGTGGACGTGGCCACACGCATCGCCGACGAGCTGCGCAAGAACGGCAAGATCCGCCGCCCGTGGACCGGCATGTACACGACGCCGGTGACGCAGTACATCATGGCCCGCTTCGGCGCTGAGTCGACAGACGGCGCGTTCGTGCAGGGCGTGGTGCCCGGCAGCCCGGCCGATCAAGCCGGCATCTCGCCCGGCGACATCGTGGTCGAGTTCGACGGCAAGAAGCTCGCCACCGACGACGACCTCCGCCACGCCACCGAGAAGCTCAAGATCGGCCAGAAGGTAGCCATCGTGATCCTACGCGAAGGCGACCGCCTGAAGGGCGACCTGACGCTGGCGGAGGCGCCGTAGGCGGGAAGAAGCAAGAAGCAAGAGGCCAGAAGCAACGGGCCAGAAGCCAGAAGGGCGGCGTGCCCCTTCTGGCTTCTGACTTTTGACTTCTGGCTTCTTTCCCAGCTACTTCGCGGTCAGCTCCCGCACCTCCGCGTCGCTGAGCTTCTTCTGGCCGGATTGGCCGATCTGGAACGCGGTGCGGCCGAAGCTGTAGACGACCTCGTCGCCCACGTTGGCGTAGCGGCTCAGCTCGGGCAGCGCCTTCAGGAGCTGGAAGTGGGCGTCGCTGAGCGCTTCCACTTTGACCACCTTCTGCTCGGAGCGGTAGGCGTTGTCGAACCACACCTGGCCGCGCCGGAAGAAGACCCGGCTGCCGATGGACTGGACGGTGGACGCCTGCTGCATCTGGCGGTAGCCCGGCGTACCGGGCGCTGCCTGCCCCTGCTGCCCGCCCGTCACTCCGCCGTAGTCGAGCGCCCAGCCGCCTCGGCCCTGCCCGGCGGGCGCCGTCTTCGCTGCCGCCCCGCCGAACCCGCCGAGCCCGCCGCCGTAGCCGCCCATGCCGCCCTGGCCCTGCGCGGGGGCGCGGGTCGCGTCCTGGTAGCCGCGGCGGCCCAGCGACTGGTCGATCGCTCCGGACCCGGACAGTGCGCTCGAGCCAAGGAGGTTGCCGAATGCGCCGTGCACCGCGTCGATGCTCTTGTGGAGTGGCACCAGGTCGTACGAGTAGCTGTCTCCGCCGAGGTAGCGCTCCTTCAGGGCGACATCGCGCCGCTCGTCCGCCAGGAACGACGTGTAGGGCGTGATGATGCCGTACTCCTTGGACAGCCGCACGATCTCGTCGATCACCTCGCGGTTGCTGTGCAGCCGCACCTCGTCCAGCAGGTAGCCGATCTTGCGTGCGGCCCAGATGCGTGACACGAGCGGGCTCCGCGCCGCGTCCTCGCCGAACGCCTTCTCCATCCGGTACGTTGCCGGATGCCCCATGGCGTTGCCCGTCAGGCGGATGGAGCCGATCGAGCCCCGGTACCTGCCGGTGACGATGAGTTGGCTCCCCTTGAACAGGTCGGGCAGCGACTTGGGGAACACGTCGTACGTGTCGACGCCGTCGAACGCGAGCGCCAGACGCCCGAGGATCGGCGACGAGACCTTCGCGTAGAAGCTCGACACGATGCCCTCGATGCTCTCCTCTGGGCGCACATAGTCCGCATCGGCGCGCGTGTCGGCCGCCAGCCGATCGAGGAACGGCACGTTGACGTCATGGCCCACGCCGAACGTGAAGACGCGCGCGTGGACCCCGGCGGCGCCGTAGGGGATGCCTGCCCGGGCGCTTGCCAGCTCACGGTCGCCGTTCAGCCGCTTCACCGTGTCCAGGATGACGTTCACGTCCGTCTCGCCAACGGTGGGGAGGCCGTCCGTCAGGAAGATCACCATCTTCTCGACGCCGCTCTCGCCGCGCAGCGCCTCGATGGCCGCCTTCAGCGCCTCGCCGATGTTCGTCGACCCCGCCGGCTCCAGGTCCGCGATGAACCGGTGCGCCTTGTCCACATTCTGCTGCGTTGCCGGCAGCAGCTCCTTGGCCAGCCGGTCGGTGCTCTCGTTGAACGTGATCAACCCGAAGCGGTCGTTCGGGTTGAGGCGATCCAGGCAGTAGTCCAGCGCCTTCTTCGCCTGGACGAGCTTCTTGCCTTCCGCCATCGAGCCGGTGCGGTCCAGGACGAAGACGATCTCGCGTGGGAGCGTCTTCTCCTTCGGCACGCTGACCCGGGGCGACGCGATGAGCATAAAGCATGGGTCGCCCGCGCCGCCGTCATAGGTGATCAGGCTCAGGCCCACGTCGTCGCCGCTCGTCGAGTAGTACAGCGCGAAGTCGCGGTCCGGGAACTCCCCGTGCGCCTCCCAGCTCGCCGAGGCGGACCGCTCGTCGTCGCGCCGCACCGAGACATCGTGCGTCGGCGAGTAGACGGTCTTGATCGGGCTGGTCGTGCGCAGCTTCACCGAGACCGACGAAGAGGCCGCCGGCTTGGTCGAGAAACGCCCGGTGCTCAGCGGGTACTCGAACTTGTGCATCCCGCCCTCCATCTTCAGCACCTGCGTGTAGCGGAGGGTGAGGGTGCGGTCGGCGTGCGGCGGGATGGGGAAGACCGAGGCGCGAAAGACCCCGCCGCCGGTGTACTCGAGCAGCGCGGGATCCCGGCGCTGGCGCACGATCGACTCGTAGATGCCGCGCGCCTCGTTCTTCGGCAGAACGCGCCCCTCGATGGTGCGGTCGCCTGCCTTCAGCGTGAACGAGGTGACGGTGGCGCCCTCCGGCAGAGGGAAGAGGTAGGTCCCTTCCTGCTCGCGCTCGGACTCGTTGCCGAAGACCTGCTCGACCGCGGTCTCGACCAGGGCGTCGCGGATGGTAGAGGTCACCTGGACGCGCTTGATGGAGAAGGGCCATTCGCGCACGTCGGGGCGCGGAACGAGCATGCCCTGGCCGCTCGCGGCAGCCGCGCAGACGGCGAGCAAGAACAGGGGGGCGATGCGCAGGATTGCGCGGACGGATGTCGGTAGCTGCATGGTCCCACCTCCGTGGGCGGCGGTGCGTCGGGCGGACACGGCGTCCGTCCCGGGATTCGACGCTGGACAGGGCTGCTCCGTTACGGTGTGCGGGGCAGCCCCGCCGCGGGTGCTCTCCGGTGGTGTTAGTTGCAGGCGGGTGCGGAAGGGTTCACCATCGCGCGAGTGCGAAGGAACCGGACCTGTTGTAGCTGACAGGTATAATGTGGAAGGATACCAGGGCGGCGCGTGCGTGCGCCGGCCACGGAGAAGCTATCGCCCGGCGTCGAGCCACACCTTGAGGACGACGCGGTCGGGCTGTGAAAGGACCGCCAGCATGATTGTGCCAACCCGCGTGCTTTTCGAGCATGCCTACGGGAAGTACGCCCTGGGAGCGTACAACATCAATAACCTCGAGCAGGCGATGGGGCTCTTCCGGGGCAACGAGGAGTCCAAGGCTCCGTTCATCATCCAGATCAGCAAGGGCGCCCGGTCCTACACGGACAAGCGGATGCTCGAGGCCATCATCCGCACGGCCGACCAGATCTGGCCCGATTCGCTCTTCGCGGTTCACCTGGACCACGGCGATGAGCAGACCTGCTACGACTGCATTGAGAGCGGCTTCTACTCGTCCGTGATGATCGACGGTTCGCACCTGTCGTTCGAGGAGAACATCGCGGTCACGAAGCGCGTGGTCGACGCGGCGCACCCCAAGGGCATCAGCGTCGAGGCCGAGCTCGGCCAGTTGGGCGGCGTCGAGGAGCACGTGAGCGTCGATGAGAAGGACGCCCGCCTGACCGATCCCGCCGAGGCCGAGGAGTTCGTCAAGAAGACCGGCTGCGACAGCCTCGCCTGCGCCATCGGCACCAGCCACGGCGCGTTCAAGTTCACCGGCGGCCAGGGCCTGCACTTCGAGGTGATCGAGAAGATCGCTGAGCGCCTGCCCAAGTACCCGCTCGTCATGCATGGTTCGTCCTCGGTGCCGCAGGACGAGGTCGCGCGCATCAACGCGGCCGGCGGCGATCTGAAGGGCGCCAAGGGCGTCGACGCCAACGAGTACCTGCCCGCGGCCAAGCGCGGCGTCTGCAAGATCAACATCGACACCGACGGCCGCCTGGTCTGGTGCCGCGTCCATCGCGAGGCCTTCCGCGATACGCCCGCCAACTTCGACCTGCGCCCGCCCGGCAAGGTGTTCCAGGCCGAGTACGCCAAGTTCATCGCCAGCCGCAACGAGCTGCTGGGTTCCGCGGGCGAACTCGACGCTGCGCGAGCGCACGCGGTTGCGGCCCTGAAGTAGGGCTCGGCCACCGGCACAGCCCGGACATCGGTTACGAAATGAGCGGGCGGCGACGATCGAGTCTCCGCCCGCTCGTCTCTCTGGGCCCGCGGGCCGCACCTGCCGCGGGCCAACGCGGAAGCGAGGCGCCATGTCGGTACAGGTCCAGACGGCGCGCAACACGGTTCGCACCATTCAGGCCTTGCGCGACCGCCGCGAGCCGGTCACAGTCTTGACGGCCTACGACGTCGTCGTGGCATCCATCCTGGACGAATGCGGGCTCGACATCGTCCTGGTCGGCGACAGCCTGGGCAATGTCGTGCTCGGCTACGACACCACAATCCCCGTCACGCTCGACGATATGATCCGGCATGCAGGCGCCGTCGTCCGCGGCTGCAGCCGTCCTCTGGTGATCTGCGACCTCCCCTTCGGCAGCACGGTGGACGAGCAGACCGCGCTCGCTGCATCGGTGCGAGTGCTGCGCGAGGCCGGATGCCAGGGCGTGAAGCTGGAGGGCGGCGCTATCCGCGCGGCAACGGTCCGGCGCATCGTCGATGAAGGCATCCCGGTGATGGGCCACATCGGCCTCACGCCGCAGTCCGTCCACCGCATGGGCGGCTACTACATGCACGGCAAGGACGAGGCCGGGGCCGAGGCGCTGATGGAGAGCGCGCTCGCCCTGCAGGAGGCCGGCGCCTTCTCGATCGTGCTGGAGTGCGTCGCGCCGGCCACCGCGAAGGCCATCACCGAGGCGCTGACCATCCCGACGATCGGCATCGGGGCCGGGCCGGACTGCGCCGGGCAGGTGCTGGTGACCAACGATCTGCTGGGGTGGGGCGTGCGCCCGCCGCCGAAGTTCGCGAAGCCGCTGGCCGACCTGGCGAGCGTGGCGCGCACGGCCGTAACGGAATATGTGCGGCGGACGAAGGAAGGCGTCGCGAAGGAGTAGGGGATGGCTCGCTGGCTGCTGCTGGACATCGGTAACTCGAACACCGTGGCCGGTCTCGCGGAGGACGGACGCATCGTCTCGCGCGTCCGCTTCCACACCGGCGCCGACCTGACCTGCGACGAGTACCGCGCGCGCATGTCCGGCCTGTTCGCTTCGGCGCGCGACGGCATCGCCGTGCCGGATGTCGTCGAGACCGTCGAGCGCGTCATCTGCGCGTCCGTGGTGCCCACGCTGGAGCGCATCGTCGTGAGCGCGTTCCGGCCCACTCCCACGCTGATCGTGGACCATCGCGCCATGCGCGAGTTTGACCTGGCGCTCCCGAACCCGGAGCAGCTCGGCGCGGACCGCCTGGCGAACGTGGCGGGCGCCATGGGTCTCGCGAAGCCCCCGTTCCTGATCGTGGACGCAGGCACAGCCACCACCTTCTGCCTCATCGACTCGCGACCGGCGTACCTGGGCGGCGCGATCACGCCGGGCGTGATGGTGAGCTGGCGCGCGCTGAAGGAGCGGGCTGCGCGGCTCTACGGTGTCGACCTGGTGCCGCCGCCGAGCGCGGTGGGCAACACCACCGACACCCAGATCCAGAGCGGCGTCCTGCTCGGGTACGAGGCGCTGATCGAGGGAATGGTGGACCGCCTGCTCGCGGACGCGCCGCCTGAGTTCGCCAACGCGACCATGTTCGCCACGGGCGGCTGCATGGCCCTGCTGCGCCCGTCGGAGCGCTTCCGCGTCGAGCCCGACCTGACGCTGCGCGGCCTGGTGCGATACGGAGAACTGAATGCCTGATCCCGAGGCCGGGCTGAAGGTGCTTCTCGGCGTCACCGGCAGCATCGCCGGCTACAAGGCCGCCGACATCGTCTCGCTCCTGCGCAAGCGCGGCCACGACGTGCGCTGCGTCATGACCGAGAACGCCTCCCACTTCGTCACGCGTGAGGTCCTGGAGACGCTGAGCGGGCACCCGGTGCGGACCGGCATGTTCGACCCGGATGCGCCGGGCACGGAGCACATCACGCTGGCGAGGTGGGCGGACATCCTGGTGGTGGCGCCCGCGACGGCCAAGGCGATCGCGAAGCTCGCGCTGGGCCTGGCGGACGACCTGCTCAGCACCGTGGCGCTGGCGACGACGGCGAAGCTGCTCGTGGCGCCGGCGATGAACAAGGTGATGTGGGCCCAGCCGATCACGCAGCAGCACGTGGCGACGCTCAAGAGCCGCGGCGTGGCGATCGTTGAGCCCGCGTCCGGCGTGCTGGCGTGCGGCGAGTTGGGCGAGGGAAAGCTGGCGGCGCCGGAGGACATCGTGGCCGCCATCGAGGCGGTGATGACGCCCGCCGACCTGGCTGGGTGGAAGCTGCTGGTCACCTCAGGCCCTACGACGAGCGCCATCGACGCGGTGCGCTACCTGACCAACCGATCGACCGGCAAGATGGGCGCGGCCATCGCGGAGCAGGCCGCCCTCCGGGGCGCCGATGTGCGGTGCGTGCAGGGCGTCGACAAGGGCGTCGTCCGGCCGAGCATTCCGGCCTGCGCGCACGGCAGGCTGTCTGTGACCGAGGTGAACACCGCCGAGGAGATGCGCGACGCCGCGCTGAGCCTGCTGCCGGAGGTGGATGGCGTCATCGCCTGCGCGGCGGTGCTGGACTACCGGGTGGCGGAGAGTTCGGTGGGCAAGCTGAAGCGGGCGGACGACGAGACGGCGCTATGGCTGGTGCCGTCGGCCGACGTGCTGCGCTCGGTGCGCGGCGAGGCACGGCCCGGGCAGTGGTTCTGTGGGTTCGCCGCAGAGACCGACGACGTGGTGGCTGCGGGCCGCGCGAAGATGATCGCCAAGAAGCTGGACTACCTCTTCGTGAACCGGGTGGCGAGGCTGGGCGAGAGTGTCGAGAGCGGCTTCGGCGGCGACGCGAACGCCGGAGTGCTGTTCTCGTCGCGGGGCGCTGAGGTCGAGTTGGGGCCGGCGTCGAAGGCCGAGGTGGCGAAGCAGATCCTGAGTACGATAGCGAGTTGGCGCAATGGGTGAGATCCGGATACTGAGGACGGTGGGCGAGCTGCGCGAGTGGCGCCGCGGCCTGGACAAGGGGCAGACGGTAGGCCTGGTGCCCACGATGGGCGCGATCCACGAGGGGCACCTCTCGCTGGCGCGCGCCTCCGTGGCGCAGTGCGACGTGACCGTGGCGAGCATCTTCGTGAACCCGATCCAGTTCGGGCCCACCGAGGACCTGGCGAAGTACCCGCGCCCGTTCGAGCGTGACGTCGAGCTGCTGTCGGGTGCCGGGGTGGGTGCCGTGTTCGCGCCGGAGCCGGTGGCGATGTACCCCGAGGGCGCATCGACGTACGTCGTCGAGGAGAGCGTCTCCCAGGGGCTCTGCGGCCAGTATCGCCCCGGGCACTTCCGCGGCGTGACGACGGTCGTGCTGAAGCTGTTCAACCTGGTGCAGCCGGACCGCGCCTACTTCGGGCAGAAGGACGCGCAGCAGTGCGCGGTGCTCAAGCGCATGGTGCGCGACCTCAACGTGCCGGTCGAGATGGTCGTCTGCCCGATCGTGCGCGAGGCCGACGGTCTGGCGCTCAGCTCGCGGAACGTGTACCTGTCGCCGGACGAGCGCGCCCGCGCCCTGGTGCTCAGCCGCAGCCTGCGGGCCGCGCGCGACGCGTGGCAGGCGGGCGAGCGCTCCGCGAAGGCGATCCGTGAGGCAGGGATCGCGTGCATCCTCGCGACGGCCGGCGTGCACGTGCAGTACTGGGAGGTCGTGCACCCGGAGACCCTTGCGCCGCTCGCCGCGGTGGGCGACGACGGCGCGCTGCTCGCGGTTGCCGCGTTCGTGGGCCAGACCCGGCTCATCGACAACCTGGTGTTGGGAGCCGAGGGCGGCGCATAGGTGGTCGGTCGCCCAAAGCGACAAAGGACTGATGCGGGTATCGGGCGCCTGTGGCGTTCGGTACCCGTTCTTGTTACCGGGGTCCGCGGTTGCTCCTTGACACCGGTCAGTCGCCTTGCTAGAATGGACCGAGGGCACCATTCGCGTGCGTGGTGATCGGTTGCGCGCCGACTGTGGCGCGGTGGTGGTTGCCCGCTTCTTCGTGATGGAGGGATCCGACGTATTCCCGCTAGTGCGACGGCAACGAAGCCGGAACCAGGGGCGAAGGCGCATAGGGACGTGTTCGTCCGCCGGCCAACAAGGAGACAGAGGGTAATGAAGCTATCCAGACGTGGCTTTACGCTGATCGAACTGCTCGTCGTGATCGCCATCATTGCCATTTTGGCGGCGATTCTATTCCCCGTGTTCGCACAGGCCAGAGAGAAAGCGCGGGCGATCTCCTGTCTGAGCAACCTCAAGCAGTCCTCCCTCGCCACGCTGATGTACACGCAGGACTATGACGAGACGTTTCCCATCAACCTCTACATGGCGCTCGGCTCGTCGCCCTGCACGATGACGTTCTACCATGAGATCTCGCCGTACCAGAAGAACGCGAACGTGATGCAGTGCCCCTCCAGCCCGCGAGCCGTCGACTTCGTGGCGGGTTGGGCGAACATCTCGGCGGCTACGGGCCTCCCGGGCCTGTGCACCAGCAGCCCGCCCGTCCGCTACCTGTCCTACAACTTCAACTTCGCGGTCGTCGACAACGGCTCGCCGAGCAACATCTTCGGCACCGACGACAGCCGCGCGGCGAAGAAGGTGGCATCGATCGAGTTCGGCGTGGAGACGGCGCTCATCTCCGACGGCGTTCCCTCGCTGATGCCGGTTCGCAAGCCGTCCGACTTCTCCTGCTCGACGTTCCAGTCCCCGATCAGCGGCCTGCACTCGGGTGTGACCAACGCCAACTTCTGCGACGGCCATGCCAAGCCCGTGCATACCAGGGCAGTCGTCGACAGCTCCGGTGTTGCCTACACGTGCGCCGGCCTCGACGGGCAGGTGCTGAAGCTGTACAAGGTGAGCGACGCGGGGCCGTACCGCGAGCGGTACGAGCTGTGGGGCATCGCCCATCAAAACGCCGACGGTAGCTGGTATCGCAGCAATCCGTAGAGGGCTACCTTGCGAACCCAATCACGACGCCAAGAGAGCCCGATCGAGAAGTGGGCCAAACCGCCGGTGTTGCTGGGCGTGGCAGTTGCGGTGCTGCTGCTGATCGGCCTGTACAAGTGGGCCAGTTGGCGGCATCAGGAGTCCCAAGGCCCGACGAGTGGCACTGTCGTAATCGACCAGGAGAAGCTGCGGCAGCACATCCGCGAGAACGGTGTAGGCAGTAGGTAGGGTATGGGTCGTACCAGGGCTTCCGGCCGGGCAGGCGCTCGGCCGGGGGCTTCTGTTCTTCTGATCAAGGAGGCAATACCAAGGCAAGAGTGACCTCGACGGCAGCGTGACGCCAGCCAGCCCCTGGGGCGTGACCGGTCGGTGCGTGTGCCAATCGACAAGGAGAGAAGGCAATGAGGCTATCCAGACGCGGCTTTACGTTGATCGAATTGCTCGTCGTGATCGCCATCATCGCTATACTTGCGGCGATCCTGTTCCCTGTGTTCGCCCAGGCGCGTGAGAAAGCGCGTTCTGCCTCCTGTCTGAGCAACCTGAAGCAGACCGGCACGGCGCTCGTCATGTACGTTCAGGACTACGACGAGTGCTACCCTATTAACATCTACCTCGCCGTACAGACCACCCCTTGCATCATGACCGCGATGCAAGAGATCCAGCCCTACCAGAAGAACTCGCAGGTCATGCTCTGCCCCTCCGACTCGACCAAGCTCGACTTCATCGTGGGCATGAGCGTCATCGGTCTCCCGGCGCCGTGCGTTGCCAGTCCGCCCGTTAGCGTCGTGAGCTACCAGCCGAACTACGCGCTGATCGACAACGGCGATCCGAACGCGCTGTTCCCGGGCGAGACCGACCGGCCTGTGAAGTCCATGGCGGACGTCGAGTTCCCGGCGGAGACGTCGGCCTGGTCCGACTCCACGGTGACGCTGCCTGGCGGAAGCGCCGGCTTCGGCCTCTTCGATTCCCCGATACAAGTTCGGCACAACATGACCGTGAACGCTGCCTGGGCAGACGGACACGCCAAGGCCGTGCACGCGAGGCCGCTCCTCAACTCCGCCGGCGTCCAGCTTGGTGGCAACCAGTTGGATGGCAAGGCCATCCTGGACTGGTTGGTGGCGGATGCCGGGCCATACCAGGGCCGCGACGAGCTGTGGGGCATTCCGTACAAGCGCGCTGACGGTTCGTGGGGTCTGCGCGACTAGCTGCGCTGCTGCCGCGCAGTGCGGCTAGGGAGGAGGTGTGGCGGACATGCCTAAGTGGGCGCCTGCCGCCATCGTGATCGTGCTGCTCGTCGTGGTGTGCGTCGCGGGCTGGAAGCTGGTGGGCAGGTCGGCGCCGCCGACGGTCGACAAGGACATCGCGGTGCGGCCGGGGATGTACAACTTCCAGGACGAGCTGCGGAAGGGCAACGTGGGACGCCGGCGTCTGCCGGTGGACGCCACCCCCGGCGCCAAGCCGTAAGCGCCGCATGGTCGGCATGAGAGCGCGCCTCGCGATACGCGGCGGGGCGCGCTCTCTTTCGTGTTCCTGCTGCATCCTTCACAGGGCCGGGCGTGTTACCGCGTGCCTGGCGAGCGGGTCATATCTGCGATAGTGCCGAAATCCGGGGTCGCCACTCGTCCGTGAATGCGCGCGGTCCGCCTTCCATGGGCCGTTCGCCGCCGCGCACGTCGCGAAGCCGAGCGACCTGCCTGCGCGACCCGGGCATCGAGCATCAGGGAGGAAGACCAATGAAGCGAACACTGTTGGCGGCGTGTGCGACTGCGCTGCTGGTGGGTTCTGCGCTCGCCGCCACCGCGCAGGGGCCGGGCGGTCCTGGTGGTCCCGGTGGCGCGGGTGGTGGCCGGCGCGGACAGGGCGGAATGATGGGGATGCGCGGCGGCGGGCTCTCCATGCTGCGTAGCAAGGAGGTTCAGGCCGAGCTGAAGATGACGGACCCGCAGATCGCCAAGGTCGAGCCGAAGCAGCAAGAGGTCCAGAAGGCGCGCCAGGAACTCATGCAGAGCTTCCAGGGGCAGCAGGGCCAGCAGCCCGACCCGGCCGAGATGCAGAAGATGCGGGCCAAGATGCAGGAGATCCAGGACAAGGCAGTCGCCGATATCCTGGACAGCACACAGATCAAACGGTACAAGGAACTCGAGCTGCAGCAGGCCGGTACCCAGGCTCTCAGCCGCAAGGATGTGGTCGACGCCCTGAAGATCACGGACGAGCAGACCAAGCAGATCCGTGAGGTCCAGCGGGCACGCATGCAGGAGGCCCAAGGCATGATGCCGCAGGGCGGGTTCCAGGCGATGCAGAACATGACCGACGCCGAGCGCCAGGAGTCCCGCAAGAAGATGCAGGAGTTCCAGAAGGCGACCGACGCGAAGGTGCTGGCGGTCCTGACGGCCGAGCAGCAGAAGAAGTTCAAGGAGATGCAGGGCACGCCGTTCAAGTTCCCGGAGAACATGGGCATGGGTGGCTTCGGCGGCGGGCGCCGCGGCGGCGCCGGTGGCCCCGGTGGACCCGGCGGCGGCGGACGCGGTGGGGCTCCTCCCGCCAACTAGAGCTGGCAGACGGCTCAATGAGAGGAGGGGCGGCACGCGCGCTGCGCGGCCGCCCCTCCGGCATCTGCGGTGCCGCCGCCGCTAGTGCCCGTGCCCGTGGCCGCCGAACTCGCGCGGCGCACGCAGCCAGTAGCGGCGCACCAGCACGCGGATCAGCGCGGCCACCGGCGGAGCGAAGAACATACCCAGCAGGCCCCCGAACTCCTCGCCGATCAGCAGGACCACGATCACCACGACCGGGTGCAGGTTCATGCGGTCGCCGATCAGGTAGGGCATGAGGAACTTGCTCTCGGCGAAGTGCAGGAACGTGAAGAACCCCAGCACCGCCAGCGCGACGCCGAGACCCTTCGTGGCGAGCACCAGCGCGATGATCGGGATGCCGCCGATGATCGGGCCCACGATCGGAATGGCCCGCGTGAAGCCCGCCAGCAGGCCGAGCGTCAGGGAGTACTTGACGCCGAGCGCGGCAAGCCCGACGCCGACCACCACGCCCGCGATGGCGCACAGGATGGCCTGGCCCACCACGAAGCTGTACATGATCCCGTTGAACTCGTGGATGATGCGCATCGCTTCGCGGCGGCGCCGGCGCGACAGCGTCCCCACGAACTCGTGCTTGATCTTGCGGCTGTCGAGCGCGAAGTAGAACGCGAGCACCGGGAAGAGCACGATCTCGACGATGTACCGGCTGATAGGACCGAGTTGGCCGACGAGGCCGCTTGCCCAGGTGGCCACGCGCCGCGGCAGCGTGTCGTCCGCCTGCTGTTGCTTGAGCTGCGCGTCGATCTGGTCACGCACATCCTGGCTGACGTGAGCTTCGTACCAGTCCGTGAAGTCCTTCGCGCCCTGCGTCGCCTTCAGCCTCAGATCCGCGTCGTTGCGCGTGCCCCAGTTGTCTGCGACTTGCTTGATCTCCTGTACGAACGGGTTCACCGTCCACCGTACCGAGTAGTAGCCCGCCACGAACACGAGCACCAGCACGTAGAACGTGGCCAGCACGCGGTGCGTGTAGGCGGACACGCGCACCGGGCCCGCCGGCCTCGCCGGAGGCGTCCACCCTCTGCGCACCAGGCGGACGATGGGGTAGACCAGGCAGGCCTTCACCGCCGCGGCCATGCCGCTGAAGACGGAGGCGATCGCGTCGTGGACATCGCGCATGCCTTTGCGGCGGCAGAGCCACGCGGCCATCGGGCGCATGATGTACGCGAAAACGGCCGACACAAGGAGCGTCGCGAGCACCGAACGCAGGCGCCCGAGCGCGTACGCTGAACCGGCGATGGAAGCCACCACCAGGCCCACTCGCACCGAGAAGCGCAGCGACTCCGAGAGCCAGATGCGTATGGCCTCGGGCAGCATGCTCAGGATGATCTCTCGGGACCAGTAGGGGGGCTTGGGCGGCGTGTCCGTCGACATGCATATCCTCCGGGGCAAGGGCGCGCGTGACGGCCTGGGCCGTGGCCGCGATCGGTCCGCCTCGATCCGCGGCGCGGGGCGGGCGGTTACCAGCACTACGTGCCGGACGGGCGTTCGGCTTCTAGTGCATCGCCCGGAATATCAGAAACGCGACCGTGCAGAGCGCCGCGGTGCAGGCGTAAATCACCCACACCGCCTGGCTCTGGCTCAGGCCGCGGTCCATCAGGCGGTGGTGGAAGTGGCGGCGATCGGCCGCAGTGAGCGGCGCCCGGCACGCCAGCCGCTTGGCCAGCACCACGAAGTAGTCGAAGATGGGTACGCCGAGCACGAGCACCGGAACGAGCACCGAGATGGCCGCGGCGATCTTGAACGTGCCCATGATCGACATCGCGGCGAGCATCAGCCCCAGGAACTGCGCCCCGACCGTGCTCATGAAGATGCGCGCCGGGTAGCGGTTGTGCCGCAGGAACCCGATGCACCCGCCTGCCACGGAGGAGGCCATGAGCGCGATGGTCGGGCCCTCCGGCTGGTGCGAGGCAGCCGCCATCAGCGCCAGCGTGCCCGACGAGATGGCGCACACGCCCGCAGCCAGCCCATCGAGGCCGTCGATCGCGTCGACGGTCTTCGTGACGAGGAAGACCCAGAACAGCGTGCCCACGATGCTCAGGGCCGGCGCGAAGGGGATCCAGCGGGCCGGGTTGTACACCGCGTTCGACGTGGCGATGAACGGGTTCGTCATGCCCTCGATGCGCACGCCGAACGCGAGCAGGATGCCGCCCGCCGCGAGGATGGCTGCCGCCTGGTAGATGGCGCGCAGATCCTTCACGTCGTCGACCATGCCCACCGCCGCGATGAACGTCGCCGCCAGAAGCACGCCCAGCAGGCGCCACGTCCAGCCGTTGGCGTCCGATACGTTGGGGTAGAAGTGCCGCCAGGTGACCGTCAGGACGATGGCTGTCACAACGCCCGCGTAGATCGCGATGCCGCCCCATCGCGGCGTCGGGGTCTCGTGGACGTCGCGGCTGCGGGGCACGGCCATCGCCCCGTGGCGCTTGGCCAGGCAAAGGACGCTCGGGGTCAGCCACCACGTGAGGGTGAGCGCGACCACGAAGGCGACCGTCATGCCGATCATCGAATGCGCTCCACAGCCCCGTCGCCGCCGCTGCGCAGCCGGATCAGCTCGGTGCCGGCCTGCTCGAACAGCTCCATCGCGAACTCGTCGGGGTAGTCGCCGTCGAACACCACGCGGACGATGCCCGCGTTGATGATCATCTTCGCGCAGTTGTTGCAGGGCTGGCACGTGACGTAGAGGGTGGACCCGCGCAGCGTGATGCCGTTCAGGGCGCCCTGGACGATGGCGTTCTGCTCCGCGTGCAGCGTGCGGATGCAGTGGCCGTCCTGGATCTTGCAGCCGACCTCGGTGCAGTGCGGCAGACCGTGCGGCGCGCCGTTGTAGCCGGTCGTCAGGATGCGCTTCTCGAGGACGACGACGGCGCCCACGAGCCGGCGCTCGCACGTGGCGCGAGTCGAGACGTCCCGCGCAATCTGCATGAAGTACTCGTCCCAGGATGGTCGGCTGTTCGACAAGGGTATCGTTCTCCGTTAGGGTCTTGGTGGCTCGGGCCCCAAGATGCTAGACGATCGGCATGGCCTGTTCGATCGCTCGCATCGGGTCGAACATCTCCTCGATCGGCCCGAGATGCTGCTCCAGCACGCACGGCGGCTCGTAGCGGTCCAGGTCCTCTCCCTGCGCGAACCCCTTGATCAGCTCGACCAGGTAGAGGAAGTTGCGCAGCGGCACGTCCGGCGGCACGCCGTGGTCGACCGTCGGGATGTAGCGCGGGAACCGACGGGCTGTCGCGTAGCGTTTCGTCACCTCGGCGCGCACCGCGGCCTTGTCCCGCGTCAGCTCGCGCTTGTCGATGCCGCCGGAGATGAACACGTCGGGGTGCTCGGCGAGGTAGCGCTCCGGGTCGTTGTTCGCCGCGATCTCCATCGGCTCGATGCCGTCGATGGCGTCCGGGTAGAACACATCCAGTATCTGGCTGTTGTGCCCGTCCGAGTCCATGGCCACGCAGGCCACGCCGCGCTCCTTCAGCCGCGCGTAGAGTCTGCGGTAGTTCGGCAGCATGTACCGGCGCATCATGGCGGGCGAGAGCATCGCCGCGTGCTTGTACGCCATGTCCTCGTTGATGACCACGTAGTCCACGTGGACTGCCCGCAGCGGCTCGTCCAGCAGGGCGAGCAGGAAGTCGGTCCAGAACTCCATCATCTCCGCGACGAGCGTCGGGTTGTCGGCGCAGAGCGCGCAGAGCCCCTCGAAGCCGCACCAGTCGCGCGCCGTCCACCAGAGCCCGGGGAAGCTCAGCGCCACCGGCGCCTCCGACGCGTTGCACGCCTCCACGCGGTCGCGCCAGCACACCGTCGACTGGTAGACGCGGTAGCCGTCCGGGTTGCACGTCTCGCGCTCGTTCTCGCCCGACACCGGCGTGGTGCGCTCCGGCGTGCGCGGGTCGAACCGCTCGCGCATGGCGGCGAACGTGGCGGCGTCGCGCACCGGGAACTCCAGGTACTGCCGCGTCGCGAAGCCGGGCGTCGGCTGGTGGACCGCGTCGAGGCGCCTCACGCCCCAGTGGTCCTGCCAGATGCGAACGTTGCCGCGCTCCTCGATGATGCGCTCCTCGAAGCGCGGCAGCGGCCCGCAGTCGAACTTGCCGAGCCCCGTCATGCCGTCGCCGCCGATGAACTCGCCCCAGCGGGAGGCCTGCTCGTCGGAGAGCCCCTGCTTCCGCCAGGCGGCGAACGTGGACGCGCGCGGCCCGCCGAAGTGGAAGGGCATGCGATCGGGTCGTTCGCCTCGCACGACGGCGAGGAACCGCTCGCGCTGCGTCATGCCGCCCGGCTCCCTACAGCAGCCCGGCGTCGAGCGGGAAGCGCGCGGTCAGCGCGCGGACGTCGGCGCGCACTGCCTCGATGGCGGCTGCGTCGTCGGCCTGGGTCACCGCCCGGTCGAGCAGCTCGGCGACGGTGCGCATCTCGGCCTCCTTGAAGCCACGCGTGGTGACCGCCGGCGTACCGAGGCGGATGCCGCTGGCAACCCAGGGCTTCTCCGGGTCGCCGGGGATCATGTTGCGGTTCACCGTGATGCCCGCCTTGTCGAGCGTGGTCTCAGACTTGCGCCCGGTGATGCCCTTCGGCCGCATGTCGCACCAGACCAGGTGGTTGTCCGTGCCGCCGGAGACGAGGCGCCAGCCCAGGTCGAGGAGGGCGGCTGCCAGGGCTGCGGCGTTGCGGCGGATCTGCGCCTGGTAGTCGGCGAAGGAGGGCTGCAGCGCCTCGGCGAAGCACACCGCCTTCGCGGCGATGACATGCATCAGCGGGCCGCCCTGCATGCCGGGGAAGACCGCCTTGTCGATGGCCGGGCCGTTCCCCTCGCTGGTCAGGATAAGGCCGCCGCGCGGGCCCCGCAGGGTCTTGTGCGTCGTGGTCGTGGTGTAGTCGGCGATGGGTACGGGGGAGGGGTGCTCGCCCGTGGCGACGAGCCCGGCGATGTGGGCCATGTCGACCATCAGCTTCGCGCCCACGCTGTCGGCGATGGCCCGGAATCGCGCGAAGTCGATCACCCGCGCGTAGCAGCTCGCGCCCGCGACGATGAGCTTCGGCTTGTGCTCGTCGGCCAACTGCTGCACGGCGTCGTAGTCGATCAGGCCCGTGTCGGGATCGACACCGTAGTGGACGGGCTTGTACAGCGTGCCGGAGAAGTTGACGGGCGAGCCGTGGGTGAGGTGGCCGCCTTCGGAGAGGCTCATCGCCAGGAACGTGTCGCCCGGCTGCAGCGTAATGCTATAGATCGCCTGGTTGGCCTGCGCGCCGGAGTGCGGCTGCACGTTCGCGTGCCCGGCGCCGAAGAGCTTCTTCGCGCGGTCGCGAGCGAGGTCCTCCACGACGTCCATGTTCTCGCAGCCGCCGTAGTACCGCTTGCGCGGGTAGCCCTCGGCGTACTTGTTGGTGAGCACGGAGCCCATCGCCTCGAGCACGGCCCGGGAGACGACGTTCTCGGAGGCGATCAACTCGATGTTGTGCTCAAGCCGCTCCTGTTCGTCGCGTATGGCCTGGGCGATCTGCGGGTCGGCATCGATGAGCGGCGCGGTTCTAGGCGTGGTCAATGGGGCGCTCCTCGTGGGCGGCAGGCCCCATCGCAGTGGTGCCGCGGGGGCGTACCGCGTCTGGCTGTGCTGGCGGTGCGAAGCGGGCGTCCGGCGTCGCATCCGGCGCGCCCGCTCGAACGGATGGCTAGCCGGCCTCGATAGCGGCGATCTTGGCGATCCGGCGAATATGGCGCTCGGAACCGGAGAACGGCGTGCCGATGAAGACGCGCACGATCTCCTCGACCATCTCGACTCCGGAGATGCGCTCGCCGAGGCAGAGCACGTTCGCGTCGTTATGCTCGCGCGTCAGGCGGGCGGTGACGGGGTCGAACACCATGGCGGCGCGGACGCCGTCGACCTTGTTGGCGGCCATGCAGCTACCCGCTCCGGTGCCGCAGACCATGATGCCGCGCTGCGCCTTGCCGTCGGCGACGGTGCGGGCGACGCTCTCGGCGTAGTCCGGGTAGTCGCTGGGCTCGGTGCTCGTGGCGCCGACGTCGATGACGTTGTGGCCTTCGGCTCGCAGCAGGTCGCGGAGCCTGCTCTTCAGGTGAAATCCGGCGTGGTCCGATCCGATTGCGATATCCATCTGTTCCTCCGGGTGCTAGGCCCTATTCTACTCCATCGGAGGGCGGGATGGCTACGGAGCGCCTGCCCGCAGGGGTGCCACCAAAAATGGTGCGATCTGCGCAGGGGGCAGAATCCACCCTTGCGGGATGCCGGTAGTTGTGCTATAGTTCACTATTAAGGTCAAGCCGTCTCCTCCGTCACGATGCCGACCCACATGGCCCGGATGCCCCGTGAGTAGTACGTGTACCCCCCGAGGTGAGGCATGATGGCAAGCAGCGAAGATCGCGCTGTTGTGGTCGTCGACGACGAGCCGGTCATTACTGAGCTTCTCTGCGCGGCGCTGGAGGCTGATCGCTTCACGTGCTACGCTGCGCACAATGGGCCCGAGGCGCTCGCCGAGCTGGCCAAGCGGCCCTGCGCGTTTGTGCTCTCCGATGTGCGCATGCCGGGCATGTCCGGCCTCGACCTGCTCGAGCAAGTGCGCGCGCACTACCCCGATACCTTCGTACTCCTCCTCACGGGCGCGGCCGATGTCGGCATGGTCACGCGGGCCTTCCGAGCAGGCGCGTGCGATTTCCTCACCAAGCCGTTCTCCATGGACGAGCTGCGAGACCGCATGGAGGTCGCGCACGAGCGGCGCATCGAAGCGCTCCGTCAGCGCGAGGCCGAGCAGTACAAGACGAAGCGCCTCGAGCACCTGGCGCTGCGCTACGAGGGCATGGTCAACGGTGTCGTCTCGTCGCTGGCGATGGTGCTCGATACGAAGCACCCGCAGACGAGGGCGCACTCCGAGCGTGTCGCCCTGCGGGCTGCCGATGTGGCGACCTCGATGGGCATGGGGCCGGACGACGTGCAGGCCATGTACGTGGCCGGCCTGCTGCACGACATCGGCAAGATCGCGGTCGACAGCACCATCCTGGAGAAGTCCGGCAAGCTCGACCACGACGAGTTCGACCAGATCCGCTCGCACCCGGCCGAGTCGGCCCGCATCGTGGACCCGGTCGCCCTCTCGCCGCTGGTGGTCGCGGCGATCCGGCATCATCACGAACGGTGGGACGGGACAGGCTACCCCGACGGGCTGCTCGGAGACGCCATCCCGCTCTCGGCGCGCATCCTGTCGGTCTGCGACGCATACGACGCGATGACCAACGAGCGGACGTACAGCCCGGCCCTGCCCGCCGCCGAAGGCATCGCCCGGCTTCACGAAGGCGCCGGGAGGCAGTGGGACCCGGCGGTGGTCGATATGTTCTGCAGGCTCGAGTGTTCAGGCGCCCCGGGGGGCACCCGCACGGCGGTGGTTGCACAGGTCTAGTCCAGCACTTCTCAACCTTATCCTATAGAACAACGCCTCCGCGGGCCCGAGCCCCGGAGGCGTTGATGTGTGTGCCGCGCGATGCATCAGCCGGAGACGGCGTATGCCGCGTCGAGGATCTCGATCGGGTGCATCACGCGGATGTCGAGCCCACGCTGATCCAGCCCGCGCTTGATCCACGCCATGCAGCCGGGGTTGCCCGTCGCCAGCACCGAAGCGCCGGTGCCCGCGATGAAGTCGACCTTGCGCTCCAGCAGGCGCCCGGCCATCCGAGGCTGAGTCAGGTTGTAGATGCCGGCACTGCCGCAGCAGGTGTCCGACTCGGGCAGGTGGGCGAGCTGCAGACCCGGCACCGACTGCAGCAGCCGGCGCGGCGGCGAGACGATGCCCTGTGCGTGGGCCAGGTGGCAGGCGTCGTGGTAGGCGACCACCGCGTCCCACGGCCCTGCCGGCGCGCGCAGGCCCAGGTCCATCAGGTACTCCGACACGTCGCGCACCCGCGCGGAGAACGCCTTGGCCCGGTCCGCGTACGCTCGGTCGCCCGCCAGCAGCTCGCCGTACTCCTTCAGCGTCGAGCCGCAGCCCGCCGAGTTCACCACGAACGCGTCGTACTCGTACTTCTCCATCGTGTCGATGACGGCCCGGGCCATGCTGCGCGCCGTCTCGAGCTGCCCCGCATGGGCGTGGAGCGCGCCGCAGCACCCGAGGTCGCGCGGGGCGAGCACGTCGCAGCCGTTGCGCTGCAGCACGCGCACCGTCGCCAGGTTCGTCTCGTGGTAGAGCACGCGCATGACGCAGCCCGGCAGAATGGCCACCGTGGCGCGGCGCTCGCCGATGGCCGGGCTCACGGGCGGGAGCTTGCCGGGCGTCGTGCGGCTCGACATGGCGGGCAGCGAGACCTTGCTGGATGCGCCGTCGGTCAGCACGGACGCGATCGGGCCGGGCATGGCGTCGGCGGGGATGCCGACCATCGCGCCGAGCTTGCTGGCCACCATCGCGCCGGAGAAGAGCGTCGGGTTGGTCAGCGCGGCCATCAGTCCGCCGCGCGCCGTCCGGTTGAGCACGCTGCGCACGCCGCTGCCCTCGATATGCTCGCGGAAGTGCTCCAGGATCGAGGAGTAGGGCACCGCGGAGGGGCAGGCGGTCTCGCAAGCGCGGCAGCCGAGGCACGAGTCGATCGTGGCCAGGACGTCCTGGTTCAGCTCCATCGAGCCCTCGGCCACGAGGCGCATCAGGTAGACGCGGCCGCGCGGCGAGGCGGCTTCGTTTCCGGTCAGGCGGTACGTGGGGCAGGCTTCCTGGCAGAACCCGCAGCGCACGCACTTCAGCAGCTTGTCCTGGATGGCGTCGAGCATGGGCGTGTCAGAGCCTCCCCGCGACGCGGCCGGGCGCGAACACACCGTCCGGATCGAGCGCGTCCTTGATGCCCCGCATCAGGTGGGCGGCGGAGCGGATGCCTCCCCACACGTCGATGTCCCGCTTCAGCTCGGCCGGCAAGCGCGTCCACGCCAAGTTGGCGGAGCGCGGCAGCAGGCCGGCGATGCCCTCCAGGTTCGCCCAGAACGCCGTGTCGAGCGCAAAGTGGATGATGCCGTTCGCCACCTGCACGTCCAGCGCGGCCCCGGAGCCCTCCAGGCGCGCCACGATATCAAGCAACTTGGCCACGGGCACAGCGGCCCGGCCCGCCATCGGCGCGTCGATCGCGCTCGGGCAGGTGCGGTTCGCCAGGTCCTGCGGCGATGGGCCGCCGTCGGCCGGCTCCAGGCCCGCCGCCTTCAGCTCCTCCGCGATGCGCGCCGCCTGCCAGTCCACCGTGGCTTGCGCGCCCCAGATGCCGATCGCCAGAAGCGGGTAGGGGCGGTTCGCCGCGACGAGGTAGGCCGGCTGCAGGTGGGCCATGTGGATGGCGAGGCCGCCCTGAACCGCCTGCCGGATGTCGGCGGCGCGGTAGACCACGTGGAGGCGCGCGGCCGGCAGCGGATCGCAGCGCAGCGTGACCTCCGTGAGGTAGCCCAGAGCGCCGCGCGAGCCGGTGAAGAGTTTGCACATGTCGTAGCCCGCGACGTTCTTCACGGTGCGCCCACCGCCGCGGATCGCCACGCCCTCGCCGGTGACGACGCCGAGACCCAGCACGCGGTCGCGGGGCGTGCCATAGAGCGGGCGCAGCAGGCCCTGGCGGTTGGCCGCGACAATGCCCCCGATGGTGGCGCGCTCGGGCAGCGGCGAGTCGTTGGGGTAGAACTGGCCCGCTTCGCCCAGCTCGGCCTGCAACTGCGCGAGAGTGGTGCCGGGGCGGACCGTGGCCACCATGTCGGCGCGCTCGAACGAGACGATGCCCGCGCGGCCCTCGGACCGCAGCGAGACCCAGCGCGACGCCGAGAGCAGGTTGCCGAACGGGCGCTCCGTGCCGCCGCCGGCCGGAACCAGCGCGATGCGCTCCGCGCGCGCCCAGCGGACGAGGTCGGCGATCTCCTCGACCGTCGTCGGCGCGGCGGCATGGAGCGGCGCGACGCCATCGAGCGCTTCGGCGGGTGTCGGGTCAAGGAAGGCGGGAGCGATGCTCGTCATGATGCCACCGGTGCGGGGATGAGCTTGCCCGGGTTGCAGAGCCCGGACGGGTCGAACACGCCGCGCAGCTTCGCCATCGCGCCGAGGTCGTCCTGGGAGTAGACCAGGCCCATCGACGCCAGCTTCTCGATCCCCACGCCGTGCTCCCCGGTGATGGTGCCGCCGACGCGGACGCAGAGCCTCAGGATCTCCTCGCCCGCCTCGGTGATGCGGCGCACTTCCTCCGGGTCGCGCTCGTCGAAGACCATCGCCGGGTGCAGGTTGCCGTCGCCCGCATGGAAGATGTTGCAGACGGTCACCCCGTGTCGCGCCGCGATCTCCGACACCTCCGCGAGGACCTCCGGCAGCTTGCTGCGGGGGATGACGCCGTCCTGCGTGACGTGGCTCGGCCGGTGGCGGCCCATGACGCCGATGCCGCGCTTGCGGGCCAGCCAGAGCCGGTCGCGCTCCTGAGCATTGGCGGCGGTGCGGACCTCGCGCGCCTTGTTCTTAGTGCAGAGCGCGCGGACGGCGTCGGTGTCGGCGTCGATGCCTGCCTCGAAGCCGTCCAGCTCGATCAGCAGCACCGCGCTGCAGTCGGGCGGGAAGCCGAGGTGGTACGCCTCCTCGATGTAGCGCAGGATGTTCTGGTCGATCATCTCCAGCGCGCAGGGGATGATGCCGGACGCGATGATGTCGGCGACCGCGCGCGTCGTGTCGTCCAGCGTCTCGAAGATCGCCAGGAGCGTGCGGTAGGTGCGCGGCAGGGGCGTGAGGCGGGCCACGACCTCCGTCACGATGCCCAGCGTGCCCTCGGAGCCGCACACGAAGCCGACCAGGTCGAGCCCCGCCGTGTCCTCCACCTCGGAACCAAGCTCCACGACCTCGCCGCTTGGGAGGACCATCGTGAGGCCGACGGTGTGGTTGGTGGTGACGCCGTACTTGAGCGTGTGGGCGCCCCCGGAGTTCTCGGCCACGTTCCCGCCGACGGTGCACACCCCCTGGCTCGACGGATCCGGGGCGTAGTGCAGGCCGAAGCTCTCGACCGCCTTGCTGAGCCCCAGGCTGATGGCGCCGGCCTGCGCGCGGATGCGCCGGCCCACCGGGTCGATCTCCAGTATCCGGTTCATGCGCGCCAACGAGATGACGACGCCGCCGTAGATGGGCGTCGCGCCGCCGGAGAGGCCGGTGCCCGCGCCGCGCGGGATGTAGAGGACGCCGAATTGGTTGCAGAGCCGCACGATCTCGGCCACCTGCGCGGTGCTCTCGGGCAGCACGACCATCGTGGGGGCGCTGTGCGCGACCGGGTACGCGTCGCAGTCGTACGCCGCCAGCTCCGGGCCGCCCGTCAGCACCGCGTCGGCGCCCAGGGCCTTGCGCAGCGCGCGGACCAACTCGGTGGGGAAGGCCGGCGCCGGCTTCAGGGGAAGGGGTGCGGTCATGGCTGTTCGGTTGTGGCCTCCGCGGCGGGGGCGGGCTGTGGGTCGATGACGGCGGTGTTGCGCAGGCGCCAGTAGATCAGTGCGATGATGGGCAGGCCGACCAAGGTGAAGGTCTGCGCGTGGGTCAGGCCGAGGACGAACGTGTCGGCCGTGGCCCCGTGGCGGAAGATCTCCTCGACAAACCGCGCGCTGAGGAAGAGCGCCAGATAGGCGAGCGTGATGGACCCGCGCCGGTGCGGCTTCCGCGAGACGCGGTCGAGCAGCACGAAGAAGCTGAGGTTGAACAGCGCCGAGTAGAGCTGGACCGGGTGGCTTGGCGGTGTGAGTTCGCCGGGGTGCCCCTCGCGCAGGAACCGAACCGCCCACGGCAGGTTGCACGCCGCCCCGTAGCAGCATCCGTTCAGGAAGCAGCCGATGCGGCCGATGCCGTGGCCGATGGCGAACGCCGGCGCGGCGAAGTCGGCGAACTGCAGGAAGCTGAGGCGGTGCCGCCGGCTATACCATGCCACCCACGGCACGCCGAAGATGAGGGCGCCATGGATGGAGAGGCCGCCGGACCAGATCTTGAACACGTCGAGCGGGTGTCCGGCGAACTCGGGCCAGTCCAGCACCACGTACACCGTGCGCGTGCCGAGGATGCCGATGAACAGCCCGATGATCGACATGTCGAACACGTGGTCGGGGGTGATGAGGCCCGGTTCGGCCGGGTCGCGGCCGGCCATGGCGCGCTTGACGCGGTGAGTGGCATAGGCGAGCGCAATCAGGAACGCGATCAGGACCGTGACGCCGTACGAGCGGATGGGCAGAGGCCCTATGTGGAAAAGCTCAGGTAGCATGGGCCTAGGTAGGGTCGCCTTCTGGTTGCTCGGTTGGATCGGCGCGCTCGTCGCGGCGCTTGTGCGGCATGAGGAAGCGCCAGGCGAGCAGGCAAATCGCGACGGTGATGGCCGAGTCCGCGATGTTGAAGATCGGCCAGACGTGGATGTCGAAGAAGTCGACGACGTAGCCGAACCGGATGCGATCGATGAGGTTGCCGATCGCCCCGCCTAACGCGAGCGCCAACGCAGCCGAGATGCCGAGGTCCGACTCGCGCATGCGATGGTACGCGACGAGCATGGCCGCGACCGCGATGATCCCGACGACGAGGAACACCGGCACGCGCGCCTGCAGGAGGCTGAAGGCGCCACCCGTGTTGCGCGTGTGCGTGAGCGAGAGGATCGGCCCGAGGATGCGGCGGCTGTCACCGACCGGGAAGACTCGGATGACCATGTGCTTCGTCAACTGATCGCAGAGGACGATGACGATAGCAATGAGGTAGAAGATGCGGGGCTTCACGCACTCTCCAATCGGCTCTGGCAGGCGATGCAGTAGGTAGCGTAGGGCAGCGCGTTCATGCGGGCATCCGGGATCGCGGCGCTGCAGTTGTCGCAGACGCCGTACGTGCCGGCCGCGATCTTCGCCAAGGCGTTGTTCACCTGCTTGATGAGTTGGGTCAGGTTCTCGTTCAGGGCTTGCTGGCGTTCCCGCTCGAACATCTCGGTGCCGACGTCCGCCGGGTGGTTCACGTCGACGCTGGCCAGCTCGCCCAACTCCGACGCCATCCCCTCGTGTTCCAGCAGGCTGGCGCGGTCGGCCTCCAGCCGGGCCTTCTCCTGCACCAGACGCGTCTTCATCTTGTCGAGCTGTGCCTTCGTCATGGCGTCTCTCCCTGAGGCGGGATCGTCATCCATCGATGGGCTGTGCCAGGGCCGGGCTCGAAGTGCTCGGCGCGAGCCTGGCCGGGTCGTCGAGACGAGCTATAGGGACAGAACGACTTCCGTGCAGCGCGGGCAGAGGCCCGGGTGGTCAGCGTTGACGCCCACGTTGGGCTTCACGAGCCAGCAGCGCACGCACTTCTCGCCCGCCGCCGGCTGGGCCGTCACCTGGACCTGGTCGCCATCGCCCGCTTCCAGGCGTACCTGCGAGACCTTGAGCACCGCTGGCAGGTCGGCGAGCACCGGCTGAAGCGCGTCCACCGTCGACTGCGGCGCGCGCACCAGCACCTCGGCCTCCAGCGGGTTCGTGAACACCTTCTCCTGCTTTGCGGCCTCCACGGCAACGTTCACGGCCTCGCGCAGCGTCAGCACCGGCTCCCAGCGCGCTTCGACGCCGGTGCGGGGCGCGCCCGGCTCCGGGAAGTTGGCGAGTTGGACGCTTGGCGCCTGGCTCCGCAGGCCCATGCGCTCCCAGACCTCCTCGGCCGTGTGCGACAGGATCGGCGCAAGCAGGCGAGCCATCGCGGAGGCGAGCTGGAAGAGCGCGGTCTGGGCCGACCGTCGATCCGACGAGCCCGGCGCGGAGCAGTAGAGCCGGTCCTTGATGACGTCCAGGTAGAACGCGCTCAGATCGTTCGCGCAGAACGCGTTCACCGCATGGTAGATACGGTGGAACTCGTACGCCTCGTATCCCGCGGCGCAGGCCTCGATCAGCGAACCGAGGCGCGCGAGTATCCAGCGGTCCAGGTCGTGCATCTCGGCGTCCGGGACCGACTGCGTGGCCGCGTCGAACTCGTGCAGGTTGTTGACCATGAAGCGGAACGTGTTGCGGATGCGGCGGTAGGTCTCGGAGACCTGCTTCAGCGCGTCGTCGGAGCAGCGGACGTCCTCGAAGTAGTCCGTCGAGGCCACCCACAGGCGCAGCACGTCCGCGCCGTGCTCCCTTATGACGTCGAGCGGGGAGACCACGTTGCCCAGGCTCTTGTGCATCGGCCGGCCGTTCTTGTCCAGCGTCCAGCCATTCGTGATCACGGCGCCGTACGGGGCGCAGCCGCGCGTGCCAACGGAGACCATGAGCGACGAGTTGAACCACCCCCGATGCTGGTCGGAGCCCTCCAGGTACAGGTCGGCCGGCCAGCTCAGGTCGGGCCACACGCCGCTGTCCAGCACAGCCAGATGCGTCGAGCCGGAGTCGAACCAGACATCCAGGATGTCGGTCTCCTTCTCGAACGACGAGCCGCCGCAGTGCGGGCACGCGAACCCGGCCGGCAGGATCTCGGACGCCGGGCGCTCGTACCACGCGTCGGCGCCTTCGCGGGAGACGAGGTCGTGCACCGCGCCCAGGGCCTCGCGCTGGAGGATCTCCTTGCCGCAGTCGCGGCAGTAGAACGCCGGGATGCCGACGCCCCACGCGCGCTGGCGGCTCAGGCACCAGTCCGGCCGCCCGCCGACCATCGACGTGATGCGGTTCTTGCTCACCGGCGGGTACCAGCGCACCTGGTCGATGGCCTCGAGCGACTTCTCGCGGTGCCCCTCGTGGTCGATGTTCATGAACCACTGGACGGTGGCGCGGAAGAGCAGCGGCTTGTGGCAGCGCCAGCAGTGCGGGTAGCTGTGCTCGATCGCGCCGAGCGCCATGAGGTGCCCGGCCTCGCGCAGCGCCTCGATGACGCGCTTGTCCGCGTCGCCTCCCAGGATGCGCGCGCCCTGGAACTGCTCGCCGGCCTGCGCGGTGAGCGTGCCGGACTGGTCGACGGGACAGAGCACGTCGAGCCCTTCGCGCTGGCCGGTCTCGAAGTCCTCCTTACCATGCCCGGGCGCCGTGTGCACCACGCCGGTGCCGTCTTCCATCGTCACGTAGTTCGCGAAGACGACGGGCGACGGGCGGTCGAAGAGCGGGTGCTGCGCGACGATGCCGCCAAGGTCGGAGCCCTTGGTGCGCGGGAGCGACTCGAGGTCGACCGCCGGCGCGCCCATGGCCTGCAGCGTCTTCTCGACAAGCGGCGCCGCCATCAGGTAGCGCGCGTCGCCGGCGGACACCACGACGTACTCCGCGTCCGGGTGCACGGCCAGGGCCAGGTTCGCCGGGATGGTCCAGGGCGTCGTCGTCCAGATCAGGACGTGGGCGTTCTCGAGGCTCGCGCCGAACACGCCATTCGGGTCGGCCGTCACCGGGAACCGGACGTGGATGCTGTTGGACGTGTGCGGCTCGTACTCCACCTCGGCGTCGGCCAGGGCGGTCTCGCAGGAGGCGCACCAGAGTACCGGCTTGAGGCCGCGGTACACGTAGCCCTTCGCGGCGAGGTCGGCGAACACCTCGACGATCTTGGCTTCGAACTCGTGGCTCATCGTCGTGTACGGGTGCTCCCAGTCGCCGCGCACGCCCAGGCGCTTGAACTGCTCGCGCTGGACGCCCACGAACCCGGCGGCGTACTCGCGGCAGCGCTTGCGCATGGCGATGCGGTCGGGCTTCTCGTGCTTGGCGCGGAACTCGCGGGCAACCTCGTTCTCGATGGGCATCCCGTGGTTGTCCCAGCCCGGCACGTACGGCGCGCGATAGCCGGCCATCGTCTTGTACTTGATGATGATGTCCTTGGCGATCTTGTTGAGCGCGTGCCCGAGATGGATGTTGCCGTTGGAGTAGGGCGGCCCGTCGTGCAGGATGAAGTCACCCTTCGGCGCGGGCTTCGCCAGGCTGGCGGCGTACAGGTCGATGCCTTCCCAGTACTGCTGAATCTCCGGTTCGCGAGCCGGCAGGTTGGCCCTCTGCGCCATCGCGCGGGGGTCTTTGTCGTTGAGGGTGATGCTCAGCGTCTGTTTGTAGTCCATTGTCTTCTCGCGAGCCGGTGTGGCTATCCCGCAGCGCTGGGCGCGGGTATCTCGACGCCAGGTGCGCCTGGCGCGGGTCGTGTGCCGATTAGGGGCCACTGCAGGAGGTGCGGCGTGCGGCGCTGCCTCGCCATGCCGAACCGACCCCGTTGGCGGACGGGGTCGGTCGGTACGGTGGCACATTATAACCGTATTCCGCTCGGGGCGTCAACGTGACGGGCGCGCGTTGACACGCCGCGGGAGGCAGCGCTACAATGGCGGACGGCCCGATCGCGGCACATCTCGCGGCTCACAGGCACTGCTATGGCGACCCCCATCATCCAGATGTCAGGGATCTTCAAGACCTTCCCCGGCCACGTGGTGGCGAACGACAACGTGTCGCTCAACGTGTGGGGTGGCTCGATCCACGCGGTCATCGGCGAGAACGGCGCGGGCAAGTCGACGCTGATGAACGTGCTGTACGGTCGCCACCAGCCCGACTCCGGTCGCATCCGCCTCCGCGACACCGACGTGCGCGTCCAGAGCCCCGCGCGCGCCATCGCCCTCGGCCTGGGTATGGTGACGCAGCACACGACGATGATCCCCGCGCTCTCCGTGCTCGACAACATCACGCTGGGTGCTGAGGTCGCCCGGACCGGGGTGCTGCGGCGCAACGAGGCGCGCGACCAACTCGCCGAGATCGGCGGGCGCCTGGGCGTCGAGCTGCCGTGGGATGCGCCCGCCGGGACCCTGTCCGTCGCCGCCCTCCAGAAGGCCGAGATCGTCAAGGCACTCTTCCGCCGCGCCGAGATCGTCATCCTCGACGAGCCGACCGCCACGCTCGGGCCGCAGGAGGCCGACGCGCTGTTCGCCATCCTGCACTCCATGGTCGCGGATGGGCGCACCGTCCTGCTGATCACGCACAAGCTCCGAGAGGTCGTGGCGCACACGTCGCGCGTCACGGTGCTGCGCGGCGGGCGGTCCGTGGCGGAGTTGGCGACGGCGGACACCTACCCCGACGAACTGTTGGCGTACATGATGGGCGAGAAGAGCGGCGCGCCGGCTGCCGGGCTCGGCCTCGTGACCCCGATGGCGGCCAGCGCGGTCGGGCCGGCTCCCGGCGGCGCCGAGCCGACGCTGCAGTTCCCGCCCGCGTGGTCGGCGCGCAAGACGCCCGTCGCGCCCGGCCCCGAGGGTGAACCAGTCGTCGCGCCGAGGCTGCCGCTGCTGGAGGTGCGCGGCCTGACCGTGCTGAACGAGCGCCGGGCTCCCGCGGCGCGCGACGTCACGCTGTCCGTGCTGCCGGGGCAGATCGTGGGCGTCGCCGGCGTGGACGGAAGTGGGCAGCGCGAGCTGGCGGAGGCCATCGTGGGGCTGCGGCCCGCGCAGTCCGGCAGCGTGTGGGTCGACGGCGAAGACGTGACGGGGTGGTCCGCTGGCCGCAGGTTGGCGCGGACGGTCGCATATGTGCCGGAGGACCGCCTGCGCGACGGTCTCATCCTCGACTTCACGCTCGCCGAGAACCTGCTGCTCGGGAGGCAGCGCGTGCCCGCGCACGGCGGTGGCCGCTTCCTCGACCTCGGCACCGTGGAGGAGCGCGGCGAGGAGGCCATACGGACGTACCGCGTCCGCGCCCCGGCCGGCGACGTGTTGGCGTCGGCGCTCTCCGGCGGGAACCAGCAGAAGGTGCTGGTCGCGCGGGCGCTGGCCGGGCAGCCGCGGGTGCTCGTCGCGATGCAGCCGACGCGCGGGCTCGACGTGGCGGCGACGCAGTTCGTGTACGGCATGATCCGCGACGCCTGCCGCCGCGGGATGAGCGCCCTGGTCTTCTCGCTCGACCTCGACGAGGTGCTCGACCTGGCGGACGTCGTCGCCGTCATGTACAACGGCTCGGTGGTCGGCACGCTGCCGCGCGCGCAGGCCTCACTGGACCGCATCGGCCGGATGATGGTCGGCGCGCTGGCCGAAGGGCAACCCGAGTGATGCACGAGCGTGGTGGTGGGATGGGCCTCCGTGCCCGTCCGGTACAACTCCTGGGCAGGTTGGGCTAGCCATGCGCGAACGCCTCCTTGCGGTCGGCAGGTCCCTCGGCGCGCTGGTCCTGGCGCTGGGCGTCGCCGCGCTCGTCATATTGGCGACCGGCGGGAACCCGCTCGAGTCGTTCGCGGCGCTGGCCCGCGGCGCGTTCGGCGACCTCCCGAAACTGATGGCCACGCTCGTCGAGAAGCACGAGCTGCACCTGACGAACGAGATGTACCGTACGCTCGGCAAGGCGACGCCGCTATTGTTCAGCGGGCTGGCGGTGGCCGTGGCCCTTCGCGCGGGCCTGTTCAACATTGGGGTGGAGGGGCAGCTCCTCGTCGGCGGGCTCGCGTCGGCGTGGGTCGGCTACTCGCTGAAGGGGCTGCCCATGTTCGTGCACCTGCCGCTCGCGCTGCTGGCGGGAATGGCGGGTGGGGCGCTCTGGGCATTGCTGCCGGGGCTGCTGAAGGCGTGGCGCGGGACGCACGAAGTGATCGTCACGATCATGATGAACTACATCGCGATCCACCTCTGCCACTACCTCGTCACCAACCCGCTGATGGAGCCAGCCGCCACCAACCCAAACAACGCCCCGCGCACGCCGCTCGTCGCCGCCACCGCGCAGCTCTGGTCGATCCCCCACGTGCCCGCGTTCTCGGCGGGCTTCGGGCTGGCCCTTATCGCGGCCATCTGCGTGTCGGTGCTGGTCCGCCGCATGGCCCTGGGCTACGAGATACGCGCGGTGGGCCTGGGCGCGGACGCGGCCCGCACGGCGGGGGTGCCCGTGGCGCGGACGCTGGTCTCGGCCATGCTCATCTCCGGCGCGCTGGCTGGGCTCGCGGGCAGCGTCGAGGTGCTGGGCAACCACCACCGCTTCTTCGACGCTTTCTCGCCCGGCTACGGCTTCGACAGCATCGCCGTGGCGCTTCTCGGCAACCTCGGCCCGCTGGGCGTGACGGCGGCGTCGCTCGTGTTCGGCGGCCTGAGCAGCGGCGCGATCACGATGGAGGCGTACACCGACACGCCGCGCCAGATCGCCGGCATCGTGCAGGCGGTTGTCATCCTGGCCGTCGGCGCGCGCTACCTGCGGAGGAGGGCGTCATGATCGAGATGCTCGCCTCCATCCCGCTTCTCGTCCCGTCGCTGCGCCAGACGGTGCCGCTCATCTTCGCGTCCCTCGGCGGCATCTTCTCGGAGCGCGTCGGCGTCGTCAACATCGCCCTCGAGGGCATCATGCTCGTCGGCGCGTTCGTGGGCATGTGGGTCGGGCAGGGGTACGGGCTGCTCATCGGCGCGGCGGCCGGAGTGGGCTGCGGGGCGCTGCTCGGGCTGCTGCACTACGTTCTCACGCAGCGTCTGCGGATGAACCACATCGTCAGCGGCGTGGCGATCAACATCCTCGCGCTGCAGGCCACCACGTTCCTGCTCCGGCGCGTGTTCAACCAGGCCGAGCCGCCGCGCGACGCCAGGGTCGAGGCGGTCATCCCGGTCGGCTGGTTCATCCTGCTGGCGTTCCTGGCGCCGGTCGTGGTCCACTTCGTGCTGTACCGCACGCGGTTCGGCCTGCGGCTGCGCGCGGTGGGCGAGGACCCGGAGAGCGCCCGGATGGCCGGGCTCCGGCCGATGCGGCTGCGCGTGGCGGGCCTCCTGCTGTCGGGAGCGTTCGGCGGGCTCGGCGGGGTGTATCTGTCGCTCTCGCAGGTCGGGCGCTTCGGCGACGACATGGTGAGCGGGCGCGGGTTCATCGCGCTGGCGGCGGTCATCTGCGGGCGGTGGACGCCACTGGGCGCGGCGGCGGCGGCGCTGGTCTTCGGCTTCTTCGACGCGCTCCAGCTCCAGCTCCAGGGCAACGTGCGCCTCCCCGGCGAGTTCCTGCGGATGATGCCCTACGTCTTCACGATCCTCGCCGCGCTCGCGCTGAAGCCCACGCCTCCCGCCTCGCTGGGGAAGGCCGACGAGGAGTAGGGGGCGGCGGGCGCTGGCGGCAACTTCGACATGCGAACAGGCACGCGGGCTCGGAGCCTCGCGTGCCTGTTACACGTCGTGCGGATCGAAGGGCGGATCTACCGGGCGCGGCGGCGGATGGCGAATGCCGACAGCGGAACGCCCGCCGCGACGAACAGCGCCAGCACGCCGGGCTCGGGGACGCCGGTGCCAACCCGGACGTTGGTGAAGACGAAGCTCTCGTCGTCGTAGTTGTAGTTCGAGTCCGGGAACTGCAGGTCCTCGAACCCGACATACGTTCCGGCCGGAACCACGACGCTGCCGTAGACGAACACCGGATCGGTGGCGGTGTACTCGGTCGAGTAGACGTGGTTGTGGGTGTCGATGCCCGGGAGGTCGTACCCCACGTTCATGCTCGGGTCCGAGTAGGCGTTCATGCCGAGCGGGTCCAGATTGTGGAGCACGAACACGAGGACATCGCCGGCGTTGGCGTAACCGAGGTTGAACGACGTGCCGTAGTCGGAGTGGTTCTCGAGGCCATATCCGGCCGGCGAGAGCACCCCGTTGATCAGCAGGCCGAGCTCATTCGAGTACCCGGCATCGTGCCCGCCGACGAGGTAGGCGACGATATCGCCGGAACTCGTGGCCGTGAAGGTGTAGACGGCGTCGTTGTAGTTGCCGGCATACGGGTACGGAATGGCGTCGGCGGCGTTGGCCCGGGGCGCCCCGAGGGCCAGCAGGCAGCAGAGCGCCGAGGCTGCAGCAGCGATTCGCGCGTACTTCATACGGTTCTCCGTTGGCGGGAAGCGATATGGCGTCGATGGGCGTCTTGTACGGCAGACCGGGCGGCATCGCCGGGTCTCAGGGACACTATTGCACATTGCGTGCCAAGTGACGCGATGCTCGCCAGGGATGCCCTGCTCTGAGGGCTGTCCTGAACCCGTATCGAGCTGGAACGACGCCTGCGTGAGCGCCGCGCATTGACAGGACCTCGCAAGTTCGCTAGAATAACACACGGCCGGGCCATCCCCAAGACCGAGACCCAGACTCGGCGACGGAACTCGAATCACCCATGACTCCCTATCGACCGCACCTCCCGCTCGCGCGGCGCCTGTTCATGGCACTCGCGCTTGTCCTTATCCTGCCCCTCGTGTTCGGCTGCGGCGAAAGCCGGCTCGCCGAGGGCGACGTCAGGCTTGTCGTTTGGGGCCTCCAGTACGGCCAGGAGAGCAAGGGGCTCGAGGCGAAGGTGCGGGAGTTCGAGAAACGCAACCCGCACGTGAAGGTGAACGTGCTCTCGATGGGCGCGGGCGGCATGAACCCACAGAAGCTCATGACCGCCATCGTGGGCAAGGTGCCGCCGGACGTCATCTGGCAGGACCGCTTCACCATCGGCGACTGGGCCTCGCGCGACACCTTCATGCCGCTGGACCCGATGATCGCCGCCGACAAGGGCTCGCCGGACGCCATCCGCCCCGAGGACTACTACACGGCATGCTGGGCCGAAGCGAACTACAAGGGCCGCGTCTACGCCATCCCCAGCTCGACCGACTGCCGCATGCTGTTCTACAACCGCAAGCTGTTCCGCGAAGTCGGCCTCGATCCGGACAAGCCGCCTCAGACCTGGGACGAGCTGAAGGACGTCACGAAGAAGCTCACCGTGAACGAGGGCGGCGACTTCAAGCGCATCGGCTTCATCCCCAACTTCGGGAACTCGTGGCTCTATATCTATAGCTGGCAGAACGACGGCGAGTTCATGTCGCCGGACGGCCGCAAGTGCACGATGGATAACCCGCAGAGCGTGGCCGCGCTGGACTTCATGGTCAGCGTCTACGACCTGCTGGGCGGCGTGACCAAGGTCGACGCCTTCGCCTCCGGCTTCCAGTCGGCCGAGCTGGACCCCTTCCTGACCGGCAAGGTCGCCATGAAGGTCGATGGCAACTGGGTCCTGGAGGGCATCGCACGCTACGGCCCGGAGCTGGACTTCGCGGTGGCGCCGGCGCCCGTGCCCACGGAGCGCCTGGAGCAGACGACCGGCGGCAAGCCCGGGCGGTTCCACGGCCAGGCGCCGTTCATTACCTGGGCGGGCGGCTTCTCGTACGCCATCCCGCGCGGCGCGACGCACCCGAAGGAGGCGTGGGCGTTCATCAAGTGGATGGGCAGCCCCGAGGCCGCTCGCATCGAGAGCCGCGCCCAGAAGGCCTACTACGAGTCCAAGGGCCGCCTGTACGTGCCCAGCATCTCCGCCAACCGCCGCGTGAACGACGTGGTCTTCGCCGAGTTCGCGCCGCGCGCAGAGAAGTACCGCAAGCCGCTGCGGCAGTTCATGGACATGATGGAGAGCGCGAAGTTCCGCCCCGTCACGTTCGTCGGCCAACGCCTGTGGGACGAGCACGTGCGCGCGTTCGACCAGGCCACGCACCACAAGGACACCGGCAAGACGGCGAAGGTGGCCATGACCGAGGGCACGCGCGTCGTCCAGAGCGAACTCGAGAAGGCGTTCGCCCGCGAGACCTTCCCGCTCCTGGATCAGCGCATCCCCATCGGCATCGCGGTGCTCTGCGGTCTGGCGATCCTGGGTCTGGGGTTCTGGCGGTTCTTGCACATCCGCCGCATGGGCCGCGTGACCCGGGCCGAGGCGTGGGCGGGCTACATGTTCGTCAGCCCCTGGCTCTTCGGCTTCGTCGCACTGACCGTGGGCCCCATCGTCACGTCGATCTTCCTCAGCTTCTGCGACTACGACGTGCTGCACGCGCCGCGCTACGTGGGCATCCACAACTACACGGAACTGCTTGGGCCGGACAGCTACTACCTGACCAAGAGCCTCGGCAACGTCGCGTACCTGGCCGGCATCGGCATCCCGCTGGGTATCGTCACCGGCCTGGCCATCGCGATGCTGCTGAACGCCAAGGTCGGCGGGATGAGCGTCTACCGCACCTGCTTCTACATCCCGTCCATCGTGCCCGTTATCGCGAGCGCCGTGCTGTGGGCCTGGGTGCTCAATGGCGACCCCAACCGCGGCCTGCTGAACGCGGCCTGGAAGATGACGCTGAGCGCCTGGTTCGGGGTCGACCCGCCGGGCTGGTTCGGCGCGGCCGAGTGGGCCAAGCCGGGCCTCATCATCCAGGGGCTGTGGGGCGCGGGCGGCGGCATGATCCTCTGGCTGGCGGGCCTGCAGGGCATCCCGCAGCACCTCTACGAGGCGGCGGACATCGACGGAGCCGGCTGGTGGGTGAAGTTCCGCCACGTGACCATCCCGATGCTCTCGCCGTACATCTTCTTCAACCTAATCATGGGCACCATCGGCGCGCTGCAGGAGTTCGACCGAGTCTACGTGCTCAGCGGGCAGGGCGGCGGCGGGTCGTCCGTCGGTCCGGTCGACAGCCTGCTCGTGCCGGTGATGTACCTCTTCAACAACGCCTTCAAGTACTTCAAGATGGGCTACGCGTCGGCGCTGGCCTGGGTGCTGTTCGTCATCATCCTGGCGCTCACGCTTGTGCAACTCAAGCTCGCCCCGCGATGGGTCCACTACGAGGCGGAGAAGAAATGAGCGATCCTCGCAAGTCATCGGCTGCCCCCGAGACCGAGGTCCCGTCCGCGGGCGCCATCGGCGACGTGATCGAGTCGCTGCTGGACTCGCGGCCCAACGTACATACCCGCCGCGCCTACCGGGGCGACCTCAACGACTTCTTCCGGTCGCGCTACGGTGTCGACCCCACGCCGGAGCTGGCGCGCGAGTACCTTCAGCTCCCGCCGGAGCGCATCGAGTTCTCGCTGGCGGTGTACAAGAGCGAGTTGGCGGCGCGCGGCATGTCGGATGCCACGATCAACCGGCGCCTGGCCGCGGTGAAGGCGCTGGTCGACCACGCGCGCGGCCTGGGCATCACCGAGGCGCGGGTGACGCGGTCGGTTCCGGGCGTGAAGACGGTGTCCTATCGCTCGCCCGAGCGCCTGCCGGCCGGCGACGTGCGGCAACTGCTGCGCCAGCCGGACCGCGCGACGCTGAAGGGGAGGCGGGACTACGCGCTGCTGCTGCTGCTGCTGGAGAACGCCCTGCGCAGCGCCGAGGTCCGTGCGTTGCGGGTGGGGGACTTCTGCGTGGCGGACGGCACGCTGGCGGTGCGCAACCGCGGGCGCGACGGCAATCTGGAGGCGGTGTCGCTGACGCCGCACGCGGCCGCCGCCATCACCGACTACCTGCGCGACGCGCCGCACGCCGAGGACGAGGACGCGGTGCTGTTCCAGGCGTGCCACCCGGCGGGCAAGGGCAAGGGCATCACCGGCGACGGGCTGTACAAGGTCGTGAACGACTACGTGGCGGCGGCCGGCCTCCCGCAGACGCTCAGCCCGCACCGCCTGCGCAACACGGCGATCGTGACCGCGCTGGAGGCCACGGAGGGCGACGTGGCGGTCGTGCAGCAGTTGTCGCGGCATGCCCGGGTCGAGGCGGTGGTGCGGATGGAGGGGCGGCGCAACGAGGCGCAGGCTCGCGTGAGCGCGCTCGTGGCCCAGCAGTACGGCGTGGACGAGGAATCCGATAGCGAGGTTGGCGCGCGGTGATTGTTTCCTGCATTGGGGCGGTTGAGGCGGTGCGCGGATGAGCGTGTGGTTGGCCCTTGGGACCGTGTTGGCGCTCTACGCGGCGGTTGGCTGTGCCGCGGTGGTGGCGGCTCTCTGCTGGCGCGCGCGGCGCTGGGGTGACCTGGCGCTGCTCCTGGCGCTGGTTGCCGGTGTCTGCGTGGGCTCGTCGGCGGTCAACCTCGGCCGGATGACGGCGACGCTTGCCTGGGCGGTTGGCGTCCTCGTCGTCGCGGGGCTCGTCTACCTCGTGCGCATCCGGCCGACCGCCGACTGGCGGACCCGCAAGGGCGCGCGCGAGTCCGGCCGGCAGGTCACGCTGCACCTCGCGCTGCTTACCGGCTCCGCCATCTTCCTCGTCCCGTTCGCCTGGCTGGTCGTGACCTCGCTGAAGGAAGACGAGGACATGAGCCAGTTCCCGCCGGTCTGGGTGCCGCGCCAGCAGGCGAAGGTGATGATCGCCGGCAAGGAGGTCGGGCTGGCGACGGCCACCTTCGAAGGGCGCCCGGTCACCGTGGCGGTGATGCAGGAGAAGGAGACCGGCACCAACATTCTGCGCGTCACCGAGCCGCGCGACCTGGCCGGCCGCGAGTTCGAGGTGCCGCGCTCGGCGATGAAGAAGATCAAGCGCGTCGGCCCGGTCTGGAAGAACTACCCCGACGCGCTGGCGTTCCTGCCGCCCGAGACGAAGAGCGGCCTGGTCTACGTCAGCAACACGCTCATCATCTGCCTCCTGACCATCATCGGCACGATCCTCTCCAGCTCGATGGTGGCCTTCGGGTTCGCGCGGCTCCGCTGGCCGGGGCGCGACGCGCTGTTCGTGGTGCTCCTCGCCACGATGATGCTGCCCGGCGCGGTGACGATGATGCCGGTCTTCCTCATCTTCCGCGCCATCGGCTGGATCGACACGCTCAAGCCGCTGTGGGTGCCCGCGTTCTTCGGCAGCGCGTTCAACGTGTTCCTGCTGCGCCAGTTCTTCCTGACGATCCCCAACGACCTGGAGGACGCGGCCAAGATCGACGGCTGCTCCTACATGTGCATCTACTGGCGCATCATGCTGCCGCTCATCAAGCCGGCGCTGGCAGCGCTCACGATCATGACGTTCATGGGCTCCTGGAACAACTTCATGGGCCCCCTCATCTACCTCAGCTCGCCGGATAGGATGCCCATGGCCTACGCGCTGCAGCTCTTCCAGACCGCGCACGGCGGCGAGCCGGGCCTCCTGATGGCCGCCAGCACGATGATGATGCTCCCCGTGCTCGTCATCTTCTTCATGACCCAGCGCTACTTCATCCAGGGCGTGACGCTGACGGGGATCAAGGGGTAGGGGGTCGCTGGCGCTGCCATCCGGCGGCGGGTGATGTATAGTGTGGGTGTCCCCTCTGGGCAACGGGGGCTGGGAGCCTGGTATGAAGCTCGTCCTTGAACTGACCGCCGAAGAGCAGTCGCGGTTGCGCAGCAAGGCCGCGCGGCGCGGCCTCGACGATGCGGCGTTCCTGAGGATGCTGAGCAACGAGCGCGAGGCTGAGCCGCCGCTGCCGCCCGGCAGTCCGGCCGAAGCCGTCGCCACCTGGGAGCGCGAGGGCCTACTCGGGGTGTTCGCGGATCGGCCCGACAGCCCGCGGTTCGCGCGCCAGCTGCGGGAACGTGCGAGCACGCGGGACTGGACCTAGCGCATGCTCCCGGACACCGGCAACCGCGTCGACTTGCTTCGCGGTCATCCGTCGGCGCTGGCGTGGTTGCGGGCTCTGCCGCAGTACCCGGCGGTCTCTGGCGTCGGCGCGATCGAGTTGCTCTGGGGGGCGGCGAACAGCGCGGAGCTGCGGGCAGTCGAGCGCTTCCTCAGTCCGATGCCTGTCGCGTGGCCTACCCAGGCGGACATTGCCGCCGCCGCTGGGTTCGCCGCGCTGCACCTCGTCCACGGGATCGACGCGATGGACGCCATCACCGCCTCAGTCTGTGCCCGCACCGGCCTGGCGGTTGCCACGTTCAACGCGAAGCACTTCAGCGCAGTGTCGGGTGCATCCACGGTGCAGCCGTACGTTCGCTGACACCCTATGTGTTGTCCATCCCCGCTGTTGACCGGCCGCTGGCGCATGATCGCTGAGCGGCCCTTCTGTACAGCCGTCCTCTTCCGCGGACTCGCGCGGCGGCGCCCAGCACCATGTACTTGCGGCGGAGCCACCAAGACGTCCGCACACTCGGAGGCCCTCGATCCGCCCCGCCGCCCGCCCCGCACCACCCCGCCGTTCGACCTTCGACCTTCGACGCTCGACCTCTTCACCTTCTCCCCATTTCCCGAACACTCTGCCTGTTTGGCACGTAGAATGCATACGCCGTTCCTGAACCCCCGCGCGTTGTACCGTGTCAGTAGGATGGCTTTCCGATTGGAGGTAGAGGATGGCCGCCACGCCTGTTGTCGGCACGGGCCCGGTCACGTTCACCGATGCTTCTTCGGGCCAGCAGTTCTGCGTTCCCCTGACCGCGCTCGGCTTCGACGACGGCAAGATCGCGTCGACAGCCTGGGCGGGCCCCGCCGGTTTCACCACCGAGCAGCGCGCTCTGCTGGACGCCTACCTCGGGCGGCTGGTTAGCGCCGGGGCTCTGGTGCCCGGTGAGTCGCCGCCTCCCGCCGCCGCCATGGTCTTCAAGGCGAAGCAGGCGGGCGCGTCCGGCAACCGCATCCAGATCGCCATCTCCAACGTCCGTGAGTCGCCGCCGGGCTCCGGCACCATCCTCTTCGACCTCGCCATCATCCAGACCGACGCCTACGCCGGCCTCAGCGTCGACTCCGCCAGCGCGCGCCACGTGAAGGCCGTCCTCGGCACCGAGACCAAGGCGGGCACGGACGCGGGGCTGGCGCGAACACGCGATGCCGACGACGTGAAGCTGCTCCCCAAGAATGGCGCCTACTCGTTCACGGGCGGCAGTGACACCGACCGTTCGGCCGCGGCGATCGATGCAAACGACGGGAGCGGGACCGCGTACACGCTGGACGCCTGGGCCGCGGGCGCGTCCGGCGACCTGACGAAGGTGACGGTCTCCAACGCCGGCCCGGCCACGGACCCGAAGGCGTTCGACCTGCAGGTGGTCTGGACGCAGTCATTCGCCGCCCTCAAGACCAGCACCATCGACGCGACGCTCGCCCGGAACTTCCTGGTCGAGGTGTCGAAGCCGGCGGGCGCCGAGTACGCGGTGCCGAGCCCCGGCACGATCCTGCTCAGCGGCGGGGCCGATGCCAGCGATGCGGCCCAGGCCGGCGGCACGCTGATGGCTGTCTAGGCTACCGACTGCGATCCCGGGGCTGCCGGCCGCCGCCGCGCCCCATTCCGTGCTTGTGGCAACCCACGTCTCGAACGGGAGGAGTCCCATGCCAGTTGCACCCACCTATCCAGGCGTCTATATCGAGGAAGTGCCGAGTACCAGCCACAGCATCACGGCCGCCCCGACGTCCGTGACGGTGTTCGTCGGCTACACGCACCCGTTCAAGACGAAGGCGCGGAACGTCGGCGCGGCGACCCAGCTCTTCAGCTTCGCCGAGTATGAGCGCGAGTTCGGCGGGTTCCACTCCAGCGGCCTGTTCTCGTCCGACGTGGCGTTTGCGGTGAACCAGTTCTTCCTTAACGGCGGCTCCATCGCGTACGTCGTCGGGCTGCAGCCGAAGTACCGGACCTCCGCCGGGGCCGTCGTGAACCCGAGCGCCGTGGTCGATCCCGAGGCGGACCTCTCGACGCTGGATCCGGCGACCGTCATGAACCCGACCGGCCGCTTCCCGTCGCCGGCCGGGGCGTCGATCATCTTCTATGGCCTGGAGCCGGCCGACCTGCCCACGCTCAGCCTCCAGGTGAAGATCACGCCGAAGGCCGACCCGACGGTGGCGGACATCGAGATCACCTATGGCCCGCGCGCCGAGACGTACCGCGGCGTGAAGCTTGGCAGCACGACCGACGAGAACCACATCGCCAAGCGCATCAACGGCGTGAGCAACCTGGTTGTCGTCGGGCCGGACAAGGACAACGGCTACCCAGCCTCCTTCACCCAGTGCGCCGCCACGCCGCTCGTCGGCAGCGTCAACATGGCGTCGGTCGCCGGCACGTTCCTCGGCGCCGACTTCACCGATGCGATGGAGGCCGAGACCGCGCTCGACAAGGTGGGCATCTTCAACCTGATGGTGATCCCGGGCATCGCGGACAACACGGTCCTGAGCACCGCCCTGGCCTTCTGCGAGCGCAAGCGCGCGTTCCTCATCATGGACCCGCCCGCCGACGCCGTGGCCGACTCCGGCGATGCCGCCGCCATCGACAAGAAGACGGTGCCGCTGAGCGCGAACGGGGCGCTCTACTTCCCGTACCTGCGTTCCACAGACCCGCTCACGAGCCTGCCGAAGGCGCTGCCGCCGAGTGGATACGTCGCCGGCCTGTATGCGCGCACCGACACGCGCCGCGGGGTGTGGAAGGCGCCGGCCGGCGTCGAGGCGTCGCTTCTCGGCACACCCGGCGTGGTGGCTACGGGGCGGATGACCGACATGCGCCAGGGCGTGCTGAACCCGAAGGGCGTGAACTGCCTGCGCGACTTCCCCGGGACGGGCACGGTCATCTACGGCGCGCGCACGCTGGTCACCGCCAATCCGGCGTTCGAGCAGTTCCGCTACGTGCCGGTACGCCGCATGACGCTCTTCATCGAGCAGACCCTCTACGCGAACCTGAAGTGGGTCGTGTTCGAACCGAACGACCATCGCCTGTGGGCCGCCATCCGCTCGACGATCAACGCGTTCATGCTCTCCCTCTACAACCAGGGCGCCTTCTTCGGCACGACGCCGAGCAAGGCCTTCGTGGTGACGTGCGACGAGACGACCACCACCCAGCAAGACATCGACCAGGGCATCGTCAACATCGTGGTCGGGTTCTGCCCGCTCAAGCCCGCCGAGTTCGTGATCGTCAAGATCTCGCACCTCGCCGGACAGACCCAGGCATAGGAGACACCGATGGGCAAACCGTTCACCGTCAACACGAGCCGCTTCGATCCCTACAAGACCTACCGCTTCCTGGTGTACTTCGGCCAGGGCACCGCGCCCGTCGCGGGGGTCAGCAAGGCCAGCCTGCTCAAGCGCTCGTCGGCCCCGATCGAATACAAGGAGGGCGGCAACCCGATCGTCCGCAAGGGCCTGGGGCGGACCACGTACGAGCCGATCACGCTGGAGCGCGGCGTCACCCACGACCGCGACTTCGAGGAGTGGGCGAACGCCGCTCAGGTGCTGGACATGGGCGCGCCCAACACGTCGCTCAAGAACCTGCGCCGCGAGGTCCGCATCGACCTGCTGAACGAGGCGGGCCAGCCCGTCCATCGCTATCTGGTCCACCGCTGCTGGGTCTCGGAGTACCAGGCGCTGCCGGACCTGGACGCGGGCGCCAACGCGGTCGCCATTGAGCACATCAAGCTCGAGAACGAGGGGTGGGAGCACGACCTCAGCCTTGCCGAGCCGACTGAGCAGTGATCGGGTCGGCTCGACTACCGGTCTCCGGCGAGGTGGTCGACCTGCGCGCGCCGGATGGGGCCGACGACCTGCTGCTGCTGGGGAACCCGGCCGACACGACGCGCCTGGCGGTGGAGTTCCTCGACCGGGTGGCGCCGCCGGCGAGTGGCGAGTGGCGCTGGGAGACCCGATACGCCGGCGACATCGACGCCGCGCTGCTGCTGGTGCGCTCCGCGCTGATGGGCGACCGCATCCGGGCGGATGTGAACTGCCCGGAGTGCGGCGCCCGGTTCGACGTGGCGTTCGGCATCGCGGACTACCTGGCGCACCACCGGCCGCACGCGGCGCGAGGGGTCCGCGAGTTCGCCGACGAGCCGGGCTGGTTCGAGTTCGCGGACGGCGGTGCCAGGTTCTGTTTGCCCACCGGCGCCGATCTGGCCGCGGTCGAGGGCTGCGAGCGTCCGGAGCGTGAACTCGCCGCGCGATGCGTGCGGCCGCCGGACGCTCCGGCGAGGCTGGTGCGGCGCATCGAGCGGGCGATGGCGGCGCTGGCGCCGAGCCTGAACGGCAACCTGCGCGGCCCGTGCCCGGAGTGCGGCGCGTCGGTCTCGCTGCAGTTCGACGTGGTGCGGTACGTGCTGGCGGAACTGCGGCAGGAGGCGGAGCAGCTCCACGAGGACGTGCATCTGATCGCGCAGGCCTACCATTGGGCGGAGGCAGACATCCTGGCCCTTCCACGCCCGCGGCGGACGGCCTACGCGGACCTGATCCGGCGAGACAGGAGCGCCGACTGACATGGCTGCGGGTTCCTATCTGCGAAGCGTGACACGTCGGCTGACGGGAGCGCCGCTGAGGCCCCCCGCCAGGCTGGGCGCGCGCGCCGCAACGGTACCTGCGCCGGTGGCCGCGCGCCAGGTGCCGGAGCCCTTGGCGCGGCCGTTGGCTGCGGAGCCTGCCGCGCTTCCGCAGCCGCGCCTGGCGCCGCGCGCGACCGCAACCCCAGCGCACCCAACTCCACCACCCGCCACGCCACTTCTCAGGGCACTCGATCCGTCGGATCGGTCAGATCGGTCGGGTCAGAGCGATCGGGCTGTTGAGCAGACCGCGCCAGCACCGCCCGCCACCGCACCCGCTGCACCGCAGCAGCGGGCCGCCGCGCAGCACGCAGCAGCGGCGCCCGCGCAGCCCAGGCCACGCGATCCGTCCGATCTGCCTGATCGGTCCGGTCCGCCCGCGTACCAGGCGCCCATGTCCCGGTCCACCGCCGATGCAGCATCGCTGGCGCCGCCATCCGCACCGGTGAGCACGGCCGCCAGACGCGCAGTGGGCGCGCCAGCGCCGCGCGAGGTCGGGCCCGCCGCGCCTGAGTCGCCGGCACCCACGGTGCGGGCGGATGAGCCGCCGGCGCCCAACGTGCAGCCCGGATCGACCGCCCCGCGTGTCGTCGCGGCGGAGCCGCCCGCGCGGCCAGCACAGCTCATCGTCCTGCCGCCCCCCCGCACGCCATCTCCCGCGCCGGAGCGGCGATTAAGCGCTCGCCAAGACACGGGCGTTCACATCGGGTCGATCACGGTGCAGGTCGCACCGCCGGTCTCGCCCGTGCAGTCCCAGCGCGCGCCCGCACCCGCCCGGCGGTCCGCTCCGGCCGGCAGCCTGGCGCGCGGCTTCGTCTCGACGTACGGACTGAGGCAGGGGTAAGGGGAATCCCGATGGCCATCGGCGTGCTCGACCTCTCCATCGTCACCGACCGGCTGATCGCCTTGCTGAAGCAGGGGATGGACAACACGCGCCTGTGGCCTCCCGAGGGCGGCGGCACCCGGCCCAACATCACCGTCACCGGCAACGCGCCGGACTACGCCTTCGACCAGGGCGGGTGCCAGCTCTGCGTGTTCCTCTTCCATGTCGCGCCGAGCAAGCACCACGTCAACACGCCGCCGACGGTCAGCATGCCGGTCACCCAGGGCAGCTTCCCGCCGGTCCAGTACGAGCCCCTCGGCCTGGAGCTGTACTATCTCCTCACCGCGCACTCGGCGGGCGCGTACGTCGAGGAGCAGCAGGTGATGAGCGTGGCGATGAAGTGGCTGCACGACAACCCGGTGGTCAAGGCCGCGGTGCCGGATGGCGGGCGCGAGGAGCTGTTCCGCATCACGATCGAGACGGAGACCTACGATACGCTCGGCCGGCTGTGGCAGGCGACCACCAAGCCCCTGCGCCTCGCGGTGGTGTACCGGGCGAGCGTGGTGTTCCTGGAGCCGGAGGAGCAGCCCGCCGACGCGAAGCCCGTCGAGGCGTACGGTCTCACCGCTGGGCCGGCTGTGCTGCCGCTTGGCGAGGCTCCGGAGATCGTCTCGACCACCGTCACGGTGCGCTACCAGACGCCCACGGGCGCGACGAAGAGCGTCGACCGCTCGCCCGCTGTCGTCGGCCCCGGCCAGACCTTCCGCATCTACGGGCAGATGGCGCTCGCGCAGAGGGTCCTGCTCGTTCCCGTCGGCGGCGCGCCGGCCATCGACATCACGAGCTGGAGCGTGGGCGGCCAGGCTACGAGCAACCGCCTGGTGCTGCGGGCGCCGACGGTAGGAGTGCCGGAGCCGCAGGTCTTCTCGCTCGTGGTCGCGGACGCGGCCGGGCAGCAGTCGAACGCGGTTCCGTTCGCCATCGCGCCGACGGTCTCCGACGCGGGTGGCCCGTTGCTGGTATTCGCCGGTGTGCCGCTCGCTCTCGTCGGCACGGGCTTCACGGCGGGCCACGCGGAGGTCATCATCGGGGCCACGAGCCTCGCGGAGGTCGCCGGCGTCCCCGCCGCGGGCCAGGTCGCCATCGCGGACGCGGAGCACCTGACGTTCATGCCTCCCACCGCGTTTCCGTCGGGGACATACGCGGTGCGGGTACGCGTCAATGGCGTCGAGGCCGCGCCCGCGAAGTGGGTGCAGCCATGATCGCCAGCCCACTCTCCCGCCAACTCGTCGGCGAGGCGCCCGCGTTCGTAACGCGCGTGCGGCTCCGCGCGGCGCTTCTCGCGAACCGGCTGCGCGCCGAGTGGGAGCAGGCGCAGGGCGAGCCCGCGCAGGGCCTGGCCATCACCCACGCGGAGGTGGACCGGGCGCTGCGTGGCGGCGCTGGTCGTGACGACCGGGCTCCCTGGGACCTGCGCGACGCGGTGGAGGAAGCCGACGAGAGGGCGTCGGACCCATCCGCGGCGGCCTTGCGGCTGGCGCGTGCGCTCGGCCTCACCCATCGCGAACTGGACCTGCTCACGCTTGCCGCCGCCGCAGAGGTGGACCCGCGCTTGCAGCGCGTCTACGGGTACCTGCAGGACAACGCGGGAGCATGCTACGCGACGGTCCGGCTGGCCGCGGAGCTGTTCGAGTGGCCAGCCGTCGATCCGCTGGGCCCGGGCTGCGCGCTGGTCCGCTGGCGGCTCGCGTTGCCGGGAGACGTGCCCGCCGGGCGGTGGTCCGTGTCCGCGCCGTGGTCGGTTGATCCGGCCATCGTCGGCCTCCTGCTCGCGGATGATGTGGAGACAGGCCGCACCACGTCCGTCGGCGTTCCGTGCCTCTACCCGGCGGAGAGGGACCGCATCGTCGCGTTCGTGCGGGCCATTCGGGAGCAGCATGGTCCTGCCGCGCCGCCGATCCGGGTGTCTCTGGGCGGCCCGGAGGGCGCCGGGAAGCGGACGCTCGCCGCTCAGGCATGTGCCGAGTTGGGCCTGAGGATGCTGGCCGTCGAGCTGGATGGTGGCTCGGACGACGCGGATCGCCTGCTGCTCGCGGCCCGGGCGGCGCTGCTGACAGGCGGCGCGCTCTACTGCGACTGCACCGCGCCCGTCGATGGGCGCCTCTGGCGCGAGCTGCCTGGTGCGCCGAACCTGGTGCTGACGGGCTCGGATGGGGCCGGTCAGGCGCCCGACGAGGGGCGCGCGCATCTCCACGTGGCGCTGCCGCAGCTCTCGCGCGCGGACCGGGTGACGCTGTGGCAGCACCTCTGCGCTGCTCCGCCGCCGAGGCCTGTGCTGGACTGGGCGCTTGCGCCCGCCGAGATCGCCGCTGCGGCGCAGGTGGCCGGTGCGGGGGCAGACGCCGTCGCGCAGGCGTGCCGCCGAGCCCTGCCGCCGAGCGTTGGCGACCTGCTCTCGCCGCTGGCGTGCCCGTACACGTGGGATGACATCGTGCTGCCGGCCGCGGTCGTGTCGCATCTGCGCGAGCTGGAGGCGCAGGCCAGGCTGCGGTGGCAGGTCTACGAGGAGTGGGGTTACGGGCAGCTCTGCCCCGTGGGCGGCGGCATCACGGCGCTCTTCGCGGGGCCGAGCGGCACGGGCAAGACGATGGCCGCGCAGATCATCGCTCGCTCGCTCGGGCTGGACCTGTACCGCATCGACCTGGCCTCCGTGGTCAGCAAGTACATCGGAGAGACGGAGAAGAACCTGAAGCAGGTGTTCGACGGGTGCGAGCGCGCCAACGTGCTGCTCTTCTTCGACGAAGCAGACGCCCTCTTCGGGCAGCGCACGCAGGTTCGGGACGCGCACGACCGCTACGCCAACATCGAGGTGGACTACCTGCTGCAGCGGATGGAGCGCTTCAGCGGGATCGCGATCCTGGCGACGAACCGCAAGGCAGACATCGAACAGGCGCTGCTGCGGCGCATCCGGTTCATCGTGGACTTCGTGAGCCCGGGGCCGAGGGAGCGCCTGGCAATCTGGGAGAAGGCGCTGATCACGCGCGCTGTCGGCGGCGAGGAGTTGCTCGATGGGATCGACCGGGAGGCGCTGGCCACGCGCCTGGAGATGACCGGGGCGGAGATCAAGAACTCGGCGTTGGCGGCGGCGTTCCTGGCCTGCTCCGAAGGGGTCCGCATCGGCACGTCGCACATCCTGCACGCTGCCCGCCGCGAGATGGCGAAGCGCGGCGCGGTGCTGCGCTCGGATGGGGCGCAGGAGTAGGGGAGTGGCGCCGCTGCGGATCGACCGCCTCGCGCTGAGCGTGCCGAGCATGTCCGAAGCCGACGCCGGCCGCCTGGCGCAGCTCGTCGCCGACGGCCTGGCGGCTGCAGGATCGCCGCTGGCGGCGTACCGGAGCATCGGCGCGCTCGATGTCGGCGTGGAAGCTCGTGATGGCGAGCGGGTGGAGCGTCTGGCAGAGCGCATTGTAGACCAGGTGCTGAGGCAGATCGCGTTGCCCGGGTAGCGCGTTGCCGCCGAGGGCGGCGGCGGTCCACGGCGGGCGGTAGGGGTTGCCGCCGAGGGCGGCGGCGGTCCATGTCGGGCCGTCGGTCGGGCAGCTCTGGTGGGGACAGGCGTCCCTGGTAGAGCGTCGTGGTGGGGCGGGCGTCCCTGCCCGCCAGGCAGAACGTCGTGGTGGGGCGGGCGTCCCTGCCCGCCCAGAGGGAGTTGGAGGACCAACTGGGATGAAGGGTGCGCTGGTCGAGTTCATGCCCACCTTCCTGGGCTCCTTGCCGAACATCATCGTCTTCCAGATCAACCCGGAGACGATGGTGCATCGGTGGAGCCCCGCCGCTGCGCCGACCGGCGAGGAGGCGGGCCAGGACCCGCTGGCGGTGCGCGGGCTCCCCGGGGAGACCTTCTCCTTCACGCTCATGCTCGACTCGAACGAGGACATCATCGACCGGAAGGCGGTCAGCGGGACGATCGCCCAGGCCACGGGGGTCTACTCCCGCCTCGCCACGGTGGAGATGCTGCTCTACCCGACGCAGGCGTTCAGCAGCGGGCTCCTGGGCAGCGTGTCGGCGTCGCTGTCCGTCGGGGGGTTGTCGCTCTCCGGCGGCGGGAGCGGCGGAGGCGGCGCGGACCGCAGCGTGCCGGCTTCGCAAGTGCCCATCGTCCTCTTCGTCTGGGGCATCGAGCGCGTCGTGCCGGTTCGCGTGACCTCGCTCAACGTCACCGAGCGGCTCTACGACTCCCTGCTGAACCCGACGCACGCGGAGGCGCAGATAGAGATGCGCGTGCTGACGCAAGAGGAGCTGGAGAGCATGGCCCAGTCGTCGTCGCTGATGGCGCGCATGGCCAAGTTCGCCTACACCTACACACTCGGCCTGCGGCAGGCTCTCGCCGTCGCAAACCTGGGCAACGCGGCCGAGGCCGCCATCGAGGCCCTGCCGCTGTAGGTTGTCTTGTTTCACATCGATGGACAGGATGGACAGGATAACGACCTACTGCCAGCGCACCTGCGACTTCGCGGGCGGCGTGATCGGGGGGGAGCGCGTCGTGGTAGGGCGGGCGTCCCTGCCCGCCAGGCAGACGTGGTAGGGCGGGCGTCCCTGCCCGCCAGGCAGACCGTTGTGGTAGGGCGGGCGTCCCTGCCCGCCAGGTCAGGAGACAGGCATGTTCCTTCCGGGCAGCCGCTACGAGAAGTGCGAACGGTACACGGTGACGCTGGCCGACGGGCGCGTCGTCACGGTCACGCGGCTTCCGCTGCCTGCCGCGGGCGCGCTCAGGGGCTACCACCGCCGTCTGGCCGGCCAGCGGCTCGACCACATTGCCGCGCACTACCTGGCGGACCCGACGGCGTTCTGGCGGCTGTGCGATGCGAACGACGCCATGGTCCCCGACGCCCTGGCGACGCGCGACCTGGTGGGCATCCCGAAGGAGAGCTAGCCCGATGCCGGCCACCTACCGCCTGGAGTTTGGCGGCACGCCCGCCGCGGATGACCTCTACGCCCAGATCACGTCGCTGGAGGTGGAGGAGAACGCGGACCTGCCTGGCGCGATCCAGGTGAACCTGCCGCTGAACCGGAGCGACCAGGACGATCTCACGGGCGCGTCGGACGCCCGGTTCGGACCGTTCGCGAACCTGGCGGTGGTGGTGACGCCCGAGAGCGGGCAGGCGCAGTGCATCTTCGACGGCTACGTGCTGTCGCACAAGCTGCACGTGGAGCGCGGGACGGTGAACTCGACGCTGCAGGCGTGGGGCCAGGACGCCTCGTGGCTGATGAACCTGGAAGAGAAGACGAGGGAGTGGGCCAACATCACCGACGCCCAGGCAGCGAACCAGATCTTCGGCGACTACGGGTTCACGCCCGCGTCCGACAACACGCGCGACGACTCGGCGTCGCACACGGAGGACACGCACACGCTGATGCAGCGCGCGAGCGACGCCCAGTTCCTGCGCAACCTGGCGCGGCGCAACGGCAAGTGGTTCCGGGTGACGTGCGCGGATCGGGCGGGGCAGCGCACCGGCTTCTTCGCGCGCCCCGATCTGAGCGCTGCGCCGGTCGGCACGATCTCGCTGAACGAGGCGCCGGCGCCGACCGTTGAGACGCTGGACTTCGAGTGGGACGTGATGCGGCCGACATCGGTGGGCGCGCGGCAGGCCGTGTTCAACGACAGCGCGGCGGACGGCGTGGCCGGAGACACGACGGACCCGGGACTGCCGCTGCTGGACGCCCGCGGGCTCGACACGTTCGCCGGCCGGCCGATGCAGGTGCGCCTGACGACGCAGGTCGACGATGCGGGGGAGCTGACGATGCGCGCGCAGTCGCTCCTGCGAGAGGGCGCGATGTTCGTGCGCTGCACCGGCGAGGCGGACCAGGCCAGGCTGGGTCTCGTGCTGCGCGTGGGCAGCATCGTGCAGGTCGCGGGCGCGGGGACGCTGCACTCCGGCAAGTACCTGGTCTGGAGCGTGCGCCACACGCTGGCGGCGGACTCGCATCGGATGCGCTTCACGCTCATGCGGAACGCGGTGGGCTCATAGCCGGTGCGGATGCCGCCGAGGGCGGCGGCGGTCCACGGCGCTCATCCAGCAGGCGGTAGTGGTAGGGCGGGCGTCCCTGCCCGCCGAGCAGGCGGTCGTGGTAGGGCGGGCGTCCCTGCCCGCCAAGTAGGGCGTGGCGGCAGGGCGCGTCGGCCCTGCAGAGAGCCGTGGTGGGGCGGGCATCCCTGCCCGCCAAGCAGGGCGTGGCGGCCGGGCGCGTCGGCCCTGCACGGAGCTGTGGTGGGGCGGGCGTCCCTGCCCGCCAAGCAGGGGGTCGCGGTGGGACGGGCGTCCCTGCCCGTCCAGTAGGAGTTGGCACTGAACCATGGACCAGACGGAACTGCTGGACCTGCTCGAACGGGTGCGGAGCCGCTTCTACGGCAAGTACCGCGGATGCGTCACGTCCGTCGACGCCCAGCGCGGGCGGATCAAGGCGAAGGTGCCCGCTGTGCTGGGCGAGCAGGAGACCGGCTGGTGCATGCCGTGCGTGCCCTACGCCGGCGACCAGGTAGGCTTCGCGTTCCTGCCGGAGGTCGGCTCCGGGGTCTGGATCGAGTTCGAGGGCGGCGACGTGTCCTTCCCCATCTGGACGGGATGCTACTGGCGCGACGGGGAGATGCCGTCGAAGGTAGGCGAGAAGGTCAAGGTCATCCAGACGGTGCAGCCCAACGCGCTCGTGCTGGACGACGACCAGGGTTCCGTCGAGCTGACGGACAACAACGGCAACTCGGTGAAGTTGGACAGCTCCGGCGCGACCGTGTCCAACGGCAGCCAGAAGATCGTGGTCAGCTCGTCGAAGGTGGATGTGAATGATGGGGCGCTCTCGGTGATGTAGCGTGGCGTGCCGGCGGGCTGTACTGGACGGGCAGGGACGCCCGTCCCACCGCAGCGCTGTCGGCGATGCAGCGTGGCGTGCCGGCGGGTTGTGCTGGACAGGCAGCGACGCCCATCCCGCCGCAGCGCTGTCGGCGACGTAGCGTGATGTGTCGCTGGGTTGTGCTGGACGGGCAGGGACGCCCGTCCCACCGCGGCGCTGTCGGCGATGTGGCGTGGCGTGCCGGCGGGCTGTACTGGACGGGCAGGGACGCCCGTCCCACCACGGCGCTGTCGGCGATGGGGCGCAGCGTGCGTGCGGGCTGTACTGGACGGGCAGGGACGCCCGTTCCATCGCGGCGCTGTCGGTGATGTAGCGTGGCGTGCTGGCAGGTTGTACTGGACGGGCAGGGACGCCCATCCCACCAGGGCGGTCGGGACCAGCTCTCTGGGGAGAACGCGCAATGCCGAACCTGCTCACAACCAGCAGCGTGCTGATGTGCCCGCACGGAGGGAGGGTCAGCATGATCACGTCGAACGCGCGGGCGAACGCGGACGGGTCGCCGATCGTGCGGTCGCAGGACACGTTCCTGGTATCCGGGTGCCCGTTCACGCTGCCCGGCGGCACGCCGCATCCGTGCATGCGGGTGCAGTGGGTGCAGCGGGCGACGCGCGTCCAGGTTCTGAGCGACTACGTGCTGACCGAGGCGAGCGTGGGGCTCTGCATGGCGGCGGACGGCGCTGCCCAGGGGACCGTGATGGTGAACTCGACCCAGACGAAGGCGGCGGGGCAATGAGCCTGAGACGGCGCGACTATGCCTACCCGTTCCGCATCGATAGCGCCTCCGGCATCGGGGCGGAGGCAGGCTACGAGGCGCACGTGGACCAGATGATCCGGCAGGTGCTGCTGACCGCGCCGAGGGAGCGCGTGGATCTGCCGGAGTTCGGCTGCGGGCTGCGCAACCTGGTCTTCGCGCCGAACAACGAGGCGCTCGCCATGACCACTCAACTACTCGTCTCGGAATCGCTCAACCGGTGGCTCGGCAACCAGATCCAGGTTAGGGCGGTGACGGTGGTTCCGCCCACGACCGCGGACGAGGAAGCCCAACTGATGATCCGCATCGACTACGTGCTGCTCGAGACCGGCGACAACGCGAACGCCGAGGTGAAGGTCCTCTGACATGGGTGCCACCAGGGATCGCCGCGCGGCGGTGCAGGCGCAGAGCGCGCTCAACGGGATCGACTTCGTCGAGATCGTCAACGAGGCGCAGACGAAGCTGCGCGTCCACTTCCTGAACAAGGAGCCGGCGCTCGTCGGGGCGATAGGCGCCGTCACCATCACGGGAGGCGAAACGATCCCGTCGGTCCAGCTCGCCCGCCCGGTTGTCGCCTCTGACTGGGGCGTGGACAGGCAGGACCGCCCGCTCCTGACGCTGGAGGTGGCAGCGCCCGGCGACTTCAGCACGTACACGCTCGCCATCGAGTGCGCGCTCCTCGACCCGTACTTCAGCCGCGCGGAGTTCTCGTTCAAGGCCTCGTGCCCGAGCGACCTCGACTGCTGCGCCGAGCAGCCGTGTTGTCCGCCGATCGCCGCGGATGCCCTGCCCATCGACTACCTCGCGAAGGACTACGCGAGCTTCCGCCAGGCGCTCTCCGACTTCTCCGCGCTGCGGTATCCCGAGTGGCGCGAGCGCTCCGAGGCCGACTTCGGCATGGTCTTCCTGGAGGCGCTCTCGGCCCTGGGCGACGACCTGAGCTACACGCAGGACCGGGTCGCCGCCGAAGCCTACCTCGAGACCGCGACGCAGCGGCGCTCCATCGTGCGCCACGCCCGCCTCGTGGAGTACGAGCCTCGCCCGGCCACCGCGGCGCGCACCGTGCTGCAGTTCGACGTGACGGCCGGCCCCATCCCCGCGGGGCTGCGCGTCAGCACCCAGGGGCCTTCGGGCGCCCCGATCGACTTCGAGACCGGCACGGGGCTGCGCGACACGGGCAACTACCCGGCCGGCGCGTCGTGGAACAAGTGGCGCTACGACGCGGGTGGGGCCCTCGTGCTGGACGCTGGCGCGCCGGTCGCGAACATGCCGGCGTTCTGGTGGGACGACTCGGAGCAGTGCCTGGAGGCCGGGGCCACGGGCGGGTGGATCGAGGGCAAGGGGTTCGGCCTGCAGCCCGGCCAGCGCCTGCTCATCGAGACCTCGCCGCTGACCAGCGCCGACCCGCCCATGCGCCAGATAGTTACGGTCGCCTCTGCGGTTGAGGAGCGCGACCCGCTGCTGGCCAAGGACGTGACGCACGTGTTCTGGCGCGAGGAGGACGCTCTCACGCAGAGTCGCGATCTCGCGCGGACCCGGTTCGCGGGCAACCTGGTGCCGGCGACGCAGGGGCGGCGGAGCGAGGAGGCGTTCGCCCTCAGCCCCGGCGGCGACCCGACGCGCCCGCTCCCTCTCGCGGCCGTTCGCGCGGGGCCCAATGGCAGCATGCAGGCGCTGCGCACATTGAGCGCCGCGCCGGTCGCCTGGCTCGCGCAGGATGATCCCGAGGCGCATCCCGTGCCGGAGGTGCGGCTCGTGCGGCAGGACGTGTTCCCGCCCGAGGAGTGGGAGTGGCGGCGCTCGCTGCTCGACGCGGAGGCGTTCGACGCGGTCTTCACGCTCGACGCGGCGCGGTACCGTGAGCTGGACCCCCTCGGCGGCTGCGGCATGCAGGAGTATGACGGCGACGAGGGGGACACGCTGCGCTTCGGCGACGGCACGTTCGGCTCCGTGCCCGAGCCGCAGTTCACGTTCAAGGCGAGCTACCGAGTGGGTGGCGGGGCTGCGGGGATCGTTGCGGCCGACACGCTAACGCGGCCCGATCCCAAGCACGCCGCGGTGAGCCGGGTGCTGGCCGTCTCGAACCCGCTGCCCGCAGACGGTGGCGCGGACGCGGAAACGGACGAGCAGGTGCGCCGCCGCGCGCCGTATGCGTTCCGCGCGCGCCAGTACCGCGCTGTGCTGCCCGCCGACTACGAGCAGGAGGCGCAGCGGCTCCGCTGGGTGCAGCGGGCGGGCACGACCTTCCGGTGGACCGGGAGCTGGCTGACGGTCTTCACCACGCCGGATCCGAAGGGCACCGACGTGCTACAGGCCGGGCCGCGCGCCGAACTCGTGGAGCGCCTCAATCGCGTACGGCTCGCGGGATACGAGTCGTACGTGCCGACCCCGCGCTACCTGGCCCTCGACCTGGTCGTGTCCGTTTGCGTGCGGCCCGATGCGTTCCGCGGCGATGCCAAGCAGGCCGTGCTCGATGCGCTGACCGCCGCGAAGCTCCCATGCGGCCAGGTGGGGCTCTTCCACCCGGACAGCTTCACGTTCGGCATGCCTCTGGAGCGCAGCCGGCTCGAAGCCGCCATCCAGAACGCGCCGGGCGTGGGCGGGGTCATCTCGATCACCGTCCGTCGGCGGGGCCTCACGGGCAGTTTCGCCGAGCTGGAGGACACGCTGCGGGTGGCGCCGGACCAGATCGTGCGCTGCGATCAGGACCCGAGCCGGCCGGAGCGGGGATCGCTGAAGGTCTACGTGGAGGGGGGCAAATGAGCGACGACTCGGCCTGCCCGTGCGAAGTGGTCCAGCACCCGCGCGCCATCGACAACCCGGCGGGCCGCGCAAGCCTGTCGCGCCGCGTCGGCGACTTCGCCTCGTTCCGCCACGCGCTGCTGCGGGCGCGGGAGGGCGAGATCGAGCTGCTTCGCTGGCGCCCCGGCCCGACGGGCGACCTCGCGGTGCAGATGGTGGAGTGGTGGGCCGTCATCGCCGACGCGCTGACCTTCTACGACGAGCGCGTGGCGAACGAGAGCTACCTGCGCACCGCGCTCATCGACGAGGACGTGCGGCGGCTGATCCGGCTGCTGGGGTATCGGCCGCGGCCCGGCATCGGCGCGGAGGGGCAGATCGCGGCGCGCGTGGCCGGCCCGAGGCCCCCGTCGCTGGCCGCGGGGCTGCGCGTCGAGTCGAAGCCGGGCCCCGGCCAGCAGCCACAGACGTTCGAGCTGGACGCGGCCAAACAGACCGTCTACCCCGACGAGTTGGCCGTCGACGCCCCGCCGGACGACGCCCTCGCCGCATCGGGCAGCAGCGTGCTCGTGCGCGGCGGCTCGGTCGCGGTCCGCAAGGGCGACTACGTGCTGCTCCTGCCGGTCGCGTGGGACGGCACGTCCGCCGCGTGTACGTACACGTCCGTCACTGCGGTGACCCAGGAGAAGGACCCGCGCGGCGCGACGAACACGCGCCTGACGCTGGCGTCGGTGCCGGCGGGCGCGTCTGCCGGCGACTATCGCCTGCTGCGCCCGACTGTCACCGCGCGCCTGTGGCCGTATCAGGTCGCCTCGGTGGCGCTCACCGACACGGCAGCGCACCTGGAGAGCTGCGCCCGGCAGGTCGTGGTCGGCGACCCGGTCTGCTTCAACCTGCCGGGCACCACCGCCGCCATCGTGGCGAAGGTGACGGCCTACACCGAGTTGGTCTGGTACGCGAACGCCGCGGACGCGACACCGGGGACCGCGCCTACCGGCGACAACGTGATCCCGATCCCCATCCCACACGCGCAGATCTCGTTCAACGTGCCCGGACTGAGCATCTTCGCCCCGCTGCGGAACGCCGGGGTCGTGCTGTTCGGCTGGCAGGAGGTCGGCGAGCTGATCGCCACGCCCGCCTCCGCGCTCGATACACCGCCCGCCTCGCTGAGTGCCGTCGCGCCCGCTCTGTTCCCCGCCGGCCAGTACCAGGCCATGCTGGAGGACGCGGACGGCTGCGGCGCGCTCGTCACCGTCACGGCGGGGACCGAGCCCGCCTCCACCGCCGCCATCTCGTACGTGACCGACCCGGCGCCCGCGCTGAAGCCGCCGCTGAGGCTGCTGCTGAACGTGCTCGACGTGTCCCGCGGCAGGACCGTCGCCGACGAGGTGCTCGGCAGCGGCGATGCCAGCGTGCCGGGGCAGGAGTTCGTCCTGGCGAAGGCGCCGCTGACCTACCTGCAGGCGTCGGGCTCGGCCCCCGGCGAGAGCTGGCGCAGCACGCTGCGGGTTTCGGTCGACGGGATCGAGTGGGCGGAGGCGGAGAGCTTCTACGGCCAGGCGTCGGATGCCCGCGTCTTCGCGACACACGAGGATGAGGAGGGGAAGACCCACGTCGCGTTTGGCGATGGCGAGAACGGCGCGCGGCTGCCCACCGGCCCGAGCAACGTGGTAGCGAACTACCGGTATGGCAGCGGGGCGGAGGCGCCGGATGTCGGCGCGCTCAACGTGATCGTGCAGCCGGTGCAGGGGCTGAAGTCGTTCCAGGCGCCCGCGCCTGTCGGCGGCGGCTCCGATCCCGACCCCTCGGACCAGGTGAAGCGCTATGGGCCGCTCTCGGCGACGACGTTCGGGCGCGCGGTCTCGGCGGACGACTACCAGTCGATCGCGGCGCGGGCGCCTGGGGTGAGCCGGGCGCGGGCCTACTTCCGCTGGGACCCGGACGAGCAGCGCCCGCTCGTGAAGGTGTATGTGGGCGACAACCAGGCCGCCGTCGACTCGGCGCGGACCGCCCTGAGCCTCGCCTGCGACCCGAACCGGCGCCCGCTGGTGGTCCCGGCCACGCCCGTGCCGATCAGCATTCGCGTGGCCGTCGTGCGGGACCTCGCCTACGACGAGGACATGGTGCTCGACGCGGTGCGGGCCGCCCTGGCCGACCCGGACGCAGGGCTGTTCGGGGCAAATGTGGTGCGGGTTGGGCAGACCTTCTTCACGAGCCAGATCGACGCCGCCTGCCTGAGCGTCGCCGGGGTGTTGGCGGCGCACGGCGTCGAGTTCCGCATCGGGCACCTGGCCGCCTCGACGCTCGACGCGACCTACCGGCATGTGCCCGGCGAAGGCGGCTTCTTCCAGCTCTCGACGGACGACCTGGACGTGACAGCGGAGCCTGGCGATGGCGGCTAACACGGATCGGTACGAGGAGTACTACGCCGAGAAGCTGTGGTCGATGCTGCCCGCCGTCTACCGGCAGGAGGACAGCCCCGACATCGACGCGCGCGGGCCGCTGCGGGAGATGGTCGGCCGCATCGGCGCGCAGGCGGCCGTCCTTCGGCGCAGCATCGACCGGCTGTGGGAGGACCAGTCGATCGAGACGTGCGACGACTGGGTGATCGCGTACATCGGCGACCTGCTGGCGACGAACCTGGCGCCTAGCCTCGACGCGCGCGGACAGCGGCTCGACGTGGCCAAGACGATCCACTACCGGCGGCGCAAGGGCACGCTGGCCGTCCTCGAGGAGATCGCCGCCGACATCACGGGGTGGGACGTGCGCGTGGTCGAGTTCTTCCGCCGCATGACCCGCACGCGCCACAACCTGGACCCGGCGTTCGGCTGGCCCTCCGCGTCGACCGATCCGATTGGCGCGGCGGCTCTGCTGCGGGCGCAGGGCCTTGTCGGGCAGCGCACGGGCACTCCGGCGGGCGGCACGGCGGACGTGCGGAACGCGCCGGGCGCTCGCCGGGCGCACACCGCCTTCGACGAGTTCTCGCACCTCGCCGACGTGCGGCGCGGGCGCGGCCAGACGGGTTGGCACGACATCCCGCACCTCGGTGTGTTCGTCTGGCGCCTGCTGAGCCTGCCGATGGGCCTCACGACGCCCGTACCCGTGGAGGGCTGCCCTGGCCGGTTCACGTTCGACCCGACGGGGCGCGACATACCGCTCTTCGTGGCGGACGAGCGCACGTACGGCGATGCGTGGGTCTCGCCGGCCGACTGGCAGGTGCCGGGGCCCATCAGCCGCTGGCTCTTGCAGGACGAGAAGGCGAACCTGTGCGCCCGCTACGACGCGGCGTCGGGCGGCGTGCTGGCGCCGGGGTCGGTTGGCATCTGGCTGAAGAGCGGCATCTCGTACGAGCCCGTGGGGCCGGAGCGGATCAGCGCCGACCCTCGCGACGGGTCCGCCGAGTACCGCATCGACCCCGAGCGCGGCCGGTTCGCGGCGGTGGCGGCGCCGGTCCCCGACGCGCCGCTCGTCACGTACCACGTGGGCTTCGCCTCGACCATCGGCGCCGGCCCGTACGACCGCAGGCGCGTGGGGCAGCCGGCAGAGGCGTCGCCAGGCGTCGTCCGCAAGGTGGCGGGTGGCGGGGATGGCCTCAGGACCGCGCTCACGGGCTTGCCGGCCGAAGCGACCGTCGAGATCGGAGACTTCCTGACCTACGGGTCCGCGCGCGACGTGACCGGCATCCGCGACGTGTGCGTGCGGGCCGCAAACCGGTACCGTCCACTGGTGCGCCTGCCTGCGACGCCGATGGTGGACGTCGCGTCGGTTGCGAGCGACACGCCCGCCGATGGGACGGTCCGTGCTGACCCGGTCCGACCCATCCCCGTACCCCGGCCGCGCCCCATTCAGCCGAGCCAGTGGGTCTTCCGCGCCGATGCGTCCGGCGAGGCGAGGCTGGCGCTCACGGGCCTGTTCGTGAGCGGGGGCGACATTGTGCTGCGCGGCCCATTCGCGGAGGTGAGCATCTCGTGCTGCACGTTCGACCCCGGCACACTCGACTCGGTGACCGGTAACGTCGCGCTGGCGGCGGACCGACGTTCCCTCGCGCCGTGCCGCCTTTGGGTCGAGGGCCAGGTGGAGCGGCTGGTGGTCGACAGGAGCATCGTGGGGCCGATCCGAACGCGCCGCGGAGGCAAGGTCACGGAGCTGGACGCAGCGGACACGGTCCTGCAGGCGGTGGTGGCGGGCGGAGCCCTCGACTTGTCGGACACGCTGGCTTCCCTGACGCGATGCACGGTGCTAGGCCCGGCCGCGGTGCACCGCCTGGAGGCCAGCGAGTGCATCCTCGACGACGACGTGCTGGTTGAGGATGTGCAGCACGGCTGCGTCCGCTTCACCGCGCACACGGTGTCGAGCGTGCTTCCGCGCCAGTACGAGAGCGTGGTCATCGCGCGGAAGGCGCCGCTGTTCGTGTCCCGCGCATTCGGCGACCCGGCCTACGCGCAGCTCCTGCAGTCGGCCGGGGCCGCGATCCTGGCCGGCGCGGAGAACGGCTCCGAGATGGGCGCCTTCAGCCGCGAGCTAGGCGCCATCAAGGAGCGCGCGCTCCTCATCAAGTACGAGGAGTACATGCCCCTGGGCCTCGCGCCAGCGATCGTGTACGTGACGTAGGCGGCCGGGCCGTAAGCCCCCGCCCCTTGCGGGAGGGGGTTGGGGGAGGGGTTCGCCTCGGTGCGGACGGGCACCGAGGTACCCGTCTGGCGGGCGTTCGGCCAAGCGTCCTGCCGGACGCGAGCCGGCGCGTCAGGAAGCCCCCGCCCCTTGCGGGAGGGGGTTGGGGGAGGGGTGCCTCCCGCGCGCGCCAGATGGAGGGTCGGCCTCCGTGCCGACCGGCTGTTGGTCTGGGTTCCAGTAGGATCGAAGGAGGTAGGGAGCATGGGCAGCGATAGGGCGCGCGACTCGTACGACCCGGGCAAGCGCTACACCGGCGTCGTGATGCAGCAGGGACGTGTCTTCCTCGAAGCCGACTGGAACGAGGCGGCCGACATCGCCAGCGACCTCAACGAGGCCGAGGTCCGGGAGATCGTTGGCGTCTGCGGTACCCCGGACAACGGGTACGAGGTGTTCGTCGCGAAGAACGACGCGGGCGAGTGGGACCGCAACTTCGCGGTGGGGCCGGGCTCCATGTACGTCGGCGGCGTGCGGGTGACCGTTCCGGCGCCGGTGAAGTACCTCGCGCAGCGCCAGTTGGGCTGGCTCGACATGCCCATCGGCGCGCTCTCACCGCATGTGGAGGCGTCCCGCGCCAGCCGCGAGTTCGTCTACCTCACCCTGAGCGAGCAAGAGGTCAGCGCCATCGAGGACCCGACCCTCCGCGAGGTGGCGCTTGGCGGACCGGACACCGCGCAGCGCAAGCGCCTGATGCAGCACGCCGAGTGCCGGGCGCTGGAGAAGGGCGAGTGCGTGACCGCGCTGGCGGAGCTGGAGGCGGCGGCGCTGGCGAAGGGCCTGAAACTCGACCACGGCACCGCCCAGCTCGTGTCGCTCAGCCGGCTGAAGGTGGGCTTCACCGACGCGGGTGGCGGCGACGGCAAGTGCGACCCGGCGGCTCAGGGCGGCTACCTCGGCGCGGACAACCAGCTCATCCGCGTGCAGGTCTCTGGCGCGGGCAAGCTGCTCTGGAGCTTCGACAACGCCTCGTTCCTGTACCGCGCCAAGGTCGTGAACTCGACGACGCTCACGCTCAAGCCGCAGCCGGTCGACGCGTTCCACCAGCCGCGCAAGGGGCAGGCCATCGAGGTGCTGCTGCCCACCGCGCACCTGGCCGGCGACGAGTGGGTGGCTGCCGGGTGGGGCTTTGTCACGACGGCGGCTGCGGCCTACGATCCCGACACGCAGACGCTGGTGCTGACCGACGCGCTGGCCGGCCTCTACCTGGCGGCGGCCGAGGCGAAGGTGGACATTCCGCTGTTCGTCCGAGTGTGGGAGCAGGAGAAGCCCTTCACGGCAGACACGGCGGTGACGCTCGACGGCTCGGGACTGCAGGTCACGATGCACGGCGGCCCCTTCGTCGTCGGCGACTACTGGCAGATCGCCGTCCGCCCCGCCATCGAGGCCGACCCGCTGCTCGGTATCCCCGGCCAGGTCTTCCCGCGGCGCTTCCAGGAGTCCTTCCAACCGCCCGACGGTCCGCGCCGCTGGGTCTGCCCGCTGGCGGTCATCGACTGGACGGATGCGGAGCAGCCCGTCACCGACTGCCGCAACCACTTCGAGGACCTGGTTGCGCTGACGGGGCGCCGTGGATGCTGTACCGTCACCTTGCGCCCGAGCGACCTCCACGGCAGGCACACGCTGCAGTGGGTGGTCGATCGCTACTGCCAGGGCGGGCCGGTGACGGTGTGCCTGAAGCCGGGCAAGTACGTGCTGCGGGAGCCGCTGCGCCTCGGTCCGCAGCACTCGCACCTCACGCTCGCGGCGTGCCAGGACGGCGTGGTCTTCGAGGCGGCGCCGGGATCGCTGCACGAGTTCGTCGACGGGCTGGTCGTGCTCACCCACGCGGACGACGTGACGATCCGCGGCATCCGGTTCCACCTGCCGCTCGTCGCCTTCGCCAAGGCCGGAGGGAAGCTGGCGGACGTCGCGCCCGTGACCGCCGACGAGCTGCAGACGGTCGCGGTCTCGATAGGCCTGCACACCGTGCACTGCGCGAACCTGGCGGTGGAGGGCTGCCTGTTCCGCTTCAGCCTGCTGCCGGAGGCAGGCGGCCACGTGCTCGGCATCGGCATGCTCTCGGCGAGCGAGTGCTGGGGCCTGCGCCTGGAGGGCAACCGGTTCCTGCACCAGGAGCAGCACAACCTGAACAACCTGCTCGCGGGCTTCGTGCTCTTTCCGACACTGCTGCGCGCGGCGGGCCAGAAGCAGGCGCAGCTTGCGACGACGCTGCTGAACGACGCGCTCATCCGCGACAACCGGTTCTCCGGCGTCACGCTGGCGGCCGTGATCGCTGCGAACGCGGCGGGCGCCATCCGCATCGAGGACAACCGGATGCTCGACTGCGCGGCCGGGCTGCTCTTCGGGGCCGGCTACCTGCCGATCTCCAGCCAGGTAGTTGCGGGCGCGAAGTACAAGCGCATGCAGGAGGACGCGCCGACCCAGGTCGCCGCCGCCATGAGCACGGCAGCGGATCAGCCGGGCTTCCAGCGGCTGGCGTCGTTTGCGGCGGCGTACCCCATGCCGAAGGGGTTCACGCCGGAGCGCCTGCGCCAGGGCTCGCTGATCGAGGAGCTGCCGGACCATTCGACCCCCGCGGCGGTCCGCCGGGTGGTGCAGAGCGTGCTCGACCGCACGGTGGAGATCCGCCGCGCGGCGGTGCGGGACGTGGCAGACGTACCTGACGTGAAGCCCAAGCCCGCGGACACCGACGCGACCCGGACGGTGCGCCGCTCGGACGCCAACGTAGCGTCGGATGCAACTAAGCCTGAGGCGGCGGAGGCTGTCCGGGTGGAGCCGACCGCGTCCGCGGAGGCGCCGACCATCCAGGCCCGCGCGTACGCAACCGTGTCGAGCCTCGTCAACGTGATCGCAGCGTCCCAAGAGAGCACGCACGGGCTGTCGCTCGAGCTGCACATCGAGTCCAACACGGTCGACGCCGAGATGCCGGACCTGCTGTCGCTCTGGGCCATGATGGTCATCGACCTGTCCGGCGTGCTCGGGGCCGTGACAGTGGCGGCCAACCGCCTGCGCAGCAAGAACCCGTTGGTGTGGACCGGGCAGTTGCTGACCCTGTCTCGCGCGTCGGTCATCGGGAACGTCGTGATCAACGAGTACCCGGTGCAGCAGGCGCCCAAGACGAACGAGGCGGTGGTGACGCCGAACGCGCTGCGGGTCATCTGCCCGCACACGGCGGTCACCGGCAACGTGATCCTGGGGAATGTGCGCCTGCCTGCCCGGGCGGCGGGGCTGCCGGCGTGGGTGACGTACAACGACGTGTCGTAGTTCTGGAGGTGCGCCATGGTTCATGCACACGCGCAAGCGCAGCACGCGAGCCCAATACGCGCGGTTCCGGAGGCCGTCCGCGCGACGCTGCAGCACGGCGCAGCTCCGGCCGGCCGCCACGCAGCCCGCGGCAACCAGGCGACGCTGCGCCTCCTCGCCGCGCCGTCGTCGTGTGTGCAGCCCAAGCTGAGCGCGGGCGCCCCTGGCGACGCGTTCGAGCAGGAGGCGGACCGTGTTGCGGACCACGTGATGCGGATGCCCGATCCGTCGCTGCGGCGCCAGGAGGACGACGACGAGGAGGAGCTGCAGACCATCCGGACGAGCGGTGTCGATGGTGCGGCCGCCTCGCTTACCCCGGAGGTCGCCGACGGAGTGGCCGGGCTGCGGGGCCTTGGCCAGCCGCTGCCGCAGTCGGCGCGTGCCTTCTTCGAGCCCCGCTTCGGGCGCGACTTCGGCGACGTGCGGGTCCACACGAACCACGCGGCCGCCGATCTGGCGCAGTCGCTGCACGCCCGGGCGTTCACCCATGGCCGCGACGTGGCGTTCGGCGAGGGCCAGTACGCGCCCAACACGCCGGAGGGCGGGCGCCTGCTCGCGCACGAGCTGACCCACGTTGTCCAGCAGTCCGGCGGCGGGGCCGACAGCGTGTCGCGCGCCTCACGCACCGGCGAGGAGGACGAGGAGGAGATCGGCACCCGCGCGCCGGGTCCGGATGGGCTGGTGCAGTGCGACTGGGCGCTGGAGCCTCCGCGTCCGCGCGCCGCCGGGCGCAGGCTGTCCGCCGTGGAGATGCAGGCGGCCATCGACTACAACAACCGTGTCCTCATACCGGCCGGCGACGCCGTGATCCGCGAGGTCCGCGACGTGCTGGGTGTGGACCCGGACCCGGCCGTCGTCGACGCGGACCTGACCAACGCCATCGTGTACTGGCAGGCGGTGCAGGGGCTGACGCAGGACGGGCAGCTCGGTCCGCGGACCGCCGGGCCTCTGTTCCGCGAGTTCGCCGCGGAGGGCGCCGGGCACGGGAGCCTCCGCTCGGGGCCGACGTACACGCCGAACGGCGTGATCCCTTGCACGGTCTCGGGCCGGCGCAAGACGGCGCACTTCGACATGGCCGCCGCGTTCGAGACTAACCCGGCCATGCAGATCTTCCCGTCGTGCTGCGAGGTGCGGCAGTACATCTCGTGGGACGCCACTGCCGGCGCCGCATTCGGCCCGACGGGTGTGCCGCATCGCGGGTTCCCGGCTGGGTCGCCGGCGGTGGCGTGGTACGAGGACCGCGACTGGTTCAACAAGCGCTACGGACACCGCGGCGACAGGTTCTCCGATCCGCAGACCTTCGATCAGTACGTGGACGGCACCGGGCAGCGCAACCAGGCGTTCGGCGACACGTACACGGGCTCCGACGACCCGGGCGGCCCGGCGAGGCGGCTCCAGGGACAGTGGGACTTCATGCTCCAGGTCGTCGACGTGGCGAACAACGAGGCCGTCCTGGGCACGGAGGACTTCGTGACCGTTACATGGTGAGGCGTCTCGCGCCGGAGTGGAGGCTGGAGCTTGGGTACCGGCGATCTGTCCGGCCAACTGGAGCTGGTTGCTCAGGTCCACGGGGCGGAGCTTCGCGTGGAGATCCGCAACCGGACGCGCGCGCCGATCCGGGTCTGGGACCGTGGCAACCCGTGGGGCTGGGACAACCTCGCCCTACGCGTGTGGTCGTCGTCGCAGCCCGACGTGTGCGTGACACTCGAGGCCGAGCCACAGACGTGGACGCGCACCGGCCCCCTCTTCGTGGAGATACCAGCCGGCGTCTGTCACGTCGTGACGCTTGGCGCCGATAACCCCGTATGGCTTGGCGCCGATGCCCTCGTGTCGGTCCGCCACCTGTCGCTCAGGGTTCAGCCGCTCCTCCGCATCCGATCGTCACCCGAGGCGGCCGAGTGCGGCGTCCTGGTCGGCGAGGTCGCCGGCATCGAGGTGGTCTCCGACCCCCCGCACGCCTGGCTGCTCCCGCTCTGACCGAGGGCCGGGCGGCCCATACCCCATCTATCGCGGCCGATGTCGCGGGCGAGGGAGGGATCGCGCTGCGCCCCGATGAACGAATCCCCGTAGCGGCTCCGGCCCGTTAGCCCCCGCCCCTTGCGGGAGGGGGTTGGGGGAGGGGTCTGGCGCATTCGGTAGGACGATGGGGACCGCTCCGGCGGGCCCTGACGCATACAACACGTGTTGTGAGGGGAAGAGCAATGGCTCTCAAGGTGGGTATTGTCGGTGCGCGAGGCATCGGCATGGGACATGCGGACGCGCACAGCAAGGACGAGCTGTCCAACCTGGTCGCGATCTGCGATGTCGTGAAGGAGCGGGCGGACGCGGGCGCCGAGAAGCACGGCGTGAAGGCGTACTACTCCCTGGCCGACATGCTGCGGAACGAGGACCTGGACGTCGTCGACGTGTGCACCGGCGGCTTCGAGAACGGTAGCTGGCACTTCGAGCCGGCGATGGAGGCCCTCGACGCGGGCAAGGCTGTCCTGGTCGAGAAGCCCCTCTGCAACGACATCGGCGAGGCCCGCCTGCTCGTCAAGACCGCGGCGGAGAAGGGGCTCTACCTCGGCTGCAACCTGAACCACTACTTCACGCCGACCGCCGAGAAGGCCAAGGAGTACATGGACAACGGCCAGATCGGCGAGTTGGTCTACTGCCTCCACAAGATGGGCTTCTCCGCCGGCGAGCTGACCTACGCGCCCGGCAAGGACGCTCGATGGTGGGGCTTCCCCTACGCCCACTTCAAGGCGTTCCTCACGCACCCGTTCGCGGTCATGCGCCACTTCTGCGGCGACGTGACGCACGTGCAGGCGTTCGTGAACCGGCCGGGCGTCCGCCGCACCGCCAGCGACGTCATGCTCTCGACGGTCTCCGTGCACGTGCGCTTCGCCAATGACTGCGTTGGCTACCTGATCTCGCAGCGCGGCGACGCGACCTACGGCTTGGGCGGCTGGTGGAGCCTGGAAGTCGCAGGCACGCGCGGCACGTTCTGCATCGAGAACTGCATCGAGAAGGTGACCTTCTGGCCGGCCCCGGGCGCGGGCAAGGCGGGCGATCCGTCGAAGATGTCGGGCGGCGCCGCGGATGGGCCCGAGGTCACCGACACGGGCATCACCGACTTCGGCCAGACGTTCCCCCTGCGCATTCACGCCTTCATGGAGGACGTGACGAACGGCGTGTGGCGCGAGAACCTGCGCGCCTCCGGCCGCGATGCGCTGGCGGCCCTGGAGTACACCTGGGCGGTCATGGAGTCCTACGAGAACGGTGGCGAGATCGTGCGGCCGCATCCGCTGCCTCCGATCCACGGCGATCCGGCGACCATCGGGTAGTCGAGCAACTGGGACTTGGGACCTGGGGCATGGGGCTGCCGGCTGGCACGCGCATCTCCAATCCCCAAGTCCCAAGTCCTGATCCTGTTAGTGGAAGAAGCGATTCATGCTGCGAACGTGTGTGATCGGCCTGGGGCCGATCGGGAACTTGCACGCGCGGATCCACCAGGGCTGCGAGGCAGCTCAACTGGTGGGCGTGTGCGATCGAATCGAAGAGCGGGCGAAGGCCGCGGGCGAGCGCCTGGGCGTGCCCTGGTTCCTCAGCGCGCCGGAGATGCTGGCCGCCCTCAAGCCAAACATGGTGAGCGTGGCGACCGGCGGCTACGAGTACTCCAGCGACCACTGCGAGCCGACGCTGCAGGCGCTGCGGGCCGGCTGCGCGGTGCTCTGTGAGAAGCCCATCAGCAACGATCTGGACAACGCGCGCGAGATGGTTCGGGTGGCGAAGGAGGAGGGCCGCTGCTTCGGCATCGACTTCAACCACCGCTTCACCACGGCCGCGCGCACCGCGAAGAAGTGGATGGACGAGGGACGCCTGGGCGACCTCGTGTTCATCAACGTGGCGCTCTGGATTGGCCGGCCCGGCCAGTTCGAGACGGCCAACTACCACCTGAAGGCGCTCAACCCGCACTCCATCGACATGATCCGCCACTACTGCGGCGACATCGTCGAGGTGCAGTGCTTCGGCATGAAGGCGCCCGGCCGCAACATCTGGTCGACCGCCTCCTGGAACTTCCGGCTGGCGAACGGCATGGTGGGGCACCTGACGAGCAGCTACGACCTGGCGCGCGGCCATCCCATGGAGCGGGTCGAGGTGGCGGGCACCAAGGGGCGCTTCGTCGTCGAGGACATGTGGCGTCAGGCGACGCTCTACCCGGCGGACGACCTGGTGAAGCAGGTCTACACGAACCCGGTCTTTGGCGGGTACCGCGACTTCGACGACACCTTCCGCGAGCGGATCTGCTGCTTCATCAAGCAGGTCGACGCAGGCGCGAAACCCGAGGAGATCGACGGCTCCGGCGTCGACGGCTTGGCCGCGCAGCAGGTGATCCATGCCGCGATCAAGTCCATCGACACGGGCCGGATCGTGCGGGTGGACGAGGTGTAGCTGAGTCCTGCCTGGCGGGCAGAGACGTCCGCCCCACCACGGCGCTGTTCGCGGCGGCGGGAAGGGCCAAACTTCGGCGTTGCGCAGGGATGCGAGTGTTCTGGGATTACCGGCGGGCGCGTGGGTGGGCCCGCCGGTCCCACGATCAGACGAGAGCGAGTAGCAGCATGCGAGTTGTCGGCATGGCGGCGCTGGTGGCGGCACTGATGGCCCTGGCGAGTGGAGGCGCGATGAGCCAGACGGGACGGACCTACACGAACCCGTTGTACGCCCACGACTTCCCCGACCCGCACGTGATCATGGCGGGCGGCAAGTTCTATGCGTACGCGACGGAGACCCCCGGCTACGGCTTCCAGGTGATGGAGTCGCCCGACCTCGTGCACTGGACGCACAAGGGCACCGCGTTCCGCCCGCCCTGGTCGAACGTGCACCTGTGGGCGCCCGAGGTGCTGGCCTACAAGGGCCGGTACTACATGACCTACTCGGCGATGAACCCGACCTCGAAGAAGCGCGAGATCGGCATCGCCGTGTGCGACACGCCGCTCGGCCCGTTTGAGGACAAGGCGATCCTCGCGCGCCCCGCCGACAACAACCCGCTCGGCGTCATCGACACGACGCTCTTCGTCGATACCGACGGCACGCCGTACATGTTCTACTCGGAGGAGGAGCCGCGCCGCATCGTGTGGCGCAAGCTCGCGCCGGACCTGATGAGCGCCGTCACCGAGCCGGTCCTCGCGGTGAAGCCGGACCGCCCCTGGGAGTTCGGCATCAACGAGGCGCCCACCCTGATCCTGCGCAACGGGCTCTACCACCTCTTCTTCTCGGTCGGCGGCTTCCAGAGCGGCGACAAGGCCGGCGCGGTGTACGGTGTGTCGCACGCCGTGGCGAAGTCCATCGCCGGGCCGTACAAGAAGGACGATGCGCCGCTGCTGCACAACATCACCGAGCAGGTCTACAGCCCCGGCCACCAGTGCGTCGTGCACCTGCCCAGCGGCGAGGACTGGATCGTGTACCACGCGTGGGACGCCCAGAACGAGCCGCACTACGGCAGCAACCCGCTGGGCCGTACGCTGCGTATCGATCGCCTGCTCTGGAAGGGCGACGCGCCGTACGTCGACGGGCCCAGCACCGAGCCTCGCCCCGTGCCGAAGCTGCGGGCGCGGTAGGCTCGCCGGCTCGCATGCCCACCCTTGCTCCGCCATCGGGCGCCATCGAGCGCGCGGCGTCGGCTATGCGCGACCACCTGCGCCGGCTCGACGCGCTCTACGCCGGCTGCGCGCTGGACGAGCCCTTCTACATCAGCGGGATCAACGGCGTCGGCAGGGCGGACGCGTACGCCGACCCGTCGGCCTGGGTCCGGGGCGCTGTTGACGACTGCCTCGCCCAGATCGACCGGCTCGCCGATCGCCGCGTGTTCCGGCCGCTCTGCGTGGAGTACAACCCGTTCGGGGTGCACTTCGTCGACAGCCTGTTCGGCGCGCGCGTGCGGTTCCACGAGGGCCAGTGGTGGTCCGACCCCATCGACACGCCCATCGGGCAGCTCACGGCGCCGAACCTGGCTCGCAGCACGACCTGGCGCCTGGTCAAACGGGCGGTGCGGGAGTTCGTGCGCCAGGATCCGCCGCTCGTCGTGTTCGCGCTGCCCACGATCGCGAGCGCCCTGAACGTCGGCATCAACCTGTTCGGCGAGCGGCTTCTCGTCGCCATGGCGGAGGAGCCCGCGGCTGCGGGGCACGATCTCGGGGTCATCAACGACCTGCTGCGGCGTCTGCATCAGTGGTTCCGGCGCAACCTGCCGCCCGAGCGTATGCAGCCCATCGTCGCGTGCCAGCGCTTCGCCCCGCCCGGCCGCGGCCAGATCTGCGGGTGCAGCACGCACCTCGTCTCGGCCCGCGCCTACCGCGACATCGTGGCGCCACTCGACGCCGCACTCCTCGGCGCCTACCCGCGGCCGGGCCTCATCCACCTCTGCGGTGGGCATCGCCAGCACATTCCGGCATGGCGCGAGATGCCGGAACTGGGCGCGGTGCAGCTCAACGACCGCGCGGCCGACGACCTGGCTGCGTATGCCGAGGGGCTGCGGCCGGACCAGGTCATCTACCACATCCCCACGGAGGCTGCCCCCGCGAGCGAGGCGCTGCGGATCGCGCGGCAGCGGCCTCTCGTGCTGATCGGCGAACCCGCGGAGGGCTGACGGCCCGCCGCACACCCTATGGCCATTGGCTCGGAGGAGATCACGATGTTGTTGTTGGGGAAGGTCGTTCTGGTGACCGGCGGCGGCCGCGGGATCGGCGCGTGCATCTCGCGCGTGCTGGCGAGGCATGGCGCGACGGTGGCGATCAACTACTGCGCGAGCGGCGCGAAGGCGGAGGCGGTGGCTGCGTCGATCCGCGAGGCCGGCGGCGAGGCGCAGACCTATCCGGCCGACGTGCGCGGGCCCAACGCGGTTCAGCGGATGGTGGACTTCATCGTGCGGGACTATGGCCGCATCGACGGGCTGGTGCACAACGCGATCGGCGGGAGCCAGGACGGCAAGCTGGATGACGTCGATCTGAGCGGTTACCAGAACATGCTTGACTTCGGCTGCCTCGCCACGGTGAACCTCATTAAGTCGGTCCGCCCGGTGATGAAGGCGCAGGGCGGCGGCCGCATCGTGAACATCGTGACCGAGCTGTGGAACTCGGCGCCGGCCGGCTGGTCGATGTACGTCGCGGGCAAGGGCGCGATGGTCGGCCTGTCGCGCTCGTTGGCCGCCGAGCTGGGTCCGGACAACATCACGGTGAACATGGTGGCGCCGGGCTGGATGGCGGACGAGAAGGTGGACACGACGGGCGAGGGTTCCATCGCGTACGGCAACTCGCTCCCGCTCGGCCGCCAGGGCTCCGCCGACGAGATCGGCAACGCCTGCGTGTTCTACATGAGCGACCTGGCCGGCTACGTCACGGGTTCCTACCTCCCCGTCACCGGCGGCCACGTCACCCAGATGGGCGGATAGCGCACACGGCACCCGAGCCGCGACCGTGAGGGAGCGGTCTGCCGTAACCGGGAAATGGCTGCGGAACCGCACAGACCGGTCGCTCGCGCCCCCGGCTCGGATGGGTCGTCGCGCGGGAGGCACACGGCAACCGAGCCGCGACCGTGAGGGAGCGGCCTGCCGTAACCGGGAGACGGCTGCGGAACCGCACAGACCGGTCGCTCACGCTCCCGGCTCGGATGGG
>CAZFLM010000014.1:0-16825 GCA_964519955.1 uncultured Chthonomonadaceae bacterium | reverse complement strand
GGGAGACGGCTGCGGAACCGCACAGACCGGTCGCTCACGCACCCGGCTCGGATGGGGCGTCGCGGGAGGCACACGGCAACCGAGCCGCGACCGTGAGGGAGCGGTCTGCCGTAACGGGGAAATGGCTGCGGAACCGCACAGACCGGTCGCTCGCGCCCCCGGCTCGGATGGGCCTTCGCGGGAGGCACACGGCAGCCGAGCCGCGACCGTGAGGGAGCGGTCTGCCGTAGCGGGACGGTGGCCGCGTTCCCGCTACGGTCGCACGGTGCGGGGACGCTTGGGCCGGCAGATCGGGTCGCCGAGGACGATGTCCTCCCAGCCGACGAAGCGCGAGGCCGCGTAGTAGCTCTCGGCCAGGGTGGCGCCGGACGAGTAGCGCTCGAAGAGGATGGTCGGCGACGCCACGGCCTGCAGGAGCGGCTCGTCGGTGTAGCCCTTCACCCCCGTCACGCCCTGTGCCACCAGGTCTGCGATGAGCGACTGCCCGCCGGTCGTCGCGTGGAACGTACGGGCGCTCGTCGAGACCGCCGTTTCCGCCAGGGCGCCCGGCGCGAACCTCAGGCTGCGATAGGCCGCCGCGTCGAAGTGGCGGTCGTTGCTGCCCCACGATACGTACCCCGCCAGCCCCGTGCGCGTGCCGACGAATGCGGCGTCCTTGTCTAGCTCCACCTCGCGCCCCTTGTCCAGCAGCATGCCGGCCGCCTTCACCATGTCGGCGTTGTACGCATCGAAGCTCAGCTCGTTGACGATGCGCAGGTTGTTCACCGTGCCCGGCGCCAGGATCGGGGCGGGCTGCACGGCCGGATCGGCGTACCCGAAGTCGGGGCAGGTGTCGAGGAGCACCTTGCCCGGCCTCGCGTCCTTCTCCGAGGCGAGCGCGCGGTCCACCAGCGCGATCGCGTCCGCCTCCGTGTAGCCGTCGAGGCGCGTCACGAGGTAGCCGCCGAACTTCGCGTGAGAGAAGGGCTCGCTTTGGCGCCAGTACCGGTTGGCGTAGGCCGTGCCCGTGAACCCGCTGTCGCTCACCGAGAGGCGTGTCGTGGCGAGCAGCTTGTCGTAGTCGAGCGCAGCAATGAAGCTGTCCACCGACGGGCGGCTGCTGTTCATGCCGACGCCCGGTGCGCCGTCGATGCGGATGGGCACGCCCTTCGTCATGACGATGAAGTCGACGCCCGTGTGCGCGGCCAGGTACGCGCGGAGCGGAGCCTCGATCTGCTCCTTGAACTCGGCGTAGGGGATCGTCTCGGCCCCAGCGTTGGCGGCGGCATCGGCGCACTTCACCGCGAGGACGTTGTGCGCGCCGCGCTGGCGGGTGTAGTAGTCTGCGACGTGGATCGAGGTTGGGCTGCTCGCATTCCGGATGACGAGGACCCGGTCGGCGTCGGCAGGCGGCGCGGCGAGTACGGCGAGGGCACAGAAGGTACTCAGCACTGGGCGCTCCTATGGTAGCGTGCCCCATCCTTGGGGGCGCGGCCCCTGCATCGGTGAATCTATCGGACGTGCGGTCGTCTATCTGCAGCCCGCGACCGAGCACGCGAGCGGGCCCGTCCGATAGAGAACCGTACGTTCAGTCAGTTGGACGGGTCGGGAGCTAGGGCGGTTACGGGAACTCGCGATGGATGTCGGCGGTTGAGCGGAGGAGAGGCTATTCGGATACCTTGCCGATGGCCTTGATGCCCGAGTCGCTGATGCGGAGGATCTCAGTGCTGATCTGGTAGCCGGACTCGCGGTACTGCTTCCCGACGACGGGCGCGAGCCGCTTGAGCAGCGCCTGGTCCTTCTCGGAGATGATGAGGGCGAAGTCGCGGCAGGGCAGGGCGACCAGTACGGGCCACTGCAGCTTCCTCGTGATGAAGCGCTTGAACCCTGGCGCGAAGACAAGCGAAGCGTGGTAGACGGAATCGACGGGGATCACGCCGACCGTGCGCCCGTCGACGTCCATCAGCTCGGGGGTCTTCCCGGCCAGCAGCTTGTCCATGTTCTGGCTGGCCAGTGCCCCGGCTTCGGCGCGGGTCGTGCCCCACGTCTTGAGCATGTCGGGTGTGACGTAGACGATCTGAGGCGAGCCGGGGTCGTCGACCGTCAGCGCCAGGATGATCGTGCCGGTCACCGGCCTGTGCACGGCATCGCCGATCTGGAAGTCGGACGGCTGGGCCTTCCAGTAGAGCCAGTGGCGCGCCTGCTTCCAGGGCGCCGCGGGCCTGATGGTTGCGATCGAGTCGACGAAGCCCGAGATGATCTTCGGGTCGTGCTCGCGCTCGTACTCGCGGCCGACGTTGTCCAGCGCGACGGTGAGCTTGGTGCCGGCTACTTTGACCTCATATCGACCGTCCGCAGCCGGGCCGGCGTAGGCGATGTGGCGCTGGTGCATCTCTTGTTCGAAGAGTTCCCGGGCGGTTGGAACCGAGGGCTTTCGGGAGCACGCAGTCAGTAGCATGACCGACAGGGCAAGCAGCAGGGCTGGGCGCATGTGGTCCTCCAGTCGCGGCGTGAGATGATTGCGTCCGCGGCAGTCTATCAGACCGAGCAGGAGACGTCAACCCGGGGGGCGGTGTGCCGCGAGCGAGGGTAGGTGGATGAACGAGGATGGGTTTCTGGGTGTTCTACGCCAGGGCCGCGGCCGCGCAATGCTGATGCTGCGGGAGCACGGCGCGGCGGCGTGCCGCGAGGGGCTCTTGCACGCCAGCCTGCACGACCTGCGCTACGACGGCCAATGCGAGGGCTCGCGCGTCGACTACGTATTCGAGCTGCTCGAGGCGGCCGGCGACACCGCGGCCTACCGCGATGCTGTGCTCCAAGGAGCGGATGGCGACCCGGAGAAGCGCGACGCAGAGCACCTGATGGGCCTCTGCCGCCGATTCGCGCAGACTGGCGACAGCGAAGCGCGGGACGCGCTCTATCGTCACTTCCACCGCCTTGCGGACGAAGGCACGCTGGAGTACGCGGACGATATTGTGCTCCTCGACGGGTTGGCGGGCCTGCTCGTTGCGGCAGATCGCCTCCGGGTCCTTCCTGACGCGGCCGAGGAGATCTGGCAGCTCGGATGGTGGATCGACCACCTGGGCGAGCGCGTCGGCAAGGAGCAGGCGTGGGCGCAGGTCGAGGCGGCCGCGGAGGAGCACGAGTGGCTCCGGCCGATGCTGGTCGCGGTGCGTGAGGAGGAGGCGCGCTGCGCCGAACGGCGGGGCGCATACAGCCGCGTCCAGATGCCCCCGTACGACGAGTTGCGCCGACGCATCCTTGCGGGTGACAAGTGGTGCTACCCGATGCGAATGGGGCACTGGGGGAGGCGGGCAAGTGAGGACGATCTTAGCCGCGCAGCCGCCGACCTACTGCTGCCGATGGAGCCCAAACAACGCGACGCGTACGTCGGTATCTTCACGATGCGCGCCTTCCCCGGCGATCCTGCGCCACTGATCGAGCTGGCACGCCACCCTGACCGCGATACGTGGTGGTGGGCCACGCGGGCGCTCGGCAACGTGGCCCACCCGGCCGTCCGCGAGTTCGCCATGGAGCTGGACTGCGACCCCGAACGCTGCCCGGAGGCCGTGCTGCTGCTCAAGCACAACCTGCGCGAGGGCGACGACGCCTACATCGAGGGGCTGCTGCGCCGCGATATCGGCCAATGGGAGGTGCACCGCGCGGGTGGCTGGCTGCGGGATGTGGCGGAGGCCAACCCGGACGCCGACCTTTCCGCGCCGCTCGCCACCCTGATGGAGGTCGGCCCGTGCTCCAACTGCCGGCTATGGTCCGCCGAACTACTGCAGGCGCGCGGCACGCTTCCTGCGTGGTTCCTGGAGGAAGCGCCGTACGATGCCAACCCGCGGGTGCGGGAGATGGTTGCGGGCTAGTCGGTCGGCACCGTCCACAGCGCTTTCCGGTAGACGACCCACAGTCTCTTCCCGTCCGCGCACCAGGCGAAGTCGTTGATGGGCGATGGGGTGGACACCACCTCGTGTAGCCCGCTGCCATCGAGACCGCTGATCCAGATGGACGAGCCGCTCGGGCCGTCCGGCCGCAGCCAGGCCAGCCACCTGTCGATGAACTCGGTCAGCGCGGATCGCCTGGGGGTGGTTGAGCAGAGCCACGCGAGGTGCTTGCCGTCCGGCGAGACCTGCAGCGCCTGCGGGATGCTGATATCGGGAACCGGCAGAGGAGGTTGCCCAGATGGCGTGGCCGCGCCGACGTACCCGACGCTGAACGTGACCAAGTCCAAGGAGTCGCCGTCGATAACGGTTCCCGCGACGCGCCCGCCGGGCAGGGGCACGAGTGCTTCAGGATAGGTGTGTACGGTCGGTGGTAAGTCGATGTCGCGCAGGCCGACGCGTGCATCCGGGCTCGCGGTGCGGTGAACGTATGCCTGCACGGGTTGGTTGTTCAGTTCCATGAAGGCCTGCCCGACAAACTCGACCCACTCCGCGCCGTCGGCTGTCCACGCGGCCGAGTAGGTGTGTTCCCCGCGGCTCGGGAAGGAGTACGTCGGCCGTCCGCTCCGGTGGATGAGCGTCGCACGGCTGCCCGGTCCGCCCCGCCGCACGTGTAGGTACCACTCGCCGGTCGGCGAGAGCAGTAGCTCGGTGCGCGAGAGGGTTCCTCGTGCGCCGATCCACTTGCGGAGCTGCGGCATGGGCTCCGACTTGCCCGTCGCCACGTCCAGCAGCCTCGGCACGGCGTTCTGGGAGCTCCCGCCGAAGGGAATGAGCAGCACCAGCCGGTCCGACAGCACCACATACCTCTGGTCCGACCGCGAGGGAATCGGCCCGACCGGCGTCGCGACGTGTTCGATGCGGTGCCGATCGGGAGCCAGCCGCCACGCTGCCTGCACCAGCACCAGCGCGAGCACGACCAGGAGCGTAGGCAGATGCCGATGCCGTCCGCGTTTGCCGGGCCGCGATCTGCGCCCATCCGCGCCCATCAGCGTTCCCGCCGTTCTGTCATCCCCGTTCATCTCCGTGCATCGGTGGACAGGCCGTCCTTTACACCCCCGCGGTCGCGACCACCTGGCGCGCAAAGGGGATGCTGCAGGTGAAGGCCGGGGAGACCGCGTTCAGCACGTGCAGGGACTTCTCGTCGCCCTGGAGCACGAAGTCCATCACGAGCGTGCGGCGCTTCACGTCGAGGAGCTGGGCGCGGATGCCGGGGTTGCCCCAGTGCGTGTAGTCCTGCAGGCGCACGTTCGTGGCGAGGCGGCCGGCCTGCGAGACCAGCGTGCGGCGGAAGCGCTTCCGCGTCTCGGAGATGGCGATGCCGCGGAAGTCGAACCCGGCGCGCAGCATGAGTTGCATCTCCGTGCCGATCACCGACGCGAACTCGCGCCCGCGGAACCGGCCGAGGCCGACGTAGTTCTCGCGCCAGTAGCAGGGGAGGGCGGTGGGGCCGATCTTCGCGTGGCCGTCTACCGTCACCGTGTAGTGGACGCCGAGGAACGGGTTGCGCAGGTCGGGCACCGGGTAGACGTTCGTGCGGAACGCGCCGTCCGGTTCCGAGGAGTAGAGGTAGAGGCCCTTGAAGGGGAGGATGCGGTAGCCCTCGGAGAAGCCGAAGTCGCGCGCCACGGCGTCGGCGTAGAGCCCCGCGCAGTTGAACACGAAGCCCGCCGAGATCGCCCCGGCCGAGGTGCGCAGCGCGGAGCCCTGGCGCCCCAGGTAGTGCGTGCCCGTCAGCACCTGGACGCCCCGGTCGGCGGCCTCCTGCCCGAACGCGCGCATCACCTCCGCCGGGTCCACGGTCGCGGTCGTAGGCGACCACAGCGCGCGCTCGTGCGTCCTGGCGCGCGGCTCGATCCCGCGGGCCTCGTCCGCCGTGATGGGCTGCAGCTCGACCCCGTTCAGCTTCGCGCGCCGCTCCAGCTCGTCCAGCCCGGCCAGGTCGCTCGCGTCCCGCGCCACCACGAGCTTGCCGCACCGGTTGATGCGCAGGCCGTGCGCCTCGCAGTACTGCCGCAGCTCCGCGTTGCCGTTCTTCGTGAAGCGCGCCTTCATGCTGTCCGCGGTGTAGTAGAAGCCCGCGTGCAGCACGCCGCTGTTGCGCCCGCTCGCGTGCAGCCCGAGCGCCTCCTCCTTCTCCAGCAGCGCGACCGAGCGCCCCGGGTGCCGCCGCTTCAGCTCGATGGCCACTCGCACCCCGATCACGCCGCCGCCGATCACCACGAAGTCCACGTTCACCGCGCGCCTATCCCCTTGTCGGCGGCCGCATGGATGCCCGGCGCGCCACCCTCATTGTACGCCGATACGGGGCGCCGATGCTCGGGAGGGGCGCCACGGTCACTATCGACTGGTGCGCGCGCGCCGACGGAGGAGGAGGCCGCCCGCCGCCAGCGCTCCGACCCAGAGGGCCACGCCCGGCTCGGGCACGCCCGCGATGCCGAGGCGGATGTTGCCATAGCTGTCGATGAGCGTGCCGTCGGTGTTGTAGAACCAGTAGTCGATGCGGTCGTCCGTGGCCTCGACCAGCATCGCGCCGTGCTCGCCCCAGTAGCGGAACCGGCTGCCGTCGATGGACGTGAGGAACGGGTACATCGTGGCGCCGCCTGTGCCGACCACGAAGTAGGGGAGGCCGCCGATCAGCAGGCGCTCGTAGTCGTGGTCGTGCCCGCTGAAGACCACCGACGCGCCCCACTCGCGCAGCGGCCACTGCATCCACGAACTGCTCCCGTGGATGCCGCTGGAGTAGGCCGGGTGGTGGAAGTAGACCACGTTCCAGGCCGAAGTGGACGCCGCGAGCTGCTCCTTCAGCCAGAAGGCCTGCGCCGACGTTGCGGTGTTGCCATCCGGCTCGCCGGAATAGCTGTCGAGCGCGAAGAAGCGCACGTCGCCCTGGACGAAGTCGTAGTACCGCTCGTTGCCAGGCAGCGTGAAGTAGTCGAGGTACGCCGCGGCGCTCGCCGTCGCCCAGTCGTGGTTGCCGAGAACCGGGTAGAAGCGCTGCGTCGCGGAGCCGGTTCCGTAGGAGCCGTGGTAGTTCAGGATGTAGTCGCTGTAGTACTTGCCCACGTCAGCGTCGAACGTCGACGCGGCGCCGTAGTACTGGTCGTTGTCCCCGCAGGTGATGATGAAGTCCGGGCTCCAGCTCTTCACCAGGGTGCTGACCGCCAACTCGTGCGCGTTGTCGACCCCGTAGTCGCTGATGACGGCGAAGCGGACGAGAGCGGCGGCCGGCCGGGCGAAGGACGCGAGGGCGAGAACGGCGACGGCTGCGGCGAGATGCGTTCGGTTCATTCAGTGCTCACATCGTTTGGAGTTGGGGCACAGGCCCCTCGTACTCTTGCCTGCACGTTTCGTGCCACCGCGAGCCGTTTGACCCCGGCGCGGCTCTAGTGATATAATGCTGCGGTTGTTGGAAGCCGGTTCGTCGGTTCGCCCCCACACAGCGCTGGGGTGTGGGCGGCGGACGGGTTCCGCCCCACGTTTCCACAGGAGGGTCACCGCGCGTGTCCGGACATTCCAAATGGCATAACATCCGCCTGCGCAAGGGCAAGCAGGACGCCGAGCGAGGCGCTCGCTTCACCAAGCTAGCGCGCGAGATCATCGTAGCGGCCAAGGCGGGCGGCGGGAACCCGGACGCCAACCTGCGCTTGCGGCTCGCGGTCCAGAAGGCCCGCGAGAACTCGATGCCCCAGGACAAGATCAAGAACGCCATCCAGCGGGGTACCGGCGAGATCGAAGGCGCGATCTTTGAGGAGCTGCAGTACGAGGGCTACGGCCCGGGCGGCGCGGCGGTCCTCGTGCAGACAGCCACCGACAATCGAAACCGCACGGTGGCGGATATCCGTAGTATCTTCACCAAGAACGGCGGCAACCTCGGCGAGAGCGGCTCCGTGGCGTGGATGTTCGGCGCGCCCCAGGGCCTCATCACCATTCCCAAGTCGATCACCGACGAGGACAGCGTCTTCGCAGCGGCGCTCGACGCGGGGGCCGAGGACGTTCAGAGCGACGACCCAGAGAACTTCGAGGTCTACACCGAACCCGGCAATCTGGCCCGTGTTGCGGAGGCACTCGAACAGGCAGGCATCAAGCCATCATCTTCCGAGATCACCATGGTGCCCGCCAACACGGTACAGCTCAACGCGAAGGAAGCCCAGCAGATGCTCCGTCTGCTGGACCTGCTGGAGGACCACGACGACGTCCAGCGAGTCTTCTCCAACTTCGACATTCCCGACGAAGTACTGGAGACCGCCGCCGGGTAGTCCTGGTCGCTGCTGCTTCCCTCGCGACGCCGCGCCGGATCGATCCCTCACCCGGCGCGGCGCCGAGCGCGCGTGCCTTGCGCACTGTTGGCCGATACCCCTGACGGAGGCGCGTGACGGATGAGAGCCCGGTTCCGTTGTGCCGCTCCCCTGGCGCTTGCGGGCGCCCTGCTGTCGCTCGCCGCCCCCGCGCGCCCCGATGTCGCGCTCCAGGTCAGCCCTGGAATCGAGCGCTTCGGGCGCGAGGGCTCCGCCACTCCCATCGTCGTCCGCGTCACCGGAACCTACCGCGCCTCTACCGGCCGGATCGAGGTTGCCTCGCGGATGCGCACGGGGGTCCGCTCCGCGTCGATGCCCTTCCGCTTCTCCGGCGCCGCCATCGACCAGACCGCCACCCTCCTCCTCGACTGGCCCGGCGATCCCTCCGCCGAGACGATCGTGCGAGTTGTGGCCGACGGCCGCACCGTGGCCCAGAAGAAGGTCGAGGGACTCCTGACCGTCTCCGACGACCAGGCGGCCATCATCGTGCTCACCCAGGACCAGAGCGGCCTCTACGCGATCGCCGGACGCGACATGGGCTATGGCCATCGCGGCGTGCCTGCGGATCAGTACCGCAACCAGTGGAACTACCCGTCGAGCGGCAACCGAGCCGTGCCCCACGCCCCGCGCGTCGTCTATCCTCGGCCCGGCGTCCTGCCCGACACCTACCACGGCTACGATGCCGCCGATGTCGTTGTACTGGGCGACATGCCCCTCGACGCCCTGACCGACAGGCAGTGGGACGCGCTGACCGGCTGGGTGCAGGACGGAGGCACGCTCGTCGTGAGCGGCGGCCCGGACCTGCCGCGGCTCCGGCGCAAGGAGCTGGCCGACATCCTGCCGATGGCGCCCGCGGGCGTCCGCACTGTGCAGGGGCTCGGGGAGCTTGCCGGCGCCTACCATATGCCGGGGCCGGGCGGACCGATCCCGATCACGACCGGTGCGCTGCGCCCGGGCGCCGTGGTGCTGGCGGGCTCGTCCGCCACTCCGCTCGTCGTGGCCGGCCGCCTGGGGCAGGGCTTCGTCTTCTTCACCACCTTCGATCTTCTGGCGCGCGACATGCGTTCCTGGGGCGGCCAGCCGGCGCTCTGGCGTCAGGTGCTGTCCTACGCGGCAGGCGACTACCGGGTGCGATCCGTGCTGGCTGCCGCCGGTGACAGGGACTACAGGCACGGGTACTACGGCGGCTATGAGACCGGCCGAGGCCTCGTGGACGCGCTGGCCGGCAAGGAAGCCACCGAGGCGCCCGGCTTCGCGTTCATCGGGTTCTTCCTGCTCCTCTACATCGTCCTGCTCGTGCCGGTCAACTATCTGCTGCTGCGCAAGTGGGACAAGAAGGAGCTGGCCTGGATCACGGCGCCGGCCATCATCGGCGCGTTCACGGTGGGCGCGTATGGCGTCGGCTACAGCCTGAAGGGCGCCACGCTCTTCCTCCGCCACGCGACCGTCGTGGAGGGCGCCGCCAACGCGGACCGGTTCGCGAGCTACTCGGTCGCCACGCTCTTCTCGCCCGCGCAGCGCCGCTACAACGTGGCCGTGGCCGATCCCGAGGCGACCGCCGAGGAGGTAACGGACTACCTCGGCGGCATGCAGGACAACCCCGACCTGGCGGTCTCGCGCGGCGACCGCACCGTGATCGACGGCGCGCTCGTCAACATGTGGGACCACCGGACGTTCGGCTTCAGCGCGCGCGCGGACCTCGGCGGCCGGATCGAGGCCACTACCACGCGCACGGCCAGCGCGATCGAGGTCGACATCACGAACAACACGCGGCATGCCCTGGAGGAGTGCTTGGTCGTCGCCGGCAGCGCGCGCGTGAACGTGGGTAGCCTGCCCGTCGGCGCATCGAAGACCGCCACGCTTCCCGCGGACCCGGCGCCGTGGAGCCAGCCGAGCCTGCAAGTTGGCGCGCTCCCAGGCAAGCCCGGGTCCGAGACCGCCATCAGTCTGGCGATGTCGGCGGCGCTCAATCAGTCCGGGGCATCGACGGCCGGCAACGTGCCCATGGTGCTGCTGGGTTGGACGCGTGACAACCTCGCCGGGATAGGCCTGGCGGGCGACAAGCCGGTCATCCAGGGCGCGAGCCTGGTCGTCGTCCATCTGCCGCCGGGAGGTGCGAAGCTCACGGCATTCGCGCCTGCCCCGCCGCTGCCCTCGAGCGCCCAGGCGGCGCCCCCGAATGGGGTGGCAATGGGGCCGGGCGGGCGAGTCTACTACGGTGGCTCGATGATGAGCGGCCCGAACTACGCCCAGGCTTCGTCTCTGAATGCGGAGGCCTACCGGCTTGCGAACTCGGGCCAGTTGGACCTGGCGCTGCAGACGGCCAAGAGGGCCGTGCGCCTCGCCCCGACCGACGCGAACATCACAGACACGCTCGCCGAGATGTACCAGCGGAAGGGCAGCTACAAGCAGGCAGCCGTGTTCTACAAGAAGGCGCTGCAGTTGCCGGGCGGCCAGGCGAACCCCGAAACGCACGAGAAGTACGGTGAGACCCTGGCCAAGCTCGGGCGCAAGCAGGAAGCCGTCGCTCAGTTGCAGATCGCCGCTCGATCGGGCGACACCTGGGGCGCCAGGGCGCAGGCGGCCCTCCAACAGCTCCAGCAAGCGAAGAAGAGGTAGGGCGGCGCGGACATGTCCTTCCTGGAAAACCCGGTCTTCATCAAGGAGATCAAGACGAAGATGCGCGCGCGGCAGTCGCGCGGCGTCAAGATCGCGGTCGCCTGCATCGTCGGCGCCTTCGTCCTCTGGTGCTACTACGAGGCGCTCGGGTATATGATCCGGAACCCCGGAACCCATGCGGCCAAGGACTGCTGGGTCGTGTCGATCGTGGTCCAGTCGATCCTGATCTGGTTGCTCAGCCCGGCGCTCGCCGCGAACGCCATCACCCAGGAGAAGGAGCAGCAGACGTGGGAGATGATGCTGTTCACGCTCCTGAGGCCCGCGGAGATCCTCTACGGGAAGCTCGCCGCGCGCCTCGTGCCCGTGCTGGCGCTGGTGGCCGTCTTCATCCCGTTCCAGTTGATCTGCCTGGCCAGTTCCGACATCCCGCTGGGCCAGTTCCTGTTGGCCTATCTGCTGTTCGCCGTGTGGATCCTGTTCCTCGGCACGTCCGGCCTGTTCATGTCCTGGGCCTTCCGCAAAAGCGCGGCCGCCATGACCATGTCCTACCTCGTGCTCTTTGCCCTGACCATCGGCACGACGCTGCTGAACGCGGTCTTCTCCATCGCCGACCGCACGGGCTGGGTGGAGTCTCCCATCTGGTGGCTGAACCCCATCCGCTCGATGATGGGCGTGCTCGAGCCGAAGGATGACATGATGGCGGTGCCGGCCATCGTCTGGAGCGTCGTGGTCTTCTCGGCGCTCACGCTGTTCCTGATGTGGCGGATGATCCGGCGCTTCCGAGCGTTTGCCGCCGATTAGCACGGAGTGCCGTGGTGCCATAGGCGCCCGTGCCCGTCCGTTGTACGCCCTGTGAGGAGCTTGCCTTCGATGGCAGCGATGATTGAGATTAGCCACCTCCGCAAGCAGTACCGCGAGCTGGTGGCGGTGCGGGACCTGTCGCTGACGCTCGACGCCGGCGACATCTTCGGCTTCATCGGCCCCAACGGGGCGGGGAAGACCACCACCATCAAGATGCTGGCCACGCTGCTGACGCCCACCGCCGGCTCGGCGCGCATCGACGGCATCGACGTGGTGCGCGATCCGGAGAAGGTCAGGGCTGTCGTCGGCTATATGCCGGACTTCTTCGGCGTGTACGACGACATCAAGGTCTGGGAGTACCTGGACTTCTTCGCCGCCGCCTACCGCATCCCGAAACCGAAGCGCCCGGGCATCATCGACGACGTGCTGGCCCTGACCGACCTCTCGGTGAAGAAGGACGCCTACGTCGAGTCCCTCTCGCGCGGCATGAAGCAGCGCCTGTGCCTCGCCAAGACCCTTGTCCACGACCCCAAGGTCCTGCTGCTCGACGAGCCGGCTTCCGGCCTCGATCCGCGCGCGCGCATCGAGATCAAGGAGCTGCTCAAGGAGCTGCGCGCGATGGGCAAGACGATCATCGTGTCCTCGCACATCCTGCCCGAGTTGGCCGACTTCTGCAACAAGATCGGCATCATCGAGAAGGGCGAGATGATCGTCGCGGGCGACGTCAGCGAGATCGTCCGCCAGGTGGCCGGGCACCACACGCTCGAAGTGCGCGTCTACGACCCGGATGCGCCCGCCGAGCCTGTCTCCGCGTCGCTCCTGGGCGAGGAGGCGCACACCAACGGCGGCCCGCCCGCGCCGTCGCCAGCCGTCAGCCGCGCCATGCAGGTCCTGACCGAACTGGGCGACGTGGCCGAGGTGAAGCTGGTCGACAGCCATCTCCAGGTGGCCTACGTGGGCGCTCCGAACCAGGAGTGGCGGATCCTCAACGCGCTGGTGGGGGCGGACGTGAAGGTGCTGTCCTTCGCGACCCAGGCTACCGACCTCGAGGACATCTTCATGAAGGTGACCAAGGGCATCGTGTCGTAGCGGAAGCCAACCATGAGACTCGTCGCCTCGCTGACCGACAACCCGGTGCTCGTCAAGGAGCTGCGCACGCGCATGCGCGGCGCCCGCGCCTACTGGATCCTCACGGGCTACCTCGCGTTCCTGTCGTTCATTCTGTTCCTGATGTACGTGCAGTGGTGGAGCGAGGTGAGCCGCTCGGGCGGCATGGCCACCGGCTCGAAGATCGGCCAGACCTTCTTCTGGGCCATCGCCGGGGTCCAGGGCTTCCTCGTCGCGTTCATCACCCCGGCCATCACGTCGGGCGCCATCACCATCGAGCGTGAGCAGCGGACGATGGAGATGCTGACGATGACGCGGATGTCCCGCGGGTCCATCATCGCCGGCAAGCTCTTCTCGGCCGTGAGCTTCATCGCGCTGCTGCTCGTCTCGTCGCTGCCCCTCACGTCGATCTGCTTCCTGCTGGGCGGCGTCTCGCCGGAGCAGGTCGCCAACGCCTACGCGCTGCTCCTGGCCGGGGCATTCATCGCCGGCTCGCTGGGCCTCGCGTGGTCGTCCGTGGCGAAGACGACGGCGGCGGCCGTGATCATGACCTACGGTACGCTGCTAGGCCCGCCGCTCCTGCTGATGCTCGCCCTGGGCCTCGGAGCGTCGGGGCTCTTCGCCGGCGGCTCGCCGGGCACCGCGGTGACCGGGGCGGGCCTCAGCGCGCTCTACGTCGCAGGCCTCTTCGGCATTCCCGCCACGTCGGTCGTCAGCTCGTCGAGCATGAACGGCTTTTGGGGGCCCGTCCTGTGCTTCGGCGTGCAGATCCCGGTGTGGCTCGCGCCTGTGCTGACCTACGCGCTCCTGGGGCTCATCCTCGCCGCGGTGGCCACTGCGCGGCTCGAGACGTTCCCGGAGCGGCGGGCCGGGGTCGTGCGCACGCTCGTCGCGGCATTCGTGGTGCAGCAGTGCTTCTTCCTGTTCGGCGGCTGGTTCTCGACGGCCACCGGCAGGATCTCGCTCTCCGCCTGGATGCCGGGGCTCACGTCGTCGCTGCCGGTCCTGACCTACCCGGTGCTGCTGCTGCTGTTCGCGGCGTGCGTCTTCTGCACGGGCGAACTGCGGCCCGCCGAAGCGCGCCAGTTCGGCGCCTACCTCGCTCGGGGCTGGACGCCGCGCGGCATGATGCGGGGCCGCCTCAACAGCGCGCTGCCCTACATGCTCTGCCTCCTCGGCGCCGTCATCGGCCTGTACGCCCTCAGCTTCGTGCTGACCGGGCAGGCGATGGCCATTGGCTCCGGCACGACCGGCGCCTCGGCAGCGTTCACGGTCCCGACTGCCCCGCCGCCGTCCACGTCCTACCCGCCAGGCTTCGCAGGCACGCCGCCCGCCGCGAAGCCACAGGCGCCGCAGGCGCCCCGCGGCGGCTTCTTGCCGGTCTGCATCACGCTGGTCGCGACTGTCGTCGGCCTGTGGTCGCTCGGCCTGTTGATCTCGGTCGTGGTGCGCAGCCGCTGGGCATCGCTCGCGCTGATGGTCGCCGTCCTTCTCACGATCGTGGTGGCGCCCGCGCTCTCCCACGCGGCATGGGCGTCCGACTACGAGCACCGGCCGCCGGGGATGACCATCAACCTCTACTACCTGAACCCGGTCATCGGCATACTGCAGTTGTCCGAGCCGCCCGACCAGGCGCTGGACAAGGTGCCCCTCGCGGCGGAGGGCGTGCCGATCTGGATGGTGACATCGGTCGCATACGCCATGATCGCCGGGCTCTGCATTCTGGTCGCGCTGCCACTTGTCGCTTCCGTCGCGAGCCGCCGAACCGCGGAACACGACGACCTGGCCGCGACGGTATAGGTGTGTGTTTGGGGTAAGCCATGACACCTGAGATGACCCTGAACCGTCGCCTGACCCAAACGGGACGCCGCATCCGCATCGTGCTGATGTGCCGATGGGGCGTGCGTGCGCTCGTGGCGGCGTCGCTGGCGTGCGTGGTGTGGCTCGCTTGCGCCCGCCTGCGGTGGCTGGGCGAGCCCGAGCCGAGCGTCTTCGGGGCGCTCCTGCCGGCGGCGTTCGCGGTCGGGCTGGCCATCGGCGCGCTCCGGCGGTTCACGCCGATGGACGTCGCTCGCTCGGCAGACGCCCGAGCCGGAGCGCGCGACCGTCTGGCCACGGCGCTGGAGCTGCAGGCCGCCGGCGGCGCCGGCGTGTTCCAGGAGCCGCAGCTCGCCGACGCGAGCCGAGCCGCCGGCGCCCTGGACATCCGCCGCCTCTACCCGATGCGGCTCACGCGCGAGACCGTCGCCCTTTCCGTGCTGGCCCTCGGGTTGGTCGGGCTGCTGTTCGCACCGTCGATCCCGCTCTTCTGGTCGACCAAGCAGAAGAACGAGGCTGAGCAGGTGAAGCGGAACGCCCTGCGCGTCGAGCGGATCGCCAAGGAGGCCGAGAAGACCGCCGGGGAGAAGGCGCTGCCCGAGACCGCCAAGGCAGCGAAGGCGGCCCGCAAGCTTGCGAAGGAGATGAAGGAGGCGCGTCTCAGCAAGAAGGATGCGCTGGTCAAGATGAACAAGGTGACGAAGGCGATGGAGGAGCAGCACCGCAAGCTCGCCCTCGCCAATGCGCCGCGCGACAAGAAGTCCCTGGAGCAGGCTGCCGCCGACGCCAAGAAGTCGATGGACGCGATGCAGGCCGCTCGCCAGGCGGAGATGGGCAAGCAGGCCGCCAAGAAGGGCGATGCGAAGGCCGGCAAGCAGCAGGAAGGCGCCGACAAGAAGCAGTCCGACGCGATGAAGAACGCGCAGGACGCGCTGCGCAAGTTCATGGACGGTCTGGCGAAGAACGATCCCCAGGCGCAGAACGACGCGCTCCAGCAACTCGCCGACCAGATGCAGCAGGGCGGCTTGACGGGCAATGAGATGAAGGAGCTGGCCGAGCAGTTGCGGAAGCTGGGCGAGGCGCTCAAGGGCACCAAGCTCGACAAGCTCTCCAAGCAGTTCGACGAGATCGCCAAGCAGCTCAAGCAGATGCACCTCACGCCGGAGCAGATCAAGCGGATCATCCAGTCGCTGCGCCAGGCGGGCGGCACTTGAATGTCCTGCGGCATGGCTTCGCTGGATGCGGAGTCCCTAGCGGCCCTCATAGCGGCCATGAAAGCAGCCAAGCTGGACTTCGGCGCCGGCAAGGACGGCCGCGGGCTGGCGCTCGTGAAGCCGGACCCGCGCAAGGGCGGGAAGGGCGCCGGGTTCGCCTACCTGCCGAACCGCGCGACCGATCGGAACATGAAGATCGCCGCGAAGACGCCGAACGCGAAGGTGAACGGCCAGCGCGGCAAGACGAACGCGCCGATCGCCACGATCACGACCCTCGGCGATCCGGACAAGGGCGCGTCGAGTGCCACGCCGTACTACGAGGCGAGCGCGACGACCCGGCGGGCCTCCGAGGGGGCGCTCGGCAAGGAGAACATCCCGGCGCCATACCGGAAGCAGGTGAAGGACTACTTCGACGCAATCCGGTAATCCCGGTATCGGTGTGGCGGCGCTCGCTGTGACGGGGCAAGCGGCCGGCCACTGGAGGGCGGCGCTCCGTCGCCGCCGCTGTAACATTGAGGGACGGGGGAACTGAACGTGGCGAACACACCAGCCGACATGGAGCAGCAGGCAGCCGCATTCCGCGATAGCTACGCGCGCGTCAAGGCGCAGATCCACAAGGTCATCGTGGGCCAGGACCCCATCATCGACGGGGTGCTGACCTGCCTCCTCGCCGACGGCCACGCGCTGCTGGAGGGGGTGCCGGGACTCGGTAAGACGCTGCTGGTGCGCACGCTCAGCCGCGCCGTCGACCTGCGCTTCTCGCGCATCCAGTTCACCCCGGACCTAATGCCGGCCGACATCTCGGGCACGAACATCCTGACGGAGGCGCCGTCCGGGGGGCGTGAGTTCCGCTTCCAGGCCGGGCCGGTGTTCGCCAACATCGTGCTCGCCGACGAGATCAACCGCGCCACGCCCAAGACCCAGTCCGCCATGCTCGAGGCGATGCAGGAGCATGCCGTGACCGTCGCGGGGCAGAGGCATCCCCTGCACGAGCCGTTCTGCGTGCTCGCCACCCAGAACCCCATCGAGCAGGAGGGGACCT
>CAZFLM010000013.1:0-120652 GCA_964519955.1 uncultured Chthonomonadaceae bacterium | reverse complement strand
CAACCCGCGCAGACCGGGCGTGCGGCATCGCGTCGGCACCCGCGAGCGGCCCGCCGTTAAGATGGCGGTCTGGCTCCGAGCGAGACCCCTGCGGGGTTGGGCGTGTGCCAACGCAGACGGTCAGTCCCCGCAGGGGACTTCGCGCCCGGCAGGCCCGGGTTTCAACCCGGGACCCACCCCGCTGGCGATGGCGCCCTACTTCCGGAAGAACGGGTCCGCGAGGGCCGCCTTGAGGCTGAAGTGGTTGTACGGGCGGTCGTAGGCCATGGCGCTGCTCGTCGCGTTCGCCACCCACAACTCCGACAGGCCGGGGCGGAAGACCACCGCGTGCAGGCTGCCGGTCTTCAGCTCCTTCATCAGCCTTTGCGCCGCCTCCGGCGTGATCGTGCCGTACGCCTTCAGCAACCAGTCGCCGACCTTCTTGTTCCAGCCGCTGTCGACGCCCATCGACAGGTAGACGAGGCCGGGCTTCGTGGAGAAGGGCAGGTTGTCGGACGTGTAGACCTTGCACTGGGCGCGGCTGGTCTGCAGGGCGCGCACCTGGTTCTCCTTGCCGGAGGAGAGGCAGTAGAGCAGCGAGGTGGTGCGCGGCCCGTCCTTCACCAGGCTGACCGCTTCGTCGATGGTCTTGCCGAACTGCACCGCGTCGCGCATGGCGTAGTTGAGCGGGCGGCCGTCGAAGCTGTCGTTGCCCTGGTCCCAGTCGTCGCCGATCTCGGACATGGCGATGCCCGACGCGTTCATCCCGGTCACCAGGCCGCAGTGGCCCAGCCAGCCCACGTTGACGAACGGCACGCCCTTCTCCGGCTTCTCGACGATGAGCGCGGGGTACTTCTGGATGCCGGCCTCGGTCTCGTAGTCCAGCGCGCGGATCTGCACGAGGCCGCCCTTCGCTGCGGTGCCGGATGCGGCGGCGAAGAAGGTGCAGTGCCACTCGGAGATGTCCGGGATGGCGTGGAAGCGCTGCACGTCCTTGATGTCCAGCCCGGCGCCGTCCGCCAGCCCGCGCAGCTCCTCCAGGTACTCGGGCCGCAGGTGCTTCTCGTAGCCCGCCCAGACGGCGTCGACCTTCGCCTGGGTGGTGCCCATGCCGAGGATCATCAGCCTGCTGACGCCCTGCGCCAGGTAGCGCACCTCGTCCTTGCAGAGGGCCCCGTGCGCATAGCCCATCTCGTAGGGCGTGCCCTTCAGGTAGAGCACGGTGACCGCGCTGTCGCCGGTGCCCAGCGTCAGGCGCTTCCCGTGCTTCGCGACATCGACCTCGCCCGCCCACGACGCGGCGGCGAAGAGCATGAAGGTGAAGAGCGCGGCAACGCGTAGGCGTGTTCGGTGCAGTGCCATTCCGTGACCTCCTCGATGGAGCGTGACTGACCCGGCGATCCTGCCTGGATTCTGCCCCGACACGGCGATGATGTCAACCCCAACAGGTGGACCGCGCCGATCCCGTGTCCGGCCGGCCGAGCGATGTGGAAAATCTGTGCACAAAATGCACAGATCTGGTATGCTGGGTCTGGACGAGTGCGGCTCCGACGCGGCGAGCCGCGAGCATTCGAGAGAGGTAGTGCGATGCCAGTGACCGCAAGTGTCGACATGGAGGCGCCCGCCAGCCGCAACGGGGAACCCGGCGCGCCGAGCACCGTCCGCTTGAGCCTGGACCTGACGCCGCAGATGAAGCAGGTACTCGACGATGTCGCTCGGGCGACGGGCTCGACGAGGGCGCAAGTTCTGCGCCGCGCGTTGGCGCTGATGAAGGTCGTCGTCGATGCCAAGCAGCAGCAGGAATCGCCGGCGCTGATCGACGGCAGCGGCAAGGTGACGGCCAGGCTCATCATCGAGTGAGCCATCGCTGACTCCGTCGGTCGCGGTGGGAGGAGTCGGGGGTATCGACTCCTAACAGCGTCGCATGAGTAGTAGCCAAGCTGCCAACCTCAGTCGCAGTGGAGAAGCACATTGCCTGCTCCAACACACGACTCAGAAGCGACGGGCGACGACAGACCACGGCTGACTCTGGATGATGTGCTGCTCATCCAGCAGTACTGCCAGCTAACAGGTACCGATCCGCAAGCCGCGTTGGTGGCAGCGTTTCGGGTAGCGGCCACGGTCGAGCCGGAGGTAACTGACGCGGAGACCGTGACGGCCACGTTCCGGCGCGTAGGTGCCGTCAGCGAGCGCAGCGTCGACATCAAGCCGACGGCGAAGGCTGAGCACGACCGCGAAATGGAGCGGCTCAAGGTCGAGCAGAAGCGCTGGATGGAGAGGCTGTTCGCCGGCTCCGCGGTGGCGCTGATCCTGGTCGCGCTGCCGCTTCTCGCGTGGAACCCAAGCCCGGCGCTGTCCGATGTGCTCAAGTCGGTGGCGCTGATCTGCGTGGGCGCGATCGGCGGGTTCCTCGGCGGCAAGAAGTCCGAGTAGCCCGGGGCCGGCATCGCCAACGCGACACCGGCCCCGGCGCGTACCGCCCGCGGCAGCCCTACGCCCGGATGAGCCGCACCCAGCGCAGGTTGATCGCGTGCCAGCTCTGCGCGTCGCGGGGCTTCACCGTGAGCGCGACGGGGCCGGCCTGCTTCAGCTCCACCGTGCCGAACTCCACCTCGGCGAACTTGTCCCACCCACCGGTGGTCGGCACCTTGCCCTCGACCTTGTGGCCCCCCGCGTCGATCACCATCGGCGTCTCGCCGTGGACCGTGGCGCAGCTCGCGACGATGCGGTAATGGCCCGGCGCCTTCACGTCGAGCTTCCACGTGGCGCTGTCATCCGCGCTGTCCCAGAAGCCGATGTTCGGCTCGCCGCCCTGGGCCTCGGCCTTCAGGTTGCCATGCAGGTCGGCGTCGTCCGGCTCCAGGCGGAAGCCGCCGTCCGGGCCGGGCTCGACGGCCGCCATCTGCGGCGCGGCTAGCTCCGGCTTGAAGCCGCGCAGCTTGCTGCCCGTCACCTTCAGCATGATGGCGTAGTCGCAGGGCTTCGGGCCGGTCAGGCGGAGGTGCAGGCCCTCGGCGTCGTGCGTCCACGTCACCGGCTCCTTGCTGCCGAGGAGCGCGACGCGGTCGATGTGCCCCGTGACGCCGGGCAGCTTCGCCAGCGAGCGGATCGTCAGGCTGCCGTCCTCGGGCCAGCCCAGCGCGCTGACGTAGAGCGTACGCGTGCCCTTGGACGTGAAGCGGATGTCCTTCGCGCCATAGGCGAAGTCCTCAGCGAAGTGGCCGCCCTTCGCGCGCACCGGTCCCTCGCCGTGGACCAGCCAGGGCCGCGTCCCGTAGATGCCCTCGCCGTTGATGGCGATCCACTTCGCCATGTCGGCCAGCACCTGCTCCGCCTCGGGGTCCAGGCTGCCATCGGGGCGCTGCACCACGTTGATCAGCAGGTTGCCGTTCTTGCTCACGATGTCCACCAGCATGTGGATCACCCAGTCGGCGCCGCGGTACTTCCAGTTGCGGTTGTAGAACCAGTCGCCGATGGAGGTGTCCGTCTGCCACGGGTCGGGGCGGATGCCGGACATCACGCCGCGCTCCAGGTCCTCGATCCACATGCCCTTGGACTGCTGCTTGCACGTGTAGACCGCCTCGACCTTGCCGCCGTGGCGTTCGGCGCTCGTGTTGTAGAGGTGCGCGATGAGGCTGCGGCCCACCTCGTTGCCGAATGGGACGCCGCCATCCGTGTAGAGCAGGTCCGGCTGGTACGTGTCGACGAGGTCTCTGATGCGGTTGAACCACTCCACGTGCCAGCGCGGGTCCTTGCTGTACCAGTCGGTGTCGCCGGGCTGCGCGGGGAAGTGGTACAGGCTCCAGTTCTTCTCGTCGGCCCCGTCGTAGGGCACCCCGGCGAGCGGGCCCTCCTTGTCGGAACCGTGCGCGACCTGGTACCAGGTGAAGCTGGCGCCGAGGTGCTCCGACACGCCGAACTTCATCCGCTGCTTCTTCGCCGCCTTCTGCCAAGCGCCCACTACGTCGCGGTGCGGCCCCACCATCACGGCGTTCCACGGGTTGTACTTCGAGTTCCAGTCGTCGAAGTTGTCGTGGTGGACGCCCATGCTGACGAAGTACTTGGCGCCGGCCTTCTTGTAGAGGGCCATCAGGCGTTCCGGGTCCCACTTCTCGGCTTTCCAGAGCGGCACCACGTCCTTCCAGCCGCTCTTCGTCGGGTGGCCGTAGTTCTTCAGGTGGTCCTCGTACTGCCCGCTGCCCTGGATGTACATGTTGCGGGCATACCAGTCGCCGGCCATCGGCACCGCCTGCGGGCCCCAGTGCGCCCAGATGCCCAGCTTGTAGTCGCGGAACCACTTCGGGCACTTGTAGCCCTTGGCGAAGGACTCGTACGTCGGCTCGAACGGCCCGGGCGCGACTTCGACCTCCTGGGGCGTAGCGTTGGCGTCGTACCGCGGCGTCTGCGCCGAAGCCTGCGACGCGCCGAGCGCCACCGAGACGGCGGCCACTGCGATGCCTGACTGAGCGCGGGTCATGGCTGGATTCACCTCACGGACTGGGGATGTGGTAACGTTACCACATAGTACTCCAGGGGGTGGGCGGAGTCAAGAGAGGCAGCCTGGGCGGCCGGCGAATGAACTCGCGCCTTGCGAACGGCACCAAGTCCGCCTACGCGGGCTCAAACAACCACGGTGACCTCGGTACGGCTCCTTGCGCGTAGCGCCGCCGCCCGGGGTGACGCGCTTCGGTGCCGCGCACGGCCATCGGTCACCCCGAGGAACCGAGGGATCCGGCCGGCGCTGGAGCGCTATGAACCAAGGAGGAGCACCATGCCTGACGAGTTCATCTACGTCGTCCATCCGACGCGCCTGGGGATGCTGACGGAGGGGCCGACCGCCGAGGAGTCGGCTGCCGTGGCGGCGCACTTCGACTACCTGAAGCGCCTGACTGCCGAGGGCACGATGGTCCTGGTTGGCCGCACCCAGACGAACGACGAGACCACCTTCGGCATCGCCGTCTTCCGCGCCGGGTCGGACGAGGAGGCGCGCGCCATCATGGCGGCGGACCCGGCGGTGGCCTGCGGCGTCATGCGCGCCGAGTTGTACCCGTTCCACATCGCGCTGGCCGCGAGGGAGCTGTCGGGGAAGGGGTGAGGGCGCACGCAGGAACTCCCCGGCTGCCTGGCGAATGGGGTGACACCGACCCGCCGTCCAATTCACGGAGGCTCCGATGCGCCGATACGTTGCCCCTGCCGCCTGGTGCGTGGTTGCCGTTCTAGTGGTGCTGCTCTTGCTCTCGAACCGTCGCTCCCCGATCGGGACTCCGTCTCCACAGCAGATGCTGCCGCCCGGCGTCACGCAGGCCCAAGCGGTTGCGCTTGCCCATATCGCCCGCGGGTCCTCGTTCGAGCCGCTGAGGTCCCGGCCAGGGAAGGGCAGCTTCGAGGCGGCCATGGCGGAGTACCGCAAGGCGCTCAAGGCAGATCCGGGCAACAGGATGGCGCTGTCGGCTCTCGCGTCCTGTCAGCACCGAGCTGGCAAGGACGCTGAGGCTATACGGCTCTGGAAGTCGCTGGCGACCGTGGCGGACGATGAGGGGCGGCGTGCGCGCAAGTGGCTCCGCAAGGTCGGCGCGTCGCCATAGCGCGAGCGTCCTGGCCTGCATCGCTGTTCATCGGTGTCCATCGGTGGGTGCAGCCGTCGTTGCCGTTATCCGCGTTCATCCGCGTCCATCCGCGGATCCAGCCTAGCCCCCCTACCCGTACCGATCCAGCTCCCGCTGCACGCGCACGCGCACGTCGGCCAGGGCGCGGCGGATGGGCTTGGTGCCCTCCATGATGAAGTCCACCGCGTCCGTGAGCGACGAGGAATAGAGGCTGGCGACCGGCAGCACGGGGAAGTGGCCGGCGGTGGGGCTGGGGGCGAGGTCCATGTACTTGCCGAACTGGACGCGCCACGGGTCGCCCGTTCGCAGCGAGCGGTTCGCCAGGACGCGCTTCACGTTCGGCACCCCGTGCATCGCGTCCGCGAAGAGCACCTGCGCCTCCTCGGTCTGCATCCAGGCCAGCAGGCGCCACGACTCCTCCGGGTGCTTGCCGCCGCGCGGGATGCAGAAGAGGTTGCCGCCCAGCCACGTCGTGCGGGCTCGGTCCGGCCGCCAGGAGGGGGCGGGCAGCGGCGCGACGCCGTACTCCAGCCCCGGCGCGTAGGTCTCCGCCCAGTAGGGGTTCCACTGCCCGTTGATCATCATGGCGATCTTGCCCATGAAGAACGGGTTGTTGCCGCCCTGCGCCTGCCCGAACCCGGCCGCGTAGGCGTTCACCTTGCCGTAGCCGCCCACCGCGTCGATCAACTTCGTGTACCACTCCATCGCCTGCACGTTCTCCGGCGCGTCCGGCGTCACCCGCCTCGCCGCAGCGTCGTAGAGCCGCCCGCCGAAGAGGTGGAACAGCACCGTCATATCGCCCGCGAAGAAGCTGCGGTTGCTCAGCGGCGCCAGACCGAGCTGGGTGAGGCCGCCGGCCGCGTCGCGTGTGGTCAGCTTGCGGGCGTAGGCGTCCAGCTCCTCGATGGTGGCGGGCGGCTTCTCCGGGTCCAGGCCAGCTTTCGCGAACGCCTTCTTGCTCCACATCAGCGCGAAGCAGTCCAGCAGGTAGGGCATCGCGTGCAGCCGGCCGCCGAAGCGGCACTGCGAGAGCGCGCCCGGCACGAAGTCGGCATCGCGCAGGCCCGCCTGGCGGAAGCGGTCCTCCAGGTCGAGCACGGCGCCTTGCGCGGCCAACGGTCCGAGCATCAGCGGGTCGGAGATGGTGAACACGTCCGGCGGAACCCCGGCCACGATGGCGCGGATCGTCTTGGTGTCGTCGCGGATGGAGCCGAGGTTGCCGATCTCGAGGTGCGGGTTCAGTGCTTCGTAGCGCTTGAGCACCCGCACGAACGCCTCTTCCTCGTCGCCGGACCACATGCTCCAGACGTCGAGGCGCACGCGTCCGCGCGAGCCGGAGCGGCATCCGCCGACCGTGCCCGCGGCGAGCGCGAGCGCGGCCCCCCGGCCGAGCAGGGCGCGGCGTGTGAAACTCGTATCAGGTAAGGGAACATGGCGATCGCTCATCACGTCGTCAAGTTCGTCAGGGCCGCATCGCGGTCCTGCGCGCGGAACCCCGACATCTGCCGATGCGTAGCGAATCTACGAGACCGCGGACATCGCTCCCATCTGTCGAGGGGGCGCCGAAGGAGCTGAAGCCATGAACCGACACACACGTGTTCTCGCGCTCGCAGTCTGGGCGCTCATCGCCGCGCCGTCGCCGCTGCGTGCCGCCGAGCAGTCCGCGCCGCCGCGCGTATCGATCACCGCCGAGAAGGCCGACGTCCGCGCCGTGCTGAGCAAGCTCTTCCAGAAGGTGGGGGCCAACTACGTCCTGGACACGGCCGTCAAAGGCGAGGTCGACGTGCGTGTCGACCAGAAGCCGTTCGACGAGGCCCTCGCTGCGGTGCTCGATGCGGTCAAGGACGGCCCCGCGCTGACCTACACCCAGGAGTCGGGCGTCTACCGCGTTGCGCCCGCGAAAACTGCCTCGGAAAAGAAGGAGGCTGCTGAGGTCCGCGTCGAAACGTCCCAGCAGGATAGCGCCGCGAGCCAATCCACCGAGCGGCCGGTCATTCCGCCGAGCGAGTTCTACGTGGTGCCCGCTCCGCCGGTGGCCGTCCAGGCCGCAACAGGCTCCCGCCTGATCGTTCAGCAAGACCGCCCGCTCTACGTGCGAGTGGACTACGTGTTGGCCGATCCGGTGTGGATCCCGACCGGTGCGGGGCTGCCTGTGGCGCCTGTGTGGACCGGCGCGGTACGCCCCGTGGTGCAGACGGAGCTGGGCGCTCCGGCGTGGGACAACCCGTACGGGGAGTACGCGACGCTGGCGCGCACCGGCATCGGGCACATCAACACCTCCCGGGCGCGTGGTGCGGGGGCTCGGCGATTCGGATCGTGGCGGTAGACGTTACGTAACGCAAGAGAGGGGTGCTGCGTCTAAGTGGTTGTACGAACCGCCGGGTTTCCGGCGGCCGGCGACAATTGGAGGGGTGGAGATGACTATTGGCCATCGTGTCAACACAGCAGTGCTGGTGCTGGCTCTGACCCTCGCGACTGCCTTCGGGCCTGCACTCGCCCAAGGCGCCGGCGGCGATGGCGCACAGGATGTCCGTGACAAGAAGGTGACGCTTAACCTCGAGAACGCAGACATCCGATACGCGCTCAAGCTGCTGTTCCAGTCGGTCGGAGTCAACTACACGCTCGACCAGGCCGTGCAGGGCTCGGTCACGGCTCAACTGAACGACGTGCGGTTCGAGGTAGCGCTCGAGAACATCCTGAGATCGGTCCAGTCGCAGTTGCCGCTCACCTATGACAAGGAGAACGGCATCTACCGCGTCAAGATCAAGCAGGAGCAGCTACCGGAGCCCACACCTCCCGACACGGGCGACGAGCAGAACGTCAAGCCCAAGTTCAACCCCCAGAAGCTGAAGGTTAAGTCCGTCGACGCCAACATCATCGCGATGATCCTCGGTGGTTCCGCCCTCTACACCGGCCAGATGATGCAGCAGCAGGGCGGGTATGGCAACGGCGGCTACGGCAACGGCTACGGCGGCGGCGGCTATGGCGGCAACCAGGGCTACGGCGGCTACGGCGGTGGCTGGGGCGGCGGCGGCAATCGCGGCGGCTACGGTGGCAACCGCGGCGGCAGCTTCGGCAGCGGCGGCTACGGTGGCAACCGTGGCGGCGGCTACGGCGGCGGCGGCTGGGGCGGGGGCGGCTACGGCGGCGGTGGCTACGGCGGCGGCGGCTGGCGATAGGCGGCCGGGCCGAGAGCCCCACTACTCGATCCTGAGGGGAGCCCGCGCGGCTCCCCTCCTGTTCTCATGGCCATGGGAGGCTGCACGGTGATCCGGCGCGTTCGCGCACTCAGGTCCGCGGCTCTTCTGCTCGGCCTCGCACTCGCGGCAGGTTCGGCGCCGTCGTTCGCCCAGGGCGACAGCGGCTCGCACGCCGCGAGCGTGCTGGCGCGGAAGGTGACCCTGAACGTGGACGGGGCCGACCTGCGCGCCGCCCTCAAGATGCTCTTCAACTCCGTGCGCGCCGACTATGTGTTGGACCCGGAGGTGGAGGGACGCATCACGGCCTCGCTCACCGACATCCCCTTCCGCATCGCGCTGGATACGGTGCTGCGGGCCGCGGAGGCGGACCCGCCGCTGACGTACCGGATCGAGGAGGAGGTGTTCCACGTGGTGCGCAAGCCAGACCCCCCGCCAGTTCCGGCGAGTGCCTCCGACGCGGGCGGCGAGCGCGTCACGGCCACCCTCGGCCTGCGGTACGCCGACGCAGGCGCCGTTCTCCGCATCGTCGAGGGGCTCGCGCTGGCTCCGGAGTCGCTGCTCTTCGCCGGCGACACCAGCCCGTTCGACGCGGGCGGCGCCCGGCAAAGTGTCCACCGTTACTACTGGTACCAGCCGCCCGACGGCAGCAGCTACGTCAGCCGATCGTCGCTGGGCGGGCGCGGCGGACGCGCCCCTGGCTCCGGCGGCGGCCTGAACCTGGGCGGCCTCGGCGGCCTGCTGCGTTAGCCCGATGCGCTGAGCGCCCCGTCAGGCTCCGGCGGGGCAGCGCATGCGCCAGGGCGCTCGCCTCTTCCGCCGCTCCGCCCTACGCGTCGTCTGCGTCCCGCCAGGAGTGCCTCGCCCGCCACCCCAGCACGTCGCGCGCGCGGCTCGTGTCGAGCAGGCCCCGGTTCGGGTTCTCCGCGAAGTACTCCTCCTGCGGCACGCCGCGCCAGGGCGTATCCGGGTAGAAGCGTGCCAGCAGCTCGGACGTCGGAAGCTCCTGCGTGGTGTCGTCCGCCACGAGCAGGAACTCGCCGGAACTCCCCGCGGGGGTCTCGAGCGAGAGCCGCACCCCCTCCGCCACGTCGCGCAGATCGACATACGCCCAGTAGTCGCCCTTGCCCCACTCCGCTCTCACGTTCGGATCGGCGCCGAGCCACCGCCTGAATGGAGCGCCCCGCATCACGGCGACCGGGCGCAGGCTGATGCACGTCATGCCGTAGCGATCGGCGTAGGCCGCGCAGGCCTCCTCGGCCAGGTGTTTGGAGAGCTGATAGGGGGTCTGCGGGTGGCGCGGGTAGGCGTCGTCAATCGGCAGGTACGCGGCGGCGCGGTGGCCCCCGAAGTTGCCCAGCGAGTTGACGCTCGAGAAGTTGACGACGCGCTCGATGCCCGCCTCGGCGCACGCCTGCAGCACCAGCAGCGTCCCCTGAACGTTCACGCGCAGCACCTCGTCGGCCGCGCCGTGCCGGTCGTGGGGGATGGCGCCGGCGTGCACCACGGCGTCGATGCCGTCGACAGCTCGGCGCATGTCGCGCGGATCGGTCAGGTCGGCGGCCATGTACTCCTGGGCGTAGCCCTTGGGCCGCGCAGCGCGGTCGAGCGACCGCACCTCGTGTCCCGCCGCGCCCAGCAGCTCGACGACCTCGCTGCCGATGTGCCCGAGCCCTCCCGTAACCAGGATGCGCATCTTACCTCCCAAGCGGCCGGTCCGCCGCGTCGAGTGGCCTGTCAAGCGTCAGCTCGATCACCGTATCAGGCTGATGATCGGATGGTACAGGCTCGGCGACTACGAGGCCGTCTGCCGCCTGCGATACCTGGGCCTTGCCGCCGGTCAGAACACGCCACCCAATGACCTTCGCGCGCAGCGGCGGCAGCGCGAGCGCTCCGTCCTTCCAGTGAAGCACGTGCAGCCAGATCTTGTTCGCGCGGTACGTGCTCCCGCCCCATGCACCGTTGACGAAAGGCCCGCCGCGCGTCGCGTAGATGCTCCGGCCGTACTTCGCGAGCCACCGGCCCATCTGCTTCAGGACAGCGACCTGCGCCGGGTCGATCTCGCCAGTGGGCAGCGGACCAACGTTCAGCAGTAGGTTGCCATCGCCGGTTGCGGCGCCCACGAGCATCTGCAGGCACTCCTCGAACGTGCGCGTCCGGCCGTCGGGCCGGAGCGACCAGCCGCCGCCGTCCTTGCACTCCGTCATCGTCACGCAGGACTCCCAGGCGCGGTCCGGCTGGAAGGTGCCGATGCGCTGCTCCGGCGTGTCGAAGTCGCCGCGAGCAAGGTTGGCCAGTTCCGCCGTCGGCTGGTCTGTGGTTGCACGGATGAACCGGGCTGCGCGGTCGTTCAGCAGGATGCCCGGCTGCAGTTGGTGGACCATAGCGAACAGGTCGTCGAAGCGATAGTCGCTCCAGTTGCCCGCGACATGGTCGAACCAGAGCACGTCCACCTTGCCGTACCCGGTCAGCAACTCGCGTATCTGGCCGTGGTAGAAGTCGTTGTACTTCGCGTTGCCGTCCTTCAGGTAGTCGGGGTGCGTCCAGTCGCGCGTCGAGTAGTACCACCCCAGCCGGATGCCGTGCCGGTGAGCAGCGGCGGCGATCTCCTTGCAGATGTCGCGCGGAAACGGTGTCTGCGCGATGCTGTAGTCGCGGAGGCCGGTCGGCCACATGGCGAAGCCGTCGTGGTGTTTGGTGACGAAGACGACGTAGCGCATTCCGGCTTCCTTGGCCAGGTGCATCCATGCGTCAGCGTCGAACTTGGTCGGGTTGAAGCGCTGGTAGAGGCTGTCGTACTCCGCGGCGGGCACGGTCTCCATGCCGGGGTGGTCGAACGGGTGGCCGATCCTCGACCAACTGATCTCCTTTCCGATCACGCTCGCGGGGCCCCAGTGGATGAAGAGCCCGAACTTGGCGTCGCGCCACCACTGCATCTGCTCGGCGCTTGCTGGCGCCGGCCGAGCGGGGGCGCCTGCTGCCGTATCAGCCGATCCGTGCGCCATACAGGCGGTCCTCCCCAAGACGATCTGGGCGGCAAGTAACCCGGCCAAGATGCCGGCTCTGCACTGTGCATGCCTCGCGGTGCGGGTTGTTCTCGGCATGTCGGATGCTCCCAACAGCGCGTCCCTGTCGGGTGCCGGCGTGCGGCAGCACGCCGGAAGGTGCCCTCCAGTGACGCACCGATTGTGCCTACCAGGACTCACGCAGGCGCGGACCTGCTCGTCAGAGAGCCCGCGGCCGCGCATTTTGCTCCCCCGCTGTACTACCAGGTTACCTGTGCTTTGGGCGAGGTCGGACCGATAATCGTCCGTGTCAACGGAGGTTCACGATGGCGCTTTCTGCTAGCAAGCTAAGCGAGCTACATAAGGACGCACTGCGCGAGGTGGCCAACATCGGCACGGGCCACGCCGTCACGTCGCTCGGATCCATGACCGGCGAGGAGTTCACGATGTCTGTCCCAGCGGTGGGCATCGTCGCCATGGAGCAGTTCGAGAGCGTGGTGGGCGACCCGGAGGCCCTGGCAGCCGGCGTATACATGCCGGTCCAGGGCGATGTCTGCGGACACGTCGCGTTTCTGTTCCCCTACAAGTGCGCCTGCGAACTGGCCGATATGCTCCTCGGTCAGACGCGCGGCACCACCATCGAGCTGGACGAGATGGAGCTGTCGGCGCTGACGGAGGTGGGCAATGTGCTCGTCTCCTCGTTCCTCAACGCCATCAGCGAGCTGACCAGCTTGTTCCTGCCGGCCTCGCCGCCTGGCATCGCGGTAGACATGACGGGTGCGATCCTGGAGAGCATCGCCTCGGTCTCGACCGATCTTGGCGACCACGCTCTCACCATTATGACGCGTCTCTCCGACTGCGATCATCCGGTCGAGGGCGTGTTCGTATTCATCCCCGAACCGCAGTCGCTGCCGACCCTATTCAGCGCGCTGGGACTGGAAGCATAGATGGGACAGGCGATCATGGTCGGCATGGCCGAGATACGCGTGACGCGCGATCCCGGCGATGTCCTGATGGCGCTTGGACTCGGGTCCTGCATCGGCGTCTGTATGTACGACGTTGAACGCAAGATCGCGGGCATGGTGCATGTCGTTCTGCCGGACAGCGGCGCTATGGGCGACGCGGCTAACCCCGGGAAGTACGCGGACAGCGGGGTGCCTGCGCTGATCGCCGAGATGCGCCGGGCGGGAGCCAATCCGCGCAACATGGTGGTTGCCATAGCGGGCGGCGCCCAGTTGTTCTCGTTCGCTGGCTCTGGCCCGCGCCTCGACATCGGCAGCCGAAACGCCGAGGCCGTGCTCGCAGCGCTCAAGCGCGAAGGCATGACCCCGGTGGCCAAGGATGTGGGCGGCACCTGCGGCCGGACCGTCCAGTTCCAGGCCACCGACGGGCGCATCAACGTGAAGTCGATCGGGCGTGGGCAAGCTGAGCTGGCTGTCCTCGGCGCGCCCACCCGAGCGTTCCAGCTCCAAGCTGCGTAGGTGGATGTGACCGGATGCCGACCCTTACTCTCGACCAACTTGTCCAGTGGGTGCAGGAGATACCCCCGCTGCCAAACGTAGCGGTGCGCGTGATGCGCATGGCCGACGACCCAAACGTCGGCCCGCGCGACATCGCTGCCGTCGTCTCCACCGACGTGGCGCTGGCGACTCGCGTCCTGCGCATCGCCAACTCGGCCTACTACGGGATGGCGCGCAAGGTGTCGACGCTGAACGAGGCCGTGCTGTTGCTGGGCCTCAAAGCGATGCGCAGCCTGGCGGTGGCCGCCGCGGCGTACGATACGCTCAAGAACGAGGCGGCGGGCTACAACCTGGCCTCCGGGGAGCTGTGGCGGCATTCCATCTCGTGCGCGGTCGCCTCGCAGGTGATCGCCCAGAAGACCCGCAAGGTCCAGCCCGAGGAGGCCTTCGTTGCCGGGCTTCTGCACGATGTGGGCAAGGTCATCCTGAGCCTGTACGTCGCCCAGCAGTTCCAGGCGATTCTGGCCCTGGTAGAGCTGGAGCAGATCCCGTTCTCGGAGGCGGAGCGTACCGTGCTGGGGTTCGACCACGCCGAGGTCGGCGCCCGGATCGCTGAGAAGTGGAACCTGCCCACACCGTTGGTCGCCGCCATCGGGGGGCACCACTCGCTGCAGCGGGGCGGCGACATGCCGGAGCTGGCTGCCGTCGTGCACATTGCCAATGCGGTCTGTCTCACGGAGGGCATGGGGCTGGGGGCCGATGGGCTGGATGAGCCGCTCGACCCGGCGGCGCTGCAACTGCTGAACATGACGATACCGGACGTCGAGGTCGTGCTCGACGAGTTGGTTGAGCAGTTCCAGCGCTCCGCTGGTCTGTTCGAGACGTTGCGCGCAGCCTAGGCCTGCCCAACGATGGGCCGGTCAGGCAACATGTGAGGTGTGCTGTGAGCGAAGGCGCGTCGGTTAGAGCGCTAGTGGTCGACGATTCGGCCTTCATGCGCAAGATGATATCGGACATCCTGCGCGATGGCGGATTCGAGGTCGTAGGGGCTGCCAGGAATGGCCGTGAGGGGCTGGACATGGCAGCGCGGCTGAAGCCGGATGTCATGACGGTCGACGTTGAGATGCCGGTCATGGACGGCGTCGCGATGCTGGCTGAGCTGATGCGGTCCAATCCGACCGCGGTCGTCGTGCTCTCGAGCCTGACTGAGAAGGGCGGCGAGACGACTATCCGGTGCCTTGAGTTGGGCGCGGTCTCGTGCATTCTGAAGCCGTCAGGCGCCATCAGCCTGGATATCGACCGCATCGCGCCGGAGATTCTCAGTGCCGTGAAGGCGGCCGCCCGTGCGGATCGCAGCCGGCTGCGCCCAACCCCGAGCCGTCTGGCTCCGGCAGGCGTGGGAGCCCCGGTCGCGGCTCGAGCCGCCGGCGCCGTTGCCGAAGCGGCGCTCGACGCCCGGGACGCCGTCGTTCTGATCGCGTCGTCTACTGGTGGTCCGGGAGCGCTGCAGCGGGTCGTGCCGCTGCTGCCCGGCGATCTTGCGGCCGGGGTGGTGCTGGTGCAGCATCTGCCCGTGGGGTTCACCAAGCCGCTCGCCGACCGGCTCAACGCGAGTTCGCAGCTTGCGGTGCGCGAGGCGCACGAGGGCGACGAGCCGCGGCGCGGCGTCGTTCTGGTAGCGCCTGCCGGCACGCACCTGCAGATGGACTCGTCCGGCAAGTTCCACTTGAACCAGGACCCGCCGATATGGGGTGTCCGGCCGGCCGCCGACGTGACGTTCACGACGGTGGCGGACCGGTACAAGGGGCGCGTCGTTGGCGCCGTTCTCACCGGCATGGGTCGCGACGGCGCGCTGGGCGCCAAGGCGATCCGCGAGAACGGTGGCTACTGCGTGGCCCAGGACGAGGCTACGAGCGTCGTCTGGGGCATGCCGCGCGCTGCGCACGAGTCGGGTGGGGCCGACAAGCTCCTGCCCATCGACGAGATCGCCGCAGCGATCGCAGAAGCAACACAAGCCGTCAACAAGCGAGGAACCAGCCAAGATGGAAGAGAAGCTCGCGCTGAGCGCGTCGCAGGCAGCGGACTACGACGAGTTCAGACGCCTAATCCATAAGCGTACGGGGATAGACCTCGGCCTCTACAAGCCCCAGCAGATGCACCGGCGTCTGATGGGCATGGTCGAGCGCGCCAGCGTCAAGACGTTTGCGGAGTACTTCCGGGTGATCGACAGCGACCCGAACGAGTGGACCGCTTTCCTCGACCGGATGACCATCAACGTCTCGGAGCTGTTCCGGAACCCGGAGAAGTGGGAGGAGCTGCGCACGCTGATCCTTCCCAAGATGCTGGCAGGCGGCAAGGCGCTCAAGATATGGAGCGCGGGCTGCTCGTTCGGGGCGGAGCCGTACACGCTGGCGATGATCTTGGCCGAGATCGCGCCGGGCGCCCGGCACAAGCTGGTCGCCACGGACATCGATCAGAAGATCCTGCAGAAGGCCCAGCGGGGCGTCTTCACCGAGATGGACGTGAAGAACGTGCCGCCGGCCTCGATGAAGAAGTACATGCAGGCCAAGGGCAGCGACTACGAAGTGGTGCCGGCTATCAGAGACCGGATAGAGTTTCGGCGACATAACCTGCTGGCGGACCGTTTCGATGCCGACTATGACCTCATCGTATGTCGAAATGTGGTCATCTACTTCACCGAGCCGGCGAAGGACGAGTTGTTCCGGCGGTTCACCGCGGCGCTGCGCGTGGGGGGAATCCTGTTCGTCGGAGGCACGGAGCGAATCTTCAACGCTCGCGAGATTGGCCTCGACACCAAGGTGCCGTTCTTCTACGAGCGGACACGGTAATACGGGACGGATCGATTTGGTCGGGAAGCTGATCCCGTCCGGGGCTCGCGGAACGACTTAGGGGAGAACGAAGTGGCAAAGCGTATTCTCATCACGGACGATGCGCTCTTCATGCGGGTAACGCTGAAGAACATCCTGACCAAGAACGGCTACGAGATCGCCGGCGAAGCGGCGAACGGGCGCGAGGCCGTTCAGCTCTACGCCTCGACCAAGCCCGACCTGGTCACCATGGACATCACGATGCCCGAGATGGACGGGATCAGTGCTGTTCGGGAGATCAAGAAGGTCGATCCCGAGGCGAAGATCATCATGTGCACGGCCATGGGCCAGAAGAACATGGTGATGGAAGCTGTCGCCGCGGGAGCGCGCGACTTCATCGTCAAGCCGTTCCAGCCGGACAAGGTTCTGGAATCGGTCCAGAAGCTGCTCGCGTAGCCCTGACGACACGTTACTCGTCACACCGCGACCGGTCGGGCTGCCCCCCGTGGGCGCCGGCCCGCCGGTCCGCGTGTGCGTTGGCGACGGACCGATCGATCGGCGCTCGGGAGGGCGAGGGGTCCGCCGGCCGTAGTGCCCGGGCGTAACCGGGCGACCGGAGAAAGCGACCGACATGAAAGTCGAGTACATCAACCCATTCGTTAACGCTGCCTTCAGTGTTCTGGAGAGCGTGCTCGGTTCGGTGCCCACCAAGGGGCAGCTCGCCATGCGGCCCTCGGTGTTTACGTCGCAGCAGTGCAACGTCATCACCGGCGTCGCCGGCAAGATCGAGGGCCAGGTCATCTATGGCATGAGCCTGATCACCGCCGATAAGGTGGCCTCGGCCATGATCGGCCAGCCGATCCGCACGTTCGATCAGCTCGCCGCCAGCGCCATCGCCGAACTGGGCAACATGATCACCGGGAACGCGATGTCGCTCCTGGCGGAGGCCGGGTTCGTCTGCGACATCACGCCGCCGACGATCATCCGAGGCACAAACGTGAAGATCTCGACGCTCAGCATCCCGGCGTTGGTCATCCCAATCAACCTGGAGCAGGGCGAAGTCGAGCTGACGGTAAGCCTGCAGGAGAGATAGGATGGCGGTAGATGGGATCGGATCGGCATCCAGCGCCGCGGCGTTCGCCGTTCAGGCCACCAACGGCGAGGACGCCAAGTCCGTGACGATGCTGAAGAAGGCGCTGAACCAGGATACGGCAACCGCTCAGGCCCTACTCGCCTCGCTCGACCCGAGCGGCGGCGGCCAACTGGACATCAAAGCCTGACATCGCGCCGGCACAACCGAGGACATGCGCGAGCCGCGCTCCTTCATTCAGGGGGCGCGGCTCGCTGCTGCGTGGGTGGGGTGAGGCCGATCGCCTCGGATCGGGCGACCACCTGAGCGGCGCCGAAGGCGAACAGGGCGCAAGGTCCGAGCCAGCGCAGGACCCAGGCATTTAGCGAGAGCGCGGGGCCGAGGAACAGCGTTGGCCAGTCGATGGCGGGCAGTACGCAGCACGCCAGCGCAACGGCGGCGCACGCTGCCACCTGCGCGCGCGGCGTCCGGCCGTGCTTGCCCACGGCGATGGCGATGGCCGCGACGATGGCCGAGTACCAGCCGAGCGCCAGGCCGGCCAGCAGCGCGACCACCAGCGTGGCTCCGAGGGCCACGACGAGGGGCTCCGTGTGCAGCAGCTCCGTGATCTCTACCTTCGGATCGCCGTACCAGGTCCTGGCCAGCCACCCCAGGCAGATGGCCGCGGCCCAGGCGGCCCCGAACACCGCACTGCGCCGGAGCGCCCCTGCCCACCGCGCCGCACCCGCCCTCGCCGCGTCCATCGGATACACGTGAGTGCTCCTCCTCAGTCTCTACGACGCGCTCGGAGCCGGACAGGTTTCGATGGCTGCGAACGGAGGACAAGAGGCCCTGCGTCGCGCGGAGGAGATGCCGGCCAGGCGCATGGGAGTTGCAGGCGTGCCTCGTCAGGGCTTCGCTGGTCTGGTCGTCACCACCACGTCCTTCGTGGCGGCCTGCCAGGCCACCTGCCAGCCCAGCGCCTCCGCCGCGGGCCGCAGCGGCACCCACCAGCCGTAGTCGCGCCACTTCGCGCCCACCTGCGCGGCGGTCAGCGTCTTGTCACCCGCCCGAACCTGCGCGCCCTTGCGGTCCGTCTTGACGCGCGCGCCCAGGCCCCGCAGCAGCTCCACGCGTACCCAGGTGCTGCCCTTCTCGATAGCTGGGAACGCGGCCGAGCGCACCTCCTCGCCGCTTGCGGTCTCCTTGAGGAGGCGGACATGGTGCGGCAGAGGCGGCACCGGACGCACCTCCCTATCGGCACGGGAGCCGAGAGGCGCCTCGACGCCTGTGACCTCCCCGCTGATGGCGTCCACATACACGCCAAAATGGTCGGTGGGGTCCTGCGGTGTCGGGTACTGGCGCACTGTCCAGGTAAGCCACTGCACCCCGAGCACGTCCTCGCTCAGATCCACGACCGCCTCGGTGAACGGCACCTGACTCAGATCGTAGCGGGCATATGGGACCGCAATCTGACGAGCCTGGGCCTCGGTGATGAGCGGAACCGTCGGACCGGTGATGCTGGTGTCGCGCGGGATGATGTACCCCACCACGTCGCCAGTGATGCCGTCTATCCGAACGCGAACCCAGTAGGGCCCCAGCACGCCGTACTGGTTGAGCACTGGACGCCATTCGAAGTGGAAATCAGACCGGCCCCCAACCGAGCAGTCGGCAACTCGGTGCCACTGGCCCTGCGCGAACGGGGGCCATGCTGGGTCACGAACGCCTCGGCCGCCGCCTGCGCATCTGCCTCGCTGACTACGCGCGCGGTGCCTTCCGAATGGTCCAAGTCAAAGTACAACACCGTGCCAGTGGTAGCGAGCACGCGGTAGGAGCCGGCCTTGGGCGATGCAGTAACCTGGACATGGTAGCTGACGCCAAGCCCGCTCGTCTGGCCCCCGTCGTAGGGCCCGGTGGCCGTCGCCGTGATCGCCTGGTCTCCCCAGAAGTCACGCACAGCCTGGACAGCCTGCTCGGGTGTGATGTAGTTCTGAGCACGGACGGCACAGGGCAGGAGCAGGAGCCCTGCCAGCGCATCGGCGTGCGCATCGGGCGCCTGCGCTCCGGCGCGGCCGGCGAGTGCGGCGAACAGCAGGCACACCATGCAGCTTCTCGGTCTCATCAGCCCCTCCCCGCCAGTTCCTCGCTCCGGACCGGCCTTGCCAGTGCGCCGGCCCCCTGCATGTATGCGACGCTCGTCGCACCCGTTGGGTTACATCGGGTGTCACGCAGGACAAACAGGCGTCGCGTCCACAAGCAGGACTCCCCGCCCCGAATCCCAAACACACCGGCGGTGCGCCATCCATCGGCGCCGGGATCGGGAGCGCGGGCATGACGGGGCAACTGCAGGCGGGGGCGCTGGCGCTGGGCATCGAGCTGGACCAGGAGGCCCTGGCCCGGTTCGTGCGCTACGCCGCGATGATCGAGGAGTGGAACGCGCGCATGAACCTGACGCGCATCCCGCCGGCCGACGTGGTGCCGCTGCACTTCCTCGACTCGCTCGCGCTGCTCGTGGCCGTCGACCCGCCGCTGGGCTCGCGCCTGATCGACGTGGGCACCGGCGCGGGGCTGCCGGGGCTCGCCGTCAAGATCGCGCGGCCCGACCTGCGCGTCTCGCTGCTTGATGCCACCCGGAAGCGCGTGGACTTCCTGCGCGCGGTAGTGGAGGAACTGGGTCTCCGCGACGTCGAGTGCCTGCATGGCCGCGCCGAGGACGTGGCGCGCGAGCCCCGGCACCGGGCGGGGTACTCGGTTGTGGCGGCGCGCGCGGTGGCGCGCATGAACGTGCTGGCGGAGTGGCTCGCGCCGTTCGCACGCGTTGGCGGGTTCAGCGTGGCGCTCAAGAGCGAGGGGGTCGACGCGGAGGTCGAGGAGGCCCGGCGCGCCATTGGCCAGCTCGGCGCGGAGGTCGCCCGCGTGGCGCCCGTGACGCTGCCGGGCGTGGGCATCGAGCGCAAGCTGGTGGTGCTGCGCCAGGTGCGGCCGGCCCCTGCCAGGTTCCCGCGCTCTCCCGCCGAGACCAAGCGGGCGCCGTTGTGAAGGGCAGTGACAAGTGGCAAGTGCAAAGTGGCAAGTGGGGGGTTGCTTGAGAATCTGGGCGTCTTGTGTTAGGATGGACGTGCCATGACAACCAGCACCTCCACCAACGGGGTCGTGCACGCGAAGGTGCGCGCCGCCCGCGTTTCCATTTATTCCAACACGACCCTCGTCCTGCTCAAGCTCGTTGCGGGCGTCCTGTCGGGGTCGGTCAGCGTCGTGTCCGAGGCCTTGCACTCGGCGTCGGACCTGCTCGCCTCGTTCATCGCGTTCTTCTCCGTGCGCGTCTCCGATCGGCCGGCCGACGAGGACCACCCGTACGGGCACGGGAAGATCGAGAGCGTCTCCGGCCTCGCCGAGGCGCTGCTCATCTTCGCTGCGGCAGGCTACATCATCTACGAGGCCATCGAGAAGCTCATCACGCAGGTGCCCATCGCCCACCTCGAGGCCGGCATCGTCGTGATGGGCATCTCGGCAGGCGCCAACGTCCTCGTCGCGCGCTACCTCTTCCGAGTGGCGGATGCGACCGACTCGCTGGCGCTGAAGGCGGACGGCGAGCACCTGCGCACCGACGTGCTCACCTCGGCGGGGGTCATGGTGGGTCTGATCCTGGCCCGGATCACGGGCTGGGCGATCCTCGACCCCATCGTCGCCATCGTCGTCGCGCTGGTGATCCTCCACGCCGCGTGGGTCCTCAGCCGCAGCGCGATGGAGCCCCTCCTCGACAAGCAGCTCCCCGACACCGATCTCACCGTGGTGCGCGAGATCCTGGACTCCTCGACGGGCGTGCGCGGATATCACAAGCTGCGCAGCCGCAAGTCCGGCTCGTCGCGCCTCATCGACGCGCATGTGATGATGGACGACAACCTCACACTGCTCGAGGCCCACGATCTGACCGAGCGCATCGAGGATCTGATCCGCGAGAGGCTGCCGAACGTGGAAATCTCGCTTCACACGGAGCCCTTCGAGGCCGAGCAAGTCCACCAGTTCGAGCGGCACGGCGGCCCGCCCCCGGCCAAGGAGATCATCCCGCGGCCGAAGGACCGCTCGCCGTCGGGAGCGTAGTCTGTGGGGGCGTCCTGTTGACGGACTGCGCTGGACGGGCACGGAGGCCCATCCTACCACCACGCGCGTGCTCCCCTGGCTGCCCCTCTTGCCGGCCAGGCGGTGCTCACTCCAGCCACGGCGCGCGCTGCATCTCCGCCACCTTCTCGTCCATGCGGAACAGCCGCCGCGCGTTGCCCCGCATGAGCGGCTCGACCAGCGCCACGGCCTCCTCGCCGGCCAGCCAGCCCTCCTCGACGAGCCGCGCAAGCGCCCTCGCAAGCCCCCGCCGCGCGAGGGCCGCGTGCCCCACCACGGGCTCCACCGGGATGTAGTCGCCGCCGAACGTGAGCAGCTTGCTCGCCGGCGCCGTCATCAGGAAGTCGCGCACGAAGCGCTCGCAGGCCGACGGATTCATGATCCACGCCCAGCACATGTCGATCGTGGCGTTGGTCCACTGCTTCGCGAGCGCGATCATCTGGTCCTGGAATGGGTAGCCGATGTGCATGAACACGAAGCGCGTGTCCGGCGAGCGGCGGCACAGCTCGCACGCCTGCGCCGGGTTCGCCGCCAGCCGGCCGAGGGGCATCGAGTCGCAGCCCGCGTAGTAGCCCGTGTGCAGCTTCACCGGCAGCCCGTACTCGGTCGCCTTCCGCACGGCGTGCCAGAATGCGTGGTCGTCGAGCGCCTTCCGCTCCGCGTCGGTGAGCGGGTCGCCGTCGAGCGCCTTGCGCAAGATGAGCGCCGCGTCTTCGGCTGGAACGTCGTCGTAGTCGAGCCCGCGCCAGTACGCGGCCTGGCTCTTCACCGCGACGGCGTAGGGGCCGTACTTCTCGAACCACGCGTCGATCACCCGGTGGTAGTCGTCCACGTCGCGCAGGGGCAGGCCGAACGGCTCGCCCAGCTTGCCCAGGTCGCCTGCCGTGTAGGGGCTGAAGTGGATGATCGAGAGATCCTGCAGCAGCAGATCGGGCTGCCGCGTCTCGGCGAACGGGCCCTCCAGCGAGTTCACCTGGCACGCCTCGATGCCCCCGCGATCACGCAGGACCGTGCGGTAGAAGCCGGGCTTCACGGTTGCACGGTACGCCTCATCGACCGCCGCGACCGTCTCGCCGGATAGCTCCTCGATCCCATACAGCTTCCGGATGGCGATGCGCACCGCCTGGCCGTAGCCGGTGTGCTTCACCGCGGGCCAGAACGGCGCCAGGATGCGCCACTTCGCCTGCGGGGCTGCACCGGGCTCCATCAGCCGCTGGAACTCGTCCGCGCTCATCCCCGCCACGCGCATGTCCGAGTCGAGGTAGTGGCTCAGGAGCAGCGCCCAGTCGTCGCAGGGCAGCAGCGGGTGCGGCTGCCAGTTCGTGCGGCGCTCCTCCTCCACCAGGTGCTCGTGCGTGTCGATGAACGGCGTCTGCTCGACCGTCTGCCGGATCGTCTCCTGCCAGTTGCTCGACATCGTGCGCCAGCCTCCCTTCGTTGGGGCCTACCTGACCTGGCCCGGCGCCTTGAAGCCCTTGGCCGCGTCGTCCAGCACCAGCACCCAGTCGCAGCCCTGGCCCGATGTCGGCGGCTCGAAGCGCGCTGCCTTGCCCGTGGTGTACTCACCGGCCTTCTTCGCCTCGCCGGTGCGCGGGTCGAACCACCACGCAATCGCCCGCGCGCCGGAGAGCTTCGCCAGGTCGATCTCGGCGGGCTTGCCCGATGCGAAGTAGACCATGGCGTACGACCCGTCCGAGGCCCGCGTGGCCTGCACGTGGTCCGTCCCCGATCCGGCGTCGCCCACGATGAGCGACTGGTCCGGCACGCGGGTGAGGAACGGGCGCGAGAGCATGAGCTTGCGGACGAAGCCCACCTGTCGCGCGCCGGGCAGCACCAGGGCCTCGGGCCAGGGCGTGCGCGCCCAGGTCACCGGCGGGTAGGCGGGCGAGAGGAACTGCCAGATGTCGTGGCAGCCGTAGGTGTGGCCGAGCGCCCCCGCGAACACCGCCCAGTAGGCGAACTTGCGCGTCTCATAGGCGTCCATGTAGCCGTTCTTCGGGGCGAAGCCGGACGGATGGTCCTCGTAGCCGGGCTCCCCATCGAGGCAGGGCTTCGTCGGCGTGCGTGCGTAGTCCTCGGCGATGCTGCGGTAGTTGTCGCGGTTGAACGTGTGGCCCGACTGCAGCATGTTGAAGCTGAGCCACGGCGTATCCTGGAACCACTCGGCCGAGGTGCGCTGGCCGCATGGGTGGAACGTCATCAGGTGGCGCCCGCCGTCGCCGGCCCGGAGCCCCTCGGCCATGGCGTCGATGATCGCGCGCTGCTCCGGCTTGTCGATCGGACGGTCGCCGCCGAGGATCCAGATGATCGCCCGGTCGCGGTAACGCCTGCCGAGGAACTCCCCGTAGGCGCGCGCGTTGGCAGGGGTGAACACCTCCGGCCCCGCACCCCACTTCTTGTTCCACTTGTCTCCCCACGTCGGCAGCATCCCAATGTACATGCCCAGCGACTCAGCCTTGCGGACGATGGTGTCCACGTGTTCGAAGTAGGCTTCGTTCGGCTTCGTGGGATCGTTGTCCAGCAGCGGGAGGGCTCCGTAGGTGTTCGGATGGTCGAAGCCGTGCTCGGCCAGCACGACGGCCTGAATGACCGTGAACCCCTGCCTGGCGCGCTCCGTGAGGTACTTGTCGGCGTCCTCCCGGTTCAGGCGGTGGAACAGCTCCCAGGCGGTGTCGCCCAGGTAGAAGAAGGGCTTCCCGTTGGCGTACTGCAGGAACCGTTTGTTCGCGGAGACGCGCAGGATGGGCGCGGGCTTGGGTGCTCTGGTGGGCATGGCGGGCGGGCTCCCTTGCGGCTGCGTCAGGGCGGCCAGGATGATGGCGGCGTGCAGCATGGGCGTGGGCTCCTTTGCACGGTATTTCAACACAGACCGCCCAGGCACCTGTGCGGTGACGGGGCAGGAGTTTGCCGCCCCGCGCGGAAGCAGAAGCTGACGGTTAGCGGTGGCCGGTGGTGTCACAAGAGCGCCCTTGGATCGTTGGGGACAGAGTGGGGCCGAAAGGAGGGCGTCGCGATGCGTTGTGCTGCTTGTATGGTCCTGCTGCTGTCGGTGCTGCCGCACGCCGGCCTCTGCCAGAGCGCGGAGACACTGAAGGCGTTCGAGAAGGGGCCGCACGTCGGGCCGGCGCAGACGGCGCTGGTCGGCGTCACAGTGACGATCACGCAGAAGGACGGCACGCAGACGGTGCGGCGCGGCAATGGCTTCGTCCTCCGCTGCGATGGCTACGTGCTGTTCCCGTCGAGCATGCTGGTGCTGGAGGACGGGAAGGGGACGCTGAGCGTCTCGGTGACGCTGCGCCCCGGCACGGGCGAGGCGGTGGCGAAGGCCGTCAACCCGAGGATCGCGGCGGACTACGACGGCGGGCTGGTTCAGGTGAAGGCGCATGGCGTACACGTGCCGGCCCTCCGCACGCTGCTTCCGGACACGCTGAAGCCTGGCGACGAGTTGATGGTGGTGTGCGCTCCCCTCGGCGAGGGAGGCAAGTTCGGCCCGGTGCAGTACCGTCACGCGGCGTTGGGCGAGTTGCCGAAGGAGCGCTCGAAGTCGCCCGCGGCGATGCTGCCCTTCGCGGCGCCTGTGGAGGACGTGCCGGCGGGCGCGGTGGTGACAGGCCCTGACGGGATGGCCGTTGGGATGGTGCTGGGCCGTGGTGGCTCGGCGGCTGCGAAGGAGTTCGTGACCTTCGAGAGCCTGAACCGGGCGACGGGCTGCGTGGTTCCGGTTCCCACGCCCGAGGGGCCGTTCGAGGCGCGGCTGAACGTGCGTAGGGACACGGACGGTTCAAGCTCAGAGGAGGAGAAGCCGAAGGCGGAGGCGGTGGACGAGATGGTGGACGTGCCCGGCGGGCCCGTGGTGCTGCCGGCGGCCTGGTTCGGTCAGCAGGTCGACCTGGTGTTGGCTGCCAAGAACGTCTTCGACGTCGCGGAAGAGGCCTCAAGCACGCGCGTGGAGATGGAGCGGGATCGCGTAGCATGTGTGGCTCCCTTCCGGATGGACAGGGATCAGGTGACGAATCAGCGCTACCTGACGTTCTGGAGCACGCTGCCGAGGGACGATCGCCGTCGCCAAGCCTACTTCCCGCTCGGGTGGGAGCCCGACGGCGATCCGTTCCCTCCCGGCGTTGCGAACCTGCCGGTGCTGGGGGTGCCGTACGAGGGGGCCGCGGCGTACGCTCGGTGGCAGGGGAAGCGGCTGCCCACCGTGTACGAGTGGTGCCTGGCTGCGTTGGGGCCGCGCGCGGGCGCCGAGTGGCCGGAGTGGCTGCAGCGGTACATCGCCGATCACTCGGCGACATGGGAACGCGTGAAGGCCAAGCACCGTGCCGTATTGGGCGCGGCTCGCGGGGAAGCGGCGGCAGGCGTGCGCAAATGGATTCCGCTGGAGGCCGTGACGAGGGACTCGCTTCCGCTGGCAGAGTGGTCGCGCAAGACGCTCCTGGAAGAGGCCGAGGGCATCTGGGATCGATGGCAAGACCCCACGCACCTGGCGCCGGTGGGATCGCGCGACTTCGATGTGAGCCCCTACGGCGTGCGCGACGTGGTGTTCGGCGCTCGGGACCGGGTCGTCGGCCGCCTCACCGGCGCCGGCGCATCCGTGGATCGCTTCGTGATGATGGACCATGCCCCCGAGCCGGCGCCGGCCACGCAGGACCCGCTGGACCTGTGGGGCACCAACTTCCCGGCGCTGGGGCACACGCTTGGCCGCATGTACCGGCGCGCTCCGGACGGCCCTTCGCTGGAGCAGCTCACCGTGGTTGCCAATCTGTGGGAGGTGGAGCAACTCGTCCGCAAGGTCAAGGTCTCGCTCATCCAGTCCCGCGGCGGCGATCCGCAGTTGATCGGGTCGATGACATGGCATGAGCTGATGAAGGCCCGGGAGGAACTCACCGCGCCGCGCGATCTGCGCGCCTATACGTTCCCGGTGTGCGCGTTCCTGAACGGTGCGCACCTGTGGGGGCCTGACCCCCTCGACGGGAGCGAGGCGAACTACACCGTGTACCCGGCTACAGGCTCCTCGTCGGCCGCCGGCAACGCGACTGCGATGGACGCCGTCAGCCTGGCCTGGCGTCTACACGCCGACTGCATCCTGCCGTGGGGCGGATCGCTCCTGCACTACCGTCCCGAGACCGGGCGGCGCGTTCCGCTCTACGAGATGGCGCCGGGCACCGGGGCGCAGCCGAGCCTCTACCGCCTCAACCCGCTCATCTGGTTCGTTCCGCCGCATGGGTTCCGCTGCGCGCGGTGAGCGAGCGCAGTGCCCTTGCTTCTTGGATCGCAAGACGGCATAATGGACGGTGACCCTGCGGCGTTCTGGCGCAGGCCCGAGGTGACCACATGACCGCGACAGCAGCGACAACCAGGCCCCAGCAACGTGCCAGGCGTCCTGCCTGCGTGCTCACGTGGGACGAGTACATGGCCGAGGGCGAGTTGATGCAGCGGTACGACATCGTGGACGGTGTGAGGATCTCCATGACGAGTCCGACCAGGCTGCACCAGGATGTGCTGATGGTGATCGCTGAGCATCTGCGCGCATTCGGCCGCCGGACCGGCGTTGGGCGCGCCATCGTCGCTCCGTGTGACGTCCTGATCGAGCGCGATCCACTCCGCGTGCGCCAGCCGGATGTGCTGTTCGTCTCGAACGAGCAGCTCGCCCGCTGCGGGAGCCGCTCCGACCCCGGTCCGCTCGTCGCGGCGCCGGAGTTGGTCGTCGAGATCCTCTCTCCCTCCGAGACGCGCTCCGCCCGGGAGGCCAAGCTCGCCGACTACAGCCGCATCGGCGTGCGGGAGTGCTGGATCGTCAGCCCCGAGGCCGAGACGGTGGAGGTGCTGCGCCTGGGTGGCGAGGCGCCGGAGACGATCGGCGTCTACGCCAACTCGCAGACCGCCGCCTCCGGTCTCTACCCCGACCTCACGATCCCGGTAGCCTCGCTGTTCGAGGAGTAGAGCGAGGCCTTCACTGGCGCATTTGACACCCCGCGCCCCGCGCCCTATACTGCTGTCGCACCGACGCTTCGGGGTCGGTGAGGATTGGAACTACTGCCCGCAACGTGATGCCTGGAGGACAACCGTGACGAACCGAACGTGCTGGCGCGCGGCGATCGCGGCGGGGGCGCTGCTGGCGCTGATGCCGGCGGCCCGCGCCCAGGAACCCGGTGCCCAGCAGGCCCAGACGCTGGAGCGCGATGTCGTTGTCCACGTGTCGATGGACTACCTGCTCTACCTGCCGCAGGACTACGCGACAAGCAAGAAGCGCTGGCCGCTGATGATCTTCCTGCACGGGGCGGGTGAGACGGGCACCGACGTGGAGAAGGTGAAGGTCCACGGGCCGCCCAAGATCGTGGCGAGCCAGCCGGACTTCCCGTTCATCCTCGTCTCGCCGCAGACGAAGCAGTACGGGTGGAAGCCGGAGTTCGTGAAGGGGCTGCTGGACGAGATCTGCGCCAAGTACCGCGTCGACAAGGAACGCATCTACCTGACCGGCCTGAGCATGGGCGGGTTCGGCACGTGGGACACGGCGTGCAAGTACCCGAACCTGTTCGCGGCCATCGCGCCCATCTGCGGCGGCGGCGACCCGAAGGAGGCGGCGAAGATCGCCAAGCTGCCGATCTGGGTGTTCCACGGCGGCAAGGACACCACCGTGCCGATCCAGCGCTCCCAGGAGATGGTGGACGCGGTGAAGGCGGCGGGCGGCGACCCGAAGTTCACCATCTACCCGGAAGCCGGCCACGACTCGTGGACCCAGGCCTACGACGACCCCGAGCTGTACAAGTGGCTCCTCTCGCACAAGCGCGGGGGCAAGTAAGGGGCCGGGGATCGGGGGCTGGGACTTGGGACTTGGGGGCTGGAGCCGGCGCCCGGCCGATGGCTCGCGGGCAGTGGGCGCCGGCACAGCACGACGACGTTGGCGGCTTCCTTAGCGCTTGCCTCTGACGACCGCCAGATGCTCGCGCATGGTGGCCTTGAACACGCCCGGCGCAAGGCGGTTCTGTTCCGAGTCGGTCGCCAGCTCGCTGCGGAACCATGCCGCTGCTCGCTTGCGAAGCGGCGTCGCCCGCTTGTTCTGGCCCGTCAGTTCGTAGGCGAGGCACAGGTAGGCGCGGATCTCGGGGTCTCCTGGGTACTTGCGGAGCTTCTTGCGCAGTTCGTCCGGCCACTCGGCGAAGGCCCGCGGGTAGGAGCGGTTGGCGATGACGAACCGCCCGTTTCGGTAGGCGTACACGTCCGACCAGCGTGGTTGCTCCGCGTGGCACATGTCGCCGCCGATCTCGTAGCGGTTGCGCACCTGGTAGGTCCCGTTGTGGTCGATGTCCTCCAGGCACACGGGCAGGCTGCTCTGTACCTGGAGGATGCGGGCCAGGCGCCCGTTGCGCCAGGCGTAGACCTCCATCTGCGAGGGCTTCCACGAGCCGCCGTACGACAGTTCGTGAACCGCGAGTTCGGGCACGCCGTCGCCCGTCATGTCGATGGCGCAACATTCGACGCCGCGGTAGTCTTGGGCCACTCCTTCTCTGCGCGCGTCAACCAGCGGGATGTCGGGGCCGACCTGGCGGATGCTGGGTGGCGCGGTGAACAGAGACAGGCGCATGCCAGACGGCTGAGTGAGGCCCTCGAGCTTCTCGCCCGCTCGCCCGTGGAGCACTGCCCAGTACCGCGTGCCGCCGACCGGGTAGAGGCGCAGGCGGGTGATGGTCCGGGTGGCGGGGAGCACCTTGCGGATGGCCGCACGCGCGTCGAGGAGGGGCTGGAGCCGGGCCAGGTCCTGCTCGGCGCGATGGTCGGCGGGCGCGGCCTTCATGGCGCGGCGCAGCAGGGCGGCGGCCTGGTCGTAGTGGCCCAGGCGTCTCTCGGCCTCCGCGGCGCCCCGGTACGCCCTGGCCGGATCGCTGCCCCGCGCCGCCAGAGCGAGATAGGCGTCGCGCGCGTCGCACAGGTCGTAGAACTCGCCCGAGGGGCGCCCGGGCAGCGGCGGCGCGTCCGGGTTCTGGGCCAGCAGGTTGTCGGCATGGCGGAAGGCTGCCGCCGCTGTGTCCGGCGCGGCGAGCGCGGGGGGCGCCGTCGAGCCGACGAGAGCCATCAGGCATGCCACGGCGTGTGTCCATCGAGGGATCGCACTGCTCATTCTGGCTGTCTCCAGGGCTGTCTACCGCGTTGGGGGCGCCATCCAGTCCGCGCGGCGGGCGAAGTCACGCTGCGCGTCGGCGCGCCACATGGATACCGTGCGGCCGCCGGCCGGGTCGTCGAACCAGTGGTTGCGTGAGGCATCCGGGCGGACGAACTTACCGCCCCAGCCGCCTTCTCCCGGTTTGTCCGGGTCGTTGAGGCCGCGCACCGCGCTCACGAGGTGCAGGAACGAGGGCGTGTCCCCCTCCTTCTGCCCCGGCTTGCTCGGATCGTCGCCGCTCCGCGGGTAGGCGGCTCCGAGCGGCCCGCGGCCCGTGCGGATGTGCGCGTCGATCCAGGCCAGGTCAGCCAGGCGCGGATCGGCGTCGGGGGCGTCGCAGAACATGCCCATGTAGTTGCGCTCGGAGAGGATGACGAACAGGCTCGGGCACGTGTCGAGCAGCCACTGCGCTGTGCCATCCTGCTTCGCGATGATGTAGAGGCGCAGCTTGCCCAGGAAGCGCTCGAGCCCGGCGGGGCTGCGTGTGGCGCGGACCTTCCAGATCGCCTGCGCCACCTCCCGTGGCCCTCCCCACACGCAGATCCACACCGGCCGGCGATCGGGCCGGTCGACGATGCGGATAATGGCGTCCGACGCCTCGCTGTCCATGCCATCGCCCAGTATGTCGGCGGCAGGCTTGCCGTAGGTGCCCGAGCGTCCCTCCCACGTGACCGCGCGAAGCCTGGCCGCGGTGGGATAGCGCCGGTCGTGCCGCCTCAGGTTCTGCTCCACCTGGCCGTACAGGTCGAGTATGTCCAGGATGTTGCGCTTGCGGGCGACATTGGCCAGGGTGCCCGACGAGGCGATCAGCCCCTCGACGTCGAAATCGTTCACATAGAGCAGGAAGCGGACCATCGACTGCACGTCGTCGGGATCGCTCCGCTGCTCTGCCGCGCCCTGGCCCGCGCCGATCGGGATGACGGCGACCGGCGGGAAGTCCGACGAGACGATCACTCTTGGCCTCTGGGCAGGGGCGCCGCGATCCGACGCCGACGCCGCGCTGGCGAGGCCGGCGGCGAGAGCCAGCGACCATGAGGCGGCAAGCACGAAGGCACGGGGGCCCATGGAGTTCTGTCCCATCATTCCCTGTCCCCAGACGACGCGATGCTCCAGCCCTAGGTGCCGCCGCCGGCCAGGCTGATCAGCCGCCTATCGAATGGCCGGTGCGCGGGCGAGCGTGGGGGCGGCGACGCTTGCCCCATCAGGGCCGTTCGGTGGCGCCGGCGCGTTCTCCTTGTCCGATAGGGACGAACCTCGGGAGGCTTACGATGCGACGATGCTCTTGGCTTGCTGCCGCTCTCGCCCTGCTGCCTGCGGCCGCCCTCGCGGCCCCGCGGGTGCTCGTCGACGCCGACTTCGGCGCGGGCGGCAGCAAGGTGTCGGATGTCGACGCGGCGAAGGGCAACCGCATCACCGGGTCGCTGCCGGAGGGATGGGGCGACAACTCCGGCTGGAAGGAGAAGGTCGTCGCCGAGTACTCGCAGATGGCCGAGGGCGGGCGGCGCTTCACGCGCGTGCGGCAGACCTCGGGCGACGGCCTGCAGTTCGTCCACGCGCTCGCGGGCCTGGACCAGGGCGAGGGCTACTACCGACTGACGCTCTCCGCCCGCAGCGTCGTCGGCGCGAGCCTGGCAATCCGGTTCATGGGCCCGCCCTACTCCTCGCCGTGGACCGCCGGCCCCGCGATGGACGCCTCGTGGCGCACCTACTCCTACGACTTCCGCCTGCCGGCCCAGTCCGAGCCGCTCGGGCTCTTCATCTACCTCTCCGGGAACGGCACCCTCGACATCGAGAAGCTGAAGCTCGTCCGGCTCTCGGACCAGGACCTGATCGACGAGATCAAGGCGAAGTATCCGGACGCCGGCAAGGGCAACCTGGTGAAGCTCTCGCGCTTCCCGCTGGGCCTGCAGAGCGGCTGGTCCATCGACCGCGACTACTCGGACGGCGACCAGGTGCGCGTGGACACCGGCCCCCGCGTGCTCGGCCCGAGCGGCGTGCCCGCGCTCAAGATCGACGCGCCCGAGGGCGTGCTGGTGTACAGCGCCCCATTCGCTGTGCCCTGGAGCTTCGAGACCCACACGGCAAGCCTGAGCGTGCGCGGCGAGTGGCAGGGGCGGCTGCTCGTCTGCTCGGGCGAGGGCGGCTACTGCGGCGAGATCCCGCTCAAGCTCAGCGGCGCGGAGTGGCAGCGGGTGGCATTCCCGTTCAAGCCCATCCTGCTCGCCCGCGCGCACCACCTGCGGATCGAGGGGAAGGGGATGCTCTGGTTCGACGGGCTGCAGGTGGAGCACGGAGCGGCCGCCTCGCCGTTCGCGCCCCAGAAGCCCGTCGAGGTCTCGCTTGCGCAGGCGCCGTCGAGCGCCTCGTCCGCCCGTGTCGTGTTCGACGACGAGCCGCTCGCGTTTCGCTACGCGGTGGTGGGCGGGAAGGCCGGCGCGGTGCTCAAGGCGCGGCTTGTGACGATGTACGGCGACGCGAAGGCGCTCCCGCCGGTGAAGCTGACGGCCGGCCTCGTGCGGAGTGGGACGCTGCACGCGGCCGCAGTCGCCCGGCACCCGCTGGGCCCGTACCGGCTGGAGGCATGGGTGGAGGACGCCGCGGGCAAGAAGCTGAGCGCGGAGAACGAGGTGGTCTTCGAGCGCCTGCACCGCCCGCGCTACTGGGCGAAGGACGCGCCGAACTCGTTCTTCGGTACGCACACGCTCTCCACCAACCGGCACCTGACGATGGCGAAGGCGTTCGGCTGCAACTGGGTGCGCCTGCACGATGCCGGCACCGCGTACATCGGCTGGTCGTTCCTGGAGCCGGAGAAGGGTAAGTGGCAGTTCCACGACACGGAGCTGCGGCGCTACCGCGAGCACCACCTGAAGATCCTGGGCCTTCTCTCCACCAGCCCGGGCTGGGCCAGCAACTGGGGCAAGCCCTGCACCGGCTACTTCGAGCGCTACCTGGAGCCGCTGCGCATGGAGGACTGGGCCAACGCCGTGCGCGCGATCGTGTCGCACCACCGGGGCCTGATCGACAGCTACGAGATCTGGAACGAGCCGTGGGGCGCGTCGTTCTGGAGCTGGAGGTACGACGAGAAGCAAGGCAGCGACTACCTGTCGCACTTCGTGCGGAGCGAGACGGCGCCCGCCGACTACGCCCGCCTGCAGAAGGTTGCCTACGCGGCCGCGCACGAGGCCGACCCGGGCGTGACCATCGTCGGCTTCAACACGTTCGTCGGGGATACCGGCTCCAAGTGGACCAGGGATGTGTTGGACGGCGGCGGCCTGGAGGCGTGCGACGCCATCTCGTACCACCACTACGAGACGTCGCTCCTGGGCATGCCGGGCGATGCGGCGGAGAAGGGGTACCGCTCGGCGATGGGGCCGATTATCGAGAAGGTGGGGCGGGTGCCGAAGCCGGTGTGGATGAGCGAGGGGGCGCCGCTATCGGGCGACGTGTCGAACGGGTTCTACCGCTGCACGCTACCCTACGAGAACACGAACGACAACTGGCGGCTCGCCGATCGGCTTGCCAGGTACGTCATCAGCCGGCGCGCGAATGGCGAAAAGCACGCCTTCCTGTACACCATGCACGGGTTCAGCACGTTCGGCGGGTCGGTGGAGTGGACATCGCTCGTCGCGGCGGACGGCTACCCGCATCCCACCTCGGCGGCGCACAGCGCGCTGGCGTGGCTGACGGAGGACCTGGGCTTCGCGAAGCGCATCACGCTGTCCGACGGCGTCCACGCCTGCCTCTTCTCGGGGCAGCGCGGCGCCGTCGCGGCCATCACGACCGCCGCCAGCCACGCCGCCTACAAGCTGCCGTCCGCTCCGGGGGTGCAGGTGCTCGACCTGTTCGGCAACCCGGTAGCGCCCGGCACGGCGCTGGACAGCCACGTGCACTACGCGGTCTGCCCGGCCGGGCTGTCGGAGCTGGAGGCCGCGCTGCGCGGACGTTAGCCTGACCTATCCATGAGTCGCACCGGACGGGCACGGAGGCCCATCCCACCACTGCACTCGTGCATGATCCAGGCTAGGACGGCGACGCGTCGCGGGGCTGGCCCTCGGTGACGAGCTTGGCGACCACCTCGCGGAGCGCCCGGAGGGTATAGGGCTTCTGGATAACGGCCGCCAGGCCCTCCATCGGGTAGCGGGAGGTGATGTCCTCGCCGCTGTACCCGCTCGCCAGCGCCACCTTGACGTCGGGGTCCATCGCCCGAATCGCAGCGAATGCCTCGGCGCCGTCCATGTTCGGCATCGTCAGGTCGAGCACGACGAACACGATCTCGTCACGCTTCTCTCGGTAGGCCTCGACTGCCTCGCGTCCGTCCGATGCGGTTAGGACGCGGAACCCGATGCGCTCCAGCATCGCCGCCGTGACGGAGCGGACCGTGTCCTCGTCGTCGGCGAGAAGAACCGTGCCGGTGCGCTGCGTGTCGGGTTCGGCCGGAGGCGCCTCGCCGCGGGCTGCCGCCCCCTCAGCGTTCAGCGCAGGCAGCAGCACTGTGAACGTCGATCCCTTCCCCGGCTCGCTCTCCACGGCCAATCCGCCGCCGTGCGCCCGGACGATGCCCAGGACCGCGGCCAGGCCGAGCCCTCGCCCACGGAACTTCGTCGAGTAGAAGGGCTCGAAGATGCGGTCGAGGGTCGCTGCGTCCATTCCACACCCGCTGTCGACGACCTCGAGGTACACATAGTGCCCCGGCGGCAGCTCCTCGCGCAGAGGCATCCCGCGTAGGGTGTCCTCGGAGCACTGCTGCAGTCCGACCGAGACGGTGATCCGGCCGTGGCCGTCGCCGATCGCCTCGGCCGCGTTCAAGAGCAGGTTCATGGCGACCTGGCGCATCTGACTGGCGTCTGCCTTCACGCGCGGCAGGCCTTCATCGAGGTGCAGGTTGAGCACGGCCTTCTTGGAGACCGATGTGCGGAGCAGGTGTGCCATCTCGCCGACGAGGATGGACAGGTCGACTTGCTCCAGCTTGTACGTGGCCTTGCCCGCATAGGCGAGCATCTGGTGGCACAGGCCGGCCGCGCGGCGCGCGGCGGTGGAGATCTGCTCGATGTTGCCGATGGCGGGCGACAGAGGCGGGAGCGCGTCGAGAGCCAGGTCCGCATGGCCCAGGACCGCCATCAGGATGTTGTTGAAGTCGTGCGCGATGCCGCCCGCGAGCACCCCCAGGCTCTCCAGCTTCTGTGTCTGCTGGATCTGGTGCTCCAGCTTCTGCCGCTCCTCGTCCGCCTGACGCCGCTGCGTGATGTCGCGCGCGATGCCGACGAACCCGGTCACCTTGCCTGAGCCGCTGCGGAGCGGCACGATGTTGGACGTGTGCCAGCGCCAGGTGCCGTCCGCGTGGCGGACCCGGTACTCGATATTGTCGAACCGCTCCCCCGCCTCGATCACACGCACGATCTTCTCGCGGCAGGGGTCCAGGTCATCCGGATGCAGCAACTCGCGCACGCGCACACCAACCACGCTCTCGGCTCGATGCCCCAGTAGGTCGGCCCAACTCGGCGACACGAAGGTGAACACGTAGTCCGGCGACAGGCGGTAGATGATCTCGTGCGTGTTCTCGATCAGCAACCGGTACTGCCGCTCGCTCTCGGCGAGCGCGAGTTCGGCGTGCTTGCGCTCGGTGATGTCGTGCGCCACCCCGACGAACTCCGTGATCCGGCCTGCCTCGTCGGAGAGCGGCGTGCACGTGGAAGTGTGCCATCGCCACGACCCATCCGCGTGGCGGGCCCGGTACTCGATGCCGGGCAGCTCCTGCTTCCGCGTCAGGACGTCGCGTAGGTACCGGCGCCACGTTGGCATGTCGTCGGGGTGCACGTAGTCGTGGACGTGGGAGCCAACGACGCCCTCGATGTCGTGGCCCAGGAGCACGGTCCAGCTTGGGGAGGCGAAGGTCAGCAGCCCGTCAGAGGACATCCTGTAGATCAGGTCGCGCGTGTTCTCGATCAGTGCCCTGTACTTGGCCTCGCTCTCCGTGATGGCGGCCTCGGCCCGCTTGCGCGCGGTGATGTCCTGGAACGTGCCCACCACGAAGGCGTTGCGGCCCTCCACGACGTGGGCGAGACCTCGGACCTCCGCCCACAGGTGCTCGCCCGATACGGTCATCACCTCGCACTCCTCCACGAACGGCTCGCCGGTCTCGAGGGTGCGAACCAGCCGCTCGCGCAGCACGGGGATGTACTTGGGCAGGTAGAAGGCCAGGGCCTCCGCCAGCCCCAGCCGGCGGCCCGGCGGCACCCCGATGATCTGGTACACCCCTTCGGTCCACTCGAGGTAGTCCGTGTGTGGGTTGACCTTCCAGCCGCCGATCCGCGCGATCTCTTGCGTCTGGCGCAGGAATCTCTCGCTGGCGATGAGCGCATCTTCCGCCTGCTTGCGCTTCGTGACATCCGCGAACGAGACGACAACGGCTTCGGGCGTGAGGTCATCTGGGGCGAAGAGCGGGTTGGTGCTGACACTGACCCACGTCGTCCGGCCGCCGGGCGCGTGGACGTGCATGACCTGGTCCCGCATCCCGACGCCCGTGCTGAGCGTCACCGCCCACGGGAGTTCGGCCGGCAGGTAGGCTGTGCCATCCTCCCGGTACGCAACCCAGTCGGCCAGCACCGACAGATCGGCGATCAGTGCCTCCGCCGTGATGCCCAGGATGCTCGCCGCCTCCGCGTTCGCGGTCTCGACACACCACTCACGGTTGAGCAGGACCACGCCCTCGTTCAGCGACTCGATGACGTCGCGAGACCGCTGCTCGCTGTGTCGGAGCGCTCGCTCCAGCCGCTGCCGTTCGCACAGCTCCCTCTCCAGGCTCTCCGTTCTGGCCGCAACCTGCCGCTCGAGGTTCCGGTTCATGGCCATCAACTGCTCCGACTGCTCGCGGTTCTCCATGACCAGGGCGACCAGGTGGGCGGTGTTCTCCAGGAACTGCCGATACGGCTCGAACGCGCGCTGGTCGCCGACTGCCAGGAACAGCGCGCCGTAGGAGCGCCGGGAACCCCGGAGGGGCAGGCGGACGGCCCCCTCGACCGATGCCTCGCAGGCTTCGTTGCACACGCGGCCGACCAGCAGGCACCGCTGCGATGGGTTGGGCGCGTCGCCTGCTTGAGCGAGCACGGCGCCGTCATGGCACAGGGCCGCACCGGTGACGCCGGGCAGGTCCAGCAGGCCGGTCGTGATCATCTCCGCGAGGCGCTCGTCGTCGGGCTCGGCATGGACGGCGCCCTGGAGAAGCAGAATCCGGCCCAGTACTTCGGGTGCCGGGGTACCGCATGGAGGCATGCTTGTCACCTTGGGCGCCGCCGGCCTAATCCGGGCACGCGTGGCCGGGGCGCGAACTAGCGATGTGGCAGGATGGCAGCGTGAGCGTCAGCATCGAGCTGGAGTGTGGGCGTACGGGGGCCGCCACCGGTCGAGCCTGCCGGCGTGCCCCATACCATTGTCGGTTGTCGGGTTGGCAAGACGAGTCCCGCGCCCGCGATCGGGCAGCGCAGGAGGCGGGCCTGCTACCAGTTCGTCGGGTAGATGTTGGCGCCGGTGAAGCACCCGACAGCCGTGGTGAGGCCGCCCGAGAGCGTGTCGCCCAGGATCAGCCCGTAGAAGAAGGGCAGCGACCGGCGGTAGAGGCGCGCGCCGCCGTAGTGTAGCACGAGCACCTTCGCGAGCCACGCGATGAAGAAGGGTAGCCACACCTGGTTCATCGTGTTCGTGTTGGCGATGGCGTAACCGATCGGATGGAACGGCCACCAGATGAAGTGTGACCGCATGAACAGCAGGAGCGCCGTGATGCCGAAGCCCGCGCCGATGGCGAACGTGCCGCTGAGGTCGCCCTTGATCGGCGTGCCCATCGCGTCCGAGAGCTGATCGAAGGGCTGCCGGCCCATATAGGTGCGCCACGTGTCGGTCTTGGCGCCCGCGCCGAACGCATACCAGATCATCAGGGCGATGGCGAAGGAGACCGCGATGCCTAGGACGATCGCCACGATGAGCGCGAGGGTGAGCCGCCGCTTGTTGACGTCCAGCGCGTCGGCCATCTTGTAGGCGTCGGATTGGTTCGGCATCGACAGGCAGCGCAGGTCCCAGCTCGCGATCGCGCTCCGCAGGTAAGCCAGGATGGTCAGGTCGGCCGTCGTGTAGATCGAGGTGCCGAACGTGGTCGTCATCACCTTGTAGGCGTCGACGTCAGGTCCGAACAGCCAGGCGTTGCCCGTCTCCGCCCGGATGCGCGCCGCGGCGATCATGTAGAGGAACGAGATCCCCAGCGCGACGACGGCCACCCACGCGCGCATCCCCGCCATCCAGAGCCACAGGACCAGCGCGCCCAGGCACAGGAACAGGCCGATGAAGGCGACGCGGTAGGACATCGGTTCGTCCGAGTCGCCGCCGCGCTGATCCTTACGCCCGAAGCCCGTCCGCCACGCCTCGGCCAGGTACGCCCGCGACAGCCAGAGCCCGGCGATGGTGATGGCCGCGAACGCCCCAGCGCCCTGGTGCCCGATGTACGGGAACACGCTCTGCGCGCCGCCGGCCGCTCCCGCGGTGATGCCGCTCGCGGAGCCGAACACCTCCTCCGCCTTGGTGAACGCATAGAAGAACCAGCAACTGAAGATCATGTCGACAGGCAGCAGATATGCGATGCCGATCACGAACGGATAGAGCGACAGTCGCGTCGACCCGATGGCGTTCCAGGGAGGCGAGTCCATGAACTGCAGCAGGTCGGGCAGTTGGTCGGAGCGCGTTGGCAGATAGGGGACGGTCGGAACGTTCAGGTGGATCGTGTTGATCACGTTGATGCAGAACGGGAGGGCGAACCCGATCCACAGCACCCGGTTCGAGAAGAAGCCGGCCCCGTCGCGGATCATCTCGACGGGCACCGCGACCGTGGGGAAGGCGAGCCGCTCGCGGTCGATCCACTGCCGGCGCAGGATGGCGACCACGCACAGCGTCGCCAGCGCGACAAGCACCATGAACACGACCCAGGCGAGCATCTGCATGCGCCACGCGGCCCAGGGCACGCTGCTGTTGCCGACGTAGAAGCCGTAGAGGGCGTGCTTGTCCTTCTGCGCGATCCAGTCCGGGATGACCGAGTGGAACTTGGTGGCCCAGAGGTTGCTGGTGTCGGCGTAGTAGAACGCCGCGGTGATGGTTGGGATGAGGAAGTGCAGCCCGCCCGAGCTGGAGATGACGGTCGAGACGGTCATCATCACGTAGACGACCAGGATCTCGCCGCGGGTGAAGGCGAGGGGCTTGACGAACCGCGTAACGAGCAGGTTGATGGTCACCACGACGAACAGCACGCTGAACGCGCCGACGGGGATGCTGGTGCCCGCGAGGGCCGTGTGGCCGCGTCCGCCCAGCACCAGCTCGGCCCAGTGGAGCCACAGGTCGACGACGGCGGTGAGGATGAGGCCCAGGAAGACGGCGCGGAGGGACAGCGCCGAAGGTCGGCGCGGGGTCGATCTGGTGACAGTCGCAGCCTCTGGCGTCACGGCACGCACGGGCGCTCGACGGGGTCACGACCAAGCGCCCCCCCGGCTGAACGTTCGATGCGCGGCGGGCGGGTTCCTGCGTTGGGGTGGGGCGCACCAAGCCGCCGCACACGCTGGGCCGATGCGCGATGTCCTGCGCCCGCTCTGCGCGCTGGGGTCGAGGCGCCTAGTCGTGGACGCGGCTCTCCAGGTCGAGCGCCCGGATCACCTTCATCGGCAGATAGAGGTGTCTCGTATCGTCCAGCAACGGGGTGAATCCATACCGTCGGTAGAAGCGGACAGCCGGCTCGCTGACGGCGTCGACCTCGACCGCGTACACGCCTGCCTGGTCCGCGATCCGCAGCGTTCGCCACAGCGCGTGCATCAGCAGTGTCTCGCCCAGGCCCGCGCCCTGTGCCGTGCGGTCGACAGCGAGGCGCCCCAGGAGCACCACCGGGATAGGGATGCGCGGCAGCTTGCGTGCTTCCGGCACATGCTCGAACGCCACCTTGCCGACGGCGAGCGTGTAGTAGCCCAGCACGACTGGTGATCCCTCGCGGACGGCGACGAATGTACGTCCGAGGCCGCGGTCGTCGTGCTGCCGTGCGATCGAGCGGATGAACAGATCAAGGGACGGCTCTCCGCAGTCGAAGGCGTCCCTCACGTGTGCCTTGCTCAGACGCTCGATGCGGATGGGCGTCACGGTACGATCTCGCCGGCGGCTTCCGAAGCGTGGAACGATCGGGCGGCGGCGCTCAACTCAGCCGATGGCGCTGTCTCCGCGTCGAGCAACTCCAGGAAGGCGTCTCGGTCGCGATCGGATAGTGTGCGGGTGGTATGGTGGCGTATCACCTCGTTCGAGCGGGCAACCAGCGACGCCTTTGCGTACTCGCTCACCGTCATGCCCAGCAACGCGGCTGCACGCTCGATGAGCAGCTTCGTCTCGCGTGTCGTCCTGAAGTCCACCCGCGCCGAACTGGCCGATGCAGCGTCCATGCCCGTCCTCCTTCTTCACCAGGTGCATCATACCACGGTGTACGGAGAATTGCCACACTCGATCGGCGGCATGCGTGTTGGGCTCGCTCCGGCCCCCTCACTCCTCCGACGCCGGTCCTCTCCACACGCTGCCGCCGAACGTCGCCACGTAGACGGTGTCGGGGTCGGCGGGGTCGAACGCGACGCGCTGGGCGTTGCTGCAGGGGGTGGCGGCGGACTGAACCCAGCGCGCATCGGGGCACGTTTGGATTGGGCTGCCGGATGAGCGGGCTAGCGTGCGGAGTCCTGCGCGAGGCGCTCCCTGAGCCACTGATTGGCGAGCACGTCGGGCGAAACGCCATGGCGCGCGGCGCACAATCTGAGCGGCTCGGAGAGGTCCGTCTCCAGTGCGACGTAGTGGAGCTGCCACCGAATGTCGACCTCGAACTCGGCAGGCTCAGTCTGCACGAGCACGTTGGCGAGTTCGTGTGCATCCCAGTACTCGCCTATCGCCTCGTAGCTGGACCCCTTCGAGACCTGGCTCTCACCTTCGGTCATACTGGGCTCGCTCCGCATGTGTCATGTCCCGCGCCGACACGATGAGAGCCTGCGCGTCATGTCTGTAGACGATGAACACGATCAGCTTGCGGCCGGCCACCGTCTGGCCAAGCGCCGCGTACACATCCTCACCGGACCGGTGTCCCTTCTCCACGAAGCGGAACCAGGGGCGCTGCTCAAGCACCTCGAGCACCTCGTTGGCCATCACGCCGTGCTTCGACTCGAGCTTGTCGACCACCTGGTCGAGCCACACCACTCCGACGATACGCACGGCCGCTCCCTCGCGCTCCGATCGTGGCCAGGCACCCGTGGCCGTGTAGTCCTCTCGGCGACAGGTAACTCCCACCTGCTCGCGCGTGCGTCCACTCCACTATACTCCGAGGCGGCTAGTGGCGCAAGACCCGCCGTTCCCGCGCCGCTAGCCTGACCTATTCATGAGTCGCACCGGACGGGCACGGAGGCCCATCCCACCACTGCACTCGTGCATGATCCAGGCTAGCCCATCTCACTCCTCCGACGCCGGCCCCCTCCACACGCTGCCGCCGAACGTCATCACGTAGACGGTGTCGGGGTCGGCCGGGTCGATGGTGACGCGCTGGTGAGGAGGAAGGCGGTGGCGCACGCCGGGGGGCCTAGCGCGCCGCTCAGTCGGAGGAGTTCCGGGGGGGCTCGCAGCGCCAGCTTTCAGAGATCGTCCTCTGAGAGGCCGGTGTGTCTGAGCAGCGCCGCCAACAGACCCTGGGGCGGTCTCGCCCCGCATGCACCGGGACAGTGACGTTGGAGTAGCCGGTCCTGGCCCATGTCTGGTGGCTCCCCGCCGTGCGCAGGCGCGACCACCCGTTGCGGCGCAGGGCCCTGCAGAACCGAGCCCCGGTGACGGACTTCACGCCGCCATCTCAAGAACGCCGATGCGCACCCCGACTTGGTCTACACCCAGGTGGCATGCCACGGCCTCGGTCAGGTTGCTGTAGATCGCGTCGAGTGTGTCGCCCTGCGAAAAGCAGCCTGGCAGTTCGGGGACCTCTCCCCAGTAGCCGCCCTGGGGCTCTCGATGGATGACGGCTCGATACGTGGTGTTGGGCTCATTCATGCTGCTGGGTGTCCTCCGGGCCTGACGCGCGATGCCAGTACCACCATACTCCGGCGACCCATAGGGCGCAAGACCCGCCGTTCCCGCGCCGCCAGCCCATCTCACTCCTCCGACGCCGGCCCCTTCCACACGCTGCCGCCGAACGTCGTCACGTAGATGGTGTCGGGGTCGGCGGGGTCGAAGGTGACGCGCTGGGCGTTGCTGAAGGGGAGGCCGGCCATGGGCTTCCATGTGGTGCCGTTGTCCTTGCTGAGCCACAGGCCTGCGCCCGGCGCGCCCTCGGTCAGCGTGGCGTAGATCCAGCCAGCGCGCTTCGGGTGCAGGTACGCGCCGAAGTGCTCGGGGCCCTGGCGCGTCAGGCGAGCCCAGGTCGCGCCGCCGTCCGTGGTGCGGTAGAGGCCGCCCTGCTCCTCGCGGTTGGCGTCCGCCGCGCCGACGTAGATGGCCCGGCTGTCGCGCGGGTCCACCGCAAAGTCCTTGGGCCACCAGAGCGGCTTCGAGCGGGTCACCAGTTCCCAGGAGGCGCCCTTGTCGCGCGAGCGGTAGAGGCCGACGCCGTCCGCCGTGAAGCGCCCGTTCTGGCGCAGCGCCGTCACCAGCGCGAAGAGCGTGCCGTCCGGGTGCAGCGCAACGCGGCAGACGCGGCGGTTGCTCGCCGCCCCGAGCCCCTCATTGCAGGCCGCCCACGTCTTGCCGTCGTCCATCGACCGGTAGACGCCCTGGCCGAAGAAGCCGGCGTACAGCGTGCGGGCGCCTGCGGGGCTCTTCGGGTCGACCACAACGCCCGTGCAGGGCGCCACCGGCAGCCCCTCGCCCGAAACGCGCCACGTCGCGCCGTGGTCCGTGCTGACGCACACGCCGCCCGGCCCGCGCGCGTTGTGCCGCCCGGAGACGATGTTGTCGTTCGGAATGTCGTGCACGTTCGAGAAGGCGCCCCACTGCTTCCCCTTGACGGTCGGGTCGAACGCCAGCTCGTAGCACGTGTTGCGCCAGGGCGCGCGGCCCTTCAGCGCCCACCAGCACCACGTCTTGCCGGCATCCAGCGAGCGCGCGAAGCCGATGTCCGTGTAGCAGATCGTGTGGCGCTTCGGGTCGAATGGGTCGACATAGTAGTTCCAGGTGGTCGTGACGACGAGGCCGGTGCAAACCCAGCGCGGCTCCTCGCCCTGCGTGCCGCTGCCCGGAGCGCGACGCGTGTGGGCACACTGCCACGACTTGCCGCCATCCCTCGTGACGAAGCAGTTGCCCGCGTCCACCGTCATCAGCACATCGGGCGTGTTCGGCGCGATGGCTACGCCGAGGGGGACCGACTGGTAGTATTGGCCGTCAACCGCGACGGTGTAGTCTGCTTCGACGTTGGAGGGCTGCCAGCGCGGATCGGCCTGGAAGCTCGCGCGCCACGTCTGGCCGGCGTCGTCCGAGCGGTAGCAGGAGCAGTGGTGCGGCGGCGGAATGCCGGTGTTCGAGTTGAACACGTACACGGTCTCGGGCCGCGCGTCGTTCGCGGTCACCCAGGTGTACTGAGCGACCGGCCCCTCGGCCCACTCGTCGAACGCCTTGGTCTCCAGGTTCAGCCCGGTCCCGTTCGCGTTCTGCCACGTCTCGCCGCGGTCCGGCGACCGGTAGACGCCGCCCGTCCAGCCGCCTCCGGCCTCCTTGCGAGGCACGGTGCAGTAGAGGGCCGCCTTCCCGCTGCTCGCGTTCGAGCCGCCGGAGAATGAGGTGATCCCGCCCGCTGGGATGCCGGTCGTCTTCCGCGCCCACGTCGCGCCGCCGTCGTCGGAGCGCCAGACGCCTTGCGGGGTGCCGGCATAGAGCGTAGAGCGCTTCGCCTGGTCGAAGTGCAGCCCCAGCACCGCGCCCTGCGGGCCCTCGCACTTGCTCCACGACTTGCCGGCGTCGCCGGAGCGGTAGACGCTCTCGCCAGCCCCCGCCAGCATGCGGCTCGGGTCGCGCGCGTCGATGAGGATGGCGCCGCGCAGGTCGCCTGGCAGCCCCTGGCCGACCTTGGCCCACGTGACGCCCTGGTCGTGGCTCACCTTCAGCCCGTCCCACCCGTTTGCTGCGTAGACGGTCTTGGCGTCGGTGGGGTGGAACGCCGGGCGGCACTGCGTGTTCGAGCGGAGCTGGCTGTAGTGGATCATGCGCCAGGTGAGGCCGCCGTCCGCGCTGATGTAAGCGGCGCTCATGTCGCAGTTGACCATCATGACGCGCGGGTCGGCGGGGCTGATGGCCGGCGAGAACATGCCGCCGCCGCCCGACAGGCCGACGGGCTGCCACTTCGATGCGGCGGCAGGCGGCTGGGCGGAGCAGGAGTTCAGCGCCAGCGGCAGAGCGACGGCAGTGAGGGCGATCCGAGCGGCTAGCATTCGATCCTCCTCGCGCCCAGGGCAGCGGGCGCTTCGCCGATGTCCGGCATCAGCGCCGTTCCGCGCGCGTGTTCGCGAGTCCTTCCGCAGACCCGCTATGGCGCCGAAGCAGGCTCTGGCGATGCGCACGCCGAACTGCCCGGTGGCGAGCGGCGGCGACAGTGCGAGCGCAAAGGAGCGGTTCGATGGCGATCTTCCGGAACCTGGTGACGGCGGTGGTTGTGGGGTGGGCAGCGGCGGCTTGCGCGGCCTCCGTCCGGACCGACGCGCCATTCCTCGACGAGGTCGAGCGCGCGGAGTGCCTCTTCTTTCTGGAGCGCGCCGACCCGGTGACCGGCCTCGTCTCGGACCGTGCGGCCATATCGGGCTCTGATACGTACACGGTCGCCTCGATCGCCGCCACGGGGTACGGGCTCGCCGCGCTGCCCATCGCCGTGGAGCGGGGCTGGATCGGCAAGGCGGAGGGCCGGCAGCGCGCCGAGAAGTGCCTGCGCTTCCTGCTCTCGATGGCGCACAACCACGGGTGGATGGTCCACTTCGTCGACGGGCGGACCGGCAAGCGCGAGTGGCAGTGCGAGATCTCGACCATCGACACCTCGCTGCTGGTCCAGGGGGCGCTCGTGTGCGGCGCCTACTTCCGCGGCACCGAGGTGGAGGACCTGGCGAACGCGCTCTATGACCGCCTCGACTGGCAGTGGGTGCTGACGAACGGCGGCGCGAAGCCCAGGAAGCTCACCGTCAGCCACGGATGGAAGCCGGAGACAGGGTTCCTGGCGAACGAGTGGTCCGGCTTCTGCGAGATGACGCTGCTCTACCTGCTGGGCCTCGGCGCGCGCCGCGACCCGCTGCCCCCGGCATGCTGGGACCACTGGGAGCGGCTCCCGTACCGCTACGCCGGCCTCGACTGCCTGGGCGGCGGGCCGCTCTTCTGGAACCAGATGCCCAACGGGTACTACGACTTCCGCGGCATGCGGGATCGGCTGGGCTGCGACTTCGCGGTGAGCGCGGCGAACGCGACGACGATCCAGCGGACATTCTGCAAGGCCAACGCGACGAAGCGCAAGACGTACGCCGAGGGCTGGTGGGGCCTCAACGCCTGCGACGCGCCGGACGGCTACCGCGCCTACGGGGTGCCGGAGCCCGAGGACGGCACGGTGGCGCCGCTGGCCGTGCTCGCGTCGATCTGTGAGGACCCCGAGCACGCGGCTGCGACGGCGAAGGCGATGAGGGCGAAGTACGGCACGCGGGTGTGGGGGAAGTACGGCTTCTGCGACGCGTTCAACGTGGACCGGGACTGGTTCGACAAGGACACGATCGGCATCGACGCCGGGATGGCGCTGCTGGCGATCGAGAACCACCGTTCGGGGCTGATATGGAGGCTGACGGCATCGCTGCCGTCGACGCAGCGTGCCCTCAGGGCAGCGGGGTTCGCGAAGACGGAGGAGGCGGCGCCGAGGCCGTTGGTGGTGAAGCCGCGATAGGCTGGGCCCAGGACGGGCACGGATGCCCATCCCACCTGGTAGGCGCCTACGGCGACTGGTTACCGGCCGAGGCGGTGGTGAGGTTGCCCACCTTCATCGGCAGCCGGTTGACGCGGTCCTGCCAAATGAGGTTGCGGATGACCTCGAGCGAGGCGCTCGCGAGGGCCTCCACCGACTGGCGCTGAGGTTCGGCGTCGGCCGCGGTGAAGGCGACGACGGTCTGCCCACGGGCGATGACGCGCGACTTGTCGTTGCTCAGCTTGATCTCGTACATCTCGAGGCCTGCGTCGAACAGACCGTTCAGACGCTGCGCGAGGAGCTTGCCCCGATCCTCCGCGGTGGCTCCGTCCGACGCGGCAAGCCGTGCGACCAGGCTCTTCGACATGCGCACCTCCGCCACGGACACCCCGTTCAGCGTGGTGGAAGACACCGAGGCGGCGATCGAGCCGTCGACGTCGCGCCGGTTCAGCGAGAGCCCCAGATCCTCCATCTCGGCTTGGAGAGCGCGCGCGCGCTCGGGCGACGGCGGGTGGGTGCGGTAGATGCCTAACTCGACCTGCGGCCGCAGCACTTCCTGCTGCGCGAGGCGCTCCATGAACGTGAGCAGGCCGACAGGCTTGTACTTGGTCTTGGACAGGTAGTGAACGGCGGACTGGTCGGCGTCCTTCTCGGCCTCAACCCCGTAGGTGTTCAGTTTCGCTACCATGTACAACTGGCCCGCGGTCAGGACATTGGCGAGGCCATCGCCGCCGCCGCCGCGCGAAGCCACGATGGCCGCCACCACCATCGGCAGGATGAGCTTCTGCTGCAGCTTCTCCTGTTCCTTGATGAGCTTCATCATGTGGTGGTGCGAGGCGTGGGCGACTTCGTGTGCGAGGACGCCCGCCAACTCATCGTCGGACTGGGCGAAGTCCAGGGTACCGCGATTGACATAGATGAAGCCGCCGGGCAAGGAGAACGCGTTCACATCCTTGTCATCGACGACCTTGAAGGTGTAGTCGAACTTCTTGAGCGTGGAGCTGCCCCACAGCGCCTGCACTTCTAGCGAGTTGGCTACCGCCGCGATCTCCTGGCCGATGCGGTTGACGCGGTCGACCACCGCCGGGTCTGTGACGAGCTTCAGCTCCTTCGCGGCTTCGTCGGCGTTCTCGCGGCCCAGCTTGACCTCGGGGTCCTCGGCGGGCGCGGCGGCGGCCTTCTGAGCCTGCGCCAGAGCGGCGGTTATGGAAGTGGGCGCCAGAACGACCAGCGCCACGGATATCGCGCACAGCCTGCGCAGCAGTTTTCCGGAGTTCATGCCAGTGCCTTCTTCCTCTCGCGCACCCATGCGCGGAGTTGGCAGCAGTATATCACAGCGAGGATCGCAGTGCAACCGCGCGAACCGCCTGCTCCGTGCCCTCTGCTTCTGCTATAATCCCAATACGTTCTGGGAGGCGCACTCATCATCGGCGCTTCCCAACCACCGTGCCGGCGGAACCCATGATCCTGCTTGCCACCCGATGCTTGGTGTCGAAGGACCGGCCTGGCCGGCGGCTTGCCTCTGCCGTCCTCAGCCCGCTCCGCAAGGCGCGCTCCCAATCTATCAGACGCTCTGCGTGCGTCGCGGCACTGTTCTTTTCGTCACTGCTCGGCGCGACCGCGGCCGGCACCGGCGAGATGCCCGAGCGCATCCTGCCGGGTGACGCCCTCGCCATCGAGGCGGACCGCGAGCCAATCCGCGGCGCGACCCCGGGCCTCGTCGTGGTGCCCCGCAAGCAGGACCCCGCCAAGGACCCGCGCGACGGCGCCGAGTTTGCCGCGTCCGCCCATGTCTACCTCAGCGAGAACGGCACGATGGTCCGCCGCTTCATCATCCACGGTCCGGACCGCGACGCGCTGCCCATCGCCAAGCGCTGCGGACGGATGCTGGCCTGCCTCTGGTCCACCGCCAACGCCAGACTGGGTCGCACGGCCCGCGGTCTGCGCGGCCCCGCCGTACACGTCTGGCTGACGCGGTCCGGCGACCCCGGCGGCGAGCAGGTGCGCAACAGCCTCTACTTCTACAACGTGTTCGCCACACGCAGCGGCCTGGAGTGGGCCCGCGAGATCGCCCACGAGTACGGCCACTACCTGTTCCCGTCGCCGAGCGGCTACGCGCAGCCCGAGAGCTGGGCCAGCGGCGTGCTGGGCGAGCGCATGTTCCTGAAGTGGCTCATCGAGGATGCGAGGACGCCTGCTCCCGACGCCGATCCGCTCCCGTTTGGCGCCGCCGCCGATCTCGATGAGTACCGGACCAAGCAGATCGCCCCGCTGCTCGCCCGCGTGCGAGCCGGCGGTCCCGACATGGCTTCGCTGCCCGCCGCCGATCGCGACGCTTTCGACAACTTCACGGCGCTGCTGCTCTACGCCGACGACACCTACGGCTCCCGCGTTCTGACCGATCTGCTGGACTATCTGCCGGCCGGCGGCAAGCGCCCGACGCGAGGCGACGACTACGCCTCCGCGCTCGCGCTGTTCCTCGACGCGGCCGACACGTTCCAGACCCGCCTCGCGGCCGGCGATGCCTCCCGAGTCTACGTACCTGCCGGATCGTTCCATGTGACAGCCTCCGCCGGGACCGTGGCTTTCGGCAGCGGCCTCGACGCGAAGAAGGTCTCGGGCGGCTGGACGGTGCGCGCACCCGCTGCGGCCTGGCGCGCCATCCAGGTACCGGCCGGGCCGGGCGACGTGCTCCTGAAGTGGGAGCGAGCTGCCACTGCCACGGGCAGCACGACGAAGCCATGACCCTCACGCGCTGGTGGTTCGCTCTGGCTGTTCTGGCCACGCTGCCCCTCTTTCTGGGGGGCCTGGGGCACGCTGCGGTCATGGTCACGCTGGCCTGCGTGGGCGTTGTCCTCGCCGCGACGGTGGCGGACTACTGGCTGCTTCCGCCGCGCGACGGCATCTCCGCGGAGCGCAAGGTGGAGCCCCAGCTCTCGCTCGGCGCGGAGAACGCGGTGCATGTCGAGGTGCGTGTCGAAGGTCTCTGGCCGTGGAAGATTCTGCTGCGTGACGAGCCGCCGGACGAGATGCCGCACGACTTCGCCGACACGCCGCTCACGCTCCGCCCGGGCGTCCGCCACACCGTCAGCTACCACGTGACCCCGAGGAGCCGCGGCGACTTCGAGTTCGGCGACATCTGGCTCAAAGTGAGCGGCAAGCTCGGGCTCGTCAGCTCGGTGCGGCGCGTGGCTTCGGCGCAGGCCGTGAAGGTGTATCCGAACCTGATCGAGACCGCCAAGTTCACGCTGATGGCGCGCCGAGGGCGGCTGCAGCAGGTGGGCATCCGCGCGGCACGGCTGATGGGTGCCGGTCGCGAGTTCGAGTCGCTGCGCGACTACCAGCCGGACGACGAGTATCGCCGCATCGACTGGAAGGCCAGCGCTCGCCGTGGCAAGCTGACCAGCCGCCAGTACGAGGTCGAGCGCAGCCAGAACGTCATCCTGGCGATCGACGTGGGCCGCACCATGATGGCGGAGGTCGACGGCATCGCGAAGATGGACTACGCGGTGAACGCGGCGCTGCTCCTGGCGTACGTCGCCACGCTGACCGACGACCGCGTGGGCCTGCTGATGTTCGCGGACAGCGTGCAGGCGTGGATCGCGCCGGGCAAGGGGCGGGCTCAGGTGTATCGCATCCTGGACGCGCTGTACAACGCCGAAGCCCGCCGCGCGGAGCCGGACTATCGCCAGGCCTTCGCCTACCTGCGCGGACGGTGGCGCCGCCGCTCGCTCATCGTGTGCTTCACCGACCTGTGGGACCCGGACTCGTCCAGGCAGACGATGCAGGAGCTGGCGATGCTGCAGCCGCACCATTTGGCTGCCTGCGTCACGCTGCTGGACACGAAGGTGCTGCGCCTGGCCGAGGCGCCTGTGGTCGATGCCGCCAGCGCCTACTCGCAGGCCGTCGCCCGCCAGATGCTGGACGACCGGGCGCGAGCCACGGCCGAGCTGTCCCACCGCGGGGTGCTGGTGGTGGACACCCCGGCAGAGCAGCTCTCGGCCGCGCTGGTGAACCGGTACCTGGAGGTGAAGGAGAGGATGCTGCTGTAGCGCAGAGCGACTGGAAGCGCTCGGCCGGCGCGGCGGCCACGGAGGCCCGCCCTCCAGGGTCGTCTCCCCGGCGCGATGCCCCAGAAGCCCATCCCGCCGCTATCGGTGCTTGTCTGTGTCCATCTGTGGTTGCGTTTGGGCGACCACCTTCGCATCGCGGCCTGCCAGGAAGAGGTAGCCGTAGAGGGCGAAGAACGTGGTGATGCCGAACGCGATCTTGAAGCCCGCGGGCAGCCTGGAGGGCGAGATGAACGCCTCCACGACGCCGCAGAAGATGAGCAGGAAGGAGACGCCCACGACCAGGCGGATGGCGTCGAGCGCGGCGGCGACGAGGGCGTCCCGGCGGCGGTAGGGGCCTGGCACGAGGAGCGCCCAGCCCAGCATCAGGCCGGCGCCTCCGGCGATGCAGGTGGCGCTCAGCTCGACGACCCCGTGGGGCAGGATGCCCGGCCAAAGCGTGTCGTGGTGATGCACGTGCGTCATCAGCCCGGCCAGGGCGCCGAGCATCGCGCCGTTCTCGAACATGATGAAGGCCGTGAGGACGCACCCCAGGATGCCGGCGGCGAACGCGAGGATGCTCACCCGGATGTTGTTCGTCATCAGCGCGCTGGCGCCGACCGCGGATTCCCCTTCATGGATGACCCGGGTGGTCTTGCCGGACGCCCAGATGTCGACCGACGACCGCATGGGGTGGTTCGGCGGCACGAAGATGTCCAGGTTGTCGCGCGACTGCATCATCAGCCAGTAGGCGAGCAGCGCCCCTGCGAGCATCAGCGCGACGGCCGTGAGGAAGAACGGAAGCCGCCGCCGGAAGGTCTGCGGGAAGTCGTGGGTGAAGAACTGGCGGAGGCCGCGCCAGCTTCGCGTGTCGGAGTGGTAGAGCAGGGCGTAGCTGCGGGCGACCAGCCGGTTCAGGTGCCCGGTCAGGTTGCCCGTGACGGCGTGGGCGCGCGCATAGGCCAGGTCGCTGGCGGCGCGGCGGTAGAGCGGGCCAAGCTCGCGCACGTCCTCGCGCGAGAGGCGACGCAAGCCGCCCGACGTCTCGATGCGCCCCAGAATCTCGGTGAGGCGCCGCCACCCGGCTTGCCGGGACTGAACGAATTCGCGTTCATCCATGGTTGTTGACGCCGCGCCCTGGCGCGGAACGTAGTCATTGTAGCACCGCAGCGGTGCGTCGTCCAGGCGGACATACCCGAACATGAGTCGCTACGTCGAGTTCATCACGCCCGAGAACATCGAGGTCTCCTACGAGCTGGCCGGCATCGGCTCGCGGTTCATCGCGGCTGTCATCGATCTGGCCATCCAGGTGGCCACGCTGTCGGCTGTCGGCATCGTATCGTTCTACGCCATCGCGGGCGCATCGGTCTTCCGCCAGACGTTCCTGGCGTCACTCCCTCTCTGGGCCATCGCGGTCGTGATCCTCATCGTCTTCGTCGTCATGTTCGGCTACCACACGTTCTGCGAGCTGCGCTGGGCGGGCCAGACGCCGGGCAAGAAGGTGGCGAAGCTGCGCGTCGTGCGCGACGGCGGGTATCCGATCGATCCTTACTCGTCGCTCGTGCGGAACCTGGTCCGCATCATCGACTTCCTGCCGCCGCCGTACGGCATTGGGCTCCTCTCGATCTTCTTCAGCCAGGAGTACAAACGGCTTGGCGACTGGGCTGCGGGCACCCTGGTGATCAAGGAGCGCGACCCCGGGCGGCTCGCAGGCTCGAGCGGCGTGGCGTCGCCCATCGTCGCCCACTTCGTGAGCCAGCTTCCGAGCGTTGACGCGCTCACCGGCGAGGAGTTCCAGGCCATCCGCCGGTTCACGCACCGCCGCCACGAGCTGGACATCCCGATTCAGGCGCACATCGCCATGCGGCTCGCCATCCCCCTCATGCGCAAGCTGCACATCGACATTCCGATCGAGATCCAGTGGCACCATGCCGACCTCCTGGAGGCTATCGAGCGCAAGTACGTCAACGAGCGCGGCGTGCTCGACAACCGGAGCTGGGAGCAGTGGCTGGAGGCCGACTGAGAGGCGCAGGCGTGGTCGTTCCCCTGAGGGTTCCCGAGCCCGACATCCCCTGGCTGGAGGCCGCCTTCATCGGTCTGGTGGCCGGCATGCTCTGGCGCGCCGCTCACAGCTTCGTGAAGGCGTTCCTGGACGCGCGCCTCGGGAAGCGGTGAGGTGAGGTTGCGCCGGCAGCCTTTGGGCGAGCCAGACGATCCGGTGGCGGAGTACCGGCGCGCGCTGGATCGGCCGAGCACGTGGGCGCTGTTCATCGCTCCTCCCGCACTTGCCTGGCAGATCGCCCAACTGGTGGCGGCGCCCGTCTGGTTGCGCATCGCGGCGTTTGTGCTCGCGCTGGCTCCCGCCGTAGGCAAGGCCAGCCACTTGCTGCGACTCCGGCGGCGTGCCCTGGACTCCATCGCCCAGTGCGCCCCCGAGGACCTGGCGACCTTGTGCGATGGCCTCCTTGCCGAAGGCGAGCTGAGTCGGACGGCTGTCGCCCGGCTGCGCGAGATCACCGGGGGGATCCGCGGCGAGCACACGGCCGGCCTGTCAGAAGAGCGGGCAAAGGTGCTGTTCGGCGCGATGCGATGGCCGGATCGGAAACTCTGCACCGAGCTGATTCGTCTTTGTGAAGAGACAGATGACCCGGCGGCGATTCCGGCCCTGGTGGACCTGGCGTGGATCGCGGAGCCTGGCACCGCGCTGAGATCGGCGGCAGAGAAGACCTGCGATCACCTGATCGAGGCCGAGAGGCGTGCCGCGCCGATGCGCAGCCTGCTGCGGCCTGCTAGCGGCGGCGAGGCGGCGGGGCAGGTGCTGATGCGGCCCGCACAGGCGGTCGGTGAGCCAGGCGAGGCGCTGCTGAGGCCGGCCCAGCCGGCAGATGGTGACTGAGATGCAGATGCAGAGCACGCTGCGAGAGGGACGAGTGATCCTGGCGCGGATGACCGGGCGCGGGAGCGGGAAGCAGCACGCCTCGGGCGCCGCGCTCGCCATCGGGTTTGTCCTGCTCTGCATGCTGGCGGGCGGCACGCTGGCGCTGCTCGCGGCGGGGCTCATGCGTCTCCAGTGGCACTGCGCCGTCACCACGGCGGGCGGCGCCGCGTTCTACGCGCTCGCGCTGATGGTCGTCCTGCGGAGCCCGGGGCCACGCTGGTCCCTCGCCAGCGCCGGCGCGTTGCGGGCCAGGCTCAAGACCATCACCACGGCGGGCATGCTCGGCCGGCCGGTCCGCGCGCGCGGGCAGGTGGCGTGGCTCACCGAGGAGGGGCTCCTCGGGCAGGACTTCACCGCGTACCGTTGGGAGGAGTTCGGCTCGTACCGCCTTGGCGAGGATCAGTCCGGGTTCCTGCTCGTCGAACTGATGCAGACGGACAACCGGACGTCGTCGGAGCGCGTGCGGAACTGGGCCGTCGGCGCGCTGACCCTGGCCGGCGCGCTCCTTCCGCTCGTGTCGGCCATCGCCGTGTTGGTACCCGATCCCTTACGCCTCGACGGTCTGGGCGCCCTTCTCGCAGGGGCCACGCTGCTGTCAGGCTGGCTCGCCGTCGTCGGCACGGAACTGCGCCACCGCATCCGCCGCCGGCGCGACGGGAGCGAGTCGGCGCTCCATCTGCTGATCGATCCGGAGCAGTTCTCCCTCGACGAGGTGAACGAGCTGCTCAGCTCATGCCTGCCAGTCTGTGCCTCCTAGCCCGCTCCCCGCCACGCTACTTTCAACTCGCCGCCGCGTCGCATCGCGTGCCCGATTCGGGTAGCATTAACGCGAACCGCCACCACCGGTGAGCGGTCACGATTCTGGGCGCATGCGGCGCCGATCGCATGCAGCCGAGACCTCCTCCCAAAAGGACTGTCCCATGAGCACTGAAAGCAGCCGGCGTGATTTCCTGCGGAGCGCCGCGTTCTCGGGCATCGCGATCTGGGTCGGCAAGGACGCTCGCGCGAACCCGCGCTCGCCCATCGAGCAGGTCAACTTCGCCTGCATCGGTGTCGGCGGCAAGGGTGACAGCGACACCGCCGATGCTGCTCGCCTCGGCAACGTGGTGGCCATCTGCGACGTGGACGAGAACACCCTGAACCGCGCCGCGGCCAAGTACCCGAACGCCAAGAAGTTCACGGACTTCCGCAAGATGCTCGACAGCGTCGGCAAGGAAATCGATGCGGTCACCGTCAGCACCCCGGACCACACGCACGCCACCGCCGCGGCAACCGCGATGCGGATGGGCAAGCACGCCTTCTGCCAGAAGCCGCTGACCCGCACCATCTACGAGGCGCGCAAGCTCGGCGAGATCGCCAAGCAGATGAAGGTCGCCACGCAGATGGGCAACCAGGGCACCTCGGACAACGGGATGCGCAAGAATGCGTACCTGGTCCGCTCCGGCGTGCTCGGCAAGGTGACCGAGGTCCACGTGTGGACGAATCGGCCGATCTGGCCGCAGGGCCAGACCTCTCGCCCCGCCACGAAGCCTGTGCCCGAGAGCCTGCACTGGGATCTGTGGCTCTCCGTGGCCCCCGACCGTCCGTACGGCGACGGCTATCATCCGTTCGCGTGGCGCGGCTGGTGGGACTTCGGCTCGGGCGCCCTCGGCGACATGGCGTGCCACACGGTGAACCTGCCGTACATGGCGCTCGACCTGCGCAACCCGACCTCCGTCGTCGCGAAGACGTCCGGCCACAACAAGGACGCCTTCCCGCAGTGGTCGGTGATCAACTTCGAGTTCCCGGCGAACAAGAACCGCGGGCCCATCAAGTTCGTGTGGTACGACGGCGGCCAGTTGCCCCCGAAGGAGCTGTTCGTCGGCGGCAAGTTCGAGGACCTGGTGATCGACGGCAAGATCTCGGACAGCGGCTCGCTCATCATCGGCGACAAGGACAAGCTCTACACGCCGGGCGACTACGGTGGGGGCGGGCGCTTCATCAACGCCGATCCGACGCCGGTTGCGTTCCCCGAGTCGCCGGGCCACTTCGAGGAGTTCATCCGCGCGATCAAGACCGGTGAGCCCGCGTGCTCCAACTTCCCCGACTACTCCGGCCCGTTGACCGAGACGATTCTCCTCGGCAACCTGGCCGTGTGGGCGGATGGCAAGAAGATCGAGTGGGACGCCAAGCGCCTCGTCGCCAAGAACGCCCCCGAGGTCTCGAACATCATCCGGCCGACGTACAAGAAGGGGTACTCGCTGTAGGTGGAGTAGCGAGAAGCGAGTAGCGAGAAGCGAGTAGAAGGCCCCCGCACCGAGGGTTGGTGCGGGGGCCTTCTTGGCGATGGGTGTCGGTCAAGATTCGAGGCGTCCGGCCCGGCAGGAGCCGCCGTTCTACTCGCTTCCCGCTAGTCGCTCCTCGCTACTCAAGAGGATCTCCCGCAGCGCCGCCAGGCATGCTTCGTCGTCGAAGGCGGCGCGGACGGGGAAGCGGAGACCGGGCATCGCCACGCTGTCGAAGGCTCCGTCGCGCACCTTCAGCGCCAAGCCGTAGGCGCCATCCGCGAGAAGGTACTGCTCGATGGTCTCGGCGTCCGGGTCGACGATCCAGTACTCGGTGACCCCGTGCGCCGCATAGTCCTCGAACTTCACGCCGCGGTCGATGTGCTCCGTGCTCGGGGACAGCACCTCTATGACCAGATCGGGTGCGGGGTAGCGCATCTGGCCGCGCACGATGGTCGATGCGACCTCCTTGCGGAAGAAGCAGACGTCCGGTTCGTAATCGTTGCGGGTGAGGCAGACCAGCGCCTGCTCGCAGGCGACGTGCCCACACGCTTGCGCGATGGCGTACGTGCCCAGGACCTTGTAGATGTGCCCCGCAACAACTCCATGCTGGTGCTTGGCAGGTGACTGCACGGTCATCTCCCCGTTGATGAACTCGGCCTTCTGGTCTTCGGTTATCTCGTCGTAGAAGCGCTCCCGGCGCTGCGCCTCGTCGGCGGAGTACTCTGCCAGCATCTTCATGTACATCGAGAACCTCGGCGAGCGGATGATCGGGTCCAAGACGGCGTCCATCGTTGCCTCCCGGCTATCGCGCGGCAGCCTGCCCATACGCCCCCATTATACAGTCCCTTCGGGAGGCTGCCAAGGACCCGCAATGGGACCATTGGTCACCTGCCTGGGAGTACGGTATACTCGGACTGCACCGGCGGTCGCACAACGCCGGTTACTTTTGTCGTGAGACGTGGAGGCTGGAGTGAACATTCGGCTCTCAACCGGCAAGCAAATCCCCATTGAGATGCACAAGGTACGCATCGTCCAGAAGACACGCTTGGCGCCCATCGATGAGCGCTTGGCTGCGATTACAGAGGCGGGCTACAACACCTTCCTGCTGCGCACCCGCGATGTCTTCATCGACATGCTGACGGACAGCGGCACCAACGCGATGAGCGACAACCAGCTCGCCGCGATGATGGTGTCCGACGACGCGTACGCGGGCGGCGAGAGCTACTACAAGCTGGTCGACGCGGTCAAGGACGTGCTAGGGCTCAGCCTCGTGCTGCCTGTCCACCAGGGCCGCGCGGCCGAGAACCTGCTGGCGCGTGTCTTCGTGAAGCCCGGCGACTACGTCATCACCAACTACCACTTCACCACCACGAAGGCCCACATCGACCTGGCCGGTGGCACCGTGCTGGAGCTGTGTACGGACGAGGCCCTCAACACGGCGAGCAGTGTGCCATTCAAGGGCAACATGGACCTGGACAAGCTCCAGAAGGCCATCGACGAGCACGGCGCCGATCGCATCGCCTTCATCCGCATGGAGGCGACCACCAACCTGATCGGCGGCCAGCCGTTCTCGATGGCGAACCTCAAGGATGTGCGCCGCATCGCGAACCAGCATGGCATCCCGCTGGTCCTCGACGGCAGCTTGATCTCCGAGAACATGTACTTCATCAAGCGCCGCGAGGCCGAGTACGCCGACGCGTCGACCGAGGACATCCTGCGCGAGATGGTTGCCCAGGCGGACATCCTCTACCTCTCCGGCCGCAAGAGCACCTGCGTCCGCGGCGGATTCATCGCCACGAACGACACGGAGCTGTTCAACCGCATCAAGCCCTGGCTGCCCGTGTACGAGGGCTTCCTCACCTACGGCGGCATGTCGTCGAAGGAAGTCGAGGCCATGGCGGTCGGCATCCGCGAGATGGTGGAGTACGAGGTGGCGAGCAGCTCGGCCGACCTCATCCAGTACTTCGTCGAGGGCATGGTCGCCGCGGGCATTCCGGCGGTCACGCCTCCCGGCGGCCTCGCGGGCCACGTCGACGCGATGAAGTTCCTACCGCACATCCCGCAGACCCAGTACCCCGCCGGCTCGCTCGTGGCCGCCATCTACCTGGTCTCCGGCGCGCGCGGCATGGAGCGCGGCACCGTGTCGATGGACCGCGACAAGGACGGCAACGACGTGCCCTCGGACATCGAACTCGCGCGCCTGGCCGTGCCGCGCCGCGTCTACACGATGGCCCACATGGAGTACGTCACCGACCGCCTGAAGTGGCTGCTGGCGAACCGCGATCTGGTCGGCGGCCTGCGCTTCATCGAGGAGCCCCCGGTCCTGCGCTTCTTCTTCGGCCGCATGGAAGCCATCGACGATTGGGGCCGCAAGCTGGCGGAGGCGTTCAAGAAGGAGTTCGGCGACGCCTGCTAGCCGCGCCTTGCCGTGGCCGTGTTGCAGAGGGGGGCGTCTTCGGGCGCTCCCCTTGTACTTCCGGAACCCCCTTCTCGCGAGGTGTGCCATACTATTCGTGGCCCTCGCTCCACGCTTCGATGGGGCGGACGAACACTTTCCAGGAGACTGACAAGCCACATGGGTAGCGACATTTCCGCGCTGCAGGCCGCGCGCGCTTCGTACCAGCCGAAGCTGCCGCGCGCCTTGCGCGCTTCCAGCGTCTGCGTCGAACTCGGCGCGGCCACCGCCCCCGCCACGGATGCCGAGCAGATCCGCGAGCTGTTCCCGAACACCTACGGCCAGCCGGTTGCCACCCTCGTCGAGGGCACGGGCAACCTGAGCACCGCCCCGCTCACCATCGGCGTCGTGCTCTCGGGCGGCCAGGCTCCGGGCGGCCACAACGTCATCGCCGGGCTCTTCGACGCGCTCAAGGCCGCCAACGCCGACAGCAAGCTCTACGGCTTCCTCAAAGGCCCGGGCGGCGTCATCAAGGGCAAGTACCGCGAGCTGACCGCCGACTTCATCGCCGCGTACCGCAACACCGGTGGCTTCGACATGATCATGAGCGGGCGCGACAAGATCGAGAAGCCCGAGGATCTGGCCGCCTGCAAGAAGAACTGCGAGGACCTGGGTCTCGACGGCCTCGTCATCATCGGCGGCGACGACTCGAACACCAACGCTGCCGTCCTGGCCGAGTACCTCAAGGCTCAGGGCTCCAAGACCGTGGTCGTCGGCGTGCCCAAGACCATCGACGGCGACATGAAGAACGAGCAGATCGAGACCTCGTTCGGCTTCGATACGTGCGCCAAGACCTACTCCGAGCTGATCGGCAACATCGAGCGCGACGCCACCTCCGCCGTGAAGTACTGGCACTTCGTCCGCCTGATGGGCCGCGCCGCCAGCCACGTGGCGCTCGAGTGCGCGCTGCAGACGCACCCCAATATCACGCTCATCTCCGAGGAAGTCGCCGCCAAGGGCACCACACTCGACGAGATCGTCACCTACATCGCGGACGTGGTGACCAGGCGCGCGGCCGACGGCAAGAACTACGGCGTGCTGCTCGTGCCCGAGGGTCTGGTCGAGTTCATCTCCGACATTAAGACCACCATCGACGAGTTGAGCAACATCCTCGGCGAGCACGAGGCCTACATCCACGGGCTGCCCGACCACTCCGAGCGCGCGCAGTTCGTCACCGGCCGCCTGAGCGCCCAGAGCGCCAAGGTGTACGGCTCCCTGCCCGTCGACGCCCAGGAAGTGCTGCTGAAGCGCGACAACCATGGCAACGTGCCGCTCTCGCAGGTCGAGACCGAGCGCCTGCTCATCGACCTCGTGTCGGACCGCATCGCGTACCTGAAGGCCGAGGGCAAGACGGACGCCAAGTTCGCGCCGCTCTCGCACTTCTTCGGCTACGAAGGCCGCTGCGCCGCTCCGTCGAACTTCGACGCCGACTACTGCTACTCGCTGGGCTATGCCGCGGCGCAGCTCGTCCGCGCGGGCCTCACCGGCTACACCGCGAACGTGCGCAACACCATCAAGCCCGCCGACGAGTGGGTGGCGGGCGGCACGCCGGTCACGATGATGCTGAACATGGAGATCCGCAAGGGCAAGCCGACGCCGGTCATCAAGAAGGCGCTGGTGGACCTGGCGGGCAAGCCGTTCGCCGAGTTCGCCGCCGGCCGTGAGGCGTGGGCGTTGGGCGACCAGTACGTCTTCCCAGGCCCCATCCAGTACTTCGGCCCGACCGAGGTCGCCGACCAGCCGACCAGGACGCTGGCGTTGGAGAAGGGCGCGTAACCAAGACGCGTGACGCTGTACGCATCGGGGGTGGGGCGGCCGCGAGCCGTTCCCGCCCCCGATGCGTTTGTCGTGCGCCTGCAGCCATGCAGGAACCTGGCGGGCGTTGGGGGAAGAAGCATCCAGTAGGCAGTCCACCGAACAGGGAAGGAGCCAGTGAGCCATGATCTCCCTACGCCGCACGTTCCTGATAGCTGTCCTCCTCCTCGCCGCCGCAAGCGCCATCACCTCGCCGTCCCCCGCGCAGACCCGCACGGCCCCGCCGCTGCTCCCGCTCAAGGTTGTCGGCAACCGCCTCCTCGATGCCAAGAACCGGCCGGTCTGGCTGCGCGGCGTGAACGCGGCCAGCATGGAGTGGACCAGCGACGGCGAGGGGCACATCCTGCAGACGGTGAAGGTGGCCATCCGGGAGTGGAAGTGCAATGTCGTCCGCGTGCCCCTGGCGCAGGACCGCTGGTTCGGCAAGGTGCCTGAGCAGAAGGACGAGGGCAAGGCCTACCGCGCCCTGGTGAAACAGGTGGTCGACACCTGCGCTTCGCTCGGCGCTTACGTCATCCTGGACCTCCACTGGTCGAACGCCGGCGAGTGGGGGCAGCAGATCGGCCAGCACTCGATGCCCGACCGGAACAGCGTGGCGTTCTGGAAGGAGTGCGCCGCGGCGTACAAGAACCACCCCGCCGTCCTCTTCGACCTCTACAACGAGCCGCACGACGTGACGTGGGACGTGTGGCTGAACGGCGGCCCGGTGACGGAGAGCGACCGCCAGCGCAACTACACCAAGACCTACGAGGCCGTGGGGATGCAGAAGCTGCTCGACACGGTGCGTGCGACGGGCGCGCGGAACGTGGTCGTGGTGGGCGGGCTGGACTGGGCTTACGACATGTCGGGCTTCCTCGAGGGCAAGGCGCTGGCCGACCGCAAGGGCCTGGGCGTCATCTACGCGAACCACAACTACCCGATGAAGGGCGACACGCCGGAGCAGTGGGTGGCCAAGATGAAGCGGGCGGCGGCCAAGGTCCCCATCCTCGTGGGCGAGTTCGGCGCGGGCGGGGGCTTCGGGCGGCGGTCGCGCGGCGAGCAGTGGGTGCGCCAGATTCTGCAGGGGCTCCAGGACAACAAGTGGCACTGGACCGCTTGGGACCTGCATGTCAGCGCCGGCCCGACGCTCGTCTCGGACTGGAACTACACCCCCACGCCGGACTTCGGCGTCTTCGTCAAGCAGGCGCTGGCCGGGACGCTGCCGCGCTACGTGGCGACCGCCGAGACACCGGACCAGGCGCCCGCCGGTCCTTCCGTCCCGCAGGTGGCCCCGGCCGTCCTCGCGAAGGCCATCGCGGCGCTGGGCGGGGACGAGGCGCTGTCGAGGATCAAGGCGGTCTCGTGGAAGGCCAAGTCCAAGATGACCTTCGGGCCCAACACGAGCGAGGTCGCGACGTCGGTGGTATACCAGGGCCTCGGCAGCATGCGGCAGGAGTTCGAGGGCGAGTTCGGCGGGAACAAGATGAAGGGTGTCACCGTGCTGTTGGGCGACAAGGGAGTGCGCGTCTTCGGCGGCAACCGGACGGACATGCGCGCCGACGAGTTGGCCAGCGAGAAGCGCTCGGTGCTTCTCGCTCTGGCGCCGGTGCTGATCGTGCCGCTGAAGGGCGCCGGGTACACGCTCGCGTCCGTCGCCGACGCCACGGTGGAGGGGAAGCCGGCCGCCGGGGTTCGGGTCACCGAGCCGGACAAGAAGGTCTTCACGCTGTACTTCGACAAGGCGAGCGGCCTGCCCGTGCGGCTGGTGGCAACGGTGGCGGGCTTCATGGGCCAGGAGTTCGAGCAGGACACCCTCTACAGCGACTACCGCGACGCGGCGGGTATCAAGAAGGCCATGAAGGTTGTGCTGAAGCGCGACGGCCAGGTGTTCATGGAGCAGCAGATCACCGAGTTCAAGGTACTCGACACGGTGGACCCGAAGACGTTCACGGAGACGGAGTGGGAGCGCCGAAGGCTTGTCGCGCGCATCGTTCGAGGATATACTCGACATGGCCATGGGGTTCGAGTGGGATGAAGCCAAGGCGGCGGGCAACTGGCGCAAGCACGGTATCTCGTTCCTGGAAGGGGCAACCGTGTTTGGCGACCCACTTGCCATCACGTTTGATGACCCGGACCATTCCTTGGCGGAGGACCGGTTCCTAACGATCGGCTACTCGCGCGGGGGCCGGCTACTTATCGTCGCGCACACTGACCGGGAGGGCAAGACCCGGATACTCAGCGTCCGCCGGGCAACTCCCTCGGAACGCAGGCTCTATGAGTGACACAGAGACGACACGACCCGGCGACGAGATGCGGGCGGACTATGACGCCACCGTGCTGACAAACGGGGTGCGCGGCAAGCATTACGCCGCCTACCGCAGCGGGACGAACCTCGCGCTGCTCGATCCTGACGTCCGCGCGGCGTTTCCCACGGACGAATCGGTGAACGCCGCACTGCGCACGGTGATGCGCGCTTCCTCGCCCTGAGGTCGCGCCGACGCGTTCGTACGCCATCCGGGGCGGATCGGGCTGGCGCCCCTCGCCCCCGCCGCTTCGCACCACACCTCCCGGAAGGAGCGTGCCGATGATCCGTAGGTGGATCGTGCTGTCCGTTGTGGCAGCGTTCGGGCTCTGGCTCGTTGCCGCGGCCCAGCAGCCCACGAAGCGCACGGAGATGGTCGCCATGCGTGACGGGGTGCGCCTGGCTACGGACGTGTACCTGCCGTCGGGCGGCGGGCGCTGCCCTGTCGTGCTCCTCCGCACGCCCTACGACAAGACCGCCGGGCAGGACATCGGGCAGGGGACAGCCAAGGCCGGGTACGCGGTCGTCATCCAGGACACGCGCGGCCGCTCCAAGTCCGAGGGCGTCGGCATGGCATTCGAGGGCGACGGGTTCGCGGACCACTGGGATGGCTACGACACCGTGAAGTGGATCCTGAAGCAGCCCTGGTGCAACGGGAAGATCGGCACGATGGGCGGCTCGGCCCTCGGCATCACGCAGCTCCTGCTCGCGGGCGCCGGCTCGCCGAATATCGCCGTGCAGCAGATCCACGTCGGCGCGCCGGACGGGTACCTGGACATGGTCTACCCCGGCGGCGCGTGGCGCAAGTCGCTCATCGAGGACTGGGTGCGCGTCTCCCAGCACAGCCCGGAGGGTCTCAAGCTCTGGCAGAGCCACCCGACGTACGACGCGTACTGGAAGGCGCGCACGCTCGAGGGTAGGTGGCAGAAGGTGAAGTGGCCGGCGATCCACGTCGGCGGCTGGTACGACATCTTCTGCCAGGGGACGATCGACAGCTTCACCGGGTACCAGACGAAGGGCGGCCCGGGCGCGCGCGGCACGCAGAAGCTGGTGATGGGGCCGTGGACGCATGGCATCCTCGCGGAGAAGGCGGGCGAGCTGCAGTTCCCCAACGCGAAGCAGCCGCCCAACAACGTGGCCGACGCCTTCCGCTGGTTCAACCACTACCTGAAGGGCGAGGACACGGGCATCGAGAAGGAGGCCGCTGTCACCTACTACACGATGGGCGACACGAGCGACCCCAACGCGCCCGGCAACGAGTGGCACACGGCAGACGCCTGGCCGCCCGAATCGACCTCCACGCCGCTCTACCTGAACTCCGACCGCTCGCTCTCGTGGACCGCACCGACCACGACCGCCAGGCCGCTGACGTTCGGCTACGACCCCGCCGACCCATGCCCCACGCTCGGCGGGCCTCAGCTCACCATTCCCGCCGGGCCGATGGACCAGAAGACCGTCGAGGCGCGCCCGGACGTGCTGGTGTTCAGCACCGCGACGCTGGAGAAGCCCGTCGAGGTCACAGGCCGCGTGCGGGTGGAGCTGTGGGCGTCGAGCGACTGCCGCGACACGGACTTCGTGGCGAAGCTCTGTGACGTGTACCCGGATGGCCGGTCGTACAACGTGTGCGAGGGCATCCTGCGGGCGCGCTTCCACGAGGGCTTCGACAAGGAGCGCCTGCTCACGCCGGGCAAGCCGTACCGCTTCGTCATCGACCTGTGGTCGACGAGCATCGTGTTCAACAAGGGCCACAGGCTGCGCGTGCAGGTGACGTCCAGCGACGCGCCGGGCTGGGACCCGAACCCGAACACGGGCGCCCCCTTCCGCGCGAACAGCGAGACGAAGGTAGCCACCAACACGGTGTACGTGGACGCCAGGCGCCCGTCACGGATCGTGCTGCCTGTGGTGGCGAGGGTCCGGCTGGGGCCGGGGTAGTTGGGGGCAGCAGGCCGAAGCGGAGGCCGACGATGCTGAGGTGGCTGGCATGCCAGATGACGAGGGTGCGCGAGCGCCGCGCCGAGGCCGCCAAGCAGAGACCTCTCAAGCACGAGGTCGCGTTCCTCCGGGGCCTTGCCGCCGACGCGCGACGCTGGCGGCGGCCGCACATTCGTCCCTCGGAGAGCCCCCGGCTCATTATCGACGGCGAGGAGGTCGGCTACCTGGAGTGGCAGGGGTACGACATGCCCTGGGACTACGGCAGGTTCCATCCGCTTCCCGCGTTCGAGAAGCACCGCGGCATCCTCGATCGGGTCGAAGCGCTCTGGGCGCTCACCGACCAGGCCGACCTGACCGATGAGGAGAGCGAAGAACTCCATCGCGAGCTGTTCGACCTGATGGAACAGGTGGACGCGATGGTGCGCGTCGGCTACATTGGGGTGTATGCCAACCGCGTCCGGGACTTCAAGATCCATGGAGGGCAGTTCGAGTACAAGCAGGCGTAGAACGTGCAGTTGCCTCAGAAGTCGTCCTACTCCGTCTCCGCCTCGATGTCTACCTCGTCCTCAGCCTCCGCCCACGCCTCATGGAACACGCCGATCTGGCGTAGGCGTGCGTAGCGCCGGTCGACCAGGGTCTCGACGGTCTCGGCGCGCAGCTCGCCGAGGTGGCGCAGCAGCGCCTCCTTGACCGTGGCCGCCATGGCCAGCGGGTCGCGGTGGGCGCCGCCGAGGGGCTCCGGCAGGATCTCGTCCACGATGCCGAAGCGCACCGCGTTCTCCGCCGTCAGCTTCAGGGCCTGGGCCGCGTCCGCCGCGCGGGTCTTGTCGTACCAGAGGATCGACGCGCAGCCCTCGGGCGAGATTACGGAGTACACGGAGTTCTCCAGCATCAGCACGCGGTCGGCGACCGACATCCCCAGCGCGCCGCCGCTGCCGCCTTCGCCGATCACGACGCAGACGCTCGGCGTGGCCAGGATGGAGAAGTCGCGCAGGTTGTGGGCTATGGACTCGCTCACCCCCTGCTCCTCGGCTTCCAGGTCTGCCGCGGCGCCGGCGGTATCGACAAACGAGATGAGCGGCAGGCCGAACTTCTCGGCCATCTGCGCGAGGCGGAGGGCCTTCCGGTATCCCGCGCCGCGCGCCATGCCGAAGTTCCGGCGCTGGCGCTCGCGGATGTCGCGGCCCTTCTGCTGGCCGATGACCATCACCGGATGCCCCTCAAGTCTGGCGGGGCCGCCCACGATGGCCTCATCGTTTGTGCCGACGCGGTCGCCGGACAGCTCGACGAACTCGTCGAAGATGAGGCGCACGTAGTCGAGCGAGTAGGGGCGCGCCCGGTGGCGGGCGATCTGCGTCTTCTCCCACGGCGAGAGGTCGCGGTAGCGCTGCTTCAGGATGCGCTCGATCTCGGCGTCGAGGGGCGCGATCTTCTCGTCGAGGTCGATGCCCTCGGCGCGGGCTTGCGCCCGGCGCTCGGGGCTCTTCAGATCCGCGATGAGCCGCTCGAGGTCCTCGATGTCCTTCTCGAAATCCAGGAAGTCGCCCTGCATTCGTATCTTCTCCGCCGTACGAGACGCCTTGCACTTCAGCACTTCAGGTTGCCGCCGCGCCCGTCCACCGGCTGCCCTGGAAGGACGGGCCTCCGCGCCCGTCCAGCCCCGCTACACGGGCAGCGCCAGCAGCTTCAGCAGCGTCGAGAGCGTGGGCCGGATGTCCTTGCGCGGCGTGATGCGGTCGATCATGCCATGCTCGTGCTGGAACTCGCTGGTCTGGAAGTTGTCGGGCAGTTTCGCGCCCAGCTCCTGGTTCGCGACGCGCCGGCCCGCGAAGCCCACCACCGCGCCGGGCTCGGCCAGGATGACGTCGCCGAGCGACGCGTAGCTGGCGAATAGGCCGCCGGTCGTCGGGTCCGTGATGACAACGATGAATGGGAGGCGTGCGCGGTCCAGGCGGGCCGCGGCGGCCGAGGTCTTGGCCATCTGCAGCAGCGCGACGAGCCCCTCCTGCATGCGCGCGCCGCCCGACGCAGTGAACATGACGACGGGCAGGGCCTCCTCGATGGCGCGCTCGATGGCGCGCGAGACCTTCTCGCCGACGACGGAGCCCATGGAGCCGCCCATGAAGGCGAAATCCGCCACGCCAATGACGACCGGGGAGCCGTCGATGGTCGCCAGGCCGGTCGTCACCGCCTCCGTCATGCCGGACTTGGCGGCGGCGCGGTGGAGCTTCTCGGGGTACTCGGGGAACTCCAGCGGGTCGGCGGAGCGCAGGTCGCCGTCGATCTCCTGGAAGGAGCCCTCGTCGACGGTGATGTCCAGCCGCTCCCGCGCGTTAAGCCGGTGGTGGTGGTTGCAGCGGGGGCAGACCTTCAGGTTCCGTTCGAGGTCGCGCGCGAAGAGGATCTCGTCGCACCCCTCGCACTTGGTCGCGATGCCCTCGGGTACCGCCTCCATTGATCTAGTCGAGCGCGAACGCCGCCCGAACCAGCCGCCACGTGACATCTTGCCTCCTGGCGCCTGCGTGGCGCCGCGGGATGCTGAGCGCGCTCCGAGGTGCGGGCTGGAGCGCATCGTCCTGCCTTCGAGACGAACGTCGCGCCGAGCAGGAGTCGCCCTCGCCCCGGGCGAACCTGAACGGACCACAACGACGCGACGCCCCATGGGCCGGAAAGGATGCCGGATGAACCTCAGCGACCTGCGCAAGGAGATCGACCGGATCGACGAGCAGATCGTCGGACTGCTCAACCGGCGCGCCGAACTCGCCCAGGAGATCGGCAAGCACAAGGCCCGCTCGCGGTCGCACTATTTTACCCCGGAACGGGAGCACACGGTCTTCAAGCGCCTGCTGGACGCGAACCAGGGGCCGCTCGACGCCGCGGCGATCCGCGCCATCTACCGGGAGATCATCTCCGCCTCGCGCGCCCTGGAGAAGCCGCTCACCGTCGCGTTCCTCGGGCCCACGGGCACCTTCTCGCACCAGGCCGCGGTCACCAAGTTCGGCACCTCGTCCGACTTCGTCCCAACGGATACCATCGCCGACGTGTTCGCCCAGGTGGAGCGCGGCGCGGCGGACTACGGCATCGTGCCCGTCGAGAACTCGCTTGCGGGCGCCGTGCCGGAGACCCTCGACACGTTCATGGCGACGAACCTGCGCGTCGTCTCCGAGGTCTACGCGTCGATCGTCCACAACGTGGCGACCAACTGCGGCTCCATCGAGGAGGTCCGCCGGGTCTACTCGCACCCGCAGCCCCTCGCCCAGAGCCGGCAGTGGCTGCGCGCCCACATGTCCCACGCGGAACTCATCGAGGTGTCCAGCACGTCGAAGGCGGCGCAACTGGCGGCGAAGGAGGAGGGCACCGCGGCGGTCTGTCCGCTCCTGGCGGCCGAGCTGAACGAGGTGCCCATCCTGGTGGAGCACATCGAGGACAACCCGGGCAACCGCACGCGCTTCCTGGTGCTGGGCTACAACGAGCCGGAGCCGACGGGGCACGACAAGACGTCGATCATGTTCTCGGTGCACAACAAATCCGGCATGCTCTTCCGGGCGATGGCCGCGTTCGAGAAGTACGACGTGAACATGACGATGATCGAGTCGCGCCCGGCCAAAGTGGCCGCGTGGGAGTACGTGTTCTACGTCGACGTGCAGGGCCACTCGCGCGACATCGGGGTGACGAAGGCCATCGACCTGCTCCGCGAGCAGGCGCTCTTCGTCACGATCCTGGGCTCGTATCCGGCGACGGAGTAGAGGCCGGGCGGCGACCGACGGGGCACCGAGGCCCCACCCCACAGGGCAGTCGCAACGCGGGTTGCGATTGCCCTGTGCTGACTTGCGGGTGTGGCTGTGGTGCCCACGGTGCGGCGCGCCCTGTGCAGCGTCCCCCCCTCACACCGCCGACGGCCGCAGCGCGTCGATGGCAACCCAGTCGCCGGGCGAGGCCTCGTAGAGCCAATGCTCCCAGCCGTTGCAGGCGGGCGTGCCCAGGCAGCGAGCGCCCATGCGGTGGATGGAGCCGCGCACGCCGTCGGCGGTGATCGTCCCATCCTCGTTCACCGTGGCGCGCACGTCCTTCTTGCGCAGCCGCAGCTCCGTGCCAGGCGGCAGCTTGCCCTCCTCCACGAGCTGCGCGAACGCGACCCGTGGCTTCGGCGCGTCGATGTGCAGCGTCGCGTCCGCGCCGAACAGCGTGGGCGCGATCGCGTCGAGCCGCTTGCGCGCGACCTCCACGTAGCCCGCGTCGCGGTCCATGGTGATGAAGTCGCGGCCCAGGCGCTTCGCCACGGCCGCCGTTGTGCCCGTGCCGCAGAAGGGGTCCAGGACGATCTGGCCCGGCTCCGACGTGGAGGCCAGGACGCGGTGCAGGAGCGCCTCGGGCTTCTGCGTGGAGTGCGCCTTGGTCCCGTTCACCGTCTCGCGCTCGGGCCCGGTGCAGAGCGGGATGTACCAGTCGGAGCGCATCTGCACGTCCTCGTTTCCTGACTTCATGTCGCGGTAGCGGAACGTGTAGCCGGACGCCTTCTCGCTCTTCTTAGCCCAGATGAGCGTCTCCTGGGCGTTGCAGAACCGGACGCCCTTCATCTGCGGCATCGGGTTCGCCTTCACCCACACCACGTCGTTCAGGATCCAGAAGCCCAGGTCCATCAGGATGGCGCCGACGCGGTGGATGTTGTGGTAGGTGCCGATGACCCACAGCGTCGCGGTGTCCTTCATCACGCGCCGTGCCGCGCTGAGCCACTCGCGCGTGAAGGCGTCGTAATCCGCGAAGGAACCGAACTGGTCCCATTCGTCGGTCACTGCGTCGACCTCCGTCAGGTTGGGGCGCAGCAGGTCGCCGCGAAGCTGCATGTTGTAGGGCGGGTCGGCGAAGACGAGGTCGACGCACTTCTCCGGCAGGGCGTTCATCAGCTCGACGCAGTCGCCGAGCAGGATCTGGTTCAGGGGAAGGTCGGGCATGTTGGTCCGTTTCGCATGGGTTGAAGGTGACGAAAGTACCTATGATCAGCGTATCGGGATCGGGACAGCGCAACACCACTGCAGAGGAGATACCAGACGGCGCCAAGACGTCCCGTCGTGCTCTTGCTGGCTCTTCCGTTGATCGCCCCACTGGCGTATGGCTGTGGCGGCGGCGTTGGCAAGTCGGACGACACAACGCCGCCGACCGTCACCAGGGCCGTGCTGTACACGAGTACCACCGAGCAGCAGCAGATGCTGCCGACGGACAAGACGGTGCCTGTAGTTCACCCTACCACCGTGCTGCAAGTCTCCGCCACCCTCGCTGACGCGGGCGGGATCGGTACGAGCCAGCCACCCACCATCCGTCTGTTCGCGTCGTATGGCGGCACGTTCGACCTTGGGAGGTCCATCGCCATGTCGGCGCAGAGCGACACGACGGGAGGGTGGCAGGCGGACCTGGACTTCACGACGCTCGATCCCGGGCAGAGCCACCGCTCGGCGTACGTCACGCTGGTCCTGCGGGCTGCGGACAAGGCGGGCAACGAGCTGATCACGACGCTCGGCACGTTCTACTACTCGAACCCGTGACGTCAGCCGCGCGGCTTCACCGCCCACACGAGAGTGTACCGCGACGTGGCATGGATGGGGCCGAGGACCAGGTCCCGCTCCAGCCGCTCCAGCCCGCGCCGCCAGGCCTCGTCCGGGATGTCGCGCAGGGCGGAGAACACGCGCTCGCGGTACATGCTCGCGTCGGCCAGGCGAAACTCGATCATTGCGGTCTCGACGCGCTGCCTGGGGAAGCCGGCCGCCTCCATCTCGCCGCGCAGCGTCTCGATGGCCGGGTACTTCGCCAGGTTGGCCGCCACGGTCTCCGGGAAGTACTCGGCCATCGGCTTGCGCGTGCGGATGATGTCCGGCGAGTCGGTGACCGTGCAGATGGAGCCGCCGGGCTTGAGCACGCGCCTCGCCTCGCGGAAGTAGGCCGGGCGGTCCGCCACATGGTGGATCACGTCGACCGTGAACACCAGGTCGAAGCTCGCGTCCGTCTGCGGCAGCTCCTCCGCGCGCCCCTGCACGTACGTGCCGAGGTGCCTCCGCGCCTGCTCCAGCATGGCCGGTGACGGCTCGACCCCCTCGCCGGAGCACCCGGTCTGCGCGATGACGGCGCGCAGGTAGTTGCCGGTTCCGCATCCAACCTCGAGCACGCGCGACTCGGCCGTCAGCTCCGCCCCGACGATGAGCGCCTCCAGCACGCCGGGGTGGATGGTGCGAAACCGCGCGTAGCTCTCCGCAACACGTTCGAAGTCGCTCAATGGGACCTCCGCTCTGGGTAGCGAGTGGCGAGAAGTCAGAAGTCAGAAGCCAGAAGCCAGAAGGTACGGCGTGCTGCGCTGCGCCGTTGCCGTTGAACCCGCGCAGGCGGGTTTGGTGCCGTTGGTAGGCGCGAATTCATTCGCCGGCCTCACGCCGCCGGCCCCAATCCCCGACCCCCAAGTCCCAACCCCAAGTCCCAACACCCAAGTCCCAACCCCCAAGTCCCGGCCCTCGCCCTACATCCGCCAGTCGAACAGGGCGGCGGGTTTGGGCCAGGCGCCCTTCGCCAGCGTGGCGTAGACCTCCGGGCAGTCCTCGGGGCGGCGCGCCTCGTAGAGATCGGCGACCCGGAGCCTGCCCTCCTGCAGCCAGCGCATGGCCGTGGCGATGTTGCCGTGGATGCTGTTGGTGCGGAACGGCTGCTCCTTGATGGGCACCTCCCACTCCCACCCGCTGCGCAGCACGGCGTACTTGTGGAACACCGCGTGGAGCAGGTCGAAGGCCGGCAGGTCGCTGCGCTTGCGCCAGGGCACGCCGATCAGCACGACCTCGCCGCGCTGGCGCACCGCCTGGCAGCACTCCAGCGCCGGCCCCTCCAGCCCGGAGCATTCCAGGGCCAGCGCGTAGCCGCCAACCGGGCCGGCCGGGTCGAGCGCGCCCTCCGCCAGCACGTGCACGCCGCGGATGCCCTCGACCGCCGAGCGCCGGATGGGCGAGGGGTCGTAGCCGTACACCTCGTAGGCCGCGGACGCGAAGACCTGCGCCGCGATGTTGCCGACGAGCCCGAGGCCGGTGATGAGCACGGGGCCAGGCGGTCGGGCTGTCGTCGTGGTGAGAGTGCTCATCGAGATACAGGCGATGCGCCCGAACGCGGCGATGTCGGGCGCCAGGCCCTCTGGCACGGGGATCGCGTCGTCCACCGGCACGCGCTGGTGCGAGGCGTGGTTGCCCAGGCAGAACGCCACCGAACCCGGCGCGAGGCCGGTGACCTCGGCGCCCACCTCGTCGATGCGGAAGACGGCCGCGTAGCCCGGGTGGCTGGGGAACGTCGCGCCGCGGTAGCCCCACTCCAGCTCCGTGCCCGTGCTGACCAGGCTGACGAGCGTCTGCCCAGCCACCTCGCGCGGACCCAGCGGCGGCGGGGTGACCTCGGCAGCGATCAGCTCGGCGGTCTCGCGGGCCGTGAACGTGACCCGGCGCTCCGTGCGCGTCATACGGTCACTCCGCACTCAGCCGCGACCTTGCGGATGTGCTCGGCGGCGAGGCTGTACTCCTCCTCGGTTGCCAGGTGCTCCAGCATGATCGGCAGGTCGGCGCGGAGGCCGCTGAGCGCCACGAGCAGGGCCGCGTGGTCGAGCCCGCCGGTGCCGGGGCGCACCTCGTCCAGGTGGACGGTCAGGTTCTGGCCCAGCAGGATGTCCTTCACGTGGACGCTGCGGATGCGCGGTCCGAGCCGCCTGACGAAGTCGCGCATGAGCGCCGCGTTGTCGAAGAAGCACTGCGGGCTGCTGATCAGGTTCACCGGGTCGAAGTGCACCGCCAGGGCGGGGCGGTCGATCGCGGCGATCAGTTCCAGGTAGCTGTCGGTGCTGTCAGGCAGCATCCAGGGCATCGTCTCCAGCGTGTAGAACGTGCGCGTCGGCTTGACGGCGTCGATGATGCCGCGGACGGTCTCGACGACGAGGTCGAAGGTCTCGGGGGCGAGGTCGGCGGCGCACGGGCCGTCCCACTTCGTGCCGAGCGAGCCGACGATGTTGACGCAGCAGCGCGCGCCGATGCGATCGGCCAGGTCGAGCTGCTTCTGGCAATGGGCCACGGCCTCGGCGCGGGTCTTCTCATCGGGGCTCATCGGGTTCGACCAGGCGCCGACCTCCGCGATGACGATATCGGCTTTCGCGGCTGCATCGGCGTAGGCCTTGACGAGGTCGTCGCTCGCCGTGGCGTCGACCGGGCAGTAGGCGGCCCTATAGCCAGCCGCCCGGGTTGCCGCAGCCCAGCGTTCGGGGTCGCTGCAGTCTCCGTAGACCGGTCCACCAAGACGCATGGTTGTCTCCTTTCGCTTCCGAGCGGAGGACTCGCGCCTCCGGAGCCGAATCGTGTATCGCGCGAGGGCTCGACACGGAGCCTACTTCGGCGGAACGCTGCCGGAAGCCTGCCGGTTCCGCCGTTCCTCGCGCCACCATTCTGCAACCGCGCGGCGCGCTGCCGCACGACGGAGGGACTTCCATGCAACGCATCGGCCTGCTGCTTCAGGTGAAGCCGGACAAGATCGAGGAGTACAAGAAGATCCACGCGAACGTGTGGCCCGACCTGCTGGCCGAGCTGAAGGCTGCCGGCATGCGCAACTACAGCCTGTGGCTTCTCCCGAACGGCATGGAGTTCGGCTACCTGGAGTGCGACGACTGGGACGCCACCTGCGCCTACCTCGACAAGTCGGAGGTCCACACGCGGTGGCAGGTCTTCATGCAGGACTACCTCGACAGCGCGACGGACTCCGATCAGGGCGGCCAGCCCGTCAAGCTGCTCCAGATGTCGTTCCTGATGGAGTAGCTCGCGGGCGGCCAGGCACATCGTACGAACCGGTATCCGTGACGGGATGGATCCTCGCGTGGGATGGAACAATGTCAGTGTCGTTGAGATGGGGAGGGAGGTTTCCTCCGGGAGAGCACTCTTCGAGCAAGGAGGGTGGATGGAGCAAACTCCGCCGAACACTCTGACGAGCTGGACGGGATAGCGCGAGGCCTATTCTACCGGTCTTGAGGGCGGGCTGCCTGGTTGGGTGGGGGAGCCGCGGCCTGACGACGAAGGGGCGCCATTTGAGGGCGTAGTGATTGGGGCCGGCGAGGTACCGTGCAGGTTATCTGCGATGCCGCCGTCCGCGAGGGCGGTCCATATACACCAGGAGGCCGGGGGCGTTTGCTCCCGGCCTCCGTCCATGTCAGCCCCGGCGCGACGCGGCCTACGATGCCGCCTCGGCCGGCGGGTCGGTTCCTGGCTTATCCTCGCGCACCAGGCCCCGCAGCGCCAGCACGGCCGCGGCGCCCACCAGCGCGCCCACCGCCCAGCCGCCGACCATGTCCAGCGGGTAGTGGTAGCCGAGGTACACGCGGCTGTAGCCCACCACCAGCGGCAGCAGCATCCACGCCCAGCGCTTGCGGCCCCGCGTGAACCAGCAGCAGACCAGGCCGAGCGCCATCATGTTGGACGCGTGGTTCGAGGGGAACGACTTGGAGCCCGGGCAGTTGCCGACGAGCCGCGTGTCGGGGTAGGTCATGGCGCCCGTGGCGGCGACGATGCTGCAGGGGCGGTCGCGCGGCACGATGCGCTTCACCACGCGGGCGCAGAACAGGTCGCTCAGCCCGACGGCGACGATGGCGCAGAGCACCCACACCCGCGCCCGTCGCGATCCGCGGGCCAGCACGGCCACCGCGAACAGCCCGACGACCCAGAGGAACCACTTGGTGTGGTGCAGCCCGGTGATGACGGGCATGACCGCATCGAGGAAGGGGTTGCCCATGCCCTGGTTCAGCACGGCGAAGAGAGCGTTGTCCAGTGACTGCAGCAAGCGGCGCCTCCGGGCCTCTCGTCTGCCAAGAGGCACGCACCATTGTAGCGCATCGGGTCGCCCCGCCAGAGACGCCGCGGGCCGGGAGCTTCGCGCTCCCGGCCCGTGTCAATCCTACGCGATCAGCGCCGCTTCCCGCGGGAAGCCCGGGTCCCCGGGCTCGGGGAGCAGGAGGGCGGCGGGCCGCTCCAGCTCCTGCAGGACGCCCTCGGGGGTGACGCCCCAGACGGTGTCGCCGTACAGCTCATTGACCGTGTCCAACAGACTCGCGAACCGTGCACAGCGTTCGCACGCGTCGTCCGCGAGGCTGCGCAAGTCGCAGATGCCGTCGCGGCCCTGCGTGCATGCGCTCGTTCCTGTCGATACCTCAACTACCTGTGTCATCAGAAGTGCTCCTGTCCTATCCCTGGCCACCTTCGTCGGCGGCTATGTCAGGTGGCGCCTGCGCCATCCCGAGAGAGCGTTGTTTAGCTGTGGTTAGTTCTACCACTCGCCTCGGGAGTGCGCGGCTTGCTTGAGGAGCATTTCACACGGAGCACGGCAGAAGGGCGGGGGTTGGGGGATGGGGGATGGACTTGGGACTTGGGGGTTGGGACTTGGGGCTGGGCGCCAGCCCCAACCCCCAAGTCCCAAGTCCCGTCAGTCCTTGTTGGCCGCCAGTTCCTTGACGATCTCGCCGACGAACGCCTTGGCGTCGCCGAAGAGCATCATGGTGCGGTCCATGTAGTACAGCTCGTTGTCGATGCCCGCGAAGCCGGAACTCATGCTCCGCTTGATCACCATCACCGTGCGCGCCTTGTCGACGTCGATGATCGGCATGCCGTAGATCGGGCTGCTCTGGTCCGTGCGCGCCGCCGGGTTGGTCACGTCGTTGGCGCCGATGATGAGCACCGTGTCGGTGTGCGGCAGCTCGGGGTTGATCTCGTCCATCTCGAGCAGGTGGTCGTAGGGGATGTCGGCCTCGGCCAGCAGCACGTTCATGTGGCCCGGCATGCGTCCCGCGACCGGGTGGATGCCGAACTTCACGTCCACGCCGCGCTTCGTGAGGGCGTCGTACAGCTCGCGCACCTTGTGCTGGGCCTGGGCGACCGCCATGCCGTAGCCCGGCACCACCACGACGGTCTGCGAGGTCTCCAGGATCGCGGCGGCTTCCTCCGGGCTCGCGCTGCGGACCGTCCGCTCCTCCTTTGCGCCGATCGCCTTCTGCTGGACCTGGCCGAACGCGCCGAACAGCACGTTGGTGAAGGACCGGTTCATCGCCTTGCACATGATGACCGAGAGAATGAACCCGGACGAGCCGTCCAGGGCGCCGGCGATGATCAGCAGCTTGTTCTCCAGCACGAAGCCCATCGCGCAGGCGGAGAGCCCGGCGTAGGAGTTCAGCAGGGAGATGACCGTCGGCATGTCGGCCCCGCCGATCGGGATAATCAGCAGCACGCCGAATGTCAGCGAGAGCGCGATCAGCAGTGGGAAGAGCAGCGACTGCGAGGGATCGATGGTCAGCCACACGCCGGCCGCCAGGGCGATCCCGAACAGCACGAAGTTGACGAAGTTCTGGCCCTTGTACGTGATCGGCCGGGTGGGCAGCAGCTCCTGCAGCTTGCCGAACGCCATCAGCGAGCCGGTGAACGTGAGGAAGCCCAGGATGACCTCGAACGAGACGACGCCCATCTTGAAGTGGGAGATCGAGGCGGCGCCCTCGGAGAGCCAGAGGTAGTACTCCGCCGCGCCGACGAGGCCCACGGCCAGGCCGCCGAACGAGTGCGACAGCGCGGTCCGCTGCGGGACGGCCGTCATCGGCATCAGGATGGCGATGGGGATGCCGATGGCCGTGCCGATGAGGATCGTGACGATGATCCAGTGGAACGCGACGATCTCCGGCAGCAGGAGCGTGCCGACGATCGCGAGGACCATGCCGATCTCGCCAGCCCATACGCCCTTGCGAGCGGTGGCCGGCGCGCTCAGCCACTTCAGGGCGAGCACGAAGAGAGCGGAGGCGATCAGATAGGCTATCTGGGTGAAGGTCTGTTGCACGGGGTTGATGGCTCCGTTGGGCTACGACTTCTTCGGGTCGCGCTTCTTGAACATCTTGAGCATGCGGTCGGTGATGAGGAAGCCGCTGACCACGTTGATGGTGGAGGCGGTGACCGCCAGCGCGCCGAGGACCATCGTCAGCGTGCTCTTCTGCTCGCCGAGGATCACGATGGACCCGACGAGGCTGATGGCGGAGATCGCGTTCGTGAGCGACATCAGCGGCGTGTGCAGCAGCGGCGACACGCGGCGGATGACCTCGAAGCCGAGGAAGGTTGCCAACACGAACACGTAGAGACTAGCGATCAGGGAATCCATCCAGCAATCCTTGTTATGGTTGGGCGCCGAACGCCCCCGGCGGGGTGCGGAGGCCCTGCCCTACGATCGGCCCACGGCGCTGCAACCGGCCTGTGGGGCGCGCCCTCCGCGGCGCGCCGGGTCCTAGGCCCCCGGTGCGGGCAGCGGCTCCAGGCCCAGCTTCTCGCGCACCCGGGCGTTCACGACCTGGCCGCCCTGCGTCACCAGCGTGTCGCGGGTGATCTCGTCGGCCGTGTCGATGTTCAGCGCGCCGTCCTTCACCAGGTGCAGCAGGAACGTCACGATGTTCTTGGCGTAGAGCTGGCTGGCGTGGAACGGGACCGTGGAGGGCAGGTTCAGCGGACCCACGATCGTCACGCCGTTGTGGTCGATGGTCTCGCCCGGCACGGTCAACTCGCAGTTGCCGCCGCGCTCCGCCGCGATGTCCACCACGATGGCGCCGGGCTGCATCGCCTCGACCATCGCCTTGGTCACGAGCGTGGGCGCCTTCTGGCCCGGGATGGCGGCGGTGGTGATGACCACGTCGTTCTCGGCGACCACCCGCGTCATCAGCTCGGCCTGTTTGCGGTAGAACTCCTCGCCCATGGCCTTCGCGTAGCCGCCCGAGGTCTGCGAGTCGCCGGCCTCGATCTCCAGCTCGACGAACCGGCCGCCCAGGCTCTCGACCTGCTCCTTCACCGCGGGGCGCACGTCGTAGGCGCTGACCACCGCGCCGAGGCGCCGGGCCGTGGCGATGGCCTGGAGCCCCGCGACGCCCGCGCCGATGACGAAGACCTTCGAGGGCGCGATGGTGCCGGCGGCGGTCATCATCATCGGGAGGAGCTTGGCTAGCGAGTCGGCCGCGATGATCACGGCCTTGTAGCCGGCGAGGTTGGCCTGGCTGGAGAGCACGTCCATCGACTGCGCGCGGGTGATGCGGGGAAGCAGCTCCAGCGCGAATGCGGTCACCCCGGCCTCGGCCGCCTTGGTGGCGGGCTGCGGCTCGGAGAGCGGGTCCATCGTGGCGATGACGACTCGCCCGGCGCGCAGGTTCGGCAGGTCGGCGGCGAGCCCGTCGGCGTCCGCTCCGAGCGCGCGCACCTGCAGCAGTACGTCGGAGCGGCGCAGGATCTCGGCGCGGTCCGCCACGACCTCGGCGCCTGCTTCGGCGTAGGCAGCGTCCGTGTAGCCCGCGGCCAGACCGAGCCCGGCTTGCACCGCCACGTCGATCTTGGCCTTCTTCAGCGCCGCCAAGGATGCGGGAACCAACGCGGCCCGCTTCTCGCCAGGATACGTTTCCGCCGGAACACCAACCAGCACTCTGCCGCCCTCCGATGGGTGGGATGTAACGATTATGTACGACGGCAGCGCGCCGGAATCCTCCGACCGATTTGTAGCATCGTTACGTTATCGCCGGCCTGGAAGGTCGCGGCAGACCTACGCCCGCTCGATCAGGCTCGGCGGCTCCGGCTGGTCGTCCTCGGGTGGCGCCTCATCGTCAGCCTCGACGGTCTCGCCGCGGGCCCTGCGTTCCTCACGGAGCAGATAGGTCATCACCACGCCCACGGTGCGGCGGACGAGGTGCATGGCCATCGGGATGTCGCGCGCCGGCCGGTCGTCGAACTGCAGCGCGTGGTAGAGGCCCTGCCGGGCGGCTTCGTCCTCGCCCAGAACGGCCAGGGCGGCGGCGCTCTCCTCGAGCATACGCCTCCAGGCTCGGCGGGCATCTGCATCGAAGATCGCGTCGGCGGCCTCCTCGAACACACGCTCGGCCATCCTCTTGCGCTGGGAGTCGTCGATCGCCACCGGGCTGTGCACGGCCTCCGCGACCGGCTTGAGCCACGGTCCCACGGTGTCCGGATTGAGCATCCAGGTGACCCGCCGCTTGTTGTCCAGCGCGCTCTCCGGATCGCGGGGCAGGCCCAGGTCGGCCACCACGGCGTCGGCATCCAGCAGGTCGTAGATGCGGGGCCGCGCGCCGGAGCCGCCTTCGCCCACGTCGCCGCGCCACTCGTAGTAGCCCGTCGGGGTCAGCGACCCACGCTTCCGCGCCACCTCGTTCGCCTCGACGACGAGCGCCTTCGCGTGCTCCACCGTCGTCTCGTAGAGGGGCGCCTCGTCGTCCAGCGCCATCTCGGCCAGATGGCGATCGAACTCCTCCGCCGTCAGCGATGCGTGCGTCAGATCGGCCAGCCCGCCGAACAGGGTTGCCTCCGCCGTCCAGAGCTGGATGCGCCTGCCCCGAGAGACGGGTGTGCCGAAGATGACCACGATGTCGCCGTGCGGGCTCGGATGGCACGCCCAGGCACGGTAGCTGCGGTGCTCGGTGTCCGCGGGCGCGGGTTCCGCGGGTTCCACGGGCGCCTCCACCGGCTCCGGCTCGATCCCCGCTTGTCTGAGCGTGTAGAGGGCGGCGCGGGCTGCCTTCGCGGCCGCGCGGTCGTCGCCGGTCGCTATCCGCAGGAGCGAGTTGGCGGCGGCGACGTCGCCCTGCTTGAGAAGGATCTGGACCTCGGGGATCTCGGCGGGCGCGGTGGCGCGGCGCGGCTTGGGGGAGGGACGTCGACGCACGGGTGCGGCTCCTTCCTGGCGGACTTCTGAGTGGAAGCGGCGTGCCTACTCTTCGAGCGAGTTGGACGTTCTGTCGAGGTTCTGCTGGGCTTCGAGCGCGGCCGGAGATCCGGGAGCAGCATTGACCGCATCGAGCCATTGCTTGCGGGCCTGCTCCATGTTACCCTGCTGATAGGCCTGGTTGCCGGCCTGTAGGGAGGACTGCGCCTGGCCCATGCGCTGCCGGAGGCTGGCGTCCGTATCGCCCGACGACACGCCACCCGAAAGACCCGGTGGCCCGCTGTCGCCGCCCCCCGACGCGTCCGCTCGCACGCCCAGGCGGTTGTAGGTGGCTTGCAGGTTCTGGCGCGCGGTATCCAGGGCCTCCTGGTCCTTGTCGCCCATCACGTCGTTCGGATTGGCGTACAGGTCCTGAGCCCTGCCGAAGTACTCCTCGGCGCGGCGCAGGTCGCCCCGCTCGTAGGCCAGCTTGCCCATCTTGTTGAGTGTGATGGCGAGGTTGGTTCGCGCGATGCGCCCGGCGGTTCCGTCGCGATCCTGCCGGAGCACGGTGTCGAAGGCCGAGGCGGCGCCGTCGAGATCGCCGACGTTGTACCGCTCGGAGCCGCTGTTCAGCGTGGCCATCAGCTTGCGCTGGCCCGCCTGCGTCTGGTACTGGCTGTAGGAGCGCACGAACAGCAGCATGAAGCCGATGACCACGCCGGAGATGACCAGGCTGGCCATCAGCACGGAGAAGAACGCGCGCGTGCCGGGCCCGACGGCGCGCCGAGGGGCGCGCTGCCTGCCGAAGCCCGGTGGCGGCGGCGGGGCTGGCGCCGGCGGCTGTCCCCACGTCGCGAACGGTCCGGCCTGCGGCGCCGGGGCGGGGTGCTGCGGAGCGCCGAATGGCCCGCCGACGGGCGGCGAACTCGGCATGCCGTAGCCGCCCGTGATCGTGCCCGGCGTCCCCATGGTGTACGGCACGGCGGCCGTCTGCCCGTAGAGCGTGCCGCCCGTGTTCATCGAGCTGGTGAGGAACAGGGCGGGCGTGGTGTCGGCCGTCCGCAGCGCCCGGCGCATCTCCTCGGCGGACTGGAACCGGCCGTGCGGGTCCTTGCACAGGGAGCGCATCACGACCTGCTCGACGGCGAACGACATGCCGGTCATCGGCGGCGGCTCGGCGTGCATGATGTTGTACGTGATGCTGACGACGCTGTCGCCGGTGAACGGCTTGTGCCCGCTCAGCATCTCGTAGAGCACGACGCCCAGCGAAAAGAGGTCGGAGCGCAGGTCGATGCCACGCCCCTCGATCTGCTCGGGCGACATGTAGCTCGGCGTGCCGAACACCTGGCCGTCGCCGGTGAGCGAGGCTTCCTCCGTGAGGCGCGCGATGCCGAAGTCCGTCAGCTTCACCTGGCCGTCCGGCTGGATGTGGATGTTGTCCGGCTTCACGTCGCGGTGGACGACTTTGTGCGCGTGGGCGTGGGTGAGGGCGCCCAGCACCTGGCACGCGATGCCGATGGCCTCGTCCGGCGGGAGGCTCGTGCCGCCCTGTATCCGGTCGCGCAGCGTGCCGCCCTCCAGGTACTCCATCGCGATGAAGTACCGGCCGTTGTCCTCGCCATAGTCGTACACGGTGACGATGTTCGGATGCGAGAGACGGCCCGCGGCCCGGGCTTCCCGGTTGAACCGTTCGATCCGCTCGCGCCGCGCTGTCCCCGTCAGGTTGCCGGGAAGGACCAACTCCTTCACCGCGAGGCGGCGTCCCATCGTCTGGTCCACGGCCTCGTAGACGACATCGTTGGAGCGGGCGATCTCGCGCAGGATGCGGTACTTGCCGGCGATGACGTCGTCGACCTGCGGCTCATGCGGCGATGCACCGGGGTGCGTTGGAGGCGCGGCGGTGGCGGTTGCGCTCGATGGGCCGGCCGCAGGACGACCAGCCTTTGGGAGCGTTGCATCGTAGGATTGGCGCGCAGCCGGGTCCGACAGGACGGCGTACGCATCCTGGATGGCGCGAAAACGCGTCGCGTTGCCCGTGCCCGCGACGTCCGGATGGAACCGGCGCGCCAGGTCGTGGTAGCGCTTCTTGATGTCCTCGGCCGTCGCGGTTTCGCGCAGTCCGAGTATCTCGTAGTGAGTATGCGAGTTCATCGCTTGTCGACGGCTTTGCGCCCTATCGCGGGCGATCGGTCAACCGATGGGGCGGCGCACCTATGTGTCTCGGTCGGTCTTCTTCAGGAAGCCACCCTTGGGTGGCACGCGCCGCCGCTGGCCGGAGGCCGGTCCCGATCTGGCAGCCCGCTCTTCTGGGTCCGGGCTCACCATCTCGCGGATGGCCAGGAACTCCGGCGGCACCGGGCCGCTCTGCCAGACGCCCTTGCCGCGCGGGTAGAACTTCACTCCCGCCTCGTGGGCGCGCTGGGCGGCGATCTCCAGCACGATGGGCTCGCTGTCGTGCTTCATCCCAGCCTCGCGCGCGGCGGCAGGCTTCGGCGAGAGCTGCACGTAGGACGTCTTGCCGCGCGGGCCGAGGCCTTTTGCTAGTATCATCGGCAGAAGTCGCCGCGAGGTTCCGTGGTAAAGCGCCGGCGGCGGGATTCCCGCGTTCGGCTCCTGCCCCAGTTGCAGCGAGTGGCCGTAACGCGCGCGGATCTTGTCGTCCTCCACCTCGAAGCGCGGCTTGTCGTCCAGCCTTGCGAGGCGGACCAGATCCTCGCGGCTCGTGGGCAGCTCTCGCTCCTCCAGGGCGGCCACCACCCGCGCGATGTCAACCCAACCCGCGGGCGACAGCTCCAGGCCGGCCTCCTCCGGATGATGCCGCAGCCACCGCGAGACGATCCGTCCGCGCTGCTGCCGTTCCTCGTCAGTCACCGTCAAACCCCCGAATGGCGATCACCGCCACAGTAATGTTGTCACGCCCGCCGCGGGCTCCGGCCAACTCGATGAGCTGCCGGCATGCCTCCGACGGTGCGTGCACGGATGCGATTGCGCGGATCTCGTCGGCCTTCACGTGGCCGGTAAGCCCGTCTGAACACAATACCCAGATGTCGCCCGTCTGCGCTTCCTCGACGAAGACGTCGGCTTCCACCGTGTCCTGGTTGCCGATGGACCGCGTGATGACGTTGCGCCACGGGTGGACCTCGGCGTCCTCCTCGGTGAGGCCGCCCATGCGCACCTGCTCGGCTACCCACGAGTGGTCCTGGGTCACCTGGCGGACCTCGTCGCCGCGGATGAGATACGCCCGGCTGTCGCCCACCTGGCCGACATAGACGCGGTCCTCCGCCAGCACGGCCACCGTGAGCGTCGTGCCCATGCCGCTGCGGTCCGGCACCATGTGGGCAACCGCGAACACCGTGTCGTTGGCGCACTGGATGGCTTCGAGCAGCGCGTGGGCGATGCTCTCGTTCGCACCATCGTAATACGCAGAGATGGCGGTCTTCAGCGCCAACTCGCTGGCGATCTGCCCAGCCGCGTGCCCGCCCATGCCGTCCGCCACCGCGTAGAGGCACCCGCGAGCGGCCAGCAGCGTCGGATCCTCCGGCTCGTAGTAGTCGAACTTGTCCTCGTTGTTCTCGCGGACGCGCCCGAGGTCCGTCTTCGCGGCGAACTTGACGATGGGCACGACGCGCGGCTTGCGCTCCTGCCGCTCCCGCCAGCCGCGCACCAGGTCGTCGCGCGAGAACTTGGCGGTGATCTCCCGCTCGTCCTCCGCGGGCGGCTCGGACACCTCGACAGCCTCGACCAGCGCTTCGTCGCTCATTGGCCACCGCCCATCCGGATGGGTCCACCCGCCGATTCGGTCGGCGGCCCTTCGAGTGTCTCGAATACGAACGACGTCTGCCCGAGTTTCACCTCGTCGCCGTCGAGCAGGAGCTGCTTGCGGCCCGGCTCCAGCCGCTCACCATTCACCACGCTGCCGTTCGTGCTTCCCACGTCGGTCAGGTAGCAGCCGGTGGCATCGGCGAGGATCTCGGCGTGCTGGCCGGATACGTACGGGTCGCCCGTGAGCACCACACTGTTGCCCGCGCGCCTGCCAACCGTGATCTGGCCGGACGGAATGCGGATCTCCTGGCCGCCGGGGCCCGTGGGCTTCAGGCAGGCCACCGCAGCGTCGGCGGTCGGCGGGGGCGGAGGCGGCGCCGCGGCGCCGGGCTGGGCCGACGGCGCTGCAGGCAGAGCGGCCTTCGGCTTCTCCGGCTCGCCTGCGGGCGGCGCGGGAGCCGCGCTGGGCAGGAACCCCTTCGCTGTCACCGTGATGCCGACGATCGTGAACGACGTGTTGCCGAACTTCAGCGCCGCGTTCTCGACGGCTGCGGCGGGCTGCTGGGCCTCCAGGCGCTTCGCGTCCACCTGCGTCCCGTTGGAGCTGCCGAGGTCCGTCACCGAGACGCCGCCGGGCCCCACGTCGATGCGGGCATGTCGCCGCGAGACAGTCGGGTCCATCAGCAGCACGTCGCAGTTCTCGCGTCCCACCATGTTGGCGCCTGGCTTCAGCGCGAACCGCCTGCCGGAGCCGGTCTCGATCAGCTCGGGCGAGGGCGTCTCCTGCGACGCAGCAGCTTCGCCCGGCGTGGACGCCAGCAGGAAGCCGCACTCCATGCAGTAGGTTTCCAGGCCCGTGTTCGCGGTCCGGCAGACGGGGCACGGTACGGATGTCCCCATCTGGGTGGCATCCGGCCGCGCGGCGGGCTGCGGCGCCGGGATCATCTGTCCGCCAGTGGGCAGCGCCTGTGTCGATTCCGTGGTCATTCATCCTCCCCCGAGGCAGTGAGCGCCCTGCCGGTGGATCATCTGCGATAGGTTCAACCTGTTGACGAGGCGCCCTCGGACGACGCGTGTCCCTGGAGCCCCTCACGCCGCTAGAGAGCTGGCCATTCATGAGTGGCACTGGACGGGCACGGAGGCCCATCCCACCACGGCACTTGTGCATCATCCAGGCTAGAGAGCTGGGCACCACTAGTTGGCATTGCGGCCAGACGGTCGTCTGGGACCGCCCGGCGCGACTGGCGCCTGAGCCGGGCCGAACGACCAGCTCAGGATGTCATGGTTCGAGTGGCTGATCCCGGTGCTCGAAGTGATGCCGACCCACGCGGTCCCTCCCTCGAGCACGAGCCCCGGCGCGTCCGAGCCGTTCGCGTACTTGCCGCCCGCCGCGAATCGGTATGGCACGACGAGCTTGGCGCCGTCCAGCAGGACCGTCAACGTGCCCGGCGTGTACGTGATCGTCGCCGTATGCACGTTGCCATCCTTCAGGTCCGCGACCGACGGCGCCGACCCGAGCGAGTAGAACTCGTCGCTGCCGTTGGCTTCGGCCCCGCGCGTGTGGACGCTGATGTGGTTGTCGTTCGGGTCGTCGACCGTGAACAGGCCGTTGACGGACGAGTTCGGGTACGTATCGAACTCGATCGCCAGGCTGTTCGGGATACCGCCCGGATTGGGCAACTCGATGCACTGTCCGTACCCGATGTTGCCTCCCTGTCCGCCGAGGGCATCGCTCGCCGAGTTCTGGACGACGAACGCCAGACCGTCCGCAGACGAGTCGTCCGCCGCCGTGATCCGGAACGTGAAGGTGGTTCGGAACCCCGCGGCGACCGGCACCCTGGTCGCATACCAGACCGCGCCGGACCGCCACTCTACGTCAGGAGTCAGTCGGAGCACGTCGCGAACGACCACAACGTTACCCACGATCTTGAGCCCCGTCGTCTTGGCGAACTTGCTGTAGGCGAAGGACCCGTCGGGGGGCGGCGCCGCCGCGTGCGCCACGCCCATAGCCATGCACACGGATACGACGAGAGCCGCCAAGCGAACCTGCGTGCACATCTGCCCAATCCTCCCAGAGCCGGCGCGTTCGAGTGAGCAGGTATCCGAGGTCGGGACATGGCCTCGTCTGACCGGGTCCCAGACCGGCCTACACCGGGCTACTTCTTGCCCTTGTCCAGGTTGTAGATCGTGCCGATGAGGGTCTTCTCGACCTGGCCGCCTTGCTGGAGCTGCTCCATGGCCAGGGTGACCTCGCGGGCCTGTTCCGCGCGGCCGGCCTGCTGCAGCACGGTGCGGGTGCGCTGAAGCTCCTGCATGGCGCCCATCGCGGTGAGTTGCTGGGTGCGCATGCCCATCATCGTCTTCTCGAGGTTGCGCGATGCCAGGTGAACTTCCAGCTCGCTCTGCACCGTCGGGTTCTTCGAGGCCTCGACCGCCGCGCGATCGGTGGCGAACTCGATGACGGCATCGGCGGTCAGCACCTCGGTGCGGCCGGATACGGCGTCGTCGTACGTCACGTCCACCTTGGCGACCCGGTAGGTGCCGGGCACGTGGCGGTCGAACTCCAGCTCGCTCAGGTTGCTGACGACCTTGCCGCGCTCGATGTCGGCCAGCTCGAACTCGACCGTGCGTGCGGCGATCTTGGGCTGCGGCACGCCGTAGACGTAGCGGCACTGCACGCCGCGCGGCAGGTTGATGCGCACGCGCACGTTCTTGGCCGTGATGGTCATCAGCGTCTCGAGTTCCTTGCGGAAGACCTCCGGGATGAGCATCGGCTGGGCGATGTAGTAGTAGTTGCCGCCGCCGCGCCGGGCGATGCCGGCCATCAGCTCCTCGTTGTACTCCGCGCCGAACCCGAGCGCCGTGATGGAAACGCCCCGGTTGCGCTGCTCCTGCACCTGCCCGACGATGGACGCGAAGTCCTTGATGCCTGAAGTCGGCTCGCCGTCGGTCAGCAGCAGCACGCGGTTCAGATAGCCGGGCGCGTTCAGCGAGGCCACCTGCATGCAGCCTGAGAGCATGCCGTCGTAGAGGTTCGTCGTGTTGCCGGCCTGGATGCGGTTGATATGCTCCTTGATGAGCGCCTTGTTCACCACGCGGCGGGCGGGCATCAGGACGTCGACCTGCTCCTCGAACGTGACGATGGAGAGGACGTCGGTGGCTTCGAGGAGGTCGACGACGTAGGCGCAGGCCCGCTTCACGTACTCCAGTGGCTCGCCCTCCATCGACCCGGAGCGGTCGATGACGAGGCAGACGTTGAGCGGCATGCGCCGGCCGATGGCGGAGGTGTCCGCCTTGACCTGGAGCAGGAGGTGCTCGCGGCCGCGCTCCGGCGCGAAGGCGAGCCGGCTGCCCGGCAGCGCCTCCAGGCTGAGCGCGCGCATGGGAGCGCCCATGGTCGTGCGGGCCAGGTCGGGCGCGCCCATCGCGGTCTGTCCGAGGTTCGGGCCGCCGATCACCGTCCGGTTCATCTGCTGTGTGGCCCCGGCGCCCGCGGGCGGCATGGGCTGTTGGCCGATCTGCTGGGTCCGATCCTCCATATGCCTGTCTCCTACCGGATTGTGGTCCTACTCGTAGCGAAGGCGGGTGCTGCCGCACTGCAGCGTGTCGCCCGGCGCGAGCAAGCATGTCCGCACCAGGGCGCCGTTGACGAACGTCCCGTTGGCCGATCCCTGATCGTAGAGCACGTGGCCGGCATCCTCGAGCACGATGCGGGCATGGATGCGGGACGCAGTCTTGTCGTTGTGGAGGGAGACCGAGCAGACCGTGTCTCGCCCGATCATGTTCACCTCTCCCGGCAGCGGGAACACGTGGCCGCAGTAGAGGCCCGCGATCCCCGTGAGCCTGGTCCCGAGTTGGTCCGGCGGCACGGCTTTGCGTGCGAGGGCCGTCACGGCGGGATCGGGCTCGCCCAGGGAGTAGTTAGGTTGGGTTCTCTCGCTCAGCACAGAAAGGCTCCTTGGCAGATCGAGGGCCGCCGCCGGATGATGTGCGGTCTGGTGGCGTGCGCGGCCCTCGGTTATGAATGGATGGACCAGTGCTATAGGTACGCGGCCGGCGGCGAGGCGGGCCCTGTCTATCGGAGGACTGGGACGCAGCAAGCAGCGTCAGGGGACGCAACGGGCAGCGTCCCTACTCATATCGGAAGGAACTCGACCCGAGCTGTACCACATCTCCGACGGCAAGCGGCTGCATCGTGAGCCGGACGCCGTTCACGAAGGTTCCGTTCGATGACCCTTCATCGTACACCACGTGGCGTCCGCCTTCCTCGGCAATTCTGGCATGGCGGCGGGAGATCGTGGTGTCGGCGGCCAGCGCGATATCGCGGGCCGGGTCGCGGCCGATGGTGGTGCCTTGCGGCTTGAGCAGGAACACCTGCCCGGCGTACGGCCCGTCCAGCGCGACCAACTGGGTGCCCATGGCGGCGGCTGGCGCTCCGTAGGTGCTGCCCGGCAGCATCACGCTGATGGGTGCGCCGGGCGCCGGCGGGGTCCACTGTCCGGCGGCAGGTCCGGCCGCTCCTGCTCCCGGCACGCTGCAGAGGCAGTTGCCCTGGGCATCCTTCTGCGCGCCGCAATAGGGGCACAGGTGCGATGGCATCGCGGAGAGGCCGCCGGCAGGAGCGGGCGCCACGTCGGTGGCGGGGCGCCCGATCTTGCTCGCGGTGGCCTTCTCGCGGAAGAGCAGGCGTACCTGGCCGAGCTGGATCATGTCGCCGTCGCGCAGGAGGTGACGGCCGTTCTGCGTGAGCTGTCCGTTCACCACGGCCGTCGGCGGCGCTCCGCCGTCCAGCAGCACGTGGCGCCCGCCCTCGACGCGGATTGCCGCGTGCTGGGGCTGCAGCATCGGGTCGCCGTAGACGGGCACGTCGGCCCGCTCGTCGCGCCCGATGACGGTAAGCGCCTTGGAGAGGATGTAGTCCTTGCCCTCGTTGCGCCCGGCGAGTACGCGCACCCAGCCCTGCTTCAGCAGCTCCTCGACGAGGCCGATGAACAGCCCCGTCAGCGCTCCGATCATCGTGAAGCCGATGGCGCGGCCCGGGCCGCCGATTTCAACGACGCGCGGCCCATTGATCATCCCAGACGAGACCCCGGCTACCGGCTTAGCGATCAGGTTGGCCACCAGGTCGAACACCAGGCCTCCCAGGAACCCGCCGATGAGCCCGCCGATGAGCCCGTGCGTGGCGCGCTTGGGCGAGAGAGTCGCGGCCCCGGCGGCCACTCCAGGCAGAGCGCCGAGGAAGGTCCAGCCCAGCGCCCGGGCGAGGACGCGGTGCACGAAGTCGAGCATGTTGCCGCTCTGCTCCATGTACCGCGGGTCCTTGCCGAAGAGGGCGATGGCATACACGGCCGAGCCGAGGTAGATGCCGAACAGGCCGCCGATGGCGCCGATGATGCCGCCGAGCACCATGCCCTGTGCCAGCTTGCGTGGCGACCCGACCGCAACGCCCTCGACCGCACCGATCGCCATGCCGATGAGCCCGCCCACCATCAGGCCGATGGTCATCATCTGCGAGCGCGTCTGGTCCAGCACGGGGTCGTGCGGGACCGACACCTCCTGAAGCAGGTACCCCAGGAAGCCACCGGCGGCGCCGAACAGCAGGCCTAGCAGTATGCGCGATCTCACGGCCTATACCTCGAACCGGAATCGAGTGTTGCCGATCTGCACCTCGTCGCCGGGGCGCAGCGGCTGCGAGCCCTGGATCTTGACGCCGTTCACGAACACACCGTTGGACGAACCCAGGTCGGTGACCGACCAGCCGCCGTCGCCCGGCTGCAGCGAGGCGTGCTTCCGAGAGACGGTGGTGTCGTTGCTCAGTGGGATGTCCGACGCCGGGTCGCGCCCGACTGTGACACCGGAGGCTGCCAGCGGGAAGATGCTGCCAGAGTAGGCTCCCGCCGATGCGACCAGTCTCGGCTGGCTCGGAGCGCCGACGGGCGCGGCGGCCGGCGCCGCCATGCCGGGCGAGATGGTGCAGGCGCAGTTGCCCGCCGCGTCCTTCTTCTGGCCGCAGAACTGGCACATGGTCGGATCGGTCACGACCACTGTCGGCGTACTGTCCTTCTTCCAGGGCACGGGGGACCCGTCGTCTGCAGGAGCCACCGGGCCCGCGGTCTCGATGCCGGCCTTCTTCAGCGTTGCCGCCAGTCCGCCCGACTGGTGCCACCGGTAGATCAGGTAGCCGATGCCGACGATGAACGCGACGCCGAGCAAGGTGCTGACGAGGTTGATGAGCCCGCTGCCTGCCGCTGGCTGCGGCGCCACGGGGATGCCGGGTCCGCCGCCGGTCGGCGCGGCGGGGCCCGTCTGCGGCGTCTCGGGGGCGGTGCCGGGCGGTGTGCCGCCGGAGGCCCCGGGCACGGCCGGCGCCGTCGTCGCTGCCAGAGTCGGCGCCTGGCTCTTCACCGGCGCCTGGATGACCAGCGCGCCCGGCGGGTGCTCGCCGGATATCTGGATATCCGAGACCTCGCTCAGGTTGTCGCCGTACTTGATGGTCAGCTTGGCCTTGCCGGTCGGCACGTCGTTGAAGACCGCGGTGCCCTGGGCGCTCGGGTCGATGGTCACGCTGGGCGAGGAGCCGTCCGACGGAGCGAGGGTGACGCGCGCGGTCTGCAGGGGCTTGCCGTCGTAGGTGACTTTGACCTCGACGCGGCGAACGTGGTCGAAGTCCAGGCTCTTGAGGTCGGCGCTCAGCTTGCCCGCCGCGATGGGAACGATGGCGGTGTTGCCCGACTTGGTGTCGTCCACCGCGATCCGCGGCGACTTGCCGACCTGTGCGGGATCGAACTTCACGTTTACCTTGCGGTCCGAGGAGGGGCCTTGCGGGTCGAAGTCGGTCTTCTTGGCGTCGGGCGAAGGAAGTAGGCGGGCATAGTACGGGCCCTCGCCCGGCGTGAAGATGGTGAACTCCTTCTCATTGCGGGGCTGCTGGTCCGGCTTGGCGGACTGGTTGGGCTTCGCCGGCGGCGTCTGCCCAAGCACGGGTTGCCCGGAGAGCACTCCGGCGACGGCCGACAGCAACAGCATCCTCTGAACCATCGTCCTCACGGTCATGTTCTCCTCGCCTCTAGGCACATGGACGGCGCGTCCGCTCGTCTTGCCGTCAGTGTGCGCCCGTCACGGCTGGTGCTGCGCCCCTCAGTTCTGCGACGGCGAGCGCAATGCCTTCCACGATGTCGCCCGCCACGACGCCATCCATGCCCACCCGGGCCGCGGCGAGGTCGCCCGCCCGCCCGTGCACGTACACCCCCGCGCATGCGGCCCCGTATGCGGGCACTCCCATGCCCAGGAACGCGCCGATGGCGCCGGTGAGAGCGTCGCCGCTGCCGCCCGTCGCCATGCCGGGGTTGCCAGTCGTGTTCACGGCAATCGGCGTCTCGCCGCCATCCGATCGCGTGCCGTCCGCGACCAGCGTGCCGGCCCCCTTCAGGATGGCGGCACCACGGTACCGAGCAGCCAGGCGGCGCACGGCACCCAGTCGATCCGACTGCACTAGCGCCGCCGATGTTCCGAGCAGGCGCCCACATTCCCCTGGATGAGGCGTCAACACCACGTCGGGGCGCGCCTGCCAGTCGTCGGGCGCGTCGGCCACCGCGTTCAGCGCGTCGGCATCGACCACCAGCGGCCGGCTGCAGCCCTTCGCCATGGCGAATACGAAGCGGCCCGCACCGGGGTTGCGCCCGAGACCGGGGCCGATGCAGACCGCGGTGCATCCCGCCGCGCGCCGGGCCGCGATGGCCGCGGCTTCCTCGGTCAGGCCGCCGTCGTACTCCGGCAGCGCCAGGGTCATGGCCTCCTGGACGCAGGCAGCGACGGTCGGCTGGATGCACTCGGGCACGCCGATCGTGACCAGCCCGGCGCCGGCTCGCAGCGCCGCGCGGGCCGCCAGGCACACCGCGCCGCTCATTCCTCTCGATCCGCCCACGATGAGAACGTGCCCGAACTGGCCCTTATGCGCCTCGCGGCCGCGCGGCGGCAGGAGCGGCGCGATGTCGTCCGGCCGGATCCAGCGGTACGGCGTGGCGCTTTGGAGGTCCGTCCAGGGATAGCCGATGCCGTCGACCACCAACTCGCCGCAGAGGTCCGGCCCACGCCCGACGAGCAGGCCGAGCTTGGGGTAGGCGAAGGTGACGGTGGCATCTGCACGAACGGCGTCGCCCTCGGTGGCGCCCGTATCCGAGTCGAGGCCAGATGGTACGTCCGCGGAGATGATCGGTTGGCCGGAGGCATTTGCCCAGGCGATCGCGTCGGCGGCCGGCCCGCGGGGAGCGCCGCGCGCGCCCGTGCCCAGCAGGGCATCGACGATGGGGCCGCGCGGAGCGGGTAGAGGCGACGGAGCGAGGCCCGTTCGCAGCATCAGCTCGTACATGACGCGCGCGTCGCCGGCGATGCGCGCGGCCTCGCCCGCGAGGGTGACGGTTGGGCAGGCGCCGGCCAGAGCGAGGAGGCGAGCAACGACGAAGCCGTCACCGCCGTTGTTGCCGGGGCCGCAGAGCACGTGGTAGACGCGACCATGTACGGGGCCGTGGCGTTCGCAGAGGAGCTGGAACACCGCGCGGCCCGCATTCTCCATCAGCACGACGCCCGGCACGCCGCCTTCCTGCATGGCGCGTGCGTCGAGGTCGCGCATCATTGCCGCCGTGACGATCTTCACGCAGCAATCATAGCGGATAGGCGCGGGGAATGCAAGCCGACCGCGCTCATCATCGCCCGAGGCAGTAGAGCACCCCGTCCGTGGTGCCGATGACCAGGCGGCCGCGGGCGATGGCGGGGGATGCCTTGATCTCGCCGCCGCCGCGGAATTGCCACAGCTTGGCGCCGGTCTTCAGGTCGAGCGCGTACAGGATACCCTCGCCGGAGCCGCAGTAGACGATGCCTCCCGAGATGACCGGGGAGCTGTCGACGTCGCCCTGCGTGCGGAACGTCCACTTTGCCGCGCCCTTGTCGCCGGTCACCGCGAAAATGCGGCGGCTGCGCGAGCCGAAGACCACCGTGCCGCCGGAGACCGCCGCGCTGGCGTAGCAGGCCGCGCCCGGCTCCTTCTCTTGCACCTTCCACAGCAGCTTGCCGGTAGCCATCTGCGCGCACAGGTACACGCCGCCGAGCGAGCCTGTCCAGATGCGGCCCCCATCGTAGGCGGGCGTCGAGCCGAAGTTGCCGCCGATGCCGATGGCCGATCGCTGCTTGCCCGTCGCGACATCTACGAAGTGCACCTTGCCGTCGCACCCCGCGAAGACTACGCGGCCCTCCGCGAGGCAGGGCGTCCCGTTCACAGGGGAGTCGCTCTTCACCGCCCACTTCTGCTTGCCCGTGACCCGATCGACGGCGTACAGGTGGCCGTCGTAGGAGCCGAAGAGGACCAGCTTGCCGGAGATGACGCCGGAGGAGATGATCTTGTCGCCAGTCTCCTTCTTCCAGAGCTGCTTGCCTGTGGCGGCATCGATGGCTCGGAAGACGCCGCCCTCGTCGCCGATGAAGACGCGGCCATCGGCCACGCAGGGGGAGGCGCTGAAGGAGTCGCGGGAGGTGTACTCCCACTTCTGGCCGCCGTCGGAGAGGCGCAGCGCGCGCAGCTTACCCCGCATCGTGGCGGCATAGACGGTGTCGCCCACGATCGCGGCCGTCGCCTCGATCGAGACCAGGCCGTCGACGCGCCAGAGGATGCGGAGCGGGGGTGGCAGCGACTCCGCGGCGACGCCCGACGCCTTCGGCGAGCCGCGGAACACTGGCCAATCGGCCGCCGGGCGCACGGCGCCTGTCTGTGCCGCCGCGCTCGGCCCTACACGGACCGCGGCGGCAAGGAGGAGGGCGGCCGACCCGAGCCAGCCGCCCCTTCGCATATCGATCAACTTCGACCTCCCACAGCTTGGCTCCTAGCCTGGATGATGCACGAGCGCCGTGGTGGGATGGGCCTCCGTGCCCGTCCAGCGCGACTCGGCAATAGGCCAGGTCAGGGGTTCAGCTTCACAGCGGTCCCGTACGCCAGGACTTCGGTGGCGCCCTGCGCATACTCGGTTGCGTCGTAGCGGACCGCCACGATGGCATCCGCGCCGATCTCAAGGGCGTGCTGCACCATGCGCTGGAAGGCGTCCTGCCTTGCCTGCTCGCACACTTCCTCGTACTCGCGGATGTTGCCGCCCAGGATCTGCTTGAGGCCCCCGACGAAGCCCTGCGCAATGTTCTGTGAGCGAACCACGATGCCGCGGACCACGCCGAGGTAGGTGACGATGGTGCGTCCTTCCACCGAGTTGCCTGTCGTTACGATCATGCCGACCACCCTTTCCGCCGAGGCTGGAGTGGGGCCCCGCGCATCACCCTTCGAGAAGCTGCCTGAGCACGTACTGGAGGATGCCGCCGTGCCGGTAGTACTGCACTTCCCGCGGCGTGTCGATGCGAACGATCGCGTCGAACTCCTTCACAGCGTCTTGCTCGCCGGCAGCTCGAACGCGAACCGTGCGGCCGTTCGCGAACTCGGTGGCGATGCCCTCCGTGAGCCCCACGATGTCGAATGTCTCGTGCCCCGTGAGCCCGTGCGTCTGCGCGGACTCGCCGGGGGCGAACTGGAGCGGGACGATGCCCATGCCCACGAGATTAGAACGGTGGATCCGCTCGTAGGTTTCGGCAAGGACGGCTCGCACTCCTTGGAGGTAGGGCCCCTTTGCCGCCCAGTCGCGGCTGGAGCCGGAGCCGTACTCCTTGCCCGCGATCACGATCAGCGGCGTGCCGGTCTCCGCGTAGCGGGCGGCGGCATCGTAGATGGGCATCACCTCGCCGGTCGGCAGGTAGGTGGTGACGCCGCCTTCCGTCCCGGGCGCGAGCCGGTTGCGGAGGCGGATGTTGGCGAACGTGCCGCGCACCATCACCCGGTCGTTGCCTCGGCGCGAGCCGTACGAGTTGAACTCCGCGGGCGCGACACCGTGCTCGACGAGGTAGCGCCCGGCCGGAGACGCCGCCTTGATGCTGCCCGCCGGCGAGATGTGGTCGGTGGTGATGCTGTCGCCCAGCACGGCCAGCGCCCGAGCCCCGGCGATGTCGGGCACGCTCTCGCGCGCCTGGCGCGGCATGTCGGCGAAGTACGGCGGGTGCTGGATGTAGGTCGAGCCCTCTTCCCAGGCGAACCGCGCGCTCGCCGGGGCGTCGATCGCCTGCCACTCCTCCGGCCCGGCGAACGCCTCGGCATACTCGGTCCGGAACATGGCGGCGTCCACCCCGCGTTCGACGGCCTCGGCGATCTCGGCCTGGCTCGGCCAGATGTCGCGCAGGTAGACCGGCGCGTTGTCGCTGCCCGTGCCCAGCGGCTCGGCGGCCAGGTCGATATCCATGCGGCCCGCGAGGGCATAGGCGACGACGAGGGGCGGCGACATGAGGTAGTTCGCGCGGACCTCGGCCTGCACGCGGCCCTCGAAGTTGCGGTTGCCCGAGAGCACGGAGCACGCGACGAGGCCGCCCTGCTCGATGGCGCGCGACACCGCCGGGTCCAATGGGCCGGAGTTGCCGATGCAGGTGGTGCAGCCATAGCCCGCCGTGTTGAAGCGCAGGCGGTCCAGATACGGCGTCAGGCCAGCGCGGTCCAGGTAGCGCGTCACGACGCGGCTGCCCGGCGCGAGCGATGCCTTGACCCACGGGCGCGTCGCGAGGCCCTTCTCCACGGCCTTCTTCGCCACCAGGCCGGCCGCCATCAGCACCGACGGGTTGGATGTGTTCGTGCAGCTCGTGATGGCCGCGATCACTACGGCGCCGTGCCGCAGTTCGGCGCACTCTCCGCCGATCTCGATGGGGGCTGCGCCTGCTGGCTGGTTCGCGCCCAGGATGGCCGGGAGCGCCTCGGCGAACGCGGCATGGGCGCGCTTGAGAGGGATGCGGTCCTGCGGCCTGCGCGGCCCGGCGATGCTGGGCTCGATGGCGGACAGGTCCAGCTCCAGAACGTCGCTGTACTGCGGTTCGGGCGTCTCCGCACTGTGGAAGAAGCCCTGCGCCCGCGCGTAGGCCTCCACGACCGCGACCTGCTCATCGGACCGTCCGGACATGCGGAGGTAGCGCAGCGTCTCGGCGTCGATTGGGAAGATGCCGCACGTCGCGCCGTACTCGGGGGCCATGTTCGCGAGTGTCGCGCGGTCGGCCAGCGGAAGCGCGCCGATGCCTGGCCCGAAGTACTCCACGAACTTGCCGACGACGCCCTTCTTGCGCAGCATCTCGGTTGCGGTGAGCACCAGGTCGGTGGCCGTCGCGCCCTCAGGCAGCGAGCCGCTCAGGCGGACGCCGACGACCTGTGGGATGAGCATGGAGACCGGCTGCCCTAGCATGGCCGCCTCTGCCTCGATGCCGCCCACGCCCCACCCGAGCACCCCCAGACCGTTGATCATCGTGGTGTGGGAGTCCGTGCCGACGAGCGTGTCCGGGAACGCCATGTTGCTGTCGGGCTCCGCGCCGAACACGACGCGCGCCAGGTACTCCAGGTTGACCTGGTGCACGATGCCCGTCGCGGGCGGCACCACACGGAAGTTGCGGAAGGCCTGCTGCCCCCACTTCAGGAACCGGTAGCGCTCGCCGTTGCGCCCGAACTCCATTTCCAGGTTGCGGCGCATCGCGTCTGCGTCACCCGCGAAGTCCACCTGGACGGAGTGGTCGATCACCAGCTCGACGGGCTGGAGCGGGTTGATGCGCTCCGGGTCGCCGCCCAGCTCGGCCATCGCGTCGCGCATGGCAGCCAGATCGACGACGCAGGGCACGCCGGTGAAGTCCTGCAGCAGCACGCGGGCGGGCGTGAAGGCGATCTCGTGAGATGGTGTGGCCGCGGGATCCCAGTTGGCGAGCGCCAGGATGTCGTCGCGCCGCACCGTGACGCCGTCTTCGTGGCGCAGCAGGTTCTCGAGCAGGATGCGAAGGGAGTAGGGGAGGCGGGCTAGGTCGATGCCTTGCGCCGCGATGGCCCCGAGACGGTAGTAGGACAGGCGGCGCGGGCCGACCGCCAGTGTGTCCCGGGCACCGAAGCTGTTCGTCACGTCAGTCTCCTGCCGCATGGCGGCTCGTCATAGGGCGCCGATCTCCTTGAGACACTGTAGGGCGCTCGGCATGGGGTCCTGCCACAGCCACGACACGTTCAGCCAGAAGCCTTCCAGCACCACGCTCTCCAGCTTGCCTTCAGGCGAGACCGCCAACTGATCGTAGATCCCGTGCACGTTGAGCACGTGGAACTCGGCGCGCTCGCGCTCCGGGTCGACGATCCAGTACTCGCGCACCCCGGCCTTCTCGTAGGCGTAGTACTTCTCGCCCCGGTCGCGCCCGACGCTCGACGGGCTGACGATCTCCACGACCAGGTCGGCCGGGCCGTCCAGGTACGTGTTCTTCAGCCGGTCGCGGTGCGCGGAGGCGACGAACATGATGTCCGGCGCGCGGCTCTCGTCCTCCCCGAGGCGCATCTGGAAGGGATCGCAAAGGACGGTTCCGAGGCCATTTGCGCTGACATGGCCCTGGATCAGGAACAACAGGAACGCCGAGGCGTTCGCGTGCGGCAATGACACGGGACTGTGCATGACGACCTCCCCGCGTACCAGTTCGGCGTGCGTCTCAGGGTCCAGCCAGTCGCAGTACTCGTCGAACGTCATGCGCTCTCGACCGGTGTCGACCGGCTCCGTCGATACGGATGTCATGGCCGTTCCTCCGATCCGTCCTGCCAGCACGGTGCGGCGCCCGAGCTTCTGGGGCGTGAAGCCCACATCGGCTCGGGCGACCGCGGTCCATTGTCTACTTGATGCCGAGCAACTCCACGTCGAAGATCAGGGTCGCGTTCGGCGGGATCGGGCCGTTGCCCGATGGGCCGTAGCCGAGCTTGCCGGGGATGGTCAGCTTGCGCCGGCCGCCGACCTTCATCGTCATGACGCCCTCGTCCCAGCCCTGGATGACCGCGCTCACGCCGATGGGGAACTCGAACGGCTCGTTGCGATCCCGGCTGCTGTCGAACTTCTTGCCGTTCGTGAGCCAGCCCGTGTAGTGCACGACCACGGTCTGCCCCAACTTGGGCGACTTGCCCTTGCCGACCTTGATGTCCTGATACTGCAGGCCGGACTTGGTCGTCACGGTCTTCGGCGCGGCGCTCGCCTTTGCGGCGGGCTTGGCGGCCGGAGGCTTGGTCTTGGGGGCGGGCTTGCTCTTGTCGCCGGGGGCGGCGCTCGCGCTCGCAACGAGCCCAACGAGCAGGCCCGCGGCCAGTAGTGCGGCACATCGCTTCATGGTGGGTGTCCTCTCTTGCCTACTTGCCAGTCTAGTATACGGTGTCGTCCGCGCCGCCGCCTTCACCATCCGGCGACGACTTGCCCGACAGCTCTTCCTCGAGCGCCTGCTCGAGGTCGTCGTCCATGTCCTCGTCCATGGCCTTACCCATGTCGCGGACCCAGTTGCGCATCGCCTTGGGGTCGTTCTCGATGTCTCCGTACTTCGATTCGTCCGTCAGGCTGTCGAGAGCCTCGTCCTCGGACCGGACGCGCGAGAACCGGGAGACCTGCTTGGTGAGTGCGCTGCCGCCGCAGCGTGGGCAGGCGGCGGGCTTGGGGTTCGCCACCACCCCGACCAGGGCGCTGAACCGCTTTCCGCAGCCGTCGCAAGTGAACTCGAAGATGGGCATGCCTAGAACTCCGTGCGGTGGACCATGGAGGCCGAAAGCGGCCCTCCGGTCAGGGGAGTATACCAAACGAGGCGTGTGGCCGCAATCGGGGCCGCCGCGAGCCGCCGATCACGGGACTCGCAGCGTGCGGCACTGCCGGATAACGCGCTCGGCGGGGATGTGCAGGCGCCCCGCGAGCGAACGCCAGTCGTCGCCGCCGGCCAGGAGCCTGGCGAGGGTGGCGAGACTGCGCCCGGTCTGCTGCCGCATCGACAGCAGCGCTGCCAGCGCGTCGAGCCGCATGCCGCGGTCGCGCAGCCGCATCAGCTCGGATGGCGGGGCCGCGAAGCGAAGCGACAGAGCGCGTATGGCCGTCTGCTCCCGCGCCGGGTCGATCGACTCGGCAACCATTGCGAGCGCCTGCGGATCGAGGTGGCCGACGACCTGGATGTTGAGGCTCTCGCGGCCGTAGAGGGTGATCGATTCGCCCAAGGGTCCATCGAGGATCTTGCAGGTGCGGTAGCCCTTGGGGCGTCCCGGCGTCGGCCTGATCTGGCTCACCGTCAGCGTGGTCATGCCGTCGCCAAAGATGAGGCATGCGATGCGTCTACCCGACATCTCCACGACAGCGCCGCGCTCAAATTCGTAGCCGAGCGGCAGGAACGCGGGCGCGTGGACCTCGAAGCCGGCCGCCTCGCGCACGTGCTTGAGGCTGGAGAGCATCGGCGTACGGCAGACGGAGTCGCGGCGCGCCTGACGCGGATACCGATAGGCGACCTCGCTCGCGCGGATGGTCGCGGGAAATGACACCGAGCTGAAGAACGAGAGGCCGAGCGTATTGCCTTGCCGGTCGCTCTCCAGGCGCCACAGCTCGGCGCCGGTCGCCGCATCAACCCAGACCTGCACGGGCCTTCCCATCGGGTCGCGCGGGTCGGCCTGGAGCCGGTAGCACTTGCGCCCCGCGCACTCGTCGGTGCCCTGATACGTGACACGGTAGTTGCGCAGAATCCTGCTCGCGCGGCGCCTGATCGAGGCTGTGTCGCTGGCGTACGGCAGACCGCGGTTGATGGTCACTGTGTTCGAGGTGGGCTCGTAGCGCTTGACCCACCCGTCGCGTTCCTCGACAGAGCTGCCAGCGCCCGGCCCGGGGCCCTCGCAGACGGTCAGGGCCGAGCCGTCGGCCCGCCGGACGATGCGGTTGACGGTCGTGCGAGAGGGGCTGTTCCGCGACGTGGATACCACTGTCAGCCGGCCGCGCAGGTTCACTCCGCGCTGCGCCCGGACCATCTGCTCGACGAGACGGGCCACGCTGGGCGTGTCGGCGGATGCGCTGACGACGCAGGTGCACAGTGCTGCGGCAAACGCGAAGCAGAGGGCGCGACAAGCGCGCTGTCGCCGGGGGGGCGGACCAACCGGGGGTAGGTGCTGGTTGCTAGATGCTCGACGTTTGGCCACGCTCAAGGCACTCGCGGGGCGACACTGCCGCCGCGCCTCTCGGTGAGTTGCGCATGTTCCGGGCCACGTCCGACCGTGCAGCCACGGCCGGCTCTGCAACTCGCCCATACGGTCGGTCAGTCGATCGCTTCCGCTCTAGAGGATGACCGGCTAGCGAGGCCCGATGTCGGCCAGCGTCGCCGGGGCGAGGTCGGGCTGAATCTGCGGGGTGGCGCTGCTGTCCTTGGCGATGCTGACATCCAGCCCGTGCGCGCCGGCGGCCTGCGGGCCTTGCCACACCTCGTGCAGCATCCGAATGTCGCCGACCGGCACGTCGGGCTCGGCGGCAATGGGACGGCTCGACATCTCGGCAAGCGAGCGGGTGTGGAGCTGTCCGTCGGGCAGTGGGCGAACCGCGGCGGCGAGGGCGGCCAACGCGACGGCGGCCCCGACTGTACCGAATCCAAGCCGCAGCCGCCAACCGGGCGTTTCAACCGACCACCAGGCCCTGGCGCGGGACAGCGGGCGGGGCGTCGAGCGCTCCTGAGCCACGCGAGCCAGTATGCGCGTCTCCAGGTCGGTCTTCGGCATTGCCGAGCGAACGCCGGAGAGAAGTCGCTTCGTGCTCAGGAGCGACTCGTGCTCCTCGGAGCAGTCGGCGCACTCCCGTAAGTGATCGCGGATCTGAAGTTGCTCGACTCCGGCCAGTTCGCCATCGATATAGGCCGACAGAAGGCTGTTCACGCGACGACAGTTCACACGTCCACTCCACTCACTGGGTTGGCAGGAAGCCGCGGATGCGGTTTCGCAGCGACTTGCGTCCACGGTGCAGGCGCGACCGGACTGTTCCCAGCGAGCACCCCATCGCTTCCGCGATCTCCTCGTACGACATCCCCTCGATGTCCGCCAGGATGACTGCCTGCTTGAACTCCGGCGGCAGTGCGTCCAGCGCCCGCTGCAGCGGCTCTTCGAGCTGCGCTTCACATGCCAGCCGCTCCGGGTCCGCGGTGGAGTCGGGGATCTCGAGCAGCACGTCGGTCGCGCCGCTGGCCGTGTTCACCGGCTGGTCCAGCGACTGCATCCGGGCCTTGGGCCGCCTGCGCAACTCGTCGATGAACACGTTCGAGATGATGCGGTACAGCCAGTTCTCGAACGGCATCCGGCGGTTGTACCTGTCGAAGAAGCGGTACGCGCGAACGAACGCTTCCTGAGTCAGGTCTTCGGCGTCGGCATGGTTGCCCGCCATCCGGTAGGCGACATTATAGGCCTGGCGGTGGCATCGCCGCACCAGCTCATCGAACTCACTGCGGTCGCCACGCGCCTCGTCGGTCCACGCCCTGGCAAAGTCCATGACGCGCCTGCCCTCCACGTTTACGGATTACGGAGCGCCGCTCCGCCCAAGTTCCCGGCATGAATGCCGGTTCTCGCATGGGCGACGCGCATCGGCCCGTGTGCTGTTAGTGTCTGAGGGTTCGTGGCGACCGTTGACGGAACGATGACCGGCCGGGGCAGGTGCGCGAGCATCTCCGGGATCGTCACGAACTTGTAGCCGTCGCGCTTCAGCGCCGCGATGATGCGTGGCAACGCCTCGACGGTGGCTGGGTACTCATCGTGCAGCAGGATTATACTACCGCCAATCGTGCCCTTTAGGACCTGGCTGACGATGTAGTCGGGTGTTTGCGGCTCGAAGTCCTTGCCGGCCACGCCCCACGAGATGATCTGGTAGTTCAGGCTGCGGGCAACCTTGATGACCTTCGCGTTGTATCGAACCCCGGGCGGCCTCAAGAGACCGAAGTGCCTGCGGGTGATCCGGCAGAGGTTGATGTCGTTGTAGACGAGTTCGCTGCGGATCTTCTCCGGCTTCAGCTCGTCCAGCCGGAGATGGTCGAAGGTGTGGTTGCCGACCTCGTGCCCCTCTGCCAGCATGCGCCGCACCAGGTCTGGCCGCTGCTTCATCCGTACGCCGACGACGAAGAACGTAGCGTGTACGTTCTCCCGCTGCAGCACGTCGAGCAGGTGGTCGCCGGTGCCGGTGTGGGGCCCGTCGTCGAACGTGAGGGCTATCTCGTGGTACTTGGGGTTCCCGTGGCGCAGGATCCCATTGCCTGCGTCGTAGTCAGCCTTGCCGTACAGGCGGCTGTTCCAGTACGACCTGCTGAACGCGAGGCGCCACGAGCCGGTCATCTCACGCAGCGTGAGCGCGCCGCCAACCACCAGCACTGCAGCTACCACCAGAGACCATCGCACCCAACGCTTCATTTGGCTCCTCGCACGCCATTATGCGCCCTGCGGAGGCTCCGCCGCAAGGTCGCGTACGACCAATCCGCCATAATCACCAGGGGGCCCGCTGAAACGCCGGGCCCGCGGCCTCCGTCGGTAGTGGTACGCACGCGGCTGGCGTGCAGAGGGAGCAGCACAGCGCCATGGCCAGTCTGGGTCGAGCCAAGTCCACCTGGGACATCCTCAAGACCGTCTCCGTCGGCGCCATCTCGGGCGAGGCCCGCGTGCCGGTGACGGTGGCGCTCGTCGGGGCGGAGGACGCCCGCAGACAGGCACTAAGCAGTCTCTACGCCGGCGACGAGTCGTCCGTCGTCCATCCCGAGCTGCGTGTGTTCGATTCCACGGCGGCTGCAGCCGGCTTCCCGCAACAGGCCGGCATGTACGACGTGGTCATCGACGCGGGGGGCGGCCGCACGGAGGCGCCGCCCGGGGTCGTGCTCTACCGCGTGGCGGATATCGGCGATTGGGACCGGACTGTCGAGCGTATCCTGGACGACCGCCCCGATCTGGCGCTCACGCTTGCCCGGCGCTTCCCAGGCTTCCGCCCCGAGGTGTCGCGCCGCATCGTGCGCGACACGGCGCTGGCCAACGCCGAGTTCGCGATGGTGAACGCGCTGCCGGGCATCTTCCCGATCCTCGGGCTCCTGCTGCCCACGGCGGCCGTCGGCGACATGCTGATGCTCGCGAAGAACCAGGCGCTGATGCTGTTCCGCCTCGCCGCGGCGCATGGACAGTCCCTTGAGCTGCGCGACCGTGCGAAGGACCTGGCGCCGCTGCTGGGCAACGCGTTCGGCTGGCGCGCGGTGGCCCGCGAGGTGGTGGGAGTGGTTCCGGGTGGCGTAGGGCTGGTGGCGCGCGGGGCCATCGCCTATGCCGGCACGGCGGCCCTTGGTGAGGCGCTCCGCCGGTTCTACGCGATGGGGCAGCGGCCGACCCGCGCCCAGATCAACCGCTACTACCGCGAGGCGATGGAGGATGCGAGGGTCTCGGCTCGCAACGTTGCACGCCGCATCCGGGGCGGCGACCGGAAGTCGCTGCCGCCGAAGGAGTAGGGCCGGGCCGCCCGCCACGCGCCGGGTTCCGAGGCGCGACAGTGATGGAGCGCGTGGCCTGCGCCCGCGCCGGCCTGCGGATGCGATGCCGACGAGGTGATGCGGCCCCGCCCCGTCGGCGCGACAGGGCCGCCTCCGTTCGCGCCTACTCCCCGAACAGGTACGCCATCAGCGCCGGTAGGTCGGCGTAGTCGCGGATGATGATGTCCGCGCCGGCCTGAAGCAGCCTGCCGCGCTTCCATTCGTCGATGCCGCCCGGGTTCGCCTCGTCGCTGGCGAGGCCCACCGCGATGCCGCCCACGCCCTTCCCGTTCTCGATCTCCACGTAGCCGTCGCCGATGACCGCCAACTCCGAGCCATGCAGGTCGTTCTCGCGCAGGATCTTGTCGATGATCTGCTGCTTCGAGAAATCCTGGTAACGGTCGAGCGCCCCGTAGATGCGCGGCCCGAAGTAGTGCTCGACCCTCAGCGCGGCCGACTCGTCGAGCACGAACTGCTCATCGGTGCCGCTCGCCAGGTAGACGGTCGCGCCGCGCTCCGTCAGCGCCTCCAGCAGCGCCCGCGATCCGCGCACCATGAAGTCGTCCGGGTTCAGCTCCCCGCTCTTCAGCCCGGCCACGCGGTGCTCGATGCGCACCCAGAGCCGCCGCAGGTACTCGTGCTTGTACTCCAGCGCCTCCAGCGGAACGCCGCCGCGCTTCTTCACCTCGTCCGCCAGCGCGAAGCACTGATAGATCGTCTGCTTGCCGGTCAGCCGGGTGACGAAGTCGCGGACGACCTCCTCGATGCCGGCTTCGTCCTCGTGCTCCGGCGTGTTCATCAGCACTTCGACGAAGTAGGGGATCATCACCCCCTGCCACCCTTCGCGGATCAGCGAGAGCGTACCGTCGAAGTCGAAGAGCACGAAGCGGGTGCGGCCATGCGGTGCGTCCGGGTTGGCGATCTCGATGGATGCGGGACTGGTGGCGGTCATTGGGTGTGAGGTGGTCCTTTCACGCAGAGATTGTAAATCCTGGGCCACGAATTCACAATCTGTGTAGTACATTGTAAGCGCTTGACAATCTGTCAACACCGCGCGATCGGTCGGCCATGGCTCGCGCACGGGGGATATGATGCCACGAGGTCTCCAGGGAATCCTAGTGCCGGGGGCGACAGTGTCGGAGCATTATCGGTCCTTCGTGCCCAACCCGTTGCCGCCGCGGCCGCCGGTGCGTCTGGATGACGCGCTGCAGCGCCTGCTGTCCCAAGCGGACCAGGCCATCGGCAGGCTGGACGGCATGGCATCCGTCTTGCCTGACGTGGCGCTGTTCCTCTACTACTATGTGCGCAAGGAGGCCCTCGTCTCGTCTCAGATCGAGGGCACGCAGTCCACGCTGTCCGAACTGCTCCTGTTCGAGGCGGATGCTGTGCCAGGCGTGCCGGTGGACGCGGTGCATGAGGTGTCTCGCTACGTTGCGGCCATCGACCTGGGGGTAGCCCGAATGCGGTCGGGCGAGCCCCTCACCATGCGTCTGGTCAGGGCGCTGCACGGGGAGCTTCTGGCCGCCGGGCGCGGAAGCGAGAAGGCCCCAGGCGAGTATCGGACCTCACAGAACTGGATAGGCGGCTCGCGGCCGGGCAACGCCGCATACGTGCCTCCGCCTCCCCAGGAGGTAGTGGGATGCATGGCGGACTTGGAGAAGTACATCCACGCGCGGGCGGACAACACCCCGGCCCTTGTCCGTGCCGCACTCGCTCACGCGCAGTTCGAGACCATCCACCCGTTCCAGGACGGCAATGGGCGCGTCGGCAGATTGCTTATCACGCTGATGCTGATGCACGAAGGCGTACTTCGGCATCCGCTGCTCTACCTGAGCCTCCACTTCAAGCGGACGAGAGACACATACTACGATCTCCTCCAGCGTGTGAGGACGGAGGGCGCGTGGGAGCAGTGGGTGCGGTACTTCCTCGCCGGCGCTCGCGACACGGCTGCCGCGGCCACCCAGGCCGCCGACCGCCTCTTGGAGATACGGGAGGCAGACCGGGCCGCCATCCAGTCGGCTGTACGGTCGCGGCCGTCGGTCGCGGTCATCCACGAGGCCCTGACCCGCCGGCCGATGACCTCCGCGCCTAGCCTGGCGCGGCGCACCAACCTGACGCATCAGACGGTGATGGCCTGTCTGCGGGCGTTGTCGGCGCTCGGCATCGTTCGCGAGGTCACCGGGCGGGCCTATGGCCGCGTGTACGAGTACACGCGCTTCCTTGCGGTGCTCTCGGAGGGCACCGAGCTGCCCTGAGCCCTCAGCCCCGCTTCAGCAGCGCCGCCAGGCGCGCCGGGTGGGTGGTGGGCTCCTGGCAGGTGCGGTCGCGGCAGACGTACGCGGTCGGTACCCCGCCGAGCATCGCCTTGTCCGCGAGCAGGGGCAGATCGGCCGAATGCGCCGGATGGGCGCCCACGACCACCAGGTTCGGCCTCGATGATGCGTACGCCACGTCGAGCAGGGCGCGCGTGCGCGGGTCCTCCGGCGCGCCGGCGATGACCAGCTCCGTCGTCGGGCCGAGGTAGTGGTCGGCGGCGCAGAGCAGGCGGCCGTAGGCGGCGGGGCGCTCGGCCATGGTCGCGGCCAGGCGGCGCAGCACCTCGGCGGCCCGCGCGCGGTAGTCCTCGCGGTCCGTCAGGATGGCCAGGCGCAGGAGGGCCTCGACCGCGCACGACTGCCCGGATGGTACCGCGTTGTCCATCTCGTCGCGCGGGCGCAGGGGCAGGCGGCCGGCCTCGGCGCTCGCGTAGAGAAGCCCATCCTCCCCGACGAACCGCCGCAGGAGCGCGTCGATGAGTTGCGCGGCTGCTGACAGCCAGCGCGGGGCGAACGTGGCCTCGTGGAGCGCCAGCAGTCCCAGCGCGTAGGACGCATAGTCGTCGAGGAAGCCGGGGATGGGGGCCACCTGCAACGTGCCGTCGTCGACCGCGCGGCCCGTGCGCATCAGCAGCGCGCCATCCGCATCTGCGCGGAGCATGGCGCCCAGCACGAACTCGGCATTGCCGACGGCGGTCCGCAGGTAGTCGCTCCGGCCCAGCACAGCGGCGGCCTCCGCGAACGCTGCAAGCATCAGTCCGTTCCACGCGACCACGATCTTGTCGTCGAGCGCGGGGCGCGGGCGCTGCTGTCGCGCTGCCAGCAGACGTGCGCGCATCCCCGCCAGGCGCTCGCGGCGTGGATCGTCCGCGGCGATGGGGTCCACCTCGCTCAGCACACAGGACCCCTCGAAGTTGCCGCCCGGCGTCACTCCATAGGCTTCGGCGAACAGCGCCGCGTTTCCCGGTCCGAGCACGCTCGCGACCTCGTCCGCCGTCCACACGTAGTAGCGCCCCTCCTCGCCCTCGCTGTCCGCATCCATCGACGAGTAGAAGCCGCCGCCCGGCGCGGTCATCTCCCGCTGCACGAAGTCGAGCGTCTGCTCTGTCACCTCACGGAACGCCGCGTCGCCTGTCGCTCGGTATGCACTCAGGTACGTCGAGGCGAGCTGCGCGTTGTCGTAGAGCATCTTCTCGAAGTGCGGCACGAGCCAGCGCTCGTCGGTGGAGTAGCGGTGGAAACCGCCTGCCAGGTGGTCGCGAATGCCGCCCGCCGCCATGCGCTGCAGCGAGAGCGTCACGGCGTCGAGGGGCTCCTGTCGGCCGCTGCGCGCCGAGTACCGGAGCAGGAAGTCGAGCAGCATTGGCTGCGGGAACTTGGGCGCGCCGCGCAGGCCGCCCCAGCGCGGGTCGAGGGTCGTTCGCAGCGCGGCGTAGGCGTCGTCCAGCAGGCGCGGCGTGAGAGGCTGCGGCGGGCCGCCCACCTCGCCGGCCTGGCCGACGGCCTCGGCGATCGCGTCGCTGTGTCCCTCCAACTCGTCTCGCCTAGCCCGCCAGGCCGCGGCGACTGCGCTCAGCACCCTCGGGAAACCGGGGCGTCCGTACCGATCATCTGGAGGGAAGTATGTTCCGCCGTAGAAGGCGCGACCATCGGGCGTGAGGAAGACCGTCATAGGCCACCCACCTTGCCCGGTCATGAGCTGTACCGCCGTCATGTAGACCTGGTCGACGTCCGGGCGCTCCTCGCGGTCCACCTTGACGCAGACGAAGTGGGCGTTCATCAGGGCGGCGATGTCCGGGTCCTCGAAGCTCTCGCGCTCCATCACGTGGCACCAGTGGCACGCGGAGTAGCCGACCGAGAGCAGGATCGGGCAGTCGCGCTCGCGGGCGGCGGCGAAGGCTTCCTCGCCCCAGGGGCGCCAGTGGACCGGGTTGCGCATGTGCTGGCGCAGGTACGGGCTGGTCTCGTCGGCAAGACGGTTCTGGGCGGTAGGCTCGGTCATGGGGTGTTCGCGCTCCAAGGGCGGCTGCCGGATGCTATAACCTACGTAGGCGCGAGGCGGGGCTGCTGCGTGGCCGCCGCCGGGCGCGCGGGAGTATGCCTTGCAGCTTCGCATGGTTGGGCCCGACGATCCGGTCGGCGTGAAGGACCGTTCGTGGTACGCCTACGTCGTGCCGATGGTGGCGTTCCTGGCGATGACGTGGCTCGAGGGGCAGTTGCCGCGCATCTACCCGGCCGTCTATACGGCGAAGGTGGTGCTGGTTGCGGCGCTCCTGTACACCTACCGGATTGCCTGGCGCGACATCCGGATCGAGGCGCGCGTGGTGCTGCCGGCGGTAGCGGTCGGGCTGACGGTGATCGCTGCCTGGATCGCGGTGACCAACGCGTTCCCGTGGGCGACGTTGGGCGGATCGCGGGCGGCGTACAACCCGCTCGCCGCCATCGCCAATCCCATCGGCGCGTATGCGTTCATCGCGATCAGGCTGCTGGGGCTCGCGGTGCTGGTGCCGGTGATGGAGGAGCTGTTCTGGCGCTCGTTCCTCATCCGGTACTGCACCCACCAGGACTGGCGATCGGTGCTGCCCTGGGCGTTCTCGTGGCAGGCATTCGCCATGGTCGCGGCGGGCTTCGCGCTCGCGCACCCCGAGTGGCTCGCGGCTGCGATCTGCGCCGTCGCGTACGGCCTCCTGCTGCGCTACACGCGGAGCGTGTACGCCTGCGTCGTGGCGCACGCGACGTCCAACCTGGCGCTCGGGCTGTACGTCCTGGTACTGCGCGACTGGAAGTTCTGGTAGGCTGAGCACGCCCGCCTTTGGAGGGTCGTCCTCCATGCCGACCGGCCGTTGGCGCACAACGCGGTGGCGACGGAGCGCCACCCTCCAGACGCTGTGCAGCAGGGCGTGCGCCGGCCGCGCCATCACTCGGAGATCCCTTTGTCCCAACCACTCACTCGCCGGCAGCTCCTTGCCGGGATAGGAGGCGCCATGGTAGCGTCGAGCATGCCCCAGTCGTCCGCAGCGAAGCCGCAGTCGCCGTTCACGCTCTGCCTGAACACCGCCACGTTGCGCGCCCACAAGCTGCCCCTCGCCGAGTTGGTGGAGATGACCGCGCGCTCGGGCTACGGCGCCATCGAGCCGTGGATCGACGAGATCGAGCGGCACGCGGCCGACGGGAAGTCGCTCGCCGACCTCGCCAAGCAGATCGCGGATCTGGGCCTCGTCGTCCCGAGCGCGATCGGCTTCTTCGAGTGGTCGGTCGACGATGCGGCCAAGCGGAAGGAGGCGCTGGAGGCGGCGAAGCGCTGCATGGGCCTGGTGCGGCAAATCGGCGGCACGCGCATCGCGGCTCCGGCGCTGGGGGCCACGAACGCGCCCGTCGCGCTGCCGGCCCTCGTCGAGCGCTACCGCGACCTGCTGGCCGTCGGCGCGAAGGAGGGCGTGGTGCCGCAGCTCGAGGTGTGGGGCTTCTCGAAGACGCTGGGCAAGCTGAGCGAGGCGCTCTACGTGGCGGCGGAGGTCGACGACCCGAACGCCTGCGTCCTCGGCGACGCGTACCACTTCTACAAGGGCGGCACGGGCTTCCACGGCATCCGCATGCTCGGCCCCGAGTCGATGCACGTGTTCCACATGAACGACTACCCGGCCGACCCCCCGCGCGAGCAGATCGGCGACCAGCACCGCGTCTTCCCCGGCGACGGCATCGCCCCGCTGGGCCAGGTTCTGGCGGACCTGCGGCACGTCGGCTTCCGCGGCGCGCTCTCGCTGGAGCTGTTCAACCCGGAGCACGCCAAGATGGACCCGGCAGTCGTCGCAAAGACCGGCGCGGAGAAGATGCGCCGGCTGGTGGAGAAGGGATAGCAGCGCGCGGCAACCCTAGCCTGACCTATTCATGAGTGGCACTGGACGGGCACGGAGGCCCATCCCACCACTGCACTCGTGCATGATCCAGGCTAGGCCGATGCGGAGAGCCTACCGGCGCTCGTGCGCGGCCGCGCCGTACTCCGGCCTGAGCGTGATCGTGCGCTCGTCGGCCTCCACCGTCAGCCGGTCGGTCAGCCGGCGCAGCGCCGCGACGGGCAGGTACAGCTCGCCGCCGCGCAGCCACGCCACCGGCGCCGAGGTGGTCGGACGCTTGCTCGTGGTGGTCAGACGCGCCGCCTGCTTGCCATCTCCCGCAACCGTGACTGCGTCCTTGGAGCGCTTCACCTGAAGCCCGACCGCCTTCGCGTAGCCTGCCCACAGGTACACGCGGCCGCCCGCCTCCACGGCGGAACGCCCGAGGCTGCCGCCTGCCCTCACCTCCCACAGCGTCTCCTTCGGGACGAGGCGCCTCACGTTCGCGGGCCGGGGTCCGTCATCCGAGCAGGACCACTGATCGATCCCGATCACCACACCGGCACGGGCGTCGACGATCACGCAGGTCGCTCGGAACGGGATCTCGTAGACCAGCGCCTGGTTCATCAGGGGATCGACCCGGACCTCGAACTTGATCGGATACTGATCGCGGGGGCCCACGAACTCCAGCCCCGACTCTCTGGCCGTGATGTTCGCGGCAATCCACGCGCGCCCGATCGCGATAGCCTGCTCCTCGGTGACGGCCGGTTCGGTGCTCACGACGGTACGGGTGGCGCACTCCTCGTAGCTCACCACGCACCCAGTGTCCTCCTCGACGCGCACCCAGCACCGCATCGGCAGCTCCGCTCCGGAGCGCGCGTGGCGGCGGAAGACGACGTCGTACTCGTTGCAGTCGTCCTCCGGGTGGATGTTGAAGGCGCTCACCTCGAACAGGCCCGGGGTGTAGGCCGGGAAGTGCGCGGCGACGTAGTCGATGGCGATCTGCCTGAGCCGCGCGGCAGGCAGCGTGACCGCGGGCTGTACACCGGCTTCGAGCGTCGACTTCCCGTCGGGGCGCACGTCCAGGTCGCCGGAGACCGCGTCGATGCGGTAGTCGTCCTGTCCGCTGCCGCGGAAGACATACTCGGGGTGGCGGTCGTGCCACCCACGCACCTCGAACTCGTCGCCAAAGGCGGTGGCAGGTGGCTGCAGGTGGGGGCGCAGCAGCTTCATCGCCTGGCGCGGCGTCAGCGTGCCCCGCTGCGCCGGCTCGAAGCGCGATCGGCCCGTGGCGCCGTCGACTCGGTACGCGCCGCGGCCGTCGGTGTAGAAGAGGTACTCGTCCCGGTTGTCGAGGGTTCTGTACACGCCATGCTCGGGGCGCAGCGCCGAGACCGGGACGTGCAGGCGGTCCGCCAGGATGCCGCGCAGCTCGCCGACGGGCTTGGTCGGGGCGGGGTCCTCCTCTTGGGCGAGGGCGGCGGGTGCGGCGAGCAGCAGGGCGAGGGGCACGAGCATGCGCGGCCAGGCGCGCGACGAGCGGGCGACGGGCACCATCGGACCACCTCCAGTGGCAAGCATGGGAAGCCGACGAGATGCGATGAGTGCGACGGGGCCGTTATCGGGCAATCAGGTGGCGGCGTCAAGGGAGCGGCGACGCCCAAATGCGAGGGCCCGCCCCGCGCCACTGGCGAGGCGGGCCCCCAAGAACCCACTGCGGAGTGCCGTGCGTCCTACCGCGACTCGCCACCGTAGTAGACGAACCGGGCGGAGGTCTTGAAGACGATGGCCGTGGCGATGACGATGACGACGAACATGAGCCAGGCCATCGAGCACGCGTAGCCCATCTTGAAGAACTGGAAGGCGTTCTGGAAGAGGTACATCGGGTACATCATCGTCGAGTTGGCCGGGCCGCCTGTCCCGTTCGTCATGACCCAGGCTTGCGTGAAGTACTGGAACGCGCCGATCATGCCCATGATGGTCATGAACAGGATGTACGGGCTGAGGATCGGCATCGTCACGTTGCGCGTCTTCGCCCACGCGGAAGCCCCGTCCAGCTCGGCCGCCTCGTACAGCTCCTCCGGCACGCCCTGCAGCCCCGCCAGGAAGATGACCATCGAGTTGCCGACGCCCCACAGGCTCATCAGGATGAGCGCGGGCTTCGACCAGTTCGGGTCCGCCAGCCAGCCGATGGGCGTCTTCATCCCCATCCAGCCCACGAACCGCTCGGCGCCGCTCCACGTCATGGCCAGGTTGATGAGCCCGTGCTGCGGGTTCAGCAGCCACAGCCACAGGACCGAGCTGGCGACCACCGGCACGATGGACGGCACGTAGAACATCGTGCGGAAGATCGTCTGCCCCTTCACCTTCTGGTTCAGCAGCAGCGCCATGAAGAACGCCACCGCGATGCCCAGCGGCACGGCGACCACCGAGTAGTAGAGGGTGTTCAGTACCGACTCGTACAGCAGGCCGTGGTTGGCGAGGTCGCGGAAGATCAGGCGGTAGTTGCCGACGCCCACCCACTGCGCCGGCTTGAGGGCGGAGTAGGAGCAGAAGCTGTAGTAGAGCGACATCGCCAGCGGATAGATCGTGAGGCCGACGAGCCCGACGATGGTCGGCGAGCAGAACAGGAGCCCGTTGATCGTGTGGCGGCGGGCGACCGAGCTGGAGCGTGCGCGTGGCATAGTGGCTATCAGTTTACTCTCAAACGCGGCCCACCCGTGCGGGGAAGCGGCGATGCTAGTCGGCTTTGGCGCGCCGGGACAGGGGCCTGGTGTAGTCTCCGGCCGGCTCGAACCTCAGTGGCCCACAGCGATCGAGGCCCAGCGGCGCCGGTGGGAGATCCACCGGCTTCCCCTGGAACTGAATGGATCCGCACCGATCGTGAGCGAGCGACGTGCCCAGGGCTCGAAAGAAGGGATACAGATCCTCGCCGACCGCGATGCTCATGTCCTCGACGACTTCGTCCCACGTCAGCATCCGCCCTGGCGTGTTGCGCCACCGAGTGCTCTTCACCCACACCCAGCGCGGATACCACGTGGTGCCGTACCTCTCGTCGAGCTTCTGGAACACGAAGAAGAGCTTGTCCCAGATCGACCAGTTGGCGCCGACCTCCTTTTCGGTCACCCGAGCAAGGTCTATCTCGCGCCCGGTCGGGTCGGCCTTGAAGAAGGTGTTCGGATCGAAAGGCTCCCCCTTCCACATCGTCTGGATCTTGCGCTGGAACCAGCCGGCATGTCCCTCGCCCAGAAGGAACCCGTTGGGCAACCTGCCCGCCTGCTGCCCAAGGTCATTTGCCGGGCCAGGCATGCAGTGGGCCATCTCGTGTCCGAACACGCTCAGTAGCGCGCTGGGCGTCAGTGCCATCACCGCGACCTCGTCGCCTGCCGCGAATCCTCCTCCGCCACCCGCACACAGCAGCATGGGATACGACCCCTGTCGGGGCGGCGACGGGATCCACTCGTCGAGTTTCTTCTTGACGGCCGGAAGCTCATCCGTGATGCACTTGATCAGGTCCGGACGTTGGTTCGAGGCGTACGACACAATCGCCTTGCCAACTCGCACCTGGTTCTCCGGGTGGAACTCCACTGGCAGGCGGGCTGGACCACCTGCAGGCGGCCTGCCTGCGGATAGCCATCGAACAAGGTCCGCCAGATAAGCTGTCGCGTCCGCGCGCTTCATCTCGGCCGGATCGGCGTCGCCGGGGTGGCTTCGGACAAGCAGCAGCGTGCTGATGGACGCCACGCGCCCTTTGCCGAAGCTCCGAACCGCCATGATGGGCCGACCATCTGTGCCCGCGGCTCGGACCTCCCAGGGGCCGTCGAGTGAGAGCGATGGCACTGGTTGCCCACGCAACGTAGTGCTCTTGTCTCCAACTCTCACGCCATAGTCGCGGCCGAGGGCATTGAGGGGCCAGCGAGCGGCCTGATCGGGTGTCTTGACGCCCTCCCCGATGATCAGCAATCCCCCGCCCTGTTCCACGAAGGTGCGCAGGTCTCTCCGCTCCGCGGGCGTGTAGTCCTGCGCGTTCGCGTCGCCCTGGTACGTGAGGACGACGTTGAACGTGGAACATGGCCACTTGCTGTAACGCTCGTCGACGCCGCCGATCAGCAGCGTGTTGGCCGGTTCGCCTGGCTTCAGGACACGATCCAGGCACGCGAGGGAGTTGATGGCACGGATGCCCGACTGGCGGAGCATAGGCGGGAAGGCCCATGAGAAGTCGAACAGGTACTCGTGTGCGCTATCGACCAGGACGTTGATGCCGGTGTCGATGTCGTGTGCAAGGGTCTCGGTGAAGTCGCAGCCTCTGAGCAGCCGCTCCAGCTCAGCGTTCCTGGCGCGCCGCGCCACGTCCATCGGGCGGAGCCCCGCGCCATCTGCCAGATCCCGGTCGGCGCCTGCCGCCAGCAGGGACCACGCGATGGTCTCGCCACGGTTGCGGGCGGCCAGATGCAGGGGCGTCGCACCATCCCTGCGCCGTGCGTTGACGTTCGCGCCGCGCTCGATCAGCAGGTTCACGACGGCGGCGTGGTCCTTCTCCACCGCGCAGTGGAGGGCCGTGGCTCCGTCCTTGTCGCGCGCGTTGACGTCGCCACCGGCGTCCAGGGCCTGGCGTATGGCCGTCAGGTTGCCCGCCGCCGCATCGCCGTGGAGATCGGCGGAGCATGCGGAAGCCGCAAAGACGAGCACGAACAGGGCTTGAGCGAGGGGGTGTCTCATGGACGCGCGGTCCTCCAGTGGATCGGCAAGGCGGCGCATCGCCGCTGAGCCGGCGATAGATTCGCGGCTGTGTGCGCCATCCCTCCCTGTGCGAGCCATGTGCGCGCCGATGCGTGACGTCTCGGTCGTCTGAGGGCAGGCGATTGCCGGTGGCGACAGCGCTAGGAACAGAGCCGGCGCGTGGCGAACCAGCGCGAGGAGTGGTGGCATATCGCCGCGGGAGGGCAACATGCAGATTGCGTTCGGTGACTATGCCGTCGCGACCGAGCGGTTCGAGACGCGCGATCAGATGCGCGGATACCTCGATCGCTGCGAGAGCGGGCACCTCTGGCTGGGCGAGGAGGGCGAGGGGCGGTCGCGCTGCGACGTGGCGGTCGTCACCGCGCAGCGTGATGCTGGATACCGGTTCGGGTTGGGCATCGCCTCCGAGGACCACGGGCTGACGCCGCAGATCCTGCTCCACACGTCGGAGCCAATCCTGCTCGTGGGCTACGGTACCAGCGCGGCGGCTGTGCGCTTCCCCGAGGGGCGCCTGCTCGGTCGGGTAGAGCTGCCGTTCCTCTTCTATCGGTTCGCGCCGACGACACGGCCCGGAATCGTGTTGGGGGTGTGCGAGCTGGGGTTGAGCGCCCTGACCCTCGAGGGCGCGGAGGTGTGGGTGCACACTGCTGACGACATCGTCACGGACTGCCAGGTGGAGGGCGATCGCGTCCGGATTCTGCTGTTCGAAGGAGAGGCCGTAACGCTGCGGCTGGACGACGGACTTGTCTGCTGACCGCCGCGGCACATAGGCAACCGGTCGCCTCCTCGGTGTATACTAGGCTGGAACCGATCCTATGGAAGCAACCGCACAGCCCTCGCGCGCCGTACCCGGCCGCCGCGCCAAGAACCAACTCCGCACCAGCATCGTGCTCGTCGTGCTGGTCGTCCTGAGCGCCATCTTCTTCGCGCCGTTCGTGTGGCTCGTGATGACCTCGTTCAAGCCGGAGAACGAGATCTTCACCACGGTGCTGCCGCGCCACATCGTGTGGGAGAACTACACGAAGGGGCTGACGCACTTCCCGTTCGCGCTCTACCTGCGGAACACGCTGATCCTCTGCACGCTGAACGTGGTGGGCGTCGTCCTGTCCAGCTCGCTCGTGGCGTACGGCCTCGCGCGCATCCCGTGGAAGGGCCGCGGTCTACTCTTCGCGCTCCTCCTCTCCACGATGATGCTCCCCGCTCAGGTGACCATGGTGCCGCTCTTCGCCATCTTCAAGACGCTGGGCTGGATCGACACCTACCTGCCACTCACCGTGCCCGCGTTCCTGGGCAACGCGTTCTTCATCTTCCTGCTCCGCCAGTTCTTCATGACGATCCCGCCGGACCTCACCGACGCGGCGCGTCTGGACGGCTGCAACGAGTGGGACATCTACCGCAAGGTGCTCATGCCGTTGGCGACTCCGGCCCTCGCCACTGTCGCCCTCTTCACGTTCCTCAACACGTGGAACGACTTCCTCGGTCCCCTCATCTACCTCTACAACGACGACAAGTTCCCGCTCTCGCTCGGCCTGGCGATGTTCTCCAGCCAGTACGGGTCGTTCTGGGGGCAGCTCATGGCCGTCTCCACGGTGATGACCGCGCCCATCCTGGTGCTCTTCTTCTTCACTCAGCGCACCTTCATCCAGGGCATCACCATGACGGGGATAAAAGGATAGTCTGCTGGGACTGCAGCGCCCGAAGGACCTCATCGGGCGTGGCGATCACCTCTCCGTGACTCCCATCCGTGTAGACAGGCAAACAGCGATCCTCGCCCTTGGATGAGAGCTGCAGATAGAGCACGTCTGGATGCTCATCGACCCAGCATCGAGGGGTCGTGGCGAACGCGCACTTGATCCAGGCGGCCGGCTTGCGGCAGCGGGCGCTGACGCCGAGCCTCTGAGCCTGCCTCTGTACCCAAGCGAAGCGCCGGCCCGGCGCAAGGCGCCCGAGCCAGTCGGAGAACGCCACATCGTTCTGGGGCCACATCTCCTGGATGACACTCGCCTCATCGGCTGTCAGCGGCCGTGTGTCGGCACCGGGGCCGCGGAACGAGACGAGCGTGTCAGACCAACCGTTGCGCCATTCGAACCGGATGACCACAGTGCGGTTGGCACCGCCGCCGACGACGAGCAGATCGACGCCGCCGAGGTAGGTGCTGACGATAGCCTGGCGCTCAGCGACTGGCATGTCGCCAAGGCCCTGCACGGCCCGAGCCGGAACCTCACGCAGGCTGGTCTCGATGTCGGCCGACCTGCCCTCCGCCCGAATCCGATCCATGTCCCGCCCGATCCGATCCCCCTCGTCTACTTTGGCCCTGATGGCTGATGTCAGCGGGACGATCTCCTCGGCGGCGTAGCGCTGGCGCTCCTCCTTCGCCGCACCGGCCTCGATCATATCCTCCAAGGCGGTCTGCCGGGTCCGGAGCTTGCGCTCCAGCGCGCGCGCATCTTCTACGAGTGCCGCCCGTCTGGCCGCAAGCGCATCGCAGGTCTGGTCCGACTCCTCGACCACCCTGTCCACGGAGCTAAGCCGCGCCGAGAGTGCTCGCGCAAGGTGGCAGTCCAGAATGGCGCTCAGGCGGTTCTGCCACTTTGCGCAGAGCGGGGCGCCGTCGGCGCGCATGTAGTCCGACCTGCATATCCACATGTCGTCGGCACCTTGCACGGTCATCACGTGAGTCCGAAGTGGGTGGCCATCCTCATCCACGCCGTGCCGAGCGCACCAGACCTTGCCCGAGTAGGGGCTGGCGGTCGAGCGCGTCGACTTCGTGGCGCCGCTGGTGCGGCCCGCCGATTGCTGAAGATTGCTGACCGATAGGTCCCGAAACTCGCTCTCGACCAGGGTCTTCGCGTCTAGCTTGGCCCACTTGCGATGGTTGGCGGCGAACAGGTCTGCCGCTGGCGAACCATCGCGGAACAGAGCCTGCTCCGGGAACCGGTCCACGAGATCACGATCGATACTAACCTGGGTGTCGACCAGACTGCCAGTCGCCTCCGCCATGCGCTCCATCGCGCGCAGCCGGTACTTGCCGCTGGCTCCCGATCCGTAGAAGCGGGAGCCGGCATACTCCCATGAGAGGATGATGCCAGGCAGCATCTTGACCGACGGGATGAACGGCTCGTCGTCGCGGAGGAGCCGTCCGTCGATCCTCATGTTCACGCAGGAAGGGCTGTAGCGAGCGTGGAAGCCGTTCCCACACCGGGGAACGACTCAATGGCCCGAACGACGCCTTGGAGCACCGAACGTGCAGGTCGTCGAGGGCGGTCCCGATGTGCCGGCACTTCTGGCAACCGGTTCTGGCCCATTCTCTTGCCCAATATGGCCCACCGTACTCCTGTCTTCTTACGGCGCTTTGGGTCCGCCAACGCGCGTCGGAAGCGATAGGGCTCGGCGCCTGTCTCGATGATGTGGGCGCGCCCCAAAGTCACCAGGAGGAGCAGTTCCGCGCCGGGCGGCCTGACGAGCGCGGTCACCGTTCCAGCGGCGAACGACGCGGCGGCTTGGTGGTTCGGGAACAGGCAGACGGGGCAGGATACGCTGCACATCACGCTTACCGTGCTGGCGGTACTCCCCTCGCTGGAGGAGGACCTGCCGCTTGCGGCGTAGGGCTGCCGGGCTGGCCGAGTAGGGCGCCTGGCCCAATCGCGCTCAGGTTCCGCGGCTGCCCGCCACATGTAGCGACACCTTCACCGCATTGAACCGGTCGTGCGCCGCGATGCCCGACTGTCCACCCTTGCCATAGACGCTGAACACGCACCACAGCGTGCGGCCATCGGCGGACACCCACTTCGCCGGAAAGCTGCAGGTGAGGCCCCAGCCCTCCGGACCCATGCCGCCCCAGTGGTCGTACCATGCGACCGTCGTCCAGGGACCCCACGGCTGCGGTGCGTCGAAGATGCCAAGCTGACCAGGCCCCGTGTGGAATGCGCCTGCCAGGAATCGGTGAAGTCCGGGCAGGTACGAGACTACCACATCCCCGGTGAACTCCATCTCCAGCAGGTCTGTCCGAGGGTCTCGCGACCACCTTGGATGGCCGTGCTCGACACGCGCCAGGTACTCATACGCGCGCTGGTCGCGCAGTCGGTCCTGGGGCGCTCGGCCCAAGACGGTGTGTCGGTCGTCGCCCTGTCGTGCACCGTAGAAGTACACGTAGCCCTTTAGGTCGGCGGGTACACCGGTGTACCCCTTGCCGAAGTTCAGGAACGTGGCCGGCTTCACGTTGCCCGCGCCCTTCCTGAATGCCCAGGGCGCGAGGCGCCAGGTCGCGCCCTGATCGGTCGACCAGGCCAGGCGCGCGTCCACATCCGGGTACTCGCCATCCTGCATGTTGACCCACGCGTACAGCGTCGACCCGATGGCGATAAGTCCGTCCGCCTTGCCCTTTTTGGGGAAGGACGCCGGACGTTTGGCGTTCTTCCCGCCGTTCACGTTCACCGCGTCTAGCCGTTCTGGCGAGCCGGCGATGCGCGCGAAGCCCATGCTCACCCGCCCATCGTCATTGGTGCCGCCGAAGCCCCCGCCATCGCCCCACGAAGTGTACAGGTTGCCGTCTGCCGCCCAGGTGATCGGCCAGAGGTCGCTGCCCGGCGCCGCGCTGCGCAACGTGTCCCAGTGCCACGTCATGCTGCGAATGACGGCGCTTGGCGGGTAGGGCGAGGCGTTGGGGTTCGCGCCGGCGGGGGCTTGCGGGCCAAGCTCAGGCATTGGGCCGAAGACCAGAAACGCCAGGGCGGTCAGGGGCATCCGTGCCGATTTGGGGTTCATGCGTGGTCTCCTCGCCATCCGGTGCGCGCCCGAACGGGCGTCCTTGGGCATGGCCCTTCGCCTCCGACGTGAGAGCCTCGCGAGCACCATCGTCTGACCGGCTTGACCACTCCGCAAACGGAGCGCCGCACACGAGGAGCATACCATGCGCGATGCATCTGCTTTGTCCGATCGGCCTTCTCTGTGGTGCGTGCAGCGCTCGGAGCGGCGGCGCTCAGACCAACCTCAAGCTCCATGAGGGCCGCTACCTTGCGGCCGCCGATGTCCAAGCCGAAGACGTGTGGGGGACCGAGCGCGGCATCGGCGACCCCAAGGTGGTGCGGGGCAATCCCAAGCTCAAGCGCTTGGCGCTGACGCTTCAAGACGGCCCCCACCCGGACTACTCGCCGAGGCTGGCATCAAGCGGGAGCTGCGTCAGGGCTCAGACGCCATCGTGCGAGCCACCGGCTCCCCGACTCGCCTGTACCGCCCACCTGGTGCCGAGTACGGCGACAACATCGTCAAAGCGACCTGGCGTCTGGGTGACTGCATGACTCCCTGAACCGACGACCCGTCGGACTTGCGCAATCCCGGCGCCGTCACCACCACAGAAGCGCCGCGCGGTACACGAGCAGCGCGGCAAGTACGGACACGAGCAACTGCAGCCCGACGCTGGCGGCAGCCCAGCGCAGCCTGCCGCTCTCGCAGCGGATGCAGGCGAGCGTTGGAATACACGGGATGAACAGCATCTGCACCACCAGGAAGGCCAACCCCGCCGCGGGCGAGAGCGCGTGTGTGGCGGCAGCGGCGCCCCAGTGGGTGCTGCCGTCAGACTCAAACAGCACGCCAAGCGTTGCTACCGCGTTCTCCTTGGCGACCAAGCCCGTCAGCAGCGCGACCGAGTAGCGCCAGTCGGCAAGGCCGATCCACTGCGTCACTGGCACCAAGGACCTGCCGACCCGTCCGAGGTAGCTGTTCTCGATGTCGCCCCCGGGCAGGGCGGACAATGCCCACACCAGGCAGGATGTAGCGAGGATGACGGTTCCGGCTTTTCCTATGAACGCCAGGCAGTTCCGGAGCGCGAAGAGGCCCACCGTCCGCGCGTTCGGCGCATGGTATGCCGGCATCGCCATGATGAAGGGGGCTCGCTCTCCGCGAAGGGCAACCCGGTTCAGCGCCACGCCCATTACGAACAGCAGGAGCAGGTTGAGCCCGACAAGTCCGCACGTGACCCAGGTCGCCCTGTTGCCGAAGAGCGCCGGAGCCAGGAATGCGACCACTGCGAGGCGGCCAGTGCATGGCATGAATGGCGTCAGCAGGATGGTCAACAGCCTGGCCCGCCGGTCTTCCAGGATGCGGGTGCCCAGTACGGCGGGCACGTTGCACCCGAACCCCAGAGCCAGCGGCAGGCTCGACCGTCCGTGAAGGCCCATCGGGTGCATGTACCGATCGGTCACGTAGGCGGCGCGTGCCAGATACCCCGTGTCTTCCGCGACGCCGAGGGCGACGAAGAAGAGCAGAAGCACGGGCAGGAAGCTCAAGACGAGGCCCGCTCCGCCGACGGCGCCGGATACGAGAAGGCCCGACACCCATCCAGGAGTGCCCGACAGCATCTGGCGCATCCAGTCAGACGCCGGCGCGACTAGTCCGGTCTGCAGCCAACGCGCCGCGGGCAGCGCAATCGCGTACGTGCATGCGAACACGAAGCCCGCGACCAGAGCGAGTGTGGCCAACCCCATCACCGGATGCGTGGCCACACGATCGAGCCGATCGGTCAGGCCCATGCTGCCCAGGCTCGGCCGAATCTCGGCGGCCCGCCTCATCCGGCCGATCCACTCGTAGCGCCCGCGCGCGATGTCCAGGTAGGCGTCCTCGTGTTGGCCAAGGATGCGGCTGATGGCCGGCCATGCTGCTGGCGCCCACTCCTCGACCTGCCGGGTTATCTCGGAGTCGCCTTCCAGGAGCTTCAGCGCAATCCAGGGCGGGGAGTAGGGGCGTGGTACTGAGTCGTCGACAAGCGCCTGGATAGCCTCCATCGCCTCTCGGTGTTCTGTCTGAAGCGCCGGCTTTGCTGGGGCGAGCTTGTTGGCCGCATGGCAGAGACCAACCGCGGCCGCCATCAACTCACGGATCCCTCGGTTCCGTGCCGCTGTGATCGGCACCACCGGCACTCGGAGCGCGGCGGCAAGGACTTGCGGATCGATCTGGCGACCTTGTCGCTCGGCCATGTCCATCATGTTCAGGCCGACGACGAGCGGTATGTCGAGCGCGAGGAGTTCCGTGAGAAGGTACAGGCTGCTCTCGAGGGCCGATGCGTTGGCGACCAGGATAACCAGATCGGGCCGCTCCGTGATGATGTGCTCGCGGGCGATCCGCTCCTCCTCGGAGGAGGACGTGAGACCATAGGTGCCCGGCAGGTCCGTGAGGTCGACTGACGTGTCACCGAACTCCAGGCGGCCGGTCTTCTGTTCGACCGTCTTGCCGGGCCAGTTGCCGACGTGCTGGTTCAGCCCGGTCAGCATGTTGAAGATCGTGGACTTGCCCACGTTGGGCTGTCCGGCCAGGGCAATGCGGAGGGGCGCCGGGTGGCCTCCGTCAGGTGCAGCCGTGGTCTCTGTCAAGACTCACCTCAACGAGGACCTTGGCCGCTTCGCCGCGCCCAAGCGCCAGGCGGAGATCGTGGACGAGGATAAGGACCGGCCCCCGGCCGTGGTTCTGCAGCACGCTGACGTGCGCGCCCGGGCCTACGCCCAGCATAGCGATGCGCTTCCTGAACGCGCTCCCGCCCGCGGCCGCCAGAACGGTACCGCCGGCCCCCTGCCGCATGTCGCAGAGCCGTATGCTCTTGTCGGTCCCGTCGGCTCTCACGACTCGCCTTTCTCGCCCGCGCGCCCAAGCTTGCCGGGGAGTGCGGCAGGTCGCGCGAACCTGCCAGCCTGGGCGACTGCCGGATGCCCCAGCAAAGTGTACTCCAGCAGGACGACACAGCGACGCGCCAGCAATGCACCCGGCTCGCAATGTGGCGAACCGGGTGCATTGGACCTCACGAAGCCTCGCGGGGCGTCTACTCGGGCAGCTTCTTCAGGCACAGGAACCAGTCCAAGCACTCGTAGTCGTCGCCCGCCCCGGCGACGCGGTCCGCGGCCTGGCCGCACGACCCGGGCGGCGGAATGATGACACGATCGCCGGGGCGCCAATCGGCGGGCGTCGCGACGCCGTGCTTGTCGGATGTCTGCATCGCGATCAGGAGGCGCTTCACCTCGTCGAAGTTGCGCCCGTTGGAGAGCGGGTAGTAGACCAGCGCGCGTATCTTGGACTCAGGGTCGATAAAGAACACCGCGCGCACGGCCTGCGTGTTGCTGGCCCCGGGCTGTACCATGCCGAACTTCTTGGCGACTTCCATCGTCAGGTCGGCGATGACAGGGAACCTCACCTCCATCCCCTTCATGCCGTTCCACTCGATCTTCTCCTTGATCGTGCGGAGCCAGGCGATGTGGCTGTAGTGGCTGTCGATGGAGAGTCCGATCAGCTTGCAGTTGAGCGCCTCAAGCTCGGGCGCCATCTTCGCGAACGTCATGAACTCCGTCGTGCACACGGGGGTGAAGTCGGCGGGGTGGCTGAACAGAATGACCCACTTGCCCTTGTAGTCCTCGGGGAAGTTGATCTCGCCCTGCGTCGTCATCGCCTTGAACGACGGGGCCAGCTCGCCGATCAGAGGAATGCGAGGTGCATCTGAGCTGGACTGACAGTCACACATGTCTTTCTCCTCCCTTGCTGACCTTGCGTCGTGTGTTTGGCGCCGGGGACGCCCCGGTCACTTGCGTTCCCACTCCAGCATCCCGCCCGACAGGCTTCGCACCTTGGTGAACCCCTTGTCCCGCATGAGCGCGACCGCCTGGGCGGACCTCCTGCCCGACCGGCAGAACACCACGATGTGTGCGCTGCGGTCGAGCGTGTCAAGCTTGTCCGGAAGCTCTCCCAGCGGGATGTGCTGGCTGCCGGCAATGGTGGACACCTTCCGCTCCTCGGCCTCTCGCACGTCGAGCAGCACGGG
>CAZFLM010000012.1:67116-120670 GCA_964519955.1 uncultured Chthonomonadaceae bacterium | reverse complement strand
GACACCGTGGGCGACCCGTTCAAGGACACGTCGTCCGTGGCCATGAACCCGATCATCAAGTTCACGACGCTCTTCGGCCTCCTGGCCGTCGAGCTGGCCACCACACTGGACCACACCGTCCGCCTCGGGGCGGCCACCGTGCTGTTCCTGGCCGCGCTGGTCTTCGTGTACCGCTCGTTCTACTGCATGCGCATCGAGAGCGGCGCCAGCGCCGAGGAGGCTGCCGCGGCCAACTAAGGCTCGCAGCGACCTGGCAGGTTGAAGGCCCGGGATCCGATGAGGAACCCGGGCCTTCTTGTTGGCATGCCGGTGGCGACGGAGCGCCACCCTCCAGGGCAGACCGGGCGCGTCGCCTCCATGCAGACCGCGCCCCTCCCCGCTACGACAGCCCGAAGTGCGGGAACAGGCGGAGGCGCGCTTCGGCGACCACTTGCTCGGCGTTCGACTGGGCAACCTCGGTGTCGTGCGGCGCGATTGGCGGCTCCTCCGCGTCGAAGAGCGTCGGGATGACCGCGTGGTCGGCCCATTGCTCGGGCGTCTCGTTCGGCAGGTCGAGGCCGAGGAGCTGGCTCGTGGCCAACGCCCACATGCGCGGCACGGTCGTCTGGTTGTACCCTCCGCCGCCGAGCGCTACGATGGGCTTGCCGAGCGACTGCACGTCCTTCACCGCCTCCAGCCACCCCTGCGCCGTCAGGCAGATGCGGGCAAGCGGGTCGAGGTAGTGGGCATCGGCGCCGAGTTCCAGGACGATGGCCTGCGGCTCGAACGCCTTGAGCAGGGGCAGCCCAACCTCACGCCACGCCCAGAGCCACTGCGCGTCGTTCGTATAGGGCCACACCGGGATGTTCACGCTGCGTCCGACCCCGGAGCGAGCGCCCAGCTCATGCACGAAGCCGGTGCCCGGGTAGAGGTGATACCCGGACTCGTGGATCGACACAGTCAGGACGGAGGGATCGTCGTAGAAGGCTTCCTGGACGCCGTCGCCATGGTGCACGTCGATGTCCACGTAGGCGACGCGCTCGAACCGCGTCCTGAGGCGGTTGATGGCCACAACGCAATCGTTGAACGTGCAGAAGCCGGCGGCCCGGTCGTAGTGGGCGTGGTGGAGGCCGCCGGAGATGTTCATGGCGACGTCGCAGCGCCCGTCTGCCACGGCCTGCGCCGCATCGGCCGACCCTCCGCAGTAGAGGAGCGACGCCTCCCACATCTCGGGGAAGATGGGGTTGTCACCGCTGCCGAACCCGTAGCGTTCCGGGAACGGCACATGGTCGCCGGAACTCAGGCGATCGACGGCCCAGATGAAGTCGGTGCTGTGAACGGCCTGCAGGTCGCTCAGCGGACAGGGCTTCGGCTCCTCGACCACCAGCCGAGCGCCGTAGCTGCGCAGCAGGTCGTAGGTGCGTCTCAGGCGAGTGGGCTTCATCGGGTGGTGCGGGCCGAGGTCGTACGCCAGGAACTCGTCGGTATAGAAGAAAATGCCGTCGCTCATGCTCTGCTTCCGTTCCTTGATGCGCGACGCGCCCACCTTCGGGCGACGACCGCGAAGTTAGGATAGCGACAACCGAGGAGCGGTTCGGCGAATGCCCGGGCCGCGCAGGGCGGTGCACGAGGCAGCGCTCGCGCGGGGCAGGAGGCAGCGCCGTTGCTGTGGCTCCCTATTGGCCGCTCGCACCCGCGAGTCCTGCACGCGCCGCCTACCGGGATGGAGGTCGCGGACGGCTCAGTTGGCTGTGCGCTCGGACCAGCGTCTCGTAACACTCGGCAGCAGCGCGCGGGTTGCCCGCCACTTCTGCCAGAAGACGCTGCGCGCGGGCCAGATTCGGCACGGCCGGTCCCTGGTGCCCTCTCCGCTCAACGGCTTGCGCCACCTCGTGCATCCACGCCCCGAGGGCCATACGAGGGCGCATGCGCATCCGTACCCGTAGCAGCAACTCCTGCACCGTCACCGCCTTCACCGGCGCTCCGAGACGCTCGGCGGTCCACAGAGCCGCCGAGTAGCCGCGGGCCGTGCCCGGAGCGTCCTTGTCCTGCGATACCCCGGCCTCCTCGGCGTTGAGGGGCTCGCCCGGGCCGGCCTTCCGGAAGCGCGACCAGGCATGCACCATCGCCCAGGAGAAGCACTCGTCGCCAGTCTGACCGCCGGCCGCCGGCATCCGGTTGAGCCAGGCAGCTACTCCAGCCGGCGTTGTGTCGTGCGGTCTGCCGGTCTGCGCCCAAACACAGAGGCGGCACGAGACGACCGGCACCTCGTCGCCGCCCGCGCCGCGCACCCACCGGATCGCGCCATCGCCGGCCGAGTACGGATAGTACTGGAACGCCAGGATGCCGAGGAGCCCCGGTAGATGCTGGGCGAACTCCTCGCACGCCGCCATCGCGTCAGGCGAATCCCACTTCAGGAAGTTGAACGCCAGGACGCCAATTCCGGTGAGGTCCATGTAACCTCGCAGGCGGTCCGCGTGGCGGCGGATGGCGTCGCGCGTGCCCCGGGCGTTCACGTAGAGGTCCGGGTACTCGTAGCCGCCGCCGGAGAAGAGGATGAAGTCGTCGTTGGGCGTGGCGGTCTGCAGCACCTGGGCCAGCGTGCGCGGCGCCAACTGGGCGAGCGATGGGACCGGCAGCCCCCACGAGAACGGAATGCGCCCACGCCCCGGGTGGCCGTAGTAGCTGGGCCCCTCGCTACTCCCCTTCATGAAGTTGCCCATCATCCACTGCACGTTGTCGCCGTCGCTCAGGACGAGGGCAGCGTGGTGCTTCCCGTCGCCCCAGCCCAGCTCGCTCCAGTGGACGACGCGCTTCTGGCGGAACCGCGACCGGTCCACGCCCTCGCCGGGGCCCTCGGAGGCGAAGACCGGCAGGTTGTGGCACCAGTTGGTGGCCGTCTGGAAGAGGCCGGCCCGCGTGGAGGGAGTCGTCTGGGTGTCCTCGCCCTCGCAGCCCCAGCCGACGACCGGGCTGTCCGGCTCGCAGCGGGCGAGGGCCTGCTTGTAGACTTCGCCGCGCGCGCAGCAGACGAACGCGCCGAGGGCGACCATCAGCGAGCGCACGTTCCGCGTCTTGGGGTCCGCCGTGCCCAGGATGGAGCGCGAGAACGGATGGCCCGACTCGCTGAGGCACCAGCGCTCCGTCTTGTCGCGCACATCGGCCAGGCGGCGCAGCCCCAATGCCTCCATCCGCTCAGCCGTCCGCTCCGACGCCGTGACGGCGCCGAGCCACGGCGCGAGCGCGGTAGCCACGTTGGCCGACTCATCGAGCGGGCCAGGCGAGTGCAGCGGGCGGTCCGACTTCTCCAGGCGGTAGAGCACGTACCCCTTCACGATGCCGGCCGCGTGGAGCCGCCGGACAACGTCGTCGAGGTCGAGCTTGAGGAGCTTGGGGTGGTGGGCGGTCCGATACTGCTCGAACCAGGCGCGATAGCACTCGACGGGTAGATCCTCGTGGACGAGCTTGCGCCAGGACCCGCGGAGCGATGCGCGGGCAGCCAGGCCGGCCGCAGTCTCCAGCAGCATCCCCTCCTCCAGGTCGCCGGCGAACGGGACCTGCCAGACCTCGGTGGGCACCGGGAAGCGCGGGCACCAGCGGTACAGCTTCCGATCAGGGTGTTCGGGAAGCGCACCCGCACGGCCGTCCAGGAACAGGCCGGACACCGCGCCAGCGCCAAGGCGCACGAAGGACCGACGATCGCAGTGCATGGGGCTCCCCTCCTCGCCGACATCGACAGCCCTATTCGCCGCGGAGGCATCGGTTTCCGCGCGCAAGGAGAACACGGCGGTCGCGGGGAAATCGGGCGAGAGAAGGAGAGCACGGACTTGGTGATACTCGGCATAGACCCCGGCACGGCGACGACCGGGTTCGGCGTACTGCGTAAGGAAGGCCAGCGGATCGAGGTGGTGGAGTTCGGCGTCATCCGCACGCCGCCGGAGGACACCCCGCCGGACCGGCTGATGTCGATTGCCGACCAACTCGACGCGCTGCTGGACAAGCACGGCCCCGAGCAACTGGCGACGGAGCGCCTGTTCTTTGCGAAGAACGAGACGACCGCGTTCAGCGTGGGCCGGACGATCGGCGTGGTGCTGCTGGCGGCGGCGCGGCGCGGCATCCCGTGGACGGAGTACTCGCCGCCGCAGGTGAAGCAGGCCGTGGTGGGCTACGGCAAGGCGGACAAGCGGCAGGTGCAGTTCATGGTGCAGCAACTGCTCGGCCTGCCGAAGCCGCCGCGCCCCGACGACGCCGCCGACGCCCTCGCCGTCGCCATCTGCCACGCCCACAGCATGAGGCCTGGGATGGCGGCGCGCTAGCCTCGCTGGCGACACGCCGCCGCGGTCGGATGGGCCTCCGTGCCCGTCCGTACAACCGGAGGGAACCGATGGACTATCGATCGCTCGGCAGGACCGGCGCGCAGGTGAGCCCGCTCTGCCTGGGCTGCATGAACTTCGGCTGGAGCACGGAAGAGGACGAGTCGATCCGCATCATCCACCGCGCGCTCGACGATGGGATCAACTTCGTCGATACGGCCAACGTGTATGGCCGCGGCGCGAGCGAGACGATCACCGGCAAGGCCCTCGCGGCGGACCGGCGGCGCGACCGCGTGTTCCTGGCCACGAAGGTGCACGGCAAGATGGACGACGCCGATCCGAACGCGTTGGGCAACCACCGCTACCACATCGTGCGGCAGTGCGAGGAGTCGCTGCGCCGCCTGCAGACGGACCGCATCGACCTGTACCAGATCCACCGTCCGCAACCCTCGGTGCCGATCGACGAGACGCTGCGAGCCCTCGATGGCCTGATCCGCGCGGGCAAGGTGCTCTACGTTGGCACGAGCACGTTCGCCGCGTGGCAGCTCTGCGAGGCGCTGTGGGCAGCGAAGGAACTGGGCCTCAACCGCTTCGTCTGCGAGCAGCCCCCCTACAACATCCTCGACCGCCGCGTCGAGCGCGAGCTGCTGCCCTTCTGCCAGACGTACGGCGTCGGCGTCATCCCGTGGTCGCCGTTGGCGGGAGGCATCCTGACGGGCAAGTACCGCAAGGGGCAGACGCGCCCGGCCGGCTCGCGCTACGAGAGCGGCCCCGCGCTGAACAACCGCGACAACGACCGTGCGCTCGCCGTGGCCGAGGCGGTGGTCGAGCTGGCCGAGGCGAAGGGCTGCACGCCGTCCGCGTTCGCGCTCGCCTGGTGCCTGAGCAACCCGGCCGTCACCGCCCCGATCATCGGCCCGCGCACGATGGAGCAGCTTGAGGACAACCTGGCCGCGCTGAGCGTCACGGTTACGCCCGAGGACCGCGCGGCGGTGGACGCGCTCGTCGAGCCCGGCACGCACGTGAGCGCGTACTACCAGGCGGAGTTCGGGCCGAACGCGCGGTGGTGAACCGCTAGGATGCAGCCGGACCACGGCACGTGCGGAGTCAGCGACCGGAGGATGCCACGATGCATTGCGAAGACAGCGTCTGCCCGGCGCCCAGGCCTTCGGCGGTCTGCCAAGCGTGCCGAAAGGCGCCAGTCTCGGACGTGATCGATTGTGATGCGCCCGATCATCCCTACCATCTGTGCGAGGGCTGCGCCCACCGCCTGCAGTGCGGTGCTCTGCGCCCTTTGGAGTGGTACCGCCTCGCTCTCATCCATGGCTGGTGGCAGCCTTCCCTACACGAGGATCTCTACCTGGAGGACGGCGAGGCCATGCAGCCGAGCATCGAGGTGGAGGAGCCCGATCGGTACCCGATGCCGACGCTGCGGGAGGTGGAGCAGGACGTTGAGGCCATGGTCGACTACGCGCTGGTTGCCTGGCAGCTCGATGCACGCCTCGTCGCCGCGCTTCGGCGTAGCGACCCTGCCGAACTGCTTTCCGCTATCGAACGGCGGCACTCAGCAGCAGTCCACAGGGAGCACGACTACCGGTTGTTCGAGCTGTGCGCGGTTGCGGGCCCAGTCGCTGCGACGTGGCTGATTGAGCGCCTGTCCGAGAGGGAGCCATCGAGCGTTCACGCACTCGCTGCTGCCATATCGGCCTGCCTCCCGGAAGACCGAGGATTCGCGCTCGTCGCTGCCCTGCTGGATGACGGCGCATTGTACGCGGAGTTGGTGGCGCACGTATCGGGGATCTGCAACCCCAGCCTTCTGCTTGCGCCGTTTGGCTCGCGGCGCACGCTCAAATGGATGGAGACACATCAAGGGCTAGTCCTGGACACCGACTGGGGACGGGTAGCTGCGGTCTCTCACTTCTCGTGGCCAACCGCCAATCGGTGGCTGGAGACGCAAGGGCCCCTGGCCGCGATCGCGCTGGACGCCATAGCTGCCTGCTCCAAGTGCCAATCCCTTGGGCAGGGGCCGCTGTACCCGGTACTCGAGGACAGACCTCCCGTCGACGAGATGCTAAGCGTCCTGCGTGACTTCGCGGCCTCAGACCCAGAGCCCAGAGCGCGTCGACGGCTCGACGAAGTGCTGGACATCATCGCGGGTGGGGAACTGAACAAGCGCGATACGGGCACTGAGCCCTGACCGCGAGCGGGCTCCGCGCCCTAGCTCCGACGCACCCTCTCGTGGTAGTATCGTATTGCCGCCTACGATGCGGCAGCCGCACCGTACCCAGGAGACTCGAATCCCGTGAAGAAGACCCTCTTCCTCAGCCCGCCCTCGTTCGAAGGGTTCGACGGCGGCGCTGGATCCCGATACCAGGCCAAGCGAGAGATCACCAGCTACTGGTACCCCACCTGGCTCGCACAACCCGCGGCCCTCGTGCCCGGCAGCAAGCTGATGGACGCGCCACCGCACCACCAGACAGTCGAGGACGTGCTGCGGATCGCGGGCGACTACGAGCTGTTCGTGCTGCACACGAGCACGCCGACGCTCGCGAATGACGCCCGCTGCGCCGAGGCCATCAAGGCGAAGAACCCGCAGGCGGTCATCGGCATGATCGGCGCGCACGCCGCGGTGATGCCGGACTCCGTGCTCAACGCGTCGCCAGCTCTCGACTTCGCGTGCCGCAACGAGTTCGACTACACGTGCCTCGAACTCGCGCAGGGCAAACCGTTCCACGAGATCAAGGGGCTTTCCTACCGCGCTGCCGACGGCGGCATCCGCCACAACTCAGAGCGCCCGCTGATCGAGGACTGGGACGCCATGCCCAGCGTCCTCCCCGTCTACCAGCGCGACCTCACGATCGAGAACTACTTCATCGGCTACCTGCTGCACCCGTACGTGTCCTTCTACACCGGGCGCGGCTGCACCGCCAAGTGCACCTTCTGCCTCTGGCCCCAGACCATCGGCGGCCACCGCTACCGCACCAAGTCACCCGGCGTCGTCATCCGCGAGATGGCCGAGGGCAAGGACATGTTCCCGAAGGTGCGCGAGTGGATGTTCGATGACGACACGTTCACCATCGACAAGGAGCGCGCCGTCGCCATCGCCAAGGGGCTCAAGCAGCTCAAGATGACGTGGAGCTGCAACGCGCGGGCGCACGTGGACTACGACACGCTGAAGCAGCTCCGCGACAACGGCCTGCGCCTACTGCTGGTGGGCTTCGAGTCGGGCAACCAGGACATCCTGAACCGCATCAAGAAGGGCATCAAGCTCGACATGGCCCGCGAGTTCATGGCGAACTGCCGCAAGCTGGGCATCAAGGTGCATGGCACGTTCATCATCGGGCTGCCCATCGAGACGCAGGAGACGATCGAGCAGACCATCCGCTTCGCCCAGGAGCTGGACCCGCACACGATCCAGGTCTCCATCGCCGCCCCCTACCCCGGCACGGAGCTGTACGACCAGGCGATGCAGAACGGCTGGCTCGACAACAGCGTCCTCGTCTCCGGCAGCGGCATCCAGACCTCCACGATGCGCTATCCGAACCTCTCGCCGGACGAGATCGAGGAAGCCGTGGAGCGCATGTACAAGCGGTTCTACTTCCGCCTGAAGCCGATCCTGCGCATCGTGCGCGAGATGGCCACCGACCGACAGATGATGGTGCGCCGCCTGCGCGAGGGCGCCGAGTTCCGCGACTACCTGCGCGAGCGGAAGCAGAGCGCCAAGGAGCACAAGGCGGCCGCGACCACGGCGTAGGTCGGCGGCGCGGGCGTGACGGGTGGGACGGGCCCTGGCCTGGCCCGGTGATGAGCAGCCCAGGACGGGCACGGAGGCCCATCCCACCACGGCGCTCGTGCATCACCGGCTTGGCGCCCGTCCACCGCAGCGGGAGGCACACGATGCCCAGCCCATTCCCAGGCATGGACCCGTACTTGGAGGATCAGCGGCGCTGGCAGGACGTCCACCACGCCCTGGTCGCCGCCCTCCGTGCCGACATGAACCGCCTGCTGCCGGCCGGCTACGCCGCATCCGTGGAGCTGCGCATCTACACGCTGCCGCCTGGACGCAGCGTGTATCCCGACATCGTCACGTCGGTGGTGGGACCGCCCCGGCCGATGGGGAGTCGGTCGGGTACGGCAGCGGTTGCCCTCGCCGATCCTCCGACGCAGGTCCGCCGCCAACCGGCCGAGATCCGCGAGCCGTACGTTCAGATCATCGCGCTCGGGGGTGGCGTTGAGCGCATCGTGGCATGCGTCGAGGTGCTGAGCCCGGCGAACAAGGCCTCAAGCGGAGAGGGCCGAGCGCAGTACCTGGCCAAGCAGCGCTCGCTCCTCGCAAGCGATGTGCACCTCGTGGAGATCGACCTGCTGCGCGCCGGGGAGCCGACCATCGCGGCGTCGCTGGCCGCTGGCGCCGAGCATGACTACGCGATCTGTCTCAGCCGGGCGAACTCGGACATCTCGGACACCTGGGCAGTCGGCGTGCGGCAGCGCCTCCCGAGGTTTCTGCTCCCGCTCCTGCCGGATGAGGGCGAACTCGTCGTCGATCTGCAAGCGTCGCTGAACCGGGCTTACGACGAAGGCGCATTCGCGCGTCGCATCGACTACTCCGCCGATCCGGTGCCGCCGCTCGATGGCGACGATGCCGCCTGGGCCGACGCACTGCTGCGTGAAAAGGGCCTGCGGTCCTAACCGGCCGCCGCGGCGAGGGTGTCAGAGGCCCGTCGCGCTGCCCGCTCCGCCGATGGCGACGCGAATCGCATGCGCGTAGAGGGGCCAGCGACCGGTCGGGAAGACCTCGGTGGGGATCTTCTTGATCGAGACGTCGCCGATACCGGGGAACGCGCGAAGGAGCAGGTCGTAGTTGCGGATGAAGCCGTCTTCACGGTGCACGCCGCGGATGCCTGAGTCGCCAGTCAGCTTCGGGTCATGGAACTCGAAGAAGAGCAGCCCCTTGCGAGCGACGCGCACCATCTCGCCGATCGTGTCGCGGATCGCGTCGCGGCCTATGTAGAGCAGGACGGCGTCGGTGTAGACGACATCGATGCTCTTGTCTCGGAAGCGCGAGAGGTCGGATGCGTCGCCGCAGGAGAGTGAGGCATTGCCGAGGCCGAGTTCGGCCAGCCGGCGGTTGCCCTGCTCCACCGACAGCGGGTGGATGTCGATGCCGAGTACGCTGCTCTCTGGGAAGCGCTTCGCCAGCAGCGTGACAGCCGGCCCCGCGCCGCAGCCCACGTCGAGGACCGAGCCGAATGGCGCAAAGGTGGCGATATGGTCGATCAGGTAGGCCCGGTGTCGGTCCTGCTCCAGCGCCTCGCAGTCGAACAGGTTGATGGGCTTCTTGCGCTCGCGCCACGCGCGGCTATAGAGGTGGGTGCCGCAGAGCCGGTAGAACGGACTGGCGATCGCCCTGCGCAAGTGGTGCAGCACTCGTCTCGGCACGACACATCTCCCTTCGCCCGCTTCCAGCGGCAGCCCCGGTCGTCAGGCGGCAGTCGCCGCGTTCACCGCCTCGGGCGTCGAGCAGCGGCGTATGCTGCCCTGTTCGTGTCCGCGGGCGCGATTCCCTGCGCCGCGAGCGCCGGAGCCATCACGAGGCCGGCCGGTGCGGCGACTTCCCATCGCCAGACGCAAGCCCAGGAGGCATCCATTGAGCGAGGAGCAGTTCACCGACGAGCAGTGGCGCAGGAAGCTGACGCCGGAGCAGTACGACGTGCTGCGCCAGAAGGGCACCGAGCGGCCGTTCACGGGCGAGTACTGGAACCACTTCGGGGATGGGACGTACCGATGCGCCGGATGCGGGGCGGTGCTGTTCCGGTCCGAGACGAAGTTCGACGCCGGGTGCGGCTGGCCGAGCTTCTGGGAGGCGGTGGACCAGGAGGCGATCGAGCGGCGCGAGGACCTGAGCCTCGGCAGGCGGCGCGTGGAGGTCGTCTGCGCGAAGTGTGGCGGCCATCTCGGTCACGTGTTCCCGGACGGGCCGGAGCCGACCGGCGAGCGGTACTGCATCAACTCGCTCAGCATCCAGTTCGAGGAGGGCGCCAAGTGAACGACCTGCCCGTGCTCCGCGTGCCGCACATCGCGCACCCCATCGCCATCGACGGGGACGTGACCAAGCCTGTCTGGCGCGGCATCGGGCCCGCCGTGCTGGTGCCGACGATCGGGTCGGATCAGAAGGTGCAGCGCACGGAGCTGCGCGCCTGCTGGACGGAGGGCTGGCTGTACGTGGCCTTCGACTGCGTGGACCGCGACGTGTGGGGCACATTCCTGCTGCGCGATGAGCCGCTCTACGAGGAGGAGGTCGTCGAGGCGTTCCTCTCGCCCACTGGCGACATCCGGCACTACATCGAGCTGGAGGTCAGCCCGCGCAACGTCGTCTTCGATGGGCGCGTCCACAGCCCAGACCTGCACCGAGGCACGATGACGGTGGACAAGGAGTGGGACCTTCCGGGCATGGTCACGGCGGTCCGCGTGCGCGGCACCCTCGACCGGCGCGACGACGTCGACGAGGGCTGGAGCGTGGAGATCGCCATCCCGTTCGCCGGCCTGCCCGAAGCCGCGCCCCCGAAGGCGGGCACCGAGTGGCGCGGGAACTTCTACCGCATCGACCTGGTGGACCCGCCCGAGTTCACCGCGTGGTCGCCGACGCTGGGCACGAGCCCGAACTTCCACGTGCCCAAGCGGTTCGGCACGCTGCGCTTCGAGTAGGCCGGCGCGGCGCATGGCATCGCTGCGATCGCCGGCGTGCAGGGCCGCGGCGCTAGCGCTCTACTCGGCGGCGGCGCTCGCGGCCCTGCACGTCGTCAGCTCGCTCAGCCCCGTCCACCGCTACATCAGCGAGTACGGCGTCGCCGGCTTGACGCCGCCGGGCTGGGACTGCCTGCTCGGCACCGTGTTCCTGGCGATGTTCGGAGCGGCCCTCAGCCTGCGGCAGGCGCTCGGCGACACGGGCGACCCACTCCGCCGGACGGTGCGCCGCCTCATGCTGGTCGCCGGAGGCGGGTGCCTCGCCCTCGCCGCCTACCCCACCGATCTGAACCTCGATGGCGCGGCCGTCACACTCCGCGGGCACCTGCACGACTGGACGTCCGTGGTGATGTTCGCCGCCATCCTCTGGGCGATGTACCTGACGCAGGAGCGGCGGTGGGGATGGCGGTCGAGCGGGGCCCGGCTCGTGGCGCGCGCATGCTTCCTGGCGGAGGCGGGAGGGATGCTGGCCCAGGCGGGTCTGCGCGCCTTCTACACGCTGCAGGGCCACGTGCCGAGCTACATCGGGCTGACGGAGCGGACCGTCATCGTGGCGCTGCTCGTGTGGATGCTCGCGCTGGCCCACGACCTGCGGGACGCGCCGGCCGAACGGGGTCAGCAGTAGTTCAGCCCATACCACGGCAGCGGAAGCGGGAACATGCGGGTCAGGGCGGCGCACAGGGGCCCGTCGTGCGCTCCCTGCACCGGGTCCACGAAGACACGCTCGGTCACCTCCGGCACGCCGCGCCACTCGATCGTCTCGCCACCCAGCCGCCAGGCGACGGCGTCTTCGCCCGCATCGATCGCAAGGCGCTGCCAGGTCGTCCGCCCGACGCGCTCTTCCAGCAGCGCGGATACGGAGCCCAAGAACGCTGGGATGTCGATCAGGCGAAACGTGCCCGGGAATGGGCGCGGGCTCAGCGCGTACCTCGATGCCCGGAAGACTGCGACCAGGTCCATGTCGCCGGGCTGGATGGTCAGCTCCGCGGACACTCGGCCGGACCGGCACGCCAGATCGGACGCCATCCCGCAGACGAGCATACGTGACCCACCATACTCGATGACCGGCAGGTAGTCCTTGCGCCGGTCGGGCTGGCAACAGACGTACGCGACCACTTCCCCGCCGCTGCCGACCACGTACGTCTCCACACAGCACCCATTGGGCTGTGCCTTGGCCAGCAGCCGCTCCCAATGGTCCGACGGTCGCACGAACCGCACGGACTCGGTCTGATGCACACGCACAAGCCCGGGCACATCGGGGCGATGCCATCTTGCAGCCAGTCCGAAACTCGCCGCGCGGGGATCCGCGGGCACATCGCCCCGCAGGAGGACGTCCCCGCCGATGCACCCGGCCCGGCGGTAGAGGTCGCGCCCACCGGAGACGAGCATGAGGGAGCAGCCCTGGGTTCGCGCGTGGGCAATGGCGTCCTGCACGAGTGCCGACGCATGTCCCCTCCCCCGCGCCCAGTCGTCGGTGCACACCGCGCCGACGCAGGCGACTCGCACCCGCGCCCCGAGGAGCACCACGTCGAACACGCCGAGACCGACGTGGGAGACCACGCGGCCGTCGTCCTTGATGACGCGCAGGTTCTCGCGGTTCGCCGGGGTCAGGAACAGCGGGTACTGCGCCGCCATCGTGCCGGGGCGGCTGGTGGGGCGGAAGACGCGGTCGAGCAGGCGGAACAGGTCCGGCAGGTCCGCGCTCGGGCAGGGCATCGGTCCTTCGATCATGGTTCGATCCACTTCGCGATAGACGGCATCGGATGCCGCGGTGCCGTCCGGAGCAGCTCGACGGCCCGGGCGCCGGTCTCCGCGACGAGCAGGGCAGCGCGGTGCTCTGGGCGGACGAAGCGCTCCTGCTCCGCATGGTTGACCATCGTGAGGAGACCATCGAAGTAGCCGCACACGTTGAGGAGGCACACAGGCTTGTCGTGCAGATGAAGCTGCGCCCAGGTGAGGATCTCGAACAGCTCGTCGAACGTGCCGAAGCCGCCCGGCATCGCGAGGAACCCGTCGGAGAACTGCTCCATCAGGGCCTTGCGCTCGTGCATCGATCCGACGACGCGCAGCTCGGTCAGGCCGCCGTGGGCGATCTCGCTCGACGACAGCGCCTGCGGAATCACCCCGATCACCTCGCCGCCGGCCTCCAGCGCCGCGTCCGCGAGCATGCCCATCAGCCCGACTCGGCCGCCGCCATAGACGAGCCCGAGGCCCGCCTCAGCGATCGCACGCCCTGTCTCCCGCGCTGCCTCCTGATACGCCTCTCGGGCGCCCCGGCTGGACCCGCAGAACACGCACACACGCTTCATCGCGCCCCACCGCCCTCCTGCCCGCCGTAGGCAGCCTCGATCGCCGCGAGCAGACTCGCGAAGTCCGCGGGCAGCGGCGCCTCCCGCACGATGCGCTCGCCGGTGCGCGGGTGGTCGAACGCGAGCCGCATGGCGTGCAGCGCCTGGCCGCCCATCGCTGCGATGGATGCCGATACTCGCTGCCGCGCGGCCGAGGTGGCTCCCTCGCAGGGTACCTTGCGCATGCCGCCGTAGACAGGATCGGCCACTACCGGGTGCCCGATGTAGGCGCAGTGAACGCGGATCTGGTGCGTGCGCCCGGTCTGGAGCTTCGCGAACACGCGCGCGAATGGGCCGAGCGTATCGACGACCGTCAGCTCGGTCACCGCGTCGCGGGCGGTCTTGCCGGGGTCCGTGATCACCGCCATGCGCTTGCGGTCGACCGGGTGCCTGCCGATAGGCGCCTCGACGATGACGGAGCGGTGCCTGGGCTGCCCCCAGATGAGCGCCTGGTACGTGCGATCCAGCGTGCGCGCGGCGAGCTGAGCCTGAAGCGACTGGTGAGCGGCGTCGTTCTTGGCCACGATGAGGAGGCCGGTGGTGTCCTTGTCCAGCCGGTGCACGATGCCGGGGCGCTCCTCGCCGCCGATGCCGGAGAGATCGTCGGCATGCGCCAGCACAGCGTTGACGAGCGTGCCGCCCGCGTGCCCAGGCGCCGGGTGGACCACCATGCCGCGCGGCTTGTCGATGACGAGCACGTCGTCATCCTCGAACACAACGTTGAGCGGTATCTCCTCGGCCGCGACGGTTGCCGCGACGACAGGCAGCTCGCCCACCTCGACGGCGTCGCCTGCGTGCATCCGCTGGTTCGCCTTCGCCGGCGCCCCGTTCACGCGCACCTCACCCGCGTCGATGAGGCGCTGCGCATGCCCGCGCGACTGCCCCAGCGCCGCCGCCAGGAACACGTCAAGCCGCTGCCCGGCGACGTCACCGTCCACCGTCAGGTTGTTCGTTGCCTCGGTCACGGCCTATTGTAGCAGGGAAGGGAAGCCAGAAGTCAGAAGCCAGGAGTCAGACGGGCCAAGCCACCGCCATGCACGAGCCGCCCTCTTCTGGCTTCTGGCTTCTGGCTTCTGGCTTCTGGCTTCTCCGATTTGACATCCCCCCGCGCCAATCGATATACTACAGGCCGTCGCCCGCGGTTGGGCGGTTCATGTGACACTACCCGTCGGCGCCGCGCGCCGCCATGCGAGAGGAAGCACCCATGCGTATTCGCCAAAAGGAGATCCGGAAGCGCCAGAAGCGTGAGCAAGAGCACCTCAAGGCTCTGGCACATGCCGCGAAGACGAAGACTACGGCGGCGCCCGCGCGCCCCAAGGCGCGCCGAAAGGCCGCTGCCCCCGCCGCTGAGTAGTCGCCGGGTCCCTTCCCGCCCGTCCGGGCCGTGCGCTCGACCCGTGGTCCGAGCGCCGGCCCACCGCGACATCAAGCATCGAGGCGTGCCAGATCCGCCTCGCCGAACGTACCCCTGCCCGGCCGCGCTAGGCGCCGGGCAGTATGCGCTTGTGGCCCCAACGGCCCGCGCCGTCAAGGATGCAGGACATAGCCATGCGTGACCTCACCCCCAGCCAGATCGTTGCTGAGCTGGACAAGCATATCGTCGGGCAGGCGGACGCCAAGCGCGCCGTCGCCATCGCGCTGCGGAACCGCTATCGCCGCCGGCTCCTGAACGAGGAGATGCGGGACGAGGTCATCCCGAAGAACATCCTGATGATCGGGCCCACGGGAGTCGGCAAGACCGAGATCGCCCGCCGCCTCGCGAACCTGGCCAACGCCCCCTTCATCAAGGTGGAGGCCACCAAGTTCACAGAGGTGGGCTATGTCGGCCGCGACGTCGACTCCATGGTGCGCGACCTGGTGCAGGTGGCCGTGCGCATGGTGGAGAGCGAGAAGATGGCCGAGGTCTCCGAGGAGGCCGACCGGCGCGCCGTGGAGCGCATCGTCGACCTGATCGAGCCCCGCCGCCGCCGCGCGCATGGGCCGGAGGAGAAGGACACCGCCGAGGCTTTCCGCCAGGCGTTCGGCCAGCTCTTCGGCGGCACCCTGCGCACCCCGCCCACTGGTCCCAAGCCGGAAGAGCCCGAGGAGGACGTCGACGAGGCCCGCCGCGAGGAGCAGCACCGCCGCGTGCGCGACAGCCTGCGCAAGCAGATCGCGCAGGGGCTCCGAGACGACGAGAAGATCGATATCGAGGTCGAGCAGAGCCAGGCCCCGTTCCTTCAGGTGTTCTCGCCCCAGGGCATTGAAGAGATGGGGATGTCGGACATCCAGAACGCGTTCGGCAACATGGTGAACCGCAACAAGAAGCAGCGCCACACCAGCGTCAAGGAGGCGCGGCAGATCCTGGCCCAGGAGGAGGCGCGGGCGCTCATCGACCAGGACGCCGTCGTGCGCGAGGCCGTGGAGCGGACCGAGCAGTCGGGCATCATCTTCGTCGACGAGTTGGACAAGATCGCTGGACGCGAGCGCGGCACCGGGCCGGATGTCTCGCGCGAGGGCGTGCAGCGCGACCTGCTGCCCATCATCGAGGGCTCCACGGTCGCCACGAAGTACGGCCCGATCCGCACGAACCACGTGCTCTTCATCGCCGCGGGCGCGTTCCACGTCGCCAAGCCGGCGGACCTCATCCCCGAGCTGCAGGGTCGCCTACCCATCCGCGTCGAGCTGACCAGCCTCAACCGCGACGACTTCCGCCGCATCCTCACCGAGCCGAAGGGAGCACTGGTACGCCAGTACACGGCGCTGCTCGCCACCGAGGGCTGCACGCTTACCTTCACGGAGGATGCGGTCGCCGAGATCTCCCAGATCGCCGCGCGCGTGAACGATCAGAGCGAGAACATCGGAGCGCGTCGCCTCCACACGGTGATGGAGCGGCTGCTGGAGGAGCTGTCGTTTACCGCTCCGGACGTGGACGCGCAGAGCGTCACGATCGACGCGGAGTACGTCCGCAAGCGCCTGGAGACCATCTCGCAGGACGAGGACCTGAGCCGCTATATCCTGTGACGCAAACGGGGCTCGGCAGCCGCGCTGCATGGTTGCCGAGCCCTGTCGATAGGCGACGCGCCGCCCGTTCGACGTTCGGCGTTCGACCCTCGACGCCCCCCTACTCCCCCTTCGCCGCGGCCATGATGAACCGGACGACCGCCTCCGAGATGGCCGGCGCAGCGTCGGTCCGCGAGAGGCCATCCCAGATGTACAGAATCCTGCCCGCGCCCAACGCGTTCTCGATGAGCCCGGCAGCGTCGCCGTAGTCCTTGCCATCCTTGCCGCGCACCGAGTAGATGGGCCGGTAGCGAGCGTCGGCGGGCAGCGAGGCGCGGGTGATCGACCGGAGGCGCGGATCGCCGGGCGGGTAGGCCAGGTGCGCCGGCAGACCGCGCAGCACGTCCTGCCCGTCCGCCACGTCGATTCCCGGCGCGGGGCTCACGGCCTGCTCAATGGCGTTGCGGATGCCGGCGCCCAGGCGTTCCGTCAGCGGCTCCGCACGGTGAAAGCCGGGGCCACTGGCGTAGAAGAGTGGGTGCGGCTGGTTCGCAACAAGAACGAGCGTGCCGCCCTCCCTCACGTAGCGAACCAGGGCCTCGGCGCCGTCGCCCGGCGTCTTGACCGTATGCACGTAGTCCTCTCCACCTGCGTAGACGGCCACGCGGAAGCGCTTCGCGTTGAAGGTGGCCGGGTCTGCCAACTGGTCGGCAGACAAGAGAACCGTCTTGCCCATCAGGCGCGCCTTGGCGATCAGGTTGGCCGCCGCGCCGCCCACCGCAGGCGGCAGGAACGCGACCGAGCCGTCCGGCACGGCGGCGAGTTCCTTGCCCAACTCCTGCGCGGCCTGCTCCTCGCGGCGCGCTACCGCCCACTCCTGCGCGCCGGCCTTCAAGCGTGCCGTCAGTTCGTCCAGCCGCACAGCCGAGCCGTTAGCCGCGCGCGGCATGTCGACGATGGCGCTGGCGGCCCACACCTGGCGGCCGGATGGTTCGATGCCGACCACCGCCTTTCCGCCGGTCGCGGCGAGGGCGACCACCAGGCGGTTGCCGTAGATCGGCGGCCAGGCGCGCCACGCCACGGATTCGAGGGCGGTGTCGACGGGCGCGACCGTGCCATCGGCGAACCGTAGCGCGGGCGGCGCTCCCGCGCCGGCGTTGTAGAGCAGCGCGATGGCGGCAGCCGAGTGCACCGGCTTGGCGAACGCGGACGGCTTGGTGACGACGCCCGACGAACCGCACGCCGGCATGGCGAACGGGATGCCGTACGCCCACAAGCGCCCCTCGGGCACTCCCGCCCACGACTTCTGGTCGGACCAGTCGCGCGAGGGCTCCCAGTCGCCTGTGACAGGCAGCAGCCGGGCATCCCTCGCCAGCGTGCCGGCAAGCGAGTCGACCACGAACGCGGGCTTGGTGGGCAGCATGGGAGAAGCCGTGTTCGGCTCGCCGACCACCACCCGGTCACCGTCGCGGATGTCTCGGATGATGCAGGACCACAACACGCGCGGCGTGATCTCAGGGTCCTTCTCGATCCGCCCCCCCCCGCGCACGACGGCGACCTTGCGGCGCGTGATGTCGACGTACGGGACTGTCAGCGACAGGTCGAGGCTGGGTAGCTTCGTCGCGACCGTGAACTCCAGGTTGCCGCGGTGCGTGTAGCGGTAGTCCTTGATCGTGGTGTGGCGCCCGTTCTTGTTGAACGCCATCGCGGCGCGCTCCCCTGCCAAAACTCGGGCCTGTGTATCGCCGACCGGCTCGGTCATAAACAGCGGCGAGCCGAAGCCATAGGCCGCCCGCTTGCCCGCACCGTACACGTTGTCGACGAAGAGGCCGTAGCCCTCAGTCAGGTCGGCAGGACCGTAGTCGGCCAGCGAGTTCTTGTAGCGCTCCTGGTAGAGCAGGTGCCACCGCGAGAGGGAGCCCTGCAGCGCCCACATCAGGATCGGGTCGCCGGTATGGACCGCGGTCTGGGCGAGCGTGTCGAGGCTCCAGAACACCTCGTTGGCGCACGCGGCGCCCGTCCAGTCGCGGCCGCTGTTCGGCTCCCAGAGGAAGGTCGGGTCCAGGTTGTCCGAATGGTTGCTGTCGGACAGCCACATGACGAGGTAGCGATAGGTGAACGAGCGCGCCAGGTCGAGTGCTTTGCGGGCCTCAGCGCGGTGGGCCTCGTCGGGGGCGTCACGGAACGTCATGTAGTAGTCGAGGCAGAACGACGCCGTCAGCGTGCCGCCGATGGCGAACGGCGACGAGGGCACGTCGGCGAACTCGTTGCGCGTCCAGGCGATGTGCTTGGCCCAGTTCAGCACGCCGTCGACGATCGGCAGGTACTCGGCCTTGCCCCCGTCGCGGTAGAGGCCCAGGAAGAGCCGCCCCGCGGCGAAGCCGTCCGAGTTGTGCAGCGACGTCGCCTCCGGCCCTCCCCAGGTCGGGGTCCACTGCCCCTCGAGCGGCTTCTCCCAGAACACGCAGTCGTCGCCGCCGGCCTTGAAGCGCTTGGCGTAGGTCAGCAGCTTCTCGGCGTCGGCGGCCATGCGGGCCAGCCCGTCCGCGTCGCCGGCCGCCTTGGCCGCTGCGGTAGGCATCTCGTTGTGGCGGGTCCAGCAGGATAGCAGCTTCGAGCCCGCGACCTGGAACCCGCCCTCGGCCCCGCCGATCAGCGAGCCATCGGCGGGCCCGCCGAAGCCGCGCAGGCGCATCTGGCCGGGCAGCCACGACACGTCCGCGGCCTCCGGCACTCGCGGCAGCGTCTTCACCCGCGGCGCGAGGTACGTGTACAGGAACCGGTTTGGGTCGGCGCTGGCGGGCAGCTCGTCGCTCCAGATGAGGCGGCATGCGGAGGCGATGTGGGCGCCGGCCTTGGGCAGCACCAACTGCTGATAGCCCGCGCCTCCGTGCGGATAGACGAGCGCAACGTACTGGTCGGCGGCCTGCTGCGGCCCGGAGAGCTTGGCGCCGTCGGTGTAGGGCTCCTTGCCTACCCAGTGGTATCCCGTGGCGATGTCGCGCTCGGAGTTCGTGCGCATCCGCTCCAACTGGAACTCGAAGCCGGCATACCGAGAGAGTGAGGGCGCCCAGAGGCCGATGACGGGAATGGGGTGCGCGCCGAGCGGAGGCGTGTAGCTCCAGGTCCGGTTGTAGTGGTAGGCCGATATCTCGGGCGTGCCGACGTGTGGGTCGATGAGCAGCGGGAACGGATCGACGAGCGGGGTCGCGTTCAGCCAACCGCGCTGGTGCCAGGCCTCGGCAGCCGCCATGTGCAGCGAGAGGAACTGGAAGGGCTCCTTGCCCACCGCGCGGTCCCAGGCTTCTGGGTCGAACCGGGTGACGCGCAGGTCGAACCGGATGGCGGGATACGGGTCGTTCGGCGCGAGGGATACCTCGATGAAGTCGGTCGGCGAGAGCGCCGCGCCGCTGCCGGCCTTGGTCTGGAGGCCGGAGAAGCGCAGGGTCCGGGCTGCTCCGTCCGCCGCGCACTGCCGGGCGACAAGAAGCCTGCCGCCGCCGAAGCGCACGTGCGCGGCGGGCTTGCCGGCCTTCTCCACGTCGAACCCGACGAAGACGCGGCCATCCCTGAGCGCGCGAACAGCCACGGCCTCATTGCGAACCACCAGCACCGAGGCACGCGCCTGCGGCACGACGGCCAGCACTCCGAGCACTGCCAGCATCGAGAACATGTCGCCCCCTTCTGTAGCCCGACCGCGGCGTCGGACACCGCTCAGGCACTTCGCCGTGCGCGGGCGCACCTCCTCCTGCGAGGGCGGGGAACGGCACGCGGCAGTGCATGGAGAGGCGCCGGGCAGACGACCAGGCGGGGCGCGCGGCAAGGAGCCCGGCGGGGCGCGGAGGCCCCGCCCCACGAGTCGACCGCGGGATCAAGAGCCATACCCGTGGGATGCGGCCTCCGCGCCGTGCCGGGAGTGAGCCAGTCCTAGGCGCGCTGCGAGCGGTAGTACTCGACCGTGCGGACCAGGCCCTCGGCGAGGGTCAGGCCGGGAGCGAAGCCGAGGCGTGTGCGGGCCTTCTCGACGACTGCAGAGGAGTGGCGGATGTCGCCGGGGCGGTCCGGACCATGCTCGGCGCGCAGCGCGGAGCATGTCGCCGGGAGCAGCAGGTCCGCCAGCTCGCGGACCGATACCGCGGCGCCGCCCGCGATGTTGAACACCTCCCCGGCGATGCCCTCAGCCTGGGCTGCCAGCACATTGGCGCGCGCCACATCCTCGACGAACAGGAAGTCGCGCGTCTGCCCGCCGTCGCCGAAGATCGTGGGCGCCTGGCCCGCGAGCATCCGCTCGATGAACTTGGGGATCACGGCGGCGTACTCGCTGCGCGGGTTCTGGCGAGGCCCGTACACGTTGAAGTAGCGCAGGCTGACCGTCTGGAGGCCGTACAGCTCCGAGAACAGGCGGCCCATGTGCTCCCCGTACAGCTTTTCCAGGCCGTAGGGCGAAAGCGGGCGCGCGGGCGTCTCCTCCGGCGTAGGTACTACCATGGTGTCGCCGTAGACGGCCGCCGATGACGAGAACACCAGGCGCCGAGCCCCGCGATCCCGCGCCGCCAGCAGCACGTTCAGCACGCCCCCGAGGTTGATGGAGTCGGCCAGTGCAGGATCGGCCACGGAACCTGGCACGCTGATGTACGCGGCGAGATGGAACACCACGTCGACGCCATCGCAGGCCCTCTGGCACGCCTCAGCGTCGCGGATGTCCCCGACGACGACCTCGACGTCGAGTCCCTCCAGGTTCGCCCGCGCCCCAGAGCTGAAGTCGTCCAGCACGCGGACCGCGACGCCCGCCGCGAGCAGGGCACGCACCACGTGCGACCCGATAAAACCGGCTCCCCCCGTCACCAGCGCCTTGCTGATCGCCACCATGCTCCACCTTTCGGAATGCCCCTACCCACATGCCGGCGGCCTCCAGAACTGGCCGGATCCCGCCGATCAGACACAAACACCGGGACGATACCCCCGCGATTCCTGGCACAAACCAGACGGATGCATCAACGCACGCCGGTCGCGTCGCCGGCCCTGCGGATCGACCACGGGCGACTCGCCGCACCCCCCCACGAAGGGTCGCCCACGACGAAACACCCAAGGACACACAGTCCATGAGGATACCCTTAACCTGCGCGCGGCCCATCGGCCAACTGGTGGCCACCGTCGCCGCGCTGGCACTGACGTTCGCAAGTGCCTCGGCGCAAGTGCGCCGCGCCGCATCCGAGGCGCCGGCCAGCGCCGAGTTCCTCTCGTTCCGCCAGGCGGCCGCCAGCGGGCGGGCGACGGAGTGGATGGGCGGCCACGCGTTCGGCTACATTCCGAGCCCGCTGGACTTCGAGCGCGTCGGCGGCTCGTCGCGCGTAGTACGCCCGCTCGTCACGTTGCCGTCCTCGTACGACGCCCGCTCCGCCAGCCGCCTCACGGCGGTCCGCAACCAGGGATCGTCGGGCAGTTGCTGGGCGTTCGCGTCCTACGGCTGCTTGGAGGCGTTCCTGCGCCCGGGCGAGACGCTCGACTTCTCCGAGAACAACCTGAAGAACACCCACGGCTTCGACTACGGCGCCAACGATGGCGGCAACCGCGACATGGCCACGGCCTATCTGGCCCGCTGGAGCGGAGCGATCGCCGAGGCGGACGATCCGTACAACGCGACCAGCACCACGTCGCCATCGGGACTCAGCCCGGTGAAGCACGTGCAGGAGGTGCTCTACCTGCCTGCGCGCAAGAGCGCGAGCGACAACGACAACATCAAGAGCGCGGTCACGCAGTATGGCGCGGTGGAGACGTACATGAACTACGTCAGCACCCGCTACAACGCGACCACGAAGGCGTACTACTACACCGTATCGGGCAGCAACCACGCCGTCGATATCGTTGGCTGGGACGACAACTACAGCGCCAGCAACTTCCTGGCTACCCAGCCTGCAACGAACGGCGCGTTCCTGGTTCGCAATAGCTGGGGCTCCTCATGGGGCGACGGCGGCTACTTCTGGATCAGCTACTGCGACGTGAGCGTTGGCCGATCGCTGACCGCGTTCGTGAGCGGCGAGGCCGCCGACAACTACTCGACCATCTACCAGTACGACCCGCTCGGCTGGGTCTCCAGCACGGGCTATGGCTCGAACACGGCGTGGTACGCGAACGTGTTCACGGCCACGAGCACACAGAACCTGGCGGCGGTCTCGTTCTTCACTCCCACCGCCAACACCGCCTACACGGTGTCCATCTACAACTCGCCGACATCCGGCCCGCTCGGCACGTCGGGCGCCGCCCTCACGCAGAGCGGCACCATGACCTGGGCAGGGTTCCATACCGTGCCGCTGCAGTCCCTGGTGCCCATCGCGAGTGGCGCCAAGTTCTCGGTGGTCGTCAAGGTCGTTGCGCCCGGGTCGCTGTACCCGATCCCGGTTGAGCGGCCGATCGCCGGCTACTCGTCCAAGGCGTCGGCGTCGGCAGGACAGAGCTACATGAGTTCTGACGGAGCCACGTGGACCGACGTGACCACCAAGGTGGCGAACGGCAACGCGTGCGTCAAGGCCTACGCCAAGAGCGGCGACGCCACGATCGGTGTCTCGGCGCTGACGATCGACCCCGCTTCGGTGTCGGGCGGCTCCGCTGCCACGGGGCGTGTCTGGCTTGATGGCGTTGCCACCAACTCCGGGTTCGTTGTCCAGCTATCCAGCAGCAGCGGATCCGCGAGCGTTCCTCAGAGCGTCACGATCGCAGCAGGTGCGAGCGACGCCACGTTCGACATTACAACAACCACCGTGTCGTCGGACACGGCGGCGACCATCACGGCATCGGCGAACGGTGTCGAGAAGACCGCCGCCCTGACGGTGACCGCGCCGGCTCCTGTGCCGTCGTCACTCGCCCTGTCGCCGTCGAGCGTGGACGGTGGCTCGACGTCCACCGCCACGGTCACGCTGGACCGCGCGGCGGGCACGAGTGGGTGCGCGGTGCAGTTGCTGTCCGACAACAACTCGTCGGTCCCGTCGAGCCTCACCGTGAGTGCTGGCCAGACCAGCGCGACGTTCACCGTGACGGCCGCCGACCTCGCCAGCGACGGGCAGAGCGCCATCTCGGCATCTGCTGGAGGCAAGTCCGCCTCGACCACGCTCACGATCAAGGCGCGGGCCGTCGCCATCGCGTCGATCTCGGTCTCGCCCAACTCGGTGAAGGGTGGCTCGTCGGCCACCGGTACCGTCACACTCGCCGCGGCGGCGCCGGCAGGTGGTGCGCGCGTCTCCCTCTCGTCGTCTAGTGCCAGCGCGTCCGTGGCGAGCAGTCTCACCATCGCCGCGGGCAGCACGACCGGCACGTTCTCGATCAGCACGTCCGCTGTCGCGCAGAGCAGGTCCGTAGCGATCGCAGGGTCCTACGGCGGGGTGTCCAAGAGCGCCAGCTTCGCCATCGCGCCGCCGGCCATCTCGGCGGCGAGCCTGAGCCCGACGAGCGTCACCGGCCCGGCCACTCCCAAGCTCACGGTGACGTTGGATTCGGCAGCGCCGTCGGGAGGCATGACAGTTGCGCTGGTCTCGTCGGCATCCACCATCGTGTCGGTGCCCTCCACCATCACGGTGGCCGCCGGCTCGATGACCGCCTCGGCCACAATAACGGTAGCGTCGGTGTCCTCCACCACGTCGGTCACGCTCACGGCGACGGCAGGCGGCAAGTCGGCGTCGGCCACGCTCACCGTGGCTGGGTCGAAGGCGAAGAAGGTCGTCCTGTCGCCGTCGAGCATCAAGGGAGGCGTTGTCTCTACGGCGACGGTGACGCTCGACGCGGCTGCGCCGAAGGGCGGGCTGCTGGTCACCCTGACCAGCAGCTCCGCATCGGCAGTGGTGCCCCGGTACGTCAGAATCGCGGCCGGAGCTACGACCGCGACGTTCTCGGTGACAACCAAGCCGGTCGCGTCGCAAGTGACAGCCACGATCAAGGCGGCCTTCACGAGTGGCACGGCCAGCGCGGACCTGACGATCGGCTCGCCCGATCTGAGCGGCCTGTCCCTGGGCGCCAGCAGCCTGAAGAGCCGCAGCTCCACGGCGGGCGTGGTCCAGATCGGCTCGCCAGCGGGACCGGGTGGCCTCGTGGTGTCGCTCGGCGCAAGCCAGGCGGGCGCCCTGAGCGCGCCGGCAACCGTGACGATCCCGGCGGGCAAGACGTCCGCCAGGTTCACCGTGACTGCAGCCAGCGTCGCCGCCCAGACGAGCGTCACGCTGTCCGCCAGCCACAAGGACATCACCAAGAGCGCAGGGCTCGTGGTGCGGACCAACTAGCTCGATCGCCATTCGGACGGCGGCCCGCGCCGCCGTCCGAATGGTCCTCGAATACCGTTGCATTACTGGTCTCCTCGCAAGACTCCCCGTGGCATAACCTCAGCGGAGATCCTTCCGACGAACGCTGCAGGCAAGCAGAGCGTAACGACCGCGCAGGGCGGACGAACGGACTGCTCGCCGGAACCGTCGAGGGCGTGGGCCTAGACGCCCCGGTGGGTTGCTCCGTTGCGCAAAGGCGCGCGACGACGCCATGTGGCGTTCGGCGGAAAGGACACTGCGTATGCCCGAGAAGGGTACCTGGGAGCCTTCGCCCTTGAAACTGACGATCATAATCGCTGCGGCAGCGGTCATCTTCTTGCTGGCCATGCCTCTACCGATCTAAGCGCGCTCGCCGGCCCAGCCGGCCAAAGCGCTTGACATATACGGCGCCGTACGACACGGTCCCGGGGCGGAACGATGCCCCGGGACCGTGTCACCGTCAGCCCCGGAAGGACTCCCCAGGCGCGCGGGCGAACGTGATGGCGTTCATCCCTGACGGCCCGGAGGAAAGCCATTCGCCGCGTCACTCTGCACCTTCGTCCCCGGTCGATCTCGACAACTCGGCGCCTGGCCGTCTGCGGCGCGCTCATCCTGGGTGGCCCGCCGCCCCTCGTCGCCCAAGTCGCGCCCCCCGCGCAGCCGCTGACGATCCGCTCCGGTCAGAGCACGCTGTCGGTCGCCCCGAACACCGGCGCGATCGAGGCCATCCGCGACGCGAAGGGCCAGATCGTCTGCGCAACGCCACGCGGCGGCGCTGTCTGGCGCCTGCAGTTCCGCGACGGGTCGGCGCTCGCATCGAGCGACCCCGGCGCCGGGGCCGCGCAGGTCGAGCTGACGAAGGACGGCGCGCTGCGGATCACCCAGCAGAGCCCGGCCGCAACGGTCTCCACAACCTACTCCGCGCAGGCCGGCGGCTTCGACATGCGGCTCACCGTCTCGCGCCCGCGGGCCGATGTCGTGTTCGTCGAGTCGCCTGCCGTCCTCAGCGCGGACCCGTCGACGCTGCAGCGCGTCATCCTCCCGAGCGACCTCGGCATCGCGCTGAAGCCGGGCTTCTTCCGCACCCAGTCGACGCCCGGCGCCTGGATCGAGCAGCAGGCCGGTCCGGAGACGCTGAAGCGCATCGGCGGCATCGACTGCCGGATTGTGCCGGCCGTTGAGGCGGATGTCTCGCTCACCGCGACGCCGGACGGGCGGCGGCTCCTTGGCGACGCCCTCGCCAACGCCTGGACCGGCATCCAGCGCCCCGTGAGCCGCCCCAGCATCGCCAAGCCCGGGATCGAGATCGTTGGCTCGCCCAATGGCGCGTACGTGGCTGCCCATGCCGTGGGGGCCGGGATGCTCGTTCGCTTCGCAGGCCCCGTGCTCTACCGCGACACGGCTCTGGCAACCTCGACCGTCAGGCGCATCATCGCGGCCCTTCGGGCAGGCGGCGTCACCTCACTCGCCCCCAAGCCGGAGCGCAACCGCGTCGTCCTAATCGCTCTCGCCAAGGGACCGGTAACCGGGGGCTGGAGCGAGCTGCGGATCGACGCCTGGCGGGCGGCCATCGACGGGAACGCGGCGCTGCGTGCGGCCGAACTGAGCAGTGGCGTGGCGCGCACGGTGCCGGAGATGCTGGACGCGCTCCGCAGCGCCGACACCTTCGCGGTCATCGACCCCTATGGCGAGGCGCTGCCGACAGGCGACCAGCCATCGGCCACGGTTCAGGACGCCGTGCGGGCCTACCTGGCCGGCGGTGGCGTCTGGGTCGCGACAGGCGGGTGGCCCTTCTACTTCGAGCTTCGCTCCTCGCCGTATCAGTCGCTCGACGCCGGCCGGTCCGTGCAGTTCTCCGACTTCGCGCAGATCGACACATCGACGGGCAGCCTCAGCCTCTACAGTGTGCAGCCGGACGGCGCCGGCATCTATGTGCCGAGCCACCTGCGAGCCTACGGAGCTGCGGACGGCGCGTGCGTCGCGAGGACCTGGCACACATTCGTGCCAGGCGGCGGCGAGTGGCAGGCTCCGGTCGTGCGGATGCTAGTCGGACAGCGGGCTGAGGTCGCGCTGCAGCGGTACGCCAGCGAGAACGGCTTCACCAAGCAGCTCAAGGACAAGATGCCGAAGGAGGTCCTCGATCGGTGGCGGCGGTCGGTGCTCATCAACTACGAGGCGCCGACGTTCGCCGAGCAGGCTCGAATGCTGCCCAAGCTCCCGTCGCCCGCGTGGCTGTCCTTCTCCAACTTCCTGCCGCTGGCGTTCGACAAGCTCTTCCCGGACCACCTGCCACCCAAGCCCGAGGTCGGCAGCATGGAGGACCTGCGCTCGCTGTTCCGCGCCATCCACGACTCAGGTCGCCTGGCCGCGCCCTACACGAACGTGACGTGGTGGTGCGACCAGCCGCGCGGCCCGACGTTCCAGCGGGTCGGCGATGGTCCGCTCCTCCACAATCTGCAGGGGCAGCCGGTGCAGGAGCGGTACGGCGCCAACATCGGCTGGACGATCACGCCGTGGCACCCCGAGGTGCTGGCGGCGAGCGACCGAGTGCTGGACGCATTCGCTCGCGACCTCGGCTCCGACACGCTGTTCCAGGACCAGATTGGCGCGCGCACCTGGATCGCGCACGACACCAACCCGGCCTCGCCGAGTCCGTCGGCCTACGTCGAGGGCATCGTGCGCTTGTCGAAGCGCACCGCCGATCGCGTGCCGGTGTCGACGGAGCACGGGTTCGACCGCCTCATCAACGTCCAGTCGCAGTTCCGCGGCCTCACGTGGTCACTGGCGCCGCTCGACCCGGCGCCGGACTGGATGTCGACGTGGCGCGCCTACCGGGACCAGATCGACCAGGCCGACTGGGAGGTGTTCCCGCTCGCCCAGATCGTGGCAGGCGGGCGCGTGGCGTTCGGCCACCACGGCGGCCATCCGATGGTGACGAACCGCGCGATCCTGGCCTGGTCGCTCGCGCTGGGCTACCAGATGAGCCTCACGGTGCCGGCGCGAGCCCTGAACGACGACGCCGGGTGCCAGTGGCTGCGCTACCTCGACCGGCTGCAGAAGACGATCTGCGCCCGGTACTTCGACCAACCGCCGGTGGCGATGCGCTATCTGGCGGGCAGCGGCGACCAGGGCGTCATCGAGACGAGATTCGCGGGCATGCGCGTCGTGGCGAACCTAACCGCTCAGCCCTACCGCTGCGACGAGGTAGAGATCGCGCCGCAGGGCTTCTGGGCGGTGGCGGACGATGCGGAGGCAGGCATCCTGCGCCAGTACCGCGGCCGCCGCTACCACGATGCCGACCTGTGGGTGATACGCTCCGGGCGCGCGGCGCACGAGCAGCTCTGGGCCTACGCGGACCGGCCTGTGGCGATCAGCGCAGGTGCGGCCGCCGTCACGCTGGCGCCGAGCTGGGCGGCTGATGAGCCGGCGATCGACACGGAGCGGTTGGCGCCTTCCGACCGGAAGAGCCCGCCTTCCAGGATCGGCGTCGTCGCTCTGCCCGTGCCGGACGACTGGTTCCGCGCCTGGTCGCCAGCGCTTCCTGCCGAATGGGTGAGCGCCCTGCAGCAGACCAGCCCGGTGAGGTCGGGCAAGGCCGAGGCCGTCCTGCTCAAGAGCGCCGCCGAGGTCGCGGACGCCCTGGCTCGCCCGGAGCGCTGGCTTGCCATCGTGAACGCGCAGGCGGAGCTGCTCCCAGTCGATGCCCAGCACCCGCGCGCCGCGATGCTGGCCGCGATCCGGCGATACGTGCGGCGCGGCGGCGCGTGGGTCGAAACGGGTGGATACCCCTTCTGGTCCGACGTGGATACCGGCGCAACGCCGCCCACGCGCGCTCCCGCGCTGTTCGACGGTCTGCGCGCGATCGGCCTGACGGGTGCCGCGCTGCGCGAGGTGTTCAGCGAGGCGCTCCCGGTCAGCCTTACGCCGGAGGGAATCGAGTGGCTGGGCGCCTCCTTCGACACGCAGCTTCGCGAGGTCCGCGCGCCCATCGTGCGCCCGCCGGTGGCTCGCGACTGCGAGATCAGCCTCGCGCAGGACTCCGCCGGCAATCCGCTCATCGTCGGCAGCCAGCTTCACGGCTGCGGGTGGTTACTGCGCCACTGCGGGGGGCTCGGCAGGGATGGCATCCTGGACGCTGTCCGCCGCATCGTCGACTATCTGTGGGCCGCCAAGCCGAGAAAGTCGCCGCCGGCTGCAGGAACGCCGGAGTTGGTGGCATCGCCGGCGGCATCGGCCGGCCGGTAGCCTGCCCGCCCCGCTGCCTGGTACCATAGGTCATCCCGGCCGCGTGCCCACGCGCCGGAAGCCGACGCCGCGCCGCGGGAAACGGACCGGACTCTCGCCAGATGACCCTGCTCCAGGCAATCGCCCTCTTCGCTGCCGCGCTCCTGGCGGGCGCGCTGAACTCCGTCGCCGGTGGCGGCAGCTTCATCTCGTTCCCGACGCTGCTGCAGATCGGCCACGTCCCGGCCGTGCCGGCCAACGCGACCAACACGGTCGCGCTCTGGCCGGGCTCGGTGGCCAGCATCGCGGCGTACCGCAAGGAGCTGCGCGCGCACTGGCAGACGCTCGCGCGCCTCGCCCCGGTCAGCCTTCTCGGCGGCGTCCTGGGCGCGCAACTCCTCGTCAAGACGCCCGAGCATGTCTTCCTCTCGCTACTCCCCTGGCTGCTGCTCTGCGCGACGCTGCTGTTCGCGTTCGGCAAGCGCGTCACGGACTGGACGAATGACAGGCGAGCCAACGGGCCGCAGCGCCACCCGTTGATCGCGGCCGCGGCAACGACCGCGCTGCAACTGATCATCGCTACGTACGGCGGGTACTTCGGCGGCGGCATCGGCATGCTCATGCTGGCCCTGCTGGCGGTGATGGGCATGCACGAGATCCACGCCATGAACGCGATGAAGGCGACGCTGGCCTCGTGCATCAACGGCGTTGCGGTGGTGACGTTCATCTGGTACGGGCAGGTCTACTGGGCCCAGGGGCTACTGATGGTGGTCGGCGCCGTCATTGGCGGATACGGCGGGGCTCGGTGCGCGATGAGGCTGCCGAAGGCGTGGGTGCGGGCGTTCGTGCTCTGCGTCGGGTTCGGGATGACGGCATACTTCTTCGTGCGGCCAAGTTAGGACCTGCGAATCGGTCGGATCGGTCCGCTCCGCTGACACCGATCGGGGCCAGGGCGCGGTGCCCAGGCCCCGATCCATCGCTCAGCCGCCTGTGCGGCAGCCTACTTCTGCAGCTCCAGCTTCGCGTAGTCCAGACCGACCATGTAGGCCTTCACGGCCTTCTCGTTCGCCCCGACGATGGTGAACCCGAGCTTGTGCTCGCCCGCCGTCAGGTCGAACGTTCCGAGCACCTGCTCGCCGGTCGGCACGACGCCGTCGTTGTACAGGTCGATCGGCCCCGCAACCTTCGCGCCGTCCAGCGTGATCTCGATGATGCCGTAGTCGACTGCCTTGGTGAGCTGGCCGGAGATCGTGTACTTGCCGGCCTTCTCGACGGGCAGCGAGACTACCAGGCGGTCGCCAGGCTTGCCGCCGGTCCACCAGAGGTGCTTCTCGCCGCTCCACTTGCCGTCGTAGCCCACCATCTCCTGCACTTCGGTCTTGCCGCCGGTGATCTCCAGCACCTTGGCGTCCTCGCCCTCGAGAGCGCCCTTCACCTTGAACGGGACCGGGGCCGCGGTGTCGAAGTAGCCCAGGCGCTGGTCCACGGGCGCAGGCGAGTACGGATCGCGCCCGCCCGGGCCCAGGTACCAGTAGGCGGTGGCGGCGTAGAGCGTCGGCCGGTCGTTCTTGTAGTACTTCTCGATCGTGCCGAACCACGAGTGCTGGAACGGCCCGTTGTCCGGGATGTGCCAGCGGTCCACGGACACGTTGCCGCGGTTGTTGCCGGAGTTGTAGGGCTGGTTGTGGTAGGCGTTCTGGAACAGCGCCGGGTTGCACCAGGCATAGCCGAAGTAGTCCTCGGAGCCAGTGCCGAAGGTGGACGGGAACTTCTCGCCGTCCACATAGAACATCTCGTCGCCCTCACCCCACCAGCCGCCCTTGGGATTCCACACGTGCAGGTTCACGCCGACGAAGCGCCCGATGCCCTCGGTCATCAGCATGGTCCACTCGATGTCGCGACCGGGCTCCAGGGGCAGGAACGTGTCGCGGTGCCACTTCGCGTGGAACCACGCCTGCTTCTCCATCGGCTGCGCGAGCGGGGCATGGGTCACGCTGGCGGAGAGCTGCCGGGCAACCTTGCCGTCGTTCACGATCTCGACGCGGGCTTCCTTGCCGAACGGCATGTACCAGAAGCAGTACATCCCGTCGTCCGTCACTCCCAGCGGCAGCGACTTGTACTTGTTGAGGCCCGGCACCGAGCCGAAGAAGTCGCCGAGCGGCGCCCAGACGGAGGGCTGCTTGTCGTTGTCGTACGTGACGCGGATGGCCAGCTCGCGCAGTCCCTTCACCTCGTCCTCGCGGCCGGAGAAGACGGGCTTCACGCGGAGCGCGGTGATGGCCCGCGGGCCGCGGAGGCGCGCCAGCATGATCGACTTGCCGGGCTTCAGGACGAACTTGTCGCGGCTGATGGTCTCCTCGCCCTCGCGCACCCCGGCAGGATCGGTGCCGAGCCTGGCCGTCAGGATGTCGTTGGCCTCGTCGAGCGCGCTGCGATCGTCCAGAGAGAGGTAGCGGGAGAACGTGGGCAGCACGGTGCCCTTGGGGTAGGTCGTATAGGTGAAGTGGTAGTAGTCGCCCCAGTCCTTGTCCGCCGTGATCTTGCAGGACTTCTGGAACGGGATCGGCACGTAGCAGTTCTTGCCGCTCGACGCGTCGTGCACGAGCGCGGAGTAGTTGAACGGCGCGGTCTTCCCGTCGAAGAAGCTGGCGAACGGGAGATCCACAACCGGCTTCTCCTGCCCATCGATGTAGATGCGGACGTGGCCCTGCCTCGGCGCGGCCGACCAGGTGCGCCAGATGACGCCCGGCCCCTCCATCTCGGCGAGAACCTGCTGGTCCCCCTCCATCCGGATGATGCCGCCGCCGTCGCCGTTGGCGTCCCAGCCGATGTACTTGCCCGTCGCGGCGTCGTACTTGCTGGCGCGGTCGTAGCTCGACGCCTGCTGGCACTTCTCGCCCGGCTGCGGCAGCGTCGCCAAGCCCTGCAGGTCGGTCAGCTTCTTGACTAGATCGACGTAGGTGTAGGTACGTGTCTGAGCCTGCGCGGGCATCGCGGCAATCGCGCACCATGCCAGCGCGGCGTACATCAGTCGTCGCATGCGGTTTCCCCTCCCTGACTGCGTTCGGTCGCCATGTTCGCGATGAACGACGCACCCTCCTCCCTTGCATGCCGATGCATCGGCGCAACGCGGCAGCGCGGGACCTCGTACAGATCGCGGTAGCACCCACTCCAACCTGCACAGGAGAGAGGCATGGCCAGCGTCATCAACTGGTTCGAGATACCGGCGGTGGAAGTCGATCGCGCAACGGCGTTCTACGCCGCCGTCATCGGCTCCACGTTCGACCGCGACCCGCAGCACCCCGACCACGCATTCTTCGCCCATGGCGAGGATGGCGTCGGCGGGGAGGTCTGCAAGACCGAGAACCACAACCCGAGCACGGACGGCGTCCTCGTCTACCTCGACGCGCCCAACGGCGTGGAGGACGCCCTCTCGAAGGTCGATTCCGCCGGCGGCACGATCGTGCTTGGCAAGACGGCGATCGGCCCGCACGGGTTCATCGGCATCATCGTGGACACAGAAGGCAACCGCGTCGGGCTGCACAACATGCAGGGCTGACGCCGGCGAACACGCGACGTCCTCGCGGGCCTCCGACCACCCCCGGCCGGGGGCCCGTGGCGCGTCCGCGTCGGCGGGAAGAGGACTGGGGCGCGCCGAGGGCGAACGTACCGGCAGCCAACACAGAGCGAGGACTGCCATGGCAGCGCAACGAGTGCCCTACGTTTCGCCCGAGGACTACCTGGCCGCGGAACGCGAGGCCGACCACAAGAGCGAGTACCTGGCCGGCGAGGTGTTCGCGATGGCCGGCGCCAGCCCGGAGCACACACTCATCGCGTTCAGCCTGACGGCGACGGTCGGCCAGCACATCGCTGGGGGACCCTGCCGGGGCCACACCAGCGACATGAAGGTGCAAGCGGGAAGTATGTTCAGCTACCCGGATCTGACGGTGGTCTGCGGCGAGGCCATCTACGCCGATCAGCACCGCCACGTCCTGACCAACCCAACGCTCATCGTCGAGGTGCTCTCGCCATCCACGGAGGGCTTCGACCGGGGCGAGAAGTGGGCGCGCTACCAGACGATCGAGAGCCTGCGGGAGTACGTCCTGGTGTCGCAGCACGCGCCGGCCATCGAGACGTTCGTGCGCACCGACGCCGGCTCGTGGGCCTACACGCGGTGGGAAGGACTCGACGCGGTGGCGCGCCTGGCGTCCATCGACTGCGCCGTGCCCCTCGCCGATGTCTACCGAGGCGTCGAGTGGCCCGTGCCGAACGGTCCGGTCGAGGCACCCTCGACGTCAGAACAACCGTAGCGCACGCAGGAAGGAACGCCATGACACCCGAACTCGCCGCGATGCAGGCTCTGGGCGGCATCGATGGTCCGCTCTACCTCCCGTCGATCGGCAAGGCCCGACGCGCCACCAGCCACCACCCCGACATGGCGTCCAACTACGACGCCTGGCCGCTGCCCGCCGGTGAGACGATCACCATCATGGACGAGGACGGGCCGGGCGTGATCCAGCACATCTGGACCACCATCGCGTGCAGCGAGTACGCCTGGCCGCGCCTGCTGCGCATCCGCGTGTTCTACGATGGCGCCGAGGCCCCGTCTGTCGACTGCCCCATCGGCGACTTCTTCGGCAGCGGGCACGGGCTGGAGCGCGACCTGAACTCCATGATGGTGCGCGACGTGAGCGAGGGGCGCGCGCGCAACTGCTACTGGCCGATGCCCTTCCGCCGCCACTGTCGCATCGACATCGTCAACGAGAGCGCCACGCACCGCGCGGGCGTCTACTTCCACGTCGACTGGCGCCAGGTGCCCTCGCTGCCGGAGGAGACGCTCTACTTCCACGCGTGGTACAAGCAGGAGAACCCGGCGATCGCGGGGCGCTTCTACGAGATCCTGGACACGACGGGGCGCGGCAAGTACGTGGGCACCGTGCTGAACGTGCTGCTGAACGAGCACGCGTGGTTCGGCGAGGGCGACGAGTACTTCTACGTCGACGGCGAGGCCGAGTCCTCGGTCATGGGCACCGGCACCGAGGACTACGTGAACGACGGCTGGGGGCTGCACGACAACCACGGCCCCTGGTTCGGCGTGGCAAACAACGGGGGGTTCCGCACGGGCGACCGCGTGTCCGTGTACCGCTGGCACGTGCCCGACCCCATCCCATTCGAGGAGAGCCTGCGACTGGAGATCGAGCACGCCGGCTGGACGCTGAACCCGGACTACACGGTCAAGGGGTCATTCATCGAGCGCCCCGACGACTACAGCTCCGTGGCGTTCTGGTATCAGGCGCCGTTCCGAACGGATCTGCCGAGTCTGCCGCCCGGGTACCAGCGCCTGCCCTACGGCAACGCCGCGCTCATCGAGGTGGAGGACCGGATCGACGAGGCGCAGGCGACGGGCGGCGTGAAGAGCATCCTCGACTGGTCGATGGCGCGCCAGCGCGTGATCCACCTGGCGGCGGAGGGGCCCGGCGCCACGCTGGCCATCCCATTCGCCGCGCCGGCCGCCGCCCGCTACGAGGTGCTGGCGATGGCGCTGCACGGGCCCGACTACGGCATCTACGCAGCGGACATCGACGGGCAGCCGATGGGCGAGGTGCTGGAGCCCTACCGCACGATCGTGCCGGAAGCCGGCGCCCGCGAGACCGGCGAGACCTTCGACCTCCATGCGCCGCACCCCACGATGGCGCGCATGCACGTGGTGGGACGCTTCGACCTGGCGGAAGGCGACCATACGATCACCTTCCGCTGCGTGGGGAAGAACCTGGTGTCCACAGGGTGCAACCTGGGCGTCGACAACCTGGTGCTCTCGCGCGTCGACCCCAGCCGGTAGAAGGGCGAGCGGAGCGGCTACTAGCCTGACCTGTTCATAGGTTGCACCGGACGGGCACGGAGGCCCATCCCACCACTGCACCCGTGCATGATCCAGGCTAGTGCCCCGGCGATGAGCCGGCCCAGAACGCGAGGGCGACAACCAGAAGCATGATCACGACGAACACCGCCAGCAATGCCGGCGACGTTGCGGGACCGATCTTGCCAACGCGCGTCTTGGTCGGCGCGAGGTAGTGCGCCACCTGGTCGAAGTGGGCGTACAGCTCGGGAGTGAGCTTGAACGCGAGGGACTGCGGCCTATCGGACCCTTCGTCAGGCCGGTAGACGAGGCACGCTCTGCTCTTCGCGGGCTCCAGCACGATGTCGTCGACGCGATTCCACGGCACCTGCAGCGGGCGGTACAGGCGGATCACGTACTCCACGAGAATCGCGGCCACCAGCACCCCGACGCAGAGGACGGCGGACGCGATGAGGATCAGGGCACGCTGGCCGGCAGGCAGCACGCGGTTGCCGGAGATGAGGACCCCGGCCTGATCGAGCGTCACGGTGCCGTCGCGATAGTCGGACACCGCCCCTTTGACGCGACCGGGCGTGACGGTGACCTTGTAAGGATATGCCGGACTGGCAGCTCCCGGCGCGGCGTAAGCGTCGGGCTGCATCGGACCAGGCTCCATCGTCTCCTCCACGTGAAGGTACCTGCTGCGAGTTCCTACGGCTTCGCGATCAGGCGGCCATATTCGTTCGCCAGCTCCGCCGCGCTCCCTTCGACGAAGCGCACGAAGACCGGCGCGGCCTCGTACCGCCGCCCCACCGCGCCGCCCTTCGTGTCGACGAAGGACAGCTCGACGCCGATCGGCATCCCCTTCAGCTCGGACGGGCGCGGCCAGTTCCCGTCGTCACGCGGGGTGCCGGCGCTCGCCGGGATTAGCTCCATGCGCGCGAACAGCTCCCGGTTCCGCGGGTCACGCGCGGCGATGAGGACACCGCGGCCCACCTTCGGCGCCGCGAAGCCGACCCAGGGAGCGGGGATCGTGCCGGGGTACGCGTAGAACTGCTCAGGCCCCTGGTCGCCGAACGGGGCCATGTTGGCGAACGAGCGGAAGATGTCGGCCGAGGTCGTGGCTGGCGCCGGGCCGGCGGGACGCACGAACTCGGTGCCCCTCAACTGCCCACGCGTCGCCCCGAGGCCCTGGAGGCCGCCCAGCACCGGGAAGTACGTCTCGCCGACGCCGTAGTTCGGCGGCGTGTCCACGGCGAAGCTGAGGAGCGCTCCGCCATCGCGCAGCTCAATCGTCATCGTCGCCGAAGCGTCGAACGGCTCGCCGAGGTAGTTGCGCAGCGGCGCATCCCAGTGCAGCGTCAGCGTGTTGCCCTCGAGAGTGTGCGAGGTCAGCTTCTGGTCCTTGCCGAAGATCCAGTTGGCCTCGATGGTCTGCCAGGGCTCTTTGCCGGGGATCGGCAGCGCGAACCGGAAGCTGCCCGCCAGGCGCGGCTCCAGGATGAGGTCGAGGCCGGACTTCTTGTCGCGAACGCGTGTGATCGAGCCGTTCGCCCGGCTCACGTCGATCGCCAGGTTCGCGTCCTCAAGCCGCACCGAGCGTTGCGCGTCGAACACCGGCAGCCGCTTGACGGGCTGCTTCTGGTCCGCCGGGAAGTCCGCCAGGCGCACGTCGTCGATGCAGAGCATGGAGTACGTGGGCTGGTCCGCATCGTCGACCGCCTCGATGGTCACGCGCTTGCCGCGGACCTTCGACCCATCGAGGAAGACGGGCACGAACTGCGTGGTGTCGGGCGCCCAGACGCGGTCGACCTCCGTGCCATCTTCGAGCTTCAGCGCGACGTAGTTCCAGTGGCGCGGTTGCCCGGTGCCGTGGATCGAGCCCCAGCCGGAGATGAGCATCCGCACGGCTTCCTTGCTCATCACGAAGGGCTTCGAGCGCAGCTTGCCCAGCGCCGGCTCGCCCTTGCCCCCGCTCCACGCCCAGTACTTCCCCGCCCAGCCGGAGTAGTAGCCGCACGAGTTGTCGACCACCACCCAGTTCGGGTCCGCCTCCCAGCCGGTGAAGTCGCCCGTCTCGAAGCCGCCATTGGCCGGCACCGTCGCGGTGGTGCGATGGGCCTCCGTGCCCGTCCGCGTCGCAGTGGTGGGATGGGCCTCCGTGCCCGTCCGCTCCGCCGTGGTGGGGCGGGCGTCCCAGCCTGTCCGCTCAGCCAACTCCTCCACGAACACCAGGCGCTCCGCCCGCACGGTCAGCTCGCACGGTGCGGCAAGCGTGCGCGGCTTCTGGCCGGGTTCGTACACTCGCAGACCTGCCGACGCCGCCCCGTCGAAGCCCGGGAACGCCAACGTGCGGGCCTCCATGCGACTGTTCGTCACGATGCACGCGCGGCGGCCCGTGGTGCGGTTCCGATGGACCGTGTAGGCGATGCCATCCGGCGGGCCGCCCGGCAGCGTCACTAGCGCCTGACCGAGCACCTCGCCGTAGAACACCGTGTCGGCCAACTGGTCACGGATCGCCTTGACCTGCCTGATGTAGCGCGCCAGGTCGCGGAAGGGCGCCCACTCCACGCCGCGGCTGAAGTTGAGCGGCGCGACCATGACGATGTGGCCGTCGCGCACAAGGTTGTTCACGGTGAGGTAGTCCCAGGCCTGGTACAGCCCCGTCGTCTCCGCGTTCTCCGGGAACACCTTGCGCGTGATAAGCTGGTTGCCCACCCACCAAGTCGCTCCGCCGAACTGCAGCATGCGATCCCAGTTGCATTCGAACGACATGCACCAGTCCGGGTTCACCTTGCGGCACGCGGCCATGATCTCCTTCGAGAGCAGGATGGCGCCCTCCCACGTGGCCGTGTCCGGCGGCAGCGGGCTGTCGGGGTTGTAGTCGATCGCGGTGGGGAACATCTTGTCGACATGCACGCCGTCGCCGCCGATGCTGGCGAGTTTCACGAAGTAGTCGACGATGACCTTGCGAAACTGCGGGAAGGCCAGATTCGCCCAGGTCATGAGCTTCGGGTGGCCGGCGCGCGCCCAGAGGGTGCCCATCCCCCACCCCGCCATCCACGTGTAGCCGCCATCGGCAGCCACCTCGCGGTACTTGGAGCCGGTCGCCTTGTACCAGTCGGAGTCGACCATCATCGGCTGGTAGTTGGCGAAGAAGTACACCTTCAGTCCGAGCTTGTGGCAGGTGCGGATGCCCTCCTCCAGCTCCTTCCAGGTGCCCAGACGCGGGTCCGGCTCGTAGAACGGGTACCCATTGTCGTGCCCGCCAAGCTGCCAGCCGCTGATCTGCACGGCGCCGAGGCCGCACTCCTTCGCCGCCCTCGCCCAGCGCGGGATGTCCTTGAACGTGTAGCTGATCGTGCCCTCCGGCAGCATGAACATCGTCATCAGGAAGAACGACTGCCGCCGGATCCAGTCGTCCTTGGGCTGCACGATGCCGAACGTGGACGCGAACCAGTCGCGATAGACCTTCGCGGCGGCGTCCCAGTCGCCCTTCACCGCCGTGAGGACTACCGGAGCCCCATCGAACGGCTGGCCGGAGGGCAAGAGGGGCATGTGCTGGAGCGCGAACGCCAACTCGGTGCCGTTCGGCGTCCGCGTCTCGATGAAGCGGAGGTGCTTGGCGCGTGCTACCGGATCGTGCGCGCCGACGTAGAGCGTCGTGCCTGCGGCCTTGCTTCGCAGGCACGCGAACGGCATGATGAGCCCGCCCGGATAGCCCCAGGTAGCGCCTCCCGCAGTCGGCTGGGCAGCGCGCTCGATCGGGGTCGAGGCAGGCGCCCAGAGAGTTGCGTCGGACGACCGGTCGCGCGTGTCGAAACGCGTGAGGCCGCCAACAAACGGGTAGAGCGCCTCCGCCAGCTTGAGGCCGGACCGGTTGTCGACGTGGAGACCGAAGGTCAGCGCATTGTCCGCCGCGGTCACGGTCATGCGGACCGAGACGTCGTGCCGCGCGCCGGCGGTGTCCGTCAGCGGGCCGGCCCATTCGAGCGTCAGCTTGTCGCCCTCGACGCGATGGCCCGTGAGCGCCTGGTCCTTGCCGAGTATGGACACGGTCGCCTTGTCGGGCTTCTGCAGAGCCAGGCGGAAGTTCTGGGCGCTCGCTGGGTCGGCGATGGTCGTCATCCCGCCCTGCCAGTGCTCGGTACGGACCAGCGTGCCGTGCACGGGGTCGAACACGGCGGCGACGCCGGCAGCGCGCAGCTCGATGCCGATCTGGGCGCGGCATGTCGCGGCGGTCAGCAAGCACACCGCGGCCACAACGGGACGAGAGCAGGACAGTCGCATTGCCATCGGCATCCTCCGGGCTGGTAGCCCCGCACACGATCGATCACGTCCTCACTGCAGGCGGGCGTCGCGCCTCAGCGCGGAGCCACATCGTGGCCCCTGCAGCCAGACCACCTCATGTTCGTCACGCGCGCCAGCCCCTCCTCGCCGATCGTCGTCAGCTCCTCCTGGCGCACTCGCCAGGTGCCGGACAGGTCGATGTCGTGCATAGCGGACTCTCCGCGCTCTACTGGATGTCGACGACGAACACTTGACGCTTGAACAGGTACGAGGCCTGTCGGCCGCCCGGTCGGAGGCGCAAAGCCCAGGGCGCCTCGATTCGGTCCGACGAGAACATGAATCCCCCAGCCGAGCCATCGATCGACGCGCAGAGGCGCAAGTGTCTGCCCTGGGTATCGCTCACCCAGACATCGGCAGCCGGACGGTCGGAGGCGAGGTGCAAGCTGCATAACCAGTACGCCGCGAGCCCACCGGCGTCCACGGTGAGCCACACGATGCCGCTGCCGTCCGGTGTGAGGACCGCACCACGGACGAAGGGGGTCGACGAGATGGGCAGCCCGTGCTTCGTCGTCCGAGCGCCTCGTCCATCCCCGAGCATCTCGATGAGCGCGGTCGTCGTGCCGCCTTTCGAGGAACCTTCGCCGACGCCGATGATGCGCCCGTCTGGCAACCTTCCTACGACCTCGGTCAGCGCCGGAAGCCGGCCCACCGGCATCTGCTTGCGCAGTCCGGGTCCGACCTCGTACAGCAGCGAATCTCCCGCGTCACCATCGAGTGCCAGCAGGTACGTGCCCGGGCCGAGCCATCTGGCACGCTGCAGCGGTTTGGGTGGCCGCCATCTTGCAACTGCGCCGGTGCGCGACTGCCAGGCGTACCAGTAGCCGCCGGCCGACCACGTCACCTCGGATCCGCCGGCGTGCACCTCGATGCACGACACCCGATCCGCCTGCGGCCCCTTCCAGATCGTGCGAGTGACAGCCGTCTCAGCCGAAGAGACAAGCACCACCCCGAAGCCATCGAGCGTCGTGCCGGCAGCCATTATCGTCGACGCGCTGCTCCAGGCATAGTCCTCCACGGCCATCGGCAGCGTGGCGAAGACGACCGGGACGCGAGCCGGCGCGAGTGCCCGGGGCACCACCAGGCAGACGGCGACCAGGGCAAGCGCAACCGCCACCAGTGAGGCGGCTCGCATTGCCGACCGCATGGACACCGTGGGCGCGCGCATGCAGACCTCCTCGCCGCGACGGTGAGCATGACAACCGTGGGTCATCCGCTTCGCACGCAGTGGCGCACAGCCTGATGTTCGCCACGCGCGGGCGGGCGCCCTGCGGAATGGGCGGCATCTGGCGGGCCGGGCTGCAAACGTTGACGCCCATGCGCCCCTCGGCTATCATGCAGTGCGACTGCACATCAGCCGATACTCGCGCGCCCAGGCGAGTTCAACCGGAGGCCACGATGCACCACCTTTCGGCAGCGACCGCTCTGCTGCTCGTTGGCTATGCCGCCTCAGCCCACACCCCGCGGGACGATCGTGCCTCTAGCCCCAGCCCGCGCCAGACCGTCACCGCCTACACCGCCTGGCTCCAGGGCTGCGTGAAGGCCCTCCGCAAGGACGTACCGGCGATGACCCGGTCTGCCGAAGCCGCCGCACGCCGGTTCGTGAACGATGGCTGGACACTGGCGCCCTGGGGGGAGGACTGGTTCGTCGCGGAGGTCAGCGGGCGCGCCGGTGGGATCATGCCGCTCGGCAGCGTCGACGCCACGCCGGGCAAGACCATCGTCCTGCTCTGCCCGCGGGAGGCGCGGCTGCGAGAGGATCTCGATCAGGCGCGGCAGTTCGCCCAGCGCGGCGACATGGTGATCCTGCTCGGCCGCGCATCCGTCATCGCGGAAGCCCGGCGGGCAGGCGTGCCCTTCGCGGCAGCCTTCGACACGCACGCGGCCCCGCACGGCGGCCTGGTCGAGCGCGACGGCGCCTGGCTCGTGCCCACCGACCCGCCTGCAGCGATTGCGGCGGTGTGGGCGTGGACTGCCGAGTTCGTGGGGGCGTGCACGCGGCTCGGCAAGATGCCCGTCATGTGGCAGAGCATCATGGTGCCGGGCAGCGCGGAGCGGAACAAGACCCACGCGGGGAAGCGCTTCGAGGACGCGCCCGTGGCGCCGGTGAAGCCCGGAGCCCTCGGCCGCGAGTACCTGGCGAAGCTGGAGGCGAACGTGCGAGCCGTGTTCGTCGGCGAGCAGGCCGCGATCGACCGGGCGGTGAAGCAGGCCGTCGATGCGCGCGCCAAGGGCGGTCGGCTCTACACCTACCTCTTCGGCCACGCGACGATGCTGCAGCCCGGCGTCCCGGGCGACCCTGGGCTCTTCGCGAAGGCCTACATCGAGTGGAACCGCCCGGACGACGCGATCAAGCTGTCGCCTTCGGACTTCGTGCTCTGCATCGGCTACGACGGCGTGCTGCGAGGCGAGACGTTCGGCGGGTTCGCGGAGAAGGCGCGGGCGGCCGGCGCGGCCCTGGCGTGGAGCTTCACGGACTACAAGCCGGAGGAGGCGAAGGCCGTGCTGGCCGGCGAGACCTACATCGACCAGCACTGGCCCCTCGGCGATGCGGTGGTGACGGTGCCCGGCTACGACGTGCGCATCCTGCCGACCAGCGGGGTCATCTCGTGCGGGCTGTACTGGGCGATCAGCGCGGGGGTGGCGGCCGGGCAGCGCGAGGCGGCAGAGCGGCGGTGATTCCGGCAGCGCCGGTGCGGGAGGCGTGGGCACCGCCCCTGGGTCGGCACCCCGTGCAACGCCACGCGCCCAGACGGCCGGGCAGTTGACATCTGCGGTCGCCGGTGCCATCATCCGTTCTAGGTACGAGACCAATACCCTACACCGCGACGCCGGAAGAAGCAACTCGCCCATGCCCGCTCACGGTCCCTGCTGCCAGACAACCTGGCGCCGAAGCTCATCCTCCACGGCGGCCCGAGGCACCGGGCACGCTCGCGGTCCGCCCCACACTCTCAGCCTGCTCGCCGTCTGGTCTCGTCTCCTCCCTTCTGGCGTCTCGCCGACCGCAGGACTCCCCTGGAGATACAGCGATGAGAAGCCGTGCTGCCGTCGTCGCGTTGTTGGTCCTGTCGCTTGCCGTACTCGTACAGCCCGCGTGGTGTGACCATGCCATCACGCCCAGCATCGTGTCACTGACCCCCGACGGCGCCACGTTCCATGTGAGCGTTCCCGGCGGCACCGTTCTCGTGTCTGGCCTGTGCACGATCCGGTTCACGCCGACCGGGACTGCCGGCGAGATCTACTCGGACACGGTTACTGGATGGATCATCCTTGGTGGACATGAGCAGGACGCGTCTTGGCTCATGGTCGGGTCCATCGATCCGATGGGGATGGGGACGCAGATGACGTTCTCTGTCGGCAACTCCTGGAGCTTCGCCGAAGGCACCTACTCGGACCAAGGGATGGGGTGGGCCACAACAGGCGCTGGGAAGATCAGCGGGTTCACCGTGGCGGGCCCGGTACCGGTCCCTACCGATCCCATCGACCCCGGCACCCCGGCTTAGGAGGTCAGGCGATGCAAGGCAGGCAGATCATCGCCTGCCTTGCGGCGCTGGTGCTTGTGCCGGCGCCGCAAGGCATGGCCCAGACTGCGCCGAAGGAGCCGGGCGCTATCTCGCGCGAGATGCGGACAGCAGATCCACGGCTCGAAACTAGAATCGCGCTGAGCGAGCCGCGTATCCGGCTGGGCAAGCTGCTAGAGAAGATCGCCAAGGCGACCGGCGTCCAGATATCGGCAGACGCCAAGGACGGAACGGGCGACGTGTACGTCCAGGCCTACTGCACGGAGTTGCCGCTGGCGGACGTGATGAACGGCCTCTGGGCACTCGTGAGCTACCGGAAGGGCGAGTGGGAGTGGGAGCTGCGGGGTACGAAGGCCCGCCCGTCGTACCGCCTCGCCCAGCCGCCGCGCGCGCGGTCGTACAGCCGCGAGCGGCGGGAGTGGATGGTGAACACCTTCAGGCAGCAGGCACTGACCCTGATCGGGGCTGTCGATGGCAGTGACGCGCAGCGCGCACAGGCCCTCAAGCAGATCTACGGAGACGCCGAGCGCCCAGAGATCGCGCTCACACCGGAGCGCATCTGGTCCGCGGTCCGGCTGGTGAAGCAGCACGCCACAGCGAAGCAGCTCATGCGAGCCCTCGACGGCGAGGCGGTGAACATCAGAACCGATGGTGCGGCTTCAGCGGCGCACGCCGGTGCGCCGGACGCTGACCTCGCGGGCGACCACACGCTCACGCTCGCGCCTGCGTCGTTCGGCGGCGTGCCGATCCTGTACGCCGGGCTTGTCTCCGAGAACCTGACGCCCATCGCCGGGAGCGTGCCTCTGGCGCGCGCCTACCGTAACAGCATGTACGCGGCGTGGCTGATGGATGGAGATGCAAAGGACGACCCGGCATCGCTCAAGCCGGTTGGGGCGACGCGCGCCGGCGGTTCCGCGACAAGGACCGACGGCCGCGAGTCCGGCTCCGCAAGCGTGGTGCAGGTGCCGCCAGGCGAACCGGAGGGCCGCATGTCTAGCCTGGAGCTGCGCATGCAGGCCATCGCGGTAGAGGCGCGCCAGCCGATGTTCGTGCGCCTGCGCGAGGACCAGCGCGACGACATGCTCCCCGATCCTGTGGGGCACACCATCTCGGAGTACTGGAAGGCGCTGTGGGGAACGGCGTTGGGCGCCTGGTTCAAGGACGTGATGCCCAAGTGGCGTGGCGGGGTGCTGCTGGTAACCACCATCTCGTGGCCGATGGACGATGACCCCATCCCCGAGCGGATACTCGCAGCCCTACGCCGGTCGTCCAGGCCTGGGGAGTACCTGCCGATCGCCGACGTCGCGGCGGTGGCGGATGTGCTGACGCCCAGGCAACTGGCGCGTCTCGTGACCGAGTTCCCAGTGATGGACGAAGCGATCCGCTGCCGAGGGATGCTCATCCTGATGCACCGGTACCCGGACCTGATCCGCCAGGCGCAATCCCCGACCGGCGTCCCCCTGACGCCGGAGGTGCTGGACGTGATTCACTCCCTGCCGGCGTCGCCGCTCAACGTCGTTGTCGACCGCGCGGAGGCCAGGTACCTGGCTATCACCGAGAAGGACAGCCGGCGCCTGGGCAAGCCGACGCGTGCGATGATCTTCTGGGCGCTGGACAAGGACGGGCGGCAGACCATAGGCACCGAGGTCGCGAACGTGCGCCAGCCTACACTGGAGGAGCAGAAGGAGAGAGCCGCGTCCGACGGCTCCAAGGTCATCACGCGGCCGAACGGAGAGCGCATCACGGTGCCTCCAGACGCTCTGCCGCACTGATGAGCCTGCGGGAGTGCAGACAACGGCTGAAGGGCAGGCACGGAGAGGAGTGTGCCTGCCCTTCAGCCAAACCAACTGCGGATCTCGAGCCGTGCCCCGGCTGCCCCCGGAGCACGGCTGCGAGAACGGGGTGAAGAGCCACGCATCCGGGCCGCGTCACCGACACGTCTGCGCCTGCAGCTCCCCACAAAGGCCGCCCAGGGGCCGTCTTCAGCAACTGTAACCGGCGCGGCCCGCGACCTTGGTTACGTTATAGACCCCGTACATGAAGGTTCGGTGAAGACCCAGAAACGCGCGTGCTGTTCGCGCCTCGGGGCCGCACGCGCCTCCGGCAACAGGCATTCCGGCCGTGCGGAACCGCGGCACCGGCTCCGACAGACAGCGACGGCAGACTGCGCCCCCCCACTGAAGGCCCGTGCATGCAAGGCCGGGCCGCCTCTGCCAGGACCCGATGTGCAGGCGCGTCGGCGCCACCCACAAACGCAAAGCGGACCCGCCTCAGATCGATCCTGCGAGGGAACGATCCGAGCGGGTCCGCCATAGAGCACCGCAGCTTGATCAGCACATGTGCCATCTCGATCCGTGCCCCGGCTGCCCCCGGGGCACGGATCGAGAACGGAGGGTAGAGCTACGCAGCTTGACGGTGTCACCGACACGACTGCGCCCACAGCTCCCAACAGAGGCCGCCGATGGGGCCGATCACATCAACTGGAACCGCTGCGCCCCGCGACCTTGGTTATGTTATAGACCCCATCGATGAAGGTTCGGTGAAGACGCCAAGACGCCCGCGCGATACGCGCATCGGTGCCGGACACGCCTCCGGCGGCAGGTGACGGCCGCTGCCGCGCGGAATCCCGTTGCCAGTTCCACCGAAGAGCGGCTGCGGTCTGCAACGCTTCGCCACAAGAGGTCAGCAGATGGAAGGCCGTGCCGCCGTCATCGCCCTTTGCATGCTGTCGTTGGCCGTTTGCAGCAGGACGGCGGCGTGCGCCGACGGCGCGGCCGCACCCGAAAACCCCGGCGCCATCACCGCCGAGATGCGCGCCGCCGATGCTCGGCTCGAGACGAAGATCGCGCTGAGCGAGCCGCGCACGCGCCTCGGCACGCTGCTGGAGAAGATCGCCAGGACAACCGGCGTCGCCCTCGCCGCCGACCGCAGGGATGGCACGGCCGATGTCTACGTTCAGGCCTACTGCGACGGCCTGCCTGTGGCCGACGTTATGAATGGGCTCTGGTCGCTGCTCAGTTACCGCAAGGCGGAGTTGGAATGGCACGCCGAGGGGCCCAAGGAGAAGCACTCCTACACCCTTGGCCGCCCGTGGCGCGCCGACCAGTTCGCGCTGCTACTGAAGTGCAATCCCCACACTGGGCTCACACGAGCGCTGAGCCACAGATTGACTAGGACCGCAGATGGTGCTATCCTCAGAGCGATTCCGTAGACTGTGACACGGTACTTGGAGCCTATCGCGGGTGCACTTGGGCATGTCGTTCGCGAACTGCTTCCACTTCCGCCACCTGGGCCGACACCGCAAGTGCTCCTGCGGCGCGGGCTGCGCCATGCCGCGAGAACGCTCGCCCCCGCGCGCCCCTAGCAGGTCTCAGAAGGGCCAGCTTGGCGACTCCGCACTCGAACTACACCCTAGGAGAACCGACAATGACAGGCCGTGCCGCCGCAATCGCATTGTCCGTTCTGTCGCTTGTCATGCTCGTCCGACCCGGCATGTGCAGCGTCACCATCACCCCCACAGTCCAGTCTGTTAGCCCTGTCGACGGTAGGTACAGCGTCAGCACAGCCGATGGCACCGTCGTGGTGTCCGGCCAATGCACCGTCCTCTTCTCGCCCACAGGAACCGTCGCCGGCGAGGTCTACGCGACCTGGGTCACCGGGGCCATTACGCTCGGAAGCCACCGACAAGAGGCCTCTTGGTACATGTATGGGGCCATTGACGCCTTCGGGATTGGCGAAGTGCGGACCTTCAGTGTGGGCAACTCCTGGAGCTTCGGTGTGGGAGACTACGGTGTATGGGGAACGGGACAGGCGACCACCAGCCACTCGCTGTTCAGTGGGTTCTCTGTCCTGGGCCCGACCTCGACCCCGCCGGACACGACCACGCCCACGACGGGCGACTAGGGACAACGACGGAATGCAAGGCAGGCGACACCACGCCTGCCTTGCGGTACTGGCCCTCCTGCCCGTACCGCAAGGCTTGGCCGACGCTGGGCCCACCGAACCCGGCGCCATCACCGCCGAGATGCGCACCGCCGATGCTCGGCTCGAGACGAAGATCGCGCTGAGCGAGCCGCGGACACGCCTCGGCGCGCTGCTGGAGAAGATCGCCAAGACCACCGGCATCGCCCTGGCGGCCGACCGCAGGGATGGCACGGCCGATGTCTACGTTCAGGCCTACTGTGACGGCCTGCCGGTGGCCGACGCAATGAACGCGCTCTGGTCGCTGCTCAGCTACCGTAAGGGGGAGCTGGAGTGGCACGCCGAGGGGTCCAAGGAGAAGCACTCCTACACCCTTGGCCGCCCGTGGCGCGCCGACCAGTTCGCGCGGGAGCGCCAGTCGTGGATGAGTACGGCCTTCCGGCGGCACGCCGACACGCTGCTGCAAGCGGTTGACGGCAGCGAGGCCCAGCGCGAGGCCGCCCTGCTGAGCATCTACGGCAACACCCAGCAGCTGTACCTCGGCCTGACAGCCGAACGCCTCTGGCCGGCGGTTGAACTGGTGAAGCAGTGCGCGAGCCAGGACGACCTGGAGCGAGCGATCGCCGGCGAACCACTGCGCATCCCGGCTCCGGGAGCCTCGCACCCCGGCGCAGCGGCCGGCCAACAAGAGGGCACGCCGATGGGCAACGAGGTCGTCCTCCACCGCATGGACTTCGGCGGAATCCCGCTCCTGTACGCCGGCCGGCTCGGCGAATCAGAGGTCCCCATCGCCGGCGGCGTGCCGCTGGCGCGAACCTACCGGAACGCCATGTACGACGCCTGGGTCCTGGATGGCGACGGCCAGGACGATCCAGCGTCCGCCAAGACCGTGGCGCCGGTGGCCGCACAGACCGGGCAGCCTAGCCCGATCACGCCGGCCGACGCCTCGACGCTGAGAGTGCCACCGGCGGCACCGGACGGCGACATGACCGACCTGGAGAACCGCGCGCGCTCCATCGCGCTTGGCGCGCGGGTGCCGGTGTTCGCGCGCCTGCGGGAGGACCCGCGGAACGACATGCTCGTCGACCCGACCGGGCACACAATCGGCGAGTACTGGCAGTCGCTCTGGGGCGCCGCCCTGGGCACCTGGTTCCGCGACGTGATGCCCAAGTGGCGCAACGGCATCCTGCTCGTCTCCACCATCTCCTGGCCCATGGACGAGGTGAGAATCCCGGAGCGCATCCTGTCTGCGCTCCGACAGGCTGCAAAACCGGGCAAGTGCCTGCCGATCGCGCAGGTGGCTGCTGTCGCCGACGAGCTGAGCCCCAAGCAACTGCAGCGGCTGGTCGCCGAGTTCCCTGTCATGCAGGAAGCGATCGCGGGTCGCTCCTTGCTCGTGGTGCTGCACCGGTGCCCGCAGTTGGTGGCGCAAGCCCAGGCGCCTGGCGGCGTGGCGCTAACTCCTGAGATCGCGGGTCTGCTCCGGTCATTGCCGGGCTCGCCGCTCAGCGAAGTGCTCAGCAATCCGGAGGTCCGCTATCTGGGCATCCGGCAGGAGGAGGTGACCAGGAATGGCCACCGCGTTCCGTCGGTCGCGTTCTGGGGGCTCGACGCAGGCCGGAAGCCGCTCGTCGGCCGAGGCTTCTCGAACCTGCCCCAGCCGACAGCCGACGAGCTGAAGAGCCAGGCAGCGAACGGCGAGCCCGAGAGCGTCGTGCTGCCCGACGGCCAGCGCACCAAGGCGCCCCGCAACCGCCTTCCCAACTGATGCGGCAGTCCCGGCGCAGGGCTCAGCGCCCCGCACCATCCCCGATCGACAGGCCGTGCCCGCTGCGCCTCTGCAGCGCGGCGCGGCCTGCTGCCTGCAGCGCCCTGCACGCCAGCCATCGGTGGCGCCTCGCGCGGCCGGCATGCAGGTGATCGGCCCGGCTTTGCAGAACCCCCTTGCCGTATCCGCGTGACCACAGCCAGCCGGGAGGAACACCGTGAAGCTCGTCCTGCTCGCCGCTCTGACCGCCGGACTCGCCGCCGCATCGATGCTCGCCAACGCCCAGGAGAAGACCCTCGCCGAACGCCTGGGCTACAAGGCGACCGACCGCCTGCTCATCATCCACGCCGACGACGCCGGCATGTGCCACTCCGTCAACATGGCGACCACCCAGGCCATGGAGAAGGGCGTCGTCACCTGCGCCAGCATCATGGTTCCGTGCGCCTGGATGCCCGAGATCGCCGCCTACTGCCGCGCGCACCCGGAAGCCGACTTCGGCATCCACCTCACGCTGACGAGCGAGTGGAAGCTGTACCGCTGGCCGACGGTGGCGCCGCGCGACCAGGTCCCCGGCCTCATCGACAAGGAGGGCTTCATCCACCACGAGGTCGAGGAGACGGCCGTGGCGGCGAGCCCCGCCGAGGTGGAGAAGGAGATCCGCGCGCAGATTGCCCGGGCGCGTGCCTTCGGCATCAAGCCCACGCACATCGACAGCCACATGGGCACGCTCTTCGTCGGCAAGTACTACCCGGTCTACGCCAAGGTCGGCCTGGACACGGGCGTCATGCCGATGCTGCTCTTCCCCACGCCGGAGCGCATCAAGGAGGCCAAGGAGGTCTTCGGCTTCGACGCGATGGCCTCGTACGGCGACCTGAAGAAGCAGGGCTTCGTGTTCCTCGACCTGCTGAAGGAGGACTCGGAGGGCAAGACGCTGGAGACCCGGCGCAAGCACTACTACGACGCGTTCCGCAACCTGAAGCCCGGCGTCACGGAGTTCATCGTCCACCTGGCCCTCGACGACCCCGAGATCCGCGCGATCACCGGCAACTGGGAGGCGCGCTGGAACGAGTACCAGATCATGACCGACCCGAAGACGCGCGAGCTGATCGACTCGCTCGGCATCAAGCTCATCGGGTACAAGGACCTCGCCAAGCTGGCGTTCAAGAAGGAGTAGTGAGCTGCAGACAACCCACGGTGGACCCCGTGTCGGACGGATCGGGCTGATGCGCCGCGCTCTGGTGGCGCTGTCGGTCGTGCTCGCCGTCGGCCTCCTGGCGGCGGGCTGCGGCCGGCATGGCGCCTCCTCCCGCGCCGGGCGCACACTCGTCGTCGGCTGCGATGCCGCGTTCCCGCCCCTGGAGTACCAAGAGGGCGAGCGCTTCTCCGGGTTCGACATCGACCTGGGCAACGCGCTCGCCCGCGAGATGGGCGTTAAGCTGCAGTGGGTGAACTGCGGCTTCGACGGCATCTTCGCCGCGCTCCAGGCCCGCAAGTTCGACATCGTCATGTCCGCGGTGACCATCACCCCCGAGCGCGCCAAGCAGATGGCCTTCTCGGAGCCCTACTACACGGCGGGGCAGGCGCTGGCGTCGCGCAAGGGCGGCACGATCTACCCGGACATGGCGTCGCTCACGGGCAAGACGGTCGGCATCCAGATCAACACGACCGCCAAGGAGGTGCTGAAGAAGTACCCCCAGGTGAAGTACCGCGAGTACAACACGGTCGACCTGGCCCTGCTCGACCTGCAGAACGGGAACGTGGACGCGGTGGTCGCGGATTCGCCGGTCGTGCGCCACATGCTGAACCGGGGCTACCAGAGCCTGACCGTGGCCGGCACGCTGCTCACCACCGAGCACTACGGCATCGCGGCGCGGCCCGAGGACAAGGCGCTCATCGCGGACGTGAACGCGGCGCTGGAGCGGCTGAAGGGGCGCGGCGAGTTCGCGGCGCTGCAGGCCAAGTGGTTCGGCAAGGACTCGGCCAGCAAGACCGGCGGCACCGCGCGGGAGATCGTGCCGATCGTCGCCCCTGCCCTGGCGCGCGCCGCGGTGACGACCGTCGAGCTGACCGTGACCGCGCTGCTCTGCGGGCTGCCGCTGGGGCTGCTGATCGCCTTGCTGCGCGTGGGGCGGTGGCGGCCGGGCAAGTGGCTCGCGGTCCTCTACACGCAGATTCTGCGCGGCACTCCCCTGCTCGTCCAGGTCTTCACGGTGTACTACGTGCTGCCGGCGGCGGGCATCCGGCTCGGCCAGTGGCCCTCGGCGCTCCTGGCGTTCTCGCTGAACAGCGCCGCGTACGTTGCCGAGATCTTCCGCGCGGGCATCCAGTCCATCGACGTGGGGCAGATGGAGGGGGCGCGCTCGCTGGGCATGACGCGCGGCATGGCCATGCGCCTGGTCATCCTGCCGCAGGCCGCGCGCCGCGTGCTGCCCCCGCTGACGAACGAGGCCATCGCGCTGCTGAAGGACACGTCGCTCGTCTCGGTGATCGCGCTCGTGGAGCTGACGCGCCAGGGGCAGCAGCTCACGGGCACGCTGGCCGCGCCGATGATCGTGTGGCCGATGGTGGGCCTGTTCTACCTGGCGCTCACGGTGCCGCTGACGGTGCTGGCCGGCGCGCTCGAGAGGCGGTGGGGCACACATGAGCAGCATTGAGGCGATGGTCCGCGTCGAGGGCCTGAAGAAGCGCTTCGGCCACATCCAGGCGCTCGACGGCATCGACCTGACCGTGCGCGCCGGCGAGGTGGTGGTGTTCGTCGGACCGTCGGGCTGCGGCAAGTCGACGCTGCTCCGCTGCATCAACGGGCTGGAGAAGGCGACCGAGGGCACGCTGCACGTGTGCGGCCACGCCCTCACCAGCGCGCACGACGGCGACCTGCTGCGCCGCAAGGTGGGCATGGTCTTCCAGCGCTTCAACCTGTTCCCACACCTCACGGCGCAGCAGAACATCACCCTCGCGCCGCGCCACGTGCTGGGCATCGCGCCGGCGGAGGCGGAGGCACGCGCCCTGAGCCTGCTCGCCAAGGTAGGACTGGAGGACCGCGCCGCCTCCTACCCGCACCAACTCTCCGGCGGCCAGCAGCAGCGCGTCGCCATCGCCCGCGCCCTGGCGATGGAGCCCGACCTGATGCTCTTCGACGAGCCCACCTCCGCCCTCGACCCGGAAATGGTCGGCGAGGTACTGAAGACGATGCGCGCCCTGGCCGCCGACGGCATGACGATGTGCGTCGTCTCGCACGAGATGGCCTTCGCCGCCGAGGTCGCCCACCGCGCCGTCTTCATGGACGAAGGCCGCATCGTGGAGGAAGGGCCACCCGCCCAGGTCCTGCAGAACCCGCAGGAGCCCCGGACGCGCGAGTTCCTGGCGCGGCTGCTGAAGTGAGGGGAGCGACCGATCCCTCACGCGCGACGCCGAGGGCTGTGGGGCGGTACGAAAGCAGGGATGATCACTACATGGGGCGAACCGACCGAGTGGAGTGCCCTACGAGCACCGCCTGCGCTCCAGACGCTCCATTGGAGGCCAGTTGACCATGTCGCCGCACGGGATACGCCTGGATGCTCCGGAGATTCGAGCGTTCTGCAGCAGATGGAACATCCGCGAACTCAGTGTCTTCGGTTCCGTCCTCCGCGATGATTTCCGACCCGACAGCGATGTCGACTTCTTGGCAGACTTCGATGAGGACGACGGGTGGGACCTGATCGACGAAGTCCACATGCGTCAGGAACTAGAGCGCATTGTGGGCCGCAAGGTGGATCTACTGACCCGGTACGCCCTCGACACCGATTGCAGCGCCAGCTTCCGGGAGTCCGTCCTGGCACGCGTGGAGCGGATCCATGCGCGATGACCGGGTGCTGCTGGCGGACATAGCCGAGGCGGCCTCGCGCGTATTGGAGTTCATCGGCACGATGTCGCGCGAGGAGTTCCTGGAGGACCGGAAGACCCAGGCGGCGGTGGTGCATGAGATCGCGGTGATGGGCGAGGCCGCAAGCCAGGTGTCCACAGCGTTCAGAGAGACGCATGGTGATGTCCAGTGGACGGATCTCGTCCAACTCCGCAACTTCTACATACACGCCTACCACCGCGTGGACTACCGGCGCGTCTGGCGCTATGCCACGGTCCGCATCCCGCAAGTCCTGGCAGCGATAGGCCCTCTTCTCACGCCGGAGCCGCCGCCCGGTTGACGGCTCGCGCGGCGAGGCCGCCCACCGCGCCGTCTTCATGGACGAGGGCCGCATCGTGGAGGAAGGCCCGCCCGCCCAGGTCCTGCAGAACCCGCTAGAGCCCCGGACGCGCGAGTTCCTGGCGCGGCTGCTGAGGTGAGGGGGGCGCGGGCGTGAGACGTCGCCGGTGGTCGCCCAGGGGCATGAGGGTGCAATGAGCCGGGCGCCGTCACCCCGAGCCGCTATTGCGAGGGGTCCGGCAAGACTCTGCGCGGAAGAGAAGCCGGCCAGATTCCGCACAACGTCGGTTGGGGATGACGGCCACCGCCCGGCGGCGCGCGGCGACTGGATGGGGTCCACCCGGAAGAAGGCCGGGAGCCCTTGACAACCGCGCCCAGATGCCTTAACCTGGCGCAAACCCCAGCCACCCGCCCGAACGGGAGCGACCCATGCCGGACGACTTCCAGTACGATGTCTTCCTCAGCCACAGCTCGGCGGACACGCAGGTCGTCCGCGACATCGCCGAGCGCCTCCGGGCCGACGGCCTGCGCGTCTGGTTCGACGAGCGCGGCGACGCCACACCCGCGCAGACGGAGGAGGGCCTGGAGCGCTCCCGTGTGCTCGTCGTCTGCGTCTCCGCCAACGCGCTCGGCTTGGACTGGGGGCGACTGGAGAGCTACACGTTCCGGTTCCGCGATCCTCAGAACGGCGAGCGCCGCCTCCTGACGGTGCGCCTGGATCGCTCGCCATGCCCTGCATCGTTGGCGCCGTTCCTGAGCATCGAGTGGCGGGGCTGGATGCGGAAGGCGGCGTACGCCAGATTGCGGGCCGCCACCGCCCCGACCGCCCGCCCCCCCAGGCCGGCCTCCGGCCGGAAACGGCCCCGCGCGCGCGTCCTGCGCGGGCACACCGGCATCGTCCGCGGTGTAGCCCTCGCCAACGACGGCAACACCGCCATCTCCGGCTCAGACGACAACACACTCCGAGTCTGGGACCTCAAGACCGGACAGTGCACGCGCGTCCTCGAAGGGCACACCGACTGCGTCTGCGCTGTCGCCCTCGCCAACGACTGCAACACCGCCATCTCCGGCTCAGACGACAACACACTCCGAGTCTGGGACCTCAA